>NZ_JBBBDV010000012.1:0-175643 GCF_037137105.1 Serratia sp. TMDUHS_CL
CGTGAAGTGAATCACTTGCGCCGTGTCGATGGAGGCGCATTATAGGGAGCCGGTTCAGAATGACAAGCGATAATATGCATTTTTTATCTGACCGCTCACTATTCATTCGTAACGCCTATTAAACCCGCTTTTTGATGGCTGCCGGCAGGTCCGCCAGGCTATTTAGCACCCAATCGGCCAGCTGTTCGCCCTGCTCGGTCACCGGCTTGCCGGTGCGCACCAATACCTTGGTACCAACGCCGGCCGCGATCGCCGCCTGCATATCTTCCGGTTTATCGCCCACCATATAAGAAGCGGCCATATCGATGTTCAATTCCTGCTGCGCTTGCAGCAGCATGCCCGGCTGCGGTTTACGGCAGTCACACACCTGACGATACTCTTCTATTACTGCCTCCGGATGGTGCGGGCAGAAATAGATGCCGTCGAAGTCGACGTCGCGATCGGCCAGCGACCAGTCCATCCACTCGGTCAGGTACATAAACTGGTCTTCGCTGAACTTGCCGCGCGCAATGCCGGACTGGTTGGTCACCATCACCAACGCGAATCCCATCTTTTTGAGTTCGCGACAGGCGTCAATCACGCCGTCAATAAAGTGGAAGTTGTCGATTTCATGGACATAGCCATGGTCAACGTTAATCGTACCGTCACGATCGAGAAAAATTGCTGGAACGCTTTGTGTCACCGCTTTGCTCCTGAGGGCCTGTATACGCTGACAGTATCGCATGTTTTACCCCGCACTGAGAACGCCGGAGAACGTCGTTGGCCGTTGACTTGGACGTCTAGACGCCTTAACATCTGATCCATACCTTGGTTCCACGCCGAGGTTTACTTTTATCTAGCCACGGGCAACCACGCTAAAATAAGAAGAATATGATTAAACTTTCTAACATCACTAAAGTGTTCCAGCAGGGTTCGCGCACTATTACCGCGCTCTCTGACGTGACCCTTCACGTCCCTGCCGGGCAAATCTATGGCGTTATCGGGTCTTCCGGTGCCGGCAAAAGCACGCTGATCCGCTGCGCCAACATGCTGGAGCGCCCAACGTCCGGCCAGGTCCTGGTCGATGGTCAGGATCTGACTTCGCTGTCTGAAAGCGAACTGACGCGCGCCCGTCGCCAAATCGGCATGATCTTCCAGCACTTCAACCTGCTCTCTTCCCGCACGGTGTTCGGCAACGTGGCGCTGCCGCTGGAGCTGGACAATACGCCGCGCGCCGAGATCAAAAAGCGCGTGACCGAACTGCTGGAGCTGGTCGGCCTGGCGGACAAGCACGACGCCTACCCGGCCAACCTGTCCGGCGGCCAGAAACAGCGCGTGGCGATCGCCCGTGCGCTGGCCAGCAATCCCAAAGTGCTGCTGTGCGACGAAGCCACCAGCGCGTTGGATCCGGCCACCACCCGTTCCATCCTGGAACTGCTGAAAGACATCAACCGCCGTCTGGGCCTGACCATTCTGCTCATCACCCACGAAATGGACGTGGTGAAACGCATCTGCGACCAGGTCGCGGTCATCAGCCAGGGGCAACTGATCGAAAAAGACAGCGTCAGCGAAGTGTTCTCACACCCGAAAACCCCGCTGGCCCAACAGTTCATTCAGTCCACGCTGCATCTGGATATCCCGGACGACTACGCCGCACGCCTGTCGCCGGAACGTCAGGGCGACCGCCAGCCGCTGCTGCGCCTGGAATTCACCGGCCAGTCGGTCGATGCGCCGCTGCTGTCTGAAGCCGCTCGCCGCTTCAACGTGAACAACAACATTATCAGCGCCCAGATGGATTATGCCGGCGGCGTGAAATTCGGCGTGATGCTGGCGGAGCTGCACGGCAGCGACGAAGACGCGCTGGCGACGATTAAGTTCCTGCAAGAAAATCAGGTAAAAGTAGAGGTTCTGGGTTATGTCTGAGGCAATGATGTGGTTGATGGCGCGTGGCGTGTGGGAAACCGTCATGATGACCTTTGTCTCCGGCTTCTTCGGTTTCGTGCTCGGCCTGCCGGTCGGCGTGCTGCTGTATGTCACCCGCCCGGGGCAAATCATCGCCAACAACTCGCTGTATAAAATCCTGTCCGGGCTGGTGAACATCTTCCGTTCCATCCCGTTCATTATCCTGCTGGTTTGGATGATTCCGTTTACCCGCATGATCGTCGGCACCTCTATCGGTCTGCAGGCGGCCATCGTGCCGTTGACCGTTGGCGCCGCACCGTTCATCGCGCGCATGGTGGAAAACGCCCTGCTGGAGATCCCGTCCGGTCTGGTGGAAGCGGCGCGCGCCATGGGTGCCACGCCGATGCAGATCATCAAGAAAGTGTTGCTGCCGGAAGCCCTGCCGGGCCTGGTCAACGCCGCAACCATCACGCTGATCACCCTGGTGGGCTACTCCGCCATGGGCGGCGCGGTCGGCGCCGGTGGTCTGGGCCAAATCGGTTACCAATACGGTTATATCGGTTATAACGCCACAGTGATGAATACCGTATTAGTATTACTGGTAGTTTTGGTTTATCTGATCCAGTTCTGCGGCGATCGCATCGTCAAAGCCGTTACCCATAAATAGTTTCACAGCATGTTAATGCGAGTCTAATGAGGAAGGGATATGTCGTTAAAATTTAAATCCATCGCGGCAATTGGCGCACTGATCGGTACTCTGGCTCTGGCGGGCTGTGGCCAGGATGAAAAGAATCCAAACCACATCAAGGTCGGTGTGATCGTCGGCGCTGAGCAGCAAGTAGCTGAAGTCGCTCAGAAAGTGGCGAAAGAGAAATACGGTCTGGACGTTGAGCTGGTGACCTTCAACGACTACGTGTTGCCTAACGAAGCGCTGAGCAAAGGCGATATCGATCTGAACGCCTTCCAGCACAAGCCATACCTGGATCAGCAAATCAAAGATCGCGGTTACAAGCTGGTGCCGGTCGGCAGCACCTTTGTTTACCCGATTGCCGGTTACTCCAAGAAAATCAAATCGCTGGACGAACTGAAAGACGGCTCTCAGATCGCACTGCCTAACGATCCGACCAACCTGGGCCGTTCGCTGCTGCTGCTGCAGAAAGTCGGCCTGATCAAACTGAAAGACGGCGTTGGCCTGCTGCCGACCGTGCTGGACGTGACCGAGAACCCGAAAAACCTGAAGCTGGTTGAGCTGGAAGCGCCTCAGCTGCCACGTTCCCTGGATGATCAGCAGATCGCGCTGGCGGTAATCAACACCACTTACGCCAGCCAGATCGGCCTGACGCCGGCGAAAGACGGTCTGTTCGTGGAAGACAAAGACTCGCCTTACGTCAACCTGCTGGTTGCGCGCGAAGATAACAAAGATGCGGAAAACGTGAAGAAATTCGTGCAGGCCTATCAGTCTGACGAAGTCGACGCCGCCGCCAACAAAATCTTCAACGGCGGTGCGGTGAAAGGCTGGTAAGCGCTTATTCGCCAATTTTATTCCTATAATTGCAAGACGGGCCAAGGCCCGTCTTGTTATTTCCGCCATAGATTGCTTCAATAGCGCCACTTTCATTAAGGCAGAGGAATCTCAATGCGTGTTTTACCTCTCTGTTTGTTAGCGCTCGCGCTGGCCGGATGTTCATCGCAACGTATCGCGCCGTCCTCAACAAACAGCACCAGCAAGCCGACCACCACCAGCCCGGCCAAGACCACGCCGGCCGCCCGCCCTGCTCCGGTAAAACTGTACAAAAGTGCAGAAGAGCTCGTGGGTAAACCGTTCCGCGATCTGGGTGAAGTGTCCGGCGAATCGTGCCAAACCACCGTACAAGACTCCCCACCGAATCTGGCCACCGCCCGTAAGCGCATGCAAATCCGCGCGTCTTACATGAAGGCCAACGCCGTGCTGCTGCACGACTGCCAGATTGTCAGCGGCGTCGCCGGTTGTTACCAGCAGGCCGTCTGCCAGGGCTCGGCGCTTAACGTCTCGTCCAAATGACCGAATTCGTTTTCGAGCAGATCGGCGTGATCCGCTCGCCGTATAAAGAAAAATTCGCCGTTCCCCGCCAGCCGGGGCTGGTCGAAGACGGTGGCGGCGAACTGCTGCTGCTGCCGCCCTACAACCAGGCGGAGGCGGTACGCGGCCTCAGCGATTTCAGCCATCTGTGGGTGATGTTCATTTTCCATCAAACCCTGGAAGGCGGCTGGCGGCCGACGGTGCGCCCGCCGCGTTTAGGCGGCAATGCCCGCATGGGCGTGTTCGCCACCCGCTCCACCTTCCGCCCCAACCCGCTCGGCATGTCCCTGATCGAACTGAAAGGCGTGCGGGTAAAAAACGGCGACGTGGTGCTGGAGCTGGGCAGCCTCGATCTGGTCGACGGCACCCCGGTGGTGGACATCAAGCCTTATCTGCCGTTCGCCGAGAGCCAGCCGCAGGCCCGCGCCGGCTTTGCCCAGGCCGCGCCCGCCGGCGACATGCCGGTGCGCTTCGCGCCGCAGGCCGAGCAGCAGCTGCAGCAACATCAGGCGCGTTACCCGCAATTAAGGCGTTTTATCAGCCAGGTGCTGGCGCAAGACCCCCGTCCCGCCTATCGTAAAGGAGAGGACGTCGAACGGGATTACGCCGTCTGGCTGCTGGATTTCAACGTGCGCTGGCGCGTCGTGGACGGTCATACCGAAGTGTTGGCGCTCGACCCGCGTTAAAATTCCGCCGCCTCTCTTTTGGCGACCCGCTCGCGCTGGTAAACTAAACCACTTTTGTCACTTTTGGCCGCCACTCTGGCAGCCCGATGCAATTTGCAGTTCTAACGGAACCAAAACACCATGCGTACTAGCCAATATCTGCTCTCCACTCTGAAGGAGACACCTGCCGACGCCGAAGTGATCAGCCACCAGCTGATGCTGCGCGCCGGGATGATCCGCAAGCTGGCCTCCGGTCTTTACACCTGGCTGCCGACCGGCCTGCGCGTTCTGAAAAAGGTTGAAAACATCGTTCGCGAAGAAATGAACAATGCTAATGCGATCGAAGTGTCTATGCCGGTGGTTCAGCCTGCCGACCTGTGGCAGGAAAGCGGCCGTTGGGAGCAATACGGCCCCGAGCTGCTGCGCTTTGTCGACCGCGGCGACCGTCCGTTCGTGCTGGGCCCGACGCACGAAGAAGTGATCACCGATCTGATCCGCAACGAGATCAGCTCGTACAAACAGCTGCCGCTGAACTTCTTCCAGATCCAGACCAAGTTCCGCGATGAAGTGCGCCCGCGTTTCGGCGTGATGCGTTCCCGTGAGTTCCTGATGAAGGATGCCTACTCCTTCCATACCTCACAGGAGTCTCTGCAGGAGACTTACGACGCGATGTACGAAGCGTACAGCAAAATCTTCAGCCGCATGGGCCTGGATTTCCGCCCGGTGCAGGCCGATACCGGCTCGATCGGCGGCAGCGCCTCGCACGAATTCCAGGTGCTGGCAGACAGCGGTGAAGACGATATCGTATTCTCCACCGGTTCCGACTTCGCCGCCAACATCGAGCTGGCGGAAGCGGTCGCGCCGGCGGCTCCACGCGCGGCGGCCGGCGAAGAATTGCGACTGGTGGATACGCCAAACGCCAAAACCATCGTTGAGCTGGTCGAGCAGTTCCAGTTACCGGTGGAAAAAACCGTGAAGACGCTGATGGTGCGCGCCACCGAAGAGAGCGGCCACAAGCTGGTTGCCCTGCTGGTGCGCGGCGATCACGAGCTGAACGAAATCAAGGCCGAGAAGCTGGCGCAGGTTGCCGCGCCGCTGACCTTCGCCACCGAAGAAGAAATTCGCGCCATCGTCGGCGCCGGCCCGGGTTCACTCGGCCCGGTCAACCTGCCGATGCCGGTGGTTGCTGACCGCAGCGTAGCGGCGATGAGCGACTTTGGCGCCGGTGCCAACGTTGACGGCAAACACTACTTCGGCATCAACTGGGAGCGCGACTTGCCGCTGCCACAGGTGGCCGATATCCGTAACGTGGTGGAAGGCGACGCCAGCCCGGACGGTCAGGGCACGCTGCTGATCAAACGCGGCATCGAAGTGGGCCATATCTTCCAGCTCGGCACCAAGTACTCGGAAGCGATGAAAGCGACCGTGCAGGGCGAAGACGGCCGTAACCAGGTGCTGACCATGGGCTGCTACGGCATCGGGGTCACGCGCGTCGTGGCCGCCGCCATCGAGCAGAACCATGACGAACGCGGCATCATCTGGCCGGACGCCATCGCGCCGTTCCAGGTAGCGATCCTGCCGATGAACATGCACAAGTCGTTCCGCGTGCAGGCGCTGGCCGAAGAGCTGTACAACACCCTGCGCTCCCACGGCATCGACGTGATCCTCGATGACCGCAAAGAGCGTCCGGGCGTGATGTTCGCGGATATGGAGCTGATCGGCGTGCCGCACTCTATCGTTATCGGTGACCGCAACCTCGACAACGAAGAGATCGAGTACAAGAACCGCCGCGTCGGCGAGAAGCAAATGATCAAAACCGGCGAAATCGTTGATTTCCTGCTGGGCCAGATCAAACGCTAAGCGACGAACGCCAGAAAATAAAAAACCCGCTCAGGCGGGTTTTTATATATCCGAAATTGCTTATTTGCTGCTGCAGTTCTTGCTGCGGTCGAACGCGATTTTACCGTCCGGCACCAGCGCCTTTTCGGTCAGACCTTCCTCCATCGACGGCTGCACGCTGAAGTGCGCGCTGAACGTCAGGAATACCGGCTCGCCGGCGGCCTTATATGCTTTGGCGTAACCTTGCTCCAGCGCGATGTTGTTGTCCACCGGGAAGGTTTTGCCGGTAGCGCAGTCCTTGAAGACGGCCGCGTCCGCCATATAGGTGTAGCTGCCTTTCAACGTCATCGGCGTTTTAGGCAACGGCTTCTCAACCGGATCCAGGCGGTAATTCAGCTTGGACTCGATCGGCACGCCGCTGCGATCCAGCATTTCCAGGCTCTTGCCCACCGGGCGGAAGTAGCGTTTTTCGCCGTTGCTGTCGGTCAGCACCAGTTTATCCGCCGTGCGCGCCCATTTACCGTAATCGGCAAAGGTCTGATCGCCGTCTTTGGTGCCGCGATAGGTTTCCTGCAGCACGAAGGTGCCGTCCTCATCCAGGAACAGCGCCGTATCCAGACCGCCGCAATCGGCGCAAGGCAACACCCCTTGATAGCTCTGCGGCATCGGCTGCAGCGGTTGTTCCTTCGGTTGATAATGATTGTTGCATCCCAACAACGAGAGTGCGCCTGCCGCGAGGAACAGGGCTACCGTAATTTTTTTCACAGTTATTCTCCTACTGTGTTCATGTATTCCTAAGTGCGAACCTTGCCACGCAGCGCCTTGGTGGCGCCTTTACGCGCCTTGCCTTCCAGGCGACGCAGTTTGGCCCCTTTCGTGGGCTTGGTCGCCTTGCGCGTTTTTTCCACCACCATCGCCTGCCGAATCAGCTCGGCCAGCCTGGCCAACGCCGCTTCGCGATTCAATTCCTGGCTGCGATACTCTTGCGCCTTGATAATCACCACGCCATCAGCGGTAATAAGATGATGATTCAGCGCCAGCAGCCGTTCCTTATAATACTCTGGCAGGCTGGATGCCCGGATGTCAAAGCGCAAATGGATCGCCGTTGAGGTTTTGTTCACGTGCTGGCCGCCCGCGCCCTGCGCGCGGATCGCCGTCAATTCCAGCTCATTATCCGGTATGGCTACGTTTCTTGACAGTTCAAGCACCGGTCACACCTGTGCCTGCTGCCACTCGGCAAACTGGATTTCCAGACTATTCTGAGCATCGGACAGCCAAATAGTTCCCTCTTGCAACGTCGCCTGCAGCGTCATGGTGCGGCTGGCCAATGCCGTCAGGCGCGCCAGCTGTTCGTCGTCGAGAAAACGCACGCTCAGGTTCTTGTGGCCGGCCACCTTGCCCTGCATTCCCTGCCACCATACGTGCGCGGCGCGCTCGCCGTAAGCGTACAGCACCACGCGCGGCGACTGGTTGCAGGCCTTGCGAATGCGCTTCTCGTCGGGCAATCCCATCTCGATCCACATTTCCAGCCCATTGTGGTCGTTGCGCTGCCAGATCTCCGGCTCGTCGTCGGCGCTCAGCCCTTTGGTGAACACCAGCCGTTCGTCGGCATGGCAGATCCAGGCCAGCAGGCGCAGCATCATGCGCTGCTCGTTTTCGGACGGGTGTTGCGCCAGCGTCAGCGTGGCGTCGTGGTAGAAGTGACGATCCATATCAGCAATATTGACCGCGGCTTTATAAATGGTTGCTTTCAGCGCCATGGGTGACCTCGTTATTATCCGGCGACAGTGTACTTGATCAGGGCCAAACCCCGCCAGCGCGGCCAGGCCGCGGCAGTGCGAAAGGCGTGCCAGGGTGCTGATAACTCCATAACAGCTGTGCTATAGTCGTCTAGGATAGGATAAAACTCCGAGAGCCTGCGCCTCATCGCGAGAGCGGTCTTGATGATGCAGAGGTTCTTAAGGGAGGAAACTGTGCAACAATACTGTGAGTTAGTACGCCGTACTTACGCCGAGATTGGCAGTGGAGATCTTGGCTACGTGCCTGATGCGCTGGCTTGTGCGTTAAAGGCATTGGACGATGTCGCAGCGAACGACGCGCTACCGTCCTCCGTTAGGGAACAGGCGGCCTTTGCCGCCGCTAACTTATTGGTGAGCGACTATGTTGATGAATGATGAGTACCAACCCATCAATTGCGATGACTACGACAACCTGGAACTCGCCTGTCAGCATAAACTTATTCTGAAGCTGGAGTTACGCGACGGAGAAGTGATCGAGGCCAAGGCGATCGACCTGCTGCAAAAGAAACGCGTTGAGTATCTGACCATCGAACAGAACGGCCAACAGCGCGACCTGCGCCTTGACCATATCAGCAGTTTCAGTCATCCGGAAATCGGTACCGTGGTCGTCAGTCTGTCGGACTGAGCAGCGGTAACCCCATCCCAACAGGGCAGCCCAACGGCTGCCCTCGTCATTTAAGGCTTCAGGCTGGCGTAAAAGGCCGCCAGATCGGCGATATCGTCATCCGACAGCCCCGACACATAGGCCTTCATCACCTCAGCCTGGCCGCCGTTGCGCTCCCCTTTCTTATACGCCTGCAGCGCGTGCTGCAGGTACATGGCGTTCTGCCCGGCCAGATTCGGGTACATCGGCACCGTCACCTTGCCCTGCGCGCCGTGGCACGCCGCGCAGGCGGCGGCTTTCGCCTGGCCGGCGGCCGCATCCCCCGCCGCCAACGCCGGCAGGCTGAACAGGCCGGTGGCCAACAGCATGATCCCCACAAACTTCATCATTGCTCCTCGCTATTATGATTTTTTTCCCAGCGCAGCCGCCACGGGCGTTCGCCTTCCGGCACCTGCCCCGCTTCACAGACGAATACGCCCAGCGCGGCGATCAGCTGCTCATCATAATAAATCAACGGGATGCGTTCACGCTGCCAGGGCGGAATACCCAGCTCCTGCCACAGTTTTTTTATCGGCCGCGAATGGGCGCGCCCCACGATGCGCACCACACCCTGCACGCCGCCGAACCGAACGCTGACCTGTTGCGATGGCTGCGGTGCGCGCAGCACCAGCTCGCCCTCACCGGGAATCAACTGCCCCAGCCCGTCCGGCAATGTCAGCGGCTGGTCAGGCTGCCAGGGCAGATGCACATCGCGCAGCGCCGCCAGCGGCGGCAACAGGTGCAACCGGCCGCGGAAACGGCGAATCTGATAGGCGCCGAGCTGCAGCTGCGGTTCGGCATCCTCCCGGCTGAGCGCCACCTCTTCCCACAGGCGCTGAAGCTGCTCACGCGCCGGCATAGTGACGTTAAACAATGCGATCCAGCGCCGCAGCAAGGCGAAGCGCCGCACCGGCGAACAGTCTGTCAGGCCGTCAATCGCCAATGAGCGATCCGCCGCCAACAGGCTTTGCAGCGGTTCCGCCAGCAGTTCGTCCAGCAGTTGCTCCTGCTCGGCGCACAGGCCGGCGCTGCGCGACACCGCCGAGGCGAAGTGCGGCCAGCGTTGATTGAGCTGCGGCAGCACCTGCAACCGCAGGAAATTGCGATCGAAGCGCGTGTCCTGATTGCTGTCGTCATCGATCCAGGTTAAGGCGTGGCGTTGCGCGTAGCTTTCCAGCGTCTGACGCGAACAGCCCAACAGCGGCCGCAACAGCAGGTGCTCGCCCAACGCCGCGCGCGCCGCCATCGCCGACAGCCCCGCCGGCCCGCTGCCGCGCTTGAGCGCCAACAGGAAGGTTTCGCTTTGATCGTCAAGGTGTTGAGCGGTGAGCAGCGCTTCGCCCTCCGTCAGCGCGGCGCTGAAGGCGGCATAGCGCGCTGCACGCGCCGCCGCTTCGATACCGCCCTGGCGGGCGTCCACCTGCACGTGCGTCACCGTCAGCGGGATCTGCCAGTCGGCACAGCGGCTGCGGCAATGCTCAACCCAGCGGTCGGCAAAGGCGCTCAGGCCGTGATGCACGTGCAGCGCACGCAGCTGCAGCGCCGGACGCTGGCGGCGCAAGGCCGCCAGCACATGCAGCAGTACGCTGGAATCCAGGCCGCCGCTGAACGCCACCAGCAGCCGCTGCTGCGCGCCCAACTGGTCTGCCACCCGCGTCGTTAATTGATCAGTATTCATCGGTAGGCTTTGTCACTTCTACATAGCTGCACGTTAACCCCGCCTACCGTCATCAATCAAGCATTAACCGTCCGGGCCTGGCGCCGCGTCAGCAACCACCAGCCGCCCAGCACCGCGATCACCGCCAGCGCGCATCCGGCCGCTCCCCAGCCGATCTGAGCGAAAATGCGGCCATACGCCTGCATCACCGCTCCCTCGATATGATCCTCGGCGGTCTGATTGGCGATAATGCCCGCCAGGTAGTTGGCGATCGAGCCGGTCGCCAGCATATAGATACCGGTCAGCACGCCGGTGGCGCCGGGTATATTCAGCCGGGTGATCTGCGCCATCGCCACCGGATCGATAAACAGTTCGGCGAAGCCCATCACCGCCAGGCCGGCGATCATCAGCCCCATCGATCCCGGCCCATGCAACCGCGTATTGAGCGCCATCAGCGTAAAGCCGACGCCGATCAACAGCAGACCGAAGGCGAACTTGCACCAGATGCGCAGCGTGCGATCGCCCGTACCGTCGCCGCCCGCCAGCCATGCCAGCGCCACGCCGCCCAGCATCACCGCGCAGGCGTTAACCGACTGGAACAGCGCGGTCGGCACCGTCCAGCCGAACCAGCGCCGATCGACGAAGTGATCGATAAACAGGCTGATGGAGCTGCCGCCCTGCTGGGCGAAAGCCCAGAACAACGTGCCCAGCAGCATCAGCACAACGATCTGCAACAGCCCCCGGCGCTGGCCGGCGTCCGCACGCAGCATAATGCGCGCCACCAGCACCACCGCCGCCACGCATACCAGCCCGAGCAAATAGCCGGCCCAGTCGTGCACAAACAGCAGCGTGAAGAACAGCGGCGATGCCAGCAGCGCCGCCAACAGTCAACCCCAGTGCGGCAAACCCAGGCTTTTGGCGCGCATCAGCGGTGCATTCACGCCGCGGGTATGGCGGAAGTGGCGCCCGCCGAGCAGGAAGATCGCCAGGCCGGCGAACATGCCGATCCCGGCCAACGCAAAGCCAACGTGCCAGCCATAGCGCTCGGCCGCCAACCCGCAGGCGATCGGCGCCAAAATGGAACCGACGTTGCCGGCGGCGTACAGCAGCGAGAAGCCCCCTTCGCGGCGCGAGTCCTGCGCCGGATACAGCTCGCCCAGCAGGCAGCTGATATTAGATTTGAACAGGCCGTAGCCGCAGATGATGATGGCCAGCGCCAGATAGAGCGACTGGGCGGAGACCGCACTCAGGCCGAGCACGATATGCCCCAGCGTCATCAGCGCCGAGCCGGCAATCACCGCGACGCGATTGCCCAGCAGGCGGTCGGCGAGCCAGCCGCCCAAAATAGGAGTGACATAAACTAACGAAGCGTAAGCGCTGTAAAGATCGATGGCGTGGCTGTCGGTATAGCCGAGTTGGTGGGTCAGATAGAGAATCAGTAACGCACGCATGCCGTAAAAGCTGAAATATTCCCAAATTTGTATGGCTACGACATAGTAGATTGCGCGCGGCTGTGAGGGTGTTTTCATGGAGGTCTCCCATCAGTCGGTGAACGACAAAGGGGAAGCGCGAGCGCCTCCCCTGTTATTGGCTGCGGTTATTTCGCCTTCAGCACTTTCACCCGATAACGTCCGTCCGCCTGACGATAGGCGCCGTGAATGTCGGTTTCAAAGCCCGGATAATGCGCGCCGATTTCGCACAGCATCTGCAGGAACTCCAGCACCGGCCGGCTCTCCTCGGTCAGCATTTCGCCCGGCATCACCAGCGGCACGCCCGGTGGGTATGGGAGGATCATATTGGCATTGACCTTGCCGACCATCTCTTCCAGATAGACTTCTTCCACTTCGCCGTGCAGCTCTTTCTGGAACGCCTGGTACGGGTTCATCACCATGGTTGGCAGCACTTCGAACGCGCGATACATCAGGTCCGGCAGGTTGTGTTGCTCCACCAGGCGGTGAATGTTCTGCGCCAGATCCTGAATGCGCATGTTTTCATAGAAATCAGGCGCTTCCTGATACAGCGAAGGCAGCATGTTTTTCACCCGCAGGTTCAGATCGAACGAGCGTTTGAAGTCGGTCATCGCGCGCAGCAGGCTGAGCGCCTTGGTTTTGTCGATGCCGATGCTGAACAGGAACAGCAGGTTGTACGGCCCGGTTTTCTCGACGATGATGCCGCGTTCGTCGAGGTATTTCGCCACGATGCTGGCCGGGATACCGAACGGCTGCATCTCGCCCTCCTTGCTCATCCCCGGCGTCAGAATGGTGACCTTGATCGGGTCGAGATACATGTGTTCGTTATCGATGTTCTTGAAGCCGTGCCAGGCGCTGTCGGAGCGCAGCGGCCAGCATTCCGGCTCATCGATATGCTCCGGCTGCCAGACGTCGAAGAACCAGCCGTCGGATTCGACTTTCAGGCGTTTGATCTCTTTGCGGAACTTGATCGCGCGTTCGATAGAGCCGTTGATCAGGCGCTTGCCGGCGTTGCCTTTCATCATCGCCGCGGCGGTTTCGGTCGACGCCACGATGCCATAGTGCGGCGAAGTGGTGGTGTGCATCATGTAGGCTTCGTTAAAGGTCTCTTCGTTGATGTCACCCTTCACGTGAATCATCGAAGCCTGCGAGAAGGCCGCCAGCAGCTTGTGGGTAGACTGGGTTTCATAGATCACCTTGCCCTCCACACGGCCGCCGCTCATGCCGCACTTGCCTTTATAGATCGGGTGGAAGTTGGTGTAAGGCACCCAGGCGGAATCGAAGTGGATAGACTTCACGTCCAGGGTGTTCTTGATAAAGTCGGTGTTGTACAGCAGGCCGTCATAGGTGGAGTTGGTGATCACCGCGTGCACCGGCCAGGTGGCGTTCGGGGTCTCCTTCACGCGTTTGGCGATGGTGGCGCGCTGGAACTCGCTCTGCGGAATACCGCCGAGGATGCCATAGGCGTTGCGGGTCGGGCGGAAGTAGATCGGCGTGATGTCGCTCATCATCATCAGGTGAGTCAGCGACTTGTGGCAGTTACGGTCAATCAGTACCGTGCTGCCCGCCGGCGCCGAATACATGCCGACGATCTTGTTGGCGGTAGAGGTGCCATTGGTGACCATGTAGCTGCGTTCGGCGTTGAATACGCGGGAAATGTACTCTTCCGCCTCTTTGTGCGGGCCGGAGTGATCCAGCAACGATCCCAGTTCGGACACCGAAATCGAGATATCCGACTTCATGGTGTTCGGGCCAAAGAAATCGTAGAAGATACTGCCCACCGGACTTTTCTGGAACGCGGTACCGCCCATGTGGCCCGGCGTACAGAAGGTGTATTTGCCTTCGCGCACGTATTTGAACAGCGCCTTGGTCAACGGCGGCAGGATGGTGTCGATATACTCGTCGGTATTCTGTTTGATCTTGGCGGCGATGTCGGTCGCCGCGCCGAGCGCATATTCGAAGAAGCGCACCTGCATGCGCAGATCGTTCAGGCTGACGTCCAGCGTCGAATAGGTGTTGGCGAACGCGTACAGCGGCATGTACTCGTTCAGCTGGCTGATCTCTTCGCACAGCTCCAGGTTGTATTTGTCCCAGTCGAAGATCACCCCGCACAGACGGGCGTTGTTCTCGATCAGTTTCAGCAGGTCTTCGCGATCGTTAGGGTAAACGATGCGGAAATCCAGACTTTCCAGCGCCTGATGCAGTTCACGGATAGGCTCTTCTTTGAAGTAGACACCCATGTGATTCATGATGGCGATAACGTTCATATGCATTTCTCCTGGCAAAGCAAGCCCCTTCCCGTCGCGGCTGACAGGTCGGAAAGAAAGGGGCTGGGTAAATTCAGTCGGTCAGCGGACGCGAATCAGTGCGCTTTGGCCGTGGTGTTTTCATCGACCGCCGCTGCGTTGGCAGCCTGGCGGGTATTCATTTTCCGGGCGTAGAACATCAGGATAATCAGGCTGATGATAAAGGTGCCGGACAGTTCGAATGAGTTGGCGCCCATCAGTGCGATGAAGCAGAAGCCGCAGCCGCACACCGAAGCGATCAGGCTCAGCAGGTTGCGCACGTTGACCCCTTCGAAGCGGATCAGGTCTACGCAGGAGTAGAAGTAAGGCAGCATGGTCAGCAGCACCGCGATGCCGGTCAGTTCGCCGAACAGGTCGGACGCTTTGCCACCGGCGGAGCTCATCAGGGTGATCAGCACCATCAGCGCGGTCATTTTGCAACCGGCCAGCAGCAGGCCTTTCTTCGGAATGCCGTTTTTATCCAGCTCGCCGTACACTTTCGGGAAGTTGCCGTCGTTGGCGGCACGGACCCCGGCCTGGCCAACCAGCATCATCCACGAACCCAGAGACGTCAGGCAGGCGAAGGCGGTGAAGGCGGAAACCATCGGTGCGGCCCAGTTGCCCATAATCGCCGAGGCGCTGATGGCGAACGGCGCGCCGCTGGCGGCCATTTCAGACGCCGGGAACATACCGCTGATCACCTGGGTGGCAGCGATGTAGATAATGCCCGCCAGGCCGGTGCCGAGCATGGTTGCCAGCGGCACGGTGCGTTTCGGGTTTTTCACCATGCCGGTGCTGACCGCTGCGGATTCCACGCCGATAAACGCCCACAGGCACAGCAGGATACTTTTGATGACCGCATGGCTGTCGGTGGTGCCGGAGGTATTCCAGTTAGCCTGATAGGTGGCGGCGTCAAACCAGTGCCAGCCGACGGTGGCAGTCACGATCACCGGGATCAGCACCAGCACCAGGCCCAGGGTGGTCAAACGACTGACCCAGGTTCCGCCCAGCATGTTGACGAAGGTGAAGATCCACACGATAGCGATACAGGCGATGCCGGCAGGTACCGGGTTGTTCAGCGCCGGGAAGAAGGTGGAGAGATAAGAAACGGCGGTAATGCCGATGGCCAGGTTACCGATCCAGTTGGCATGGTAATAAAGCACGCCGGTCTGGAAACCGAAGGCCGGGGAAATTTCACCCGCGTAGGCGATAGGGCCGCCCTGCTGCGGGTTTTTGGTGGCGAGGCGGGCATACACATAGGCCAGCGACATCGCCCCGATAATCGAGATCACCCATCCCCAGATGGCGATAGATCCGAGACTCGCCAGGTTGGCGGGCAATAAGGCAATCCCGCTCCCCATCATATTACCGGCGACGACGCCGGTGCAGGCAATAAGCCCTATTTTCTTGGGTGAAGCCATGGTCAGTTTCTCCTGATTTACGTTTCTTATAAGCCACACCCATAAATAAAAGATTTTAATGAGCCGGCTTGATAGTCAGGATGCTAACCATCGGGGGGAATAAAGTCCTAAAGATAAAGTGAGATTACGCTCATGATCATACAAATGATAACCTGAGGTTTTTCATTAACACATCAAGATAAAAAGATAAGCTAAAGAAAAGATAAACATCATTTAAAAACAACAACATGACAAGGTTAATGACGCATAACAAACGGCAAAAAAGAAATAATATCGCGCAGCAAAATAATACATTCACGCAACATGCCTTCACCAATAAATAACGCCGCCATGATTCCCGGAGAATAATGGCGGCGTGATATCGGTTAATTATTGGCGCTGATAGTTATTTAAATAAGGCACCACGTTGGTCAATGACGTTTGGAATACGCCATTGGTGATCCAATGCAATGTGTCTTCGCCGGGGCGAAGATTGAATGCGGTAATATAAGAATCCGCCGCCAAATGGTTCTGCCCCTGCATTTCATACACCTTGCCCAGCAGCACATAATTCAGCCACGACATTTGCAATTCAATCCCCAGATCGATCGCCCGATGCGCCTCGTCAATGCGCCCCTGCGTCAATGCATCTACCGCCAGAACTTGCTGCATGATTGGCGTGTTTTTCAATTCGGGGATCGTCGCCAGATGGCTGATATCGGCGCGCAATTGCGCCAGGGCCTGGCTGTCGAACGGTTGATAAGAATTACGCAGCAGATCCACCAGCGCCTTTTCGGCCAGCAGGTAATGGAAGTTCGGCGCGCTTTTAATCAGCTCGCTCAGCTGGGCGCTGGCGCGGGTCAACGAATCGGCGTCGCCGTGGATCAGCAACTGGTGCGCCTGGTAGAAACGCTGCAGCAACGGCCCGTTGTCGGGCAGCAGCTGCGCCAGGCGCTGCTCCAGCTGTGGCGGCCAGGGCTGCTTCAGCGCAGCGGACAGGCTGGAGAGGAAGTCGGTCTGGATCTTCAGCTGGTTATCGGCGGTAATAAAGTAACGCTTGTCCAGCATGACTGAGCTGTCGGCGTTATCCACCAGCCGCACGGACAGGAAACACTGCTGGGCGCGGTAGTGGCGCTGATTGACGAACTCGATATACAGCGACTTGCCCGAGTTGCTGGGGCCGGAATAGTTGTAGTTGGTCTGGTCGTGTACCAGGAAGGTCGAGTAGGTGTTCAGCGAATCGGTGATCAGCTCGCTGACGCCCACCACATAAGAGAGCTGCGGCATCCAGTTGCTGCAGCTCTCGCCGCCCTGGATGCGAATATCGATATCGCGCGGGTTTAGCAGCACCGGCATGGTGGATACCGGCACGCGCTGCGACAGCGTGGCGATGCCGACAAACGCCACGCAGACGCTGAGCGCCGCCAGAAACGCCAACCACACCCAGAAGGTCGAGCGGCGATAAAAACGCGGCTTCTTTTCGCCGGGCGCGGCAGGCGGTGCGCTTGTCCGGCGCGGCGGCACATACGGCGTCTCGTCTTCCTCGCTGCCGTCTTCCGGCTCATGCATGATCACCGCGATCTGCGGCGCCTGTGCGGGAGCGGGTTGCGTCTCCCCTTCTTCACACCAGATCACCGACGTCGCCAGCTTATACCCGCGCTTGGGCACGGTGATAATGTATTCCGGGCTGTCGCTGTCACCGTCTTTCAGGTATTTGCGCAGCTCTGAAATACATTGGGTCACCACATGGTTGGTGACGATATTGCGCTTCCAGACGTTGTCGATCAGCTCGTCGCGGCTCAGCACCACGTCGGGATGCCGGGCGAAATAGCACAGCATGTCGATCAGGCGCGGTTCCAGCGTTTTTTGGCGTCCGTCGCGGCTGATGGTGTTGTCGGCAGGGGTAACCAGCCACTCCCCGACGCGAAAAGCAGGCTCTTGCATGGCGGAAATAACTCTGTAGGCATGTAGGGCAAGGGCGCGATCATAGCATAACCGCCCCGGCTGTGGCCGCCGGGAGGCGATTAAGCCGTTAACTCTCGTATAATTCTAACGGTAAACCATCGGGATCGCTGAAAAAGGTAAAACGGGATTGGGTATAAGGATCGACGCGTACCGGTTCGCAGGCGACGCCGGCCGCCTGCAGATGGGCGATGGCCTGGCCAATGTCGTCAACGCTGAACGCCAGATGGCGCAGGCCGCAGGCCTCCGGGCGGCTGACGCGGGCCGGCGGCGAAGGGAAAGAAAACAGCTCGATAGTGTATTGCCCGTTGAGCGCCAGATCGGCTTTCCAGGAGCCGCGCTCCTCGCGGTAGACTTCGCTCAGCAGGGTAAATCCGAGAATGTCGCAGTAAAAATGCTTACTGGCGGCGTAGTCCGCGCCAATGATCGCGATATGGTGTACCTGACGTAACGCCAGCATGGCGGCCTCTCCTGTTCGGTCTGATGAGGCAAGGTATCCGGCGGCGGCGATGCCGTCAATGAGAACGCCCGGCATATCTTTCCAAACCGCCGGGCGTGTAATGCATTACGGCAGCGGGGCTTTCAACACCTTGACCAGATAGCGTCCGTCCTCCGTCAGTTTGGCGCCGTGGATGTCGGTTTCAAAACCGGGGTAACGTTCGCCGATCGAGCACAGCATCAGCAGAAAGTCGAGCACTGCCCGGCTCTCTTCGGTGATCATTTCCCCCGGCATCACCAGCGGCACGCCCGGCGGATACGGCAGGATCATATTGGCCGCCACCTTGCCCACCAGCTGATCCAACTCACAGGTTTCCACGTTGCCGCGCACCTGCTCCTGGAACATCTGGTGCGGCGTCAGCTTCATTTCCGGCAGCACGTCGAACGCCCGCTGCATCAGGCGCGGCAGATCGTGTTGGCAGATCAGGCGATGAATGCCGGCGGCCAGATCCTGAATGCGCATGTTGCGGTAGAAATCCGGATCCTCGGCGTACAGATCCGGCAGCATGTTCTTCACCCGCAGGTTGAGATCGTAGGCGCGTTTGAAATCGGTCAGGCCGCGCAGCAGGCTCATCGCCTTGGTTTTATCGATGCCGATACTGAACAGGAACAGCAGGTTATACGGCCCGGTCTTCTCCACCACGATACCCCGCTCGTCGAGGTACTTCGCCACCAGCGCCGCCGGGATCCCCTCCTCCTCCAGCGTACCCAGCTCGTTCATGCCCGGCGTCAGGATCGTCACCTTGATCGGATCGAGGTACATGTGATCGCGATCGGTCTGGCCAAAACCGTGCCAGTTGTCGTCCGGATCCAATGGCCAGCATTGCGCCTCATCGATCTCTTCCGGCTGCCAAATGTCGAAGAACCAACTGTCGCTCTCCTCGCGCAGCCGCTGCACTTCACGGCGAAAATGCAGCGCACGCTCCACCGAACGGTTGATCAAGCGGCGCCCCGGGTTGCCGCGCAGCATGGCGGCGGCGGTCTCCATCGATGCCACGATGCCATAGTGCGGCGAGGTGGTGGTATGCATCATGTAGGCTTCGTTGAAGGTGCTCTCGTCGTAGTCGCCCTTGATATGAATCATCGAGGCCTGCGAGAAGGCTGCCAACAGCTTGTGCGTCGACTGGGTTTCGTAGAAAACCTTACCGGGCACCCGCTCGCCGCTCATGCCGCTTTTGCCGTCGTAAATCGGATGGAAGTTGGTGTAAGGCACCCAGGCGGAGTCGAAGTGGATCGATGGCACTTCCAGCGTCTGCTTGATGTAGTCGGTGTTGTACAGCAGGCCGTCATAGGTGGAATTGGTGATCACCGCGTGCACCGGCCAGGTGGCGTTCTCGGTCTCCTGCACCCGGGCGGCGATGCTTTCGCGGGTAAACTCGCGCTGCGGAATGCCGCCGAGGATGCCGTAGGCGTTGCGCAGCGGGCGCAGATAGATCGGCACGATATCGCTCATCATCAGCAGGTGACACAGCGATTTGTGGCAGTTGCGGTCGATCAGCACCGTGCTGCCGGCCGGCGCCGAATACATGCCGACGATCTTGTTGGCGGTGGAGGTGCCGTTGGTGACCAGATAGCTCTGCTCGGCGTTGAAGGTGCGCGCGATATACTCTTCGGCCTCCAGGTGCGGCCCGGTGTGATCCAGCAGCGAACCAAGCTCGGTAACCGAAATCGAGATGTCGGCCTTCAGGGTATTGGCGCCGAAGAAATCGTAGAACAGGCAGCCCACCGGGCTTTTTTGAAACGCGGTGCCGGCCATGTGGCCCGGCGTGCAGAAGGTGTACTTCCCTTCGCGCACATAGTTGAATAACGCCTTGGTCAGCGGCGGCGTAATGGTGTCGATGTATTCCGCGGTGTACTGCTGGATGCGCTGCGCGATATCGTCTGCCGCATTCAGGCCATACTCGAAGAAATAGAGCACCATGCGCATTTCATGCAGGCTGACGTCGAAGGTAGAGTGGGTATTGATAAAGGCATACAGCGGCAGGTATTCGTTCAGCTCGTTGATCTCGCTGCACAGCTCCAGGCTGTAGTCGTCCCAGTCGAAGATCACCCCGCAGATGCGGGCGTTGGCTTCGATCAGCTTCAGCAGATCACCGCTGTTTTTGGGGTACACCAGCTGGAATCCCATGGCGGCCAGCGCCGCGTGGAGCTCGCGGATCGGCTCATCTTTGTAGTAGACGCCCGTCGGGCCCATGATGGCGATGATATTCATCGGCAGCTCCTGTCAGTTAACGGCCAAGTCTCTATAACACCACGAAAATCCGGCGGTGTGTAGCCAAAAAAAAACCGCCCGGAGGCGGTTTCTTGCTGCGAGCGCAGAACTCAGCAGTAGCCGTAGTTCATCAGACGCTGGTAGCGACGGTTGAGCAACTCTTCGTCGTTCAGACCGTCCAGATCTTTCAGATCGGCCAGCAGCTGCGCTTTCAGCGCAGCTGCCATCGCCGGCACGTCGCGGTGCGCGGAACCCAGCGGCTCCGGGATCACCGAGTCGATCAGCTTCAGCTCTTTCAGGCGCGGCGCGGTGATGCCCATCGCTTCTGCGGCCAGCGGCGCCTTGTCGGCGCTCTTCCACAGGATGGAAGCACAGCCTTCCGGCGAAATCACCGAGTAGGTGCTGTACTGCAGCATGTTCACCTTATCGCCCACGCCGATCGCCAGCGCGCCGCCGGAGCCGCCTTCGCCGATGACGGTGCAGATGACCGGGATATTCAGACGCGACATCTCACGCAGGTTGCGTGCGATGGCTTCGGACTGGCCGCGCTCTTCCGCGCCCACGCCCGGATAAGCGCCCGGGGTATCGATAAAGGTGATGAGCGGCATCTTGAAGCGGGCGGCCATTTCCATCAGGCGCAGCGCTTTACGGTAGCCTTCCGGCGCCGGCATGCCGAAGTTGCGGCGGATCTTCTCTTTGGTTTCACGGCCTTTCTGGTGCCCGATGATCATCACCGGGCGGCCATCCAGGCGCGCAATACCACCGACGATCGCTTTGTCGTCGGCGTAAGCGCGATCGCCCGCCAACTCTTCGAAGTCGGTAAAGATGTGTTTGATATAATCCAGGGTATAAGGACGGCGCGGGTGGCGTGCCAATTGGGCAATCTGCCAAGCCCCAAGATCGGCAAAAATCTTGCGCGTCAGCTCAACGCTCTTTTCACGCAGGCGCTGAACCTCTTCGTCCAGATTAATATCCAATTTTTCGTCTTGACGGCTGACTGCAGTCAGCGAGTCAATTTTCGCTTCCAGCTCTGCAATCGGCTGTTCAAAATCAAGAAAATTCAGACTCATAGCATTCCTATTTTAGTCAAATTCCAAGTCCACCTGCTCATTGCCTACCAACGTCCGCAAGTCGATTAACAAGCGGTCGGTGGGCGTCACGCGCCAGGTTGCGCCAAAACGCAGCTTGGCTCGCGCATCTTCCCGTTGATAGTAGAGATGCACTGGAATCGTCCCCGATCGATGGGGTTCCAACGACTGACGGAGACGGTTCAAAAGCTGGTCATCAATTTGCCTGTCAGTCAGCGAGATAGCAAGCCCGCGAGCGTATTTTTCCCGGGCTTCACTGATGTCCATTACCTCGCGGGCCATCATTTTAAGCCCGCCGCTAAAGTCATCAAAGCTGACCTGTCCACTGGCGATAAGGATACGGTCTTTTTCCAACAAATGCTGGTATTTTTCTAACGCTTCGGTGAATAACATCACTTCCAGGCGGCCCGAACGGTCATCCAATGTACAGATACCGATGCGGTTGCCGCGCTTGGTCACCATCACCCGCGCGGCGACCACCAGCCCGACGGCGGTGGTCATTTTGCCCCGATCCGTCGGGTGCATGTCTTTCAAACGCTGGCCACCGGCGTAACGTTCGATCTCCTTCAGGTACTGGGTGATCGGGTGGCCGGTCAGGTACAGCCCCAGCGTCTCCCGTTCACCGTCCAGCACCACCTGCTCCGGCCAGGGGGCGATATTGGCGTAGGACTGCTCCACCTGCTCCGGCGCCTCCGCCAGCACGCCGAACATATCTACCTGGCCGATAGCTTCGGCTTTCGCATGCTGATCCGCCGCTTTCAACGCGTCGCCGAGCGAATTCATCAGCGCGGCGCGGTGCGGCCCGAGGCGATCGAACGCGCCGGACATGATCAGCTTTTCCAGAATGCGGCGGTTCAGTTTCTTGATGTCGGAGCGCGCGCAGAGATCGAACAGGTCTTTGAAGTAACCCTGTTCGCCGCTGTTGCGCGCCTCGATGATGGCCTCGATCGGCCCTTCCCCCACGCCTTTGATGGCGCCGATGCCGTAAACGATCTCGCCGTCGTCGTTGACGTGGAAGTGATACAGGCCACTGTTGATGTCCGGCGGCAGGATCTTCAGCCCCATGCGCCAGCATTCGTCCACCAGCCCCACCACTTTGTCGGTGTTGTCCATATCGGCGGTCATTACCGCCGCCATAAACTCGGCCGGATAGTGCGCCTTCAGCCACAGCGTCTGATACGACACCAGCGCATAGGCGGCGGAGTGCGATTTGTTGAAGCCGTAACCGGCGAATTTCTCCACCAGGTCGAAAATTTTCACCGACAGTTCGCCGTCGATGCCGCGTGATTTCGCGCCGTCTTCAAAGCCGCCGCGCTGCTTGGCCATTTCGACCGGGTTCTTTTTACCCATCGCACGGCGCAGCATGTCCGCGCCGCCCAGGGTATAGCCGGCCAGCACCTGGGCAATCTGCATCACCTGTTCCTGATACAGGATGATGCCGTAGGTCGGTTCCAGCACCGGCTTGAGCGACTCGTGCTGCCACTGGATATCCGGGTAGGAGATCTCTTCGCGGCCGTGCTTGCGGTCGATGAAGTTATCCACCATGCCCGACTGCAGCGGCCCCGGACGGAACAGCGCCACCAGTGCGATCATGTCTTCGAAGCAGTCGGGCTTCAGACGTTTGATCAGATCTTTCATGCCGCGCGATTCAAGCTGGAACACCGCCGTGGTTTCCGAGCGCTGCAGCATGTCGAAGCTTTTCTTGTCGTCGAGCGGAATGGCGGCGATATCGATCGGTTCCAGCCCGGTCTTGGCGCGCCGGGCGTTGATCATCTCCAACGCCCAGTCGATGATGGTCAGGGTACGCAGCCCGAGGAAGTCGAACTTCACCAGCCCGGCGTATTCCACATCGTTCTTGTCGAACTGGGTCACCGGATGGTGCCCTTCGGCGTCGCAGTACAGCGGCGCGAAGTCGGTGATTTTGGTCGGCGCGATCACCACGCCCCCGGCGTGTTTACCGGCGTTACGCGTCACCCCTTCCAGCTTGCGCGCCATGTCGATCAGCGCCTTGACCTCTTCGTCGGCCTCGTAAATTTCCGGCAGCTGCGGTTCGGCGGCGAAGGCTTTTTCCAGCGTCATGCCCGGATCCGGCGGCACCAGCTTGGAGATGCGATCAACGAAGCCGTACGGATGCCCCAGCACGCGGCCCACGTCGCGGATAACCGCTTTCGCCGCCATGGTACCGAAGGTGATGATCTGCGATACCGCTTCGCGGCCGTACATCTCCGCCACGTGCTCAATTACCTGGTCGCGCTTCTCCATGCAGAAATCGACGTCGAAGTCGGGCATCGAGACACGTTCCGGGTTCAGGAAGCGTTCGAACAGCAGGTCGAATTCCAACGGATCGAGGTCGGTGATTTTCAACGCATAGGCCACCAGCGAACCGGCACCGGAGCCGCGCCCCGGCCCCACCGGCACGTTGTTGTCCTTCGACCACTGAATAAACTCCATCACGATCAGGAAGTAGCCGGGGAACCCCATCTGGTTGATCACCTTCAGCTCGACGTCCAGACGCTCGTCGTATTCCGGGCGGCGCTGCGCGCGCACTTCAGGATCGGGGAACAGGAACTCGAGACGCTCTTCCAGCCCCTCTTTCGATTTGAGTACCAGGAAGTCCTCGGTGCTCATGTCGCCGGTCGGGAACTGCGGCAGGAAGTATTCGCCGAGGCGAATGGTGACGTTGCAGCGCTTGGCGATCTCGACGCTGTTCAGCAGCGCTTCGGGGATGTCGGCGAACAGCTCGCACATCTCGTCTTCGCTGCGCATGTATTGCTGCGGGCTGTAGTTGCGCGGCCGCTTGGGATCGTCCAGCGTAAAACCGTCGTGGATGGCGACGCGAATCTCATGGGCGTCGAAGTCGTCTTCCACCAGGAAGCGTACGTCGTTGGTGGCCACCACCGGCAAACCGCGTTCGGTGGCCAGCGCCACCGCCGCATGCAGGTAGTTCTCTTCGTCCGGGCGGCCGGTGCGGATCAGTTCCAGGTAGTAACAGTCCGGGAAGTGCTGCTGGTAGAAGTCCAGACACTGATCCACCTGCGCCTGGTTGCCGCGCAGCAGAAACTTGCCGACGTCGCCCTGACGCGCGCCGGAGAGCAGAATCAGCCCTTCACGATGTTCAATCAGCCAGTCGCGATCGATGGTCGGGCCGGCGGCCCCGTAGCCACGCTGATAGGCGCGGGAAATCAGCAGCGTCAGGTTCTGGTAGCCTTCGTTGTTGCTGGCCAGCACCGTCAGCTGAGCCAGCTCGTCGCCCAGCTCTTCGCTTTGCACATGAAAATCCGCGCCGATGATCGGTTTGATCCCGGCGCCGTGCGCGCTGCCGTAGAACTTCACCAGCCCGCACAGGTTGGTGAAATCGGTGATTGCCAGAGCAGGCATGGCTAACGCGGCGGCTCTTTTCACCAGCGGCGCCGTCTTGGCCAATCCATCAATCATGGAGTAGTCACTGTGGACGCGCAGGTGAATAAAACGAGGTTCGGCCATCTCCAGATACCTGATTGAAGGGGCTCAGCAGGCTGAGCCCGGGTTAATGCTATCGTCGAGCCTGGTCAACCAGGCCCGCAGACTACAGCGCCAGCGCCCTTTTCACCGGCGCGAAGCTGCGGCGGTGATGCTCGGTGGCACCCAGCGCGGCCAGCCGCTCCAGGTGGAGGGCGGTCGGGTAGCCTTTATGCTGCGCGAAACCGTAGTCCGGGAACTCGCTGTCCAGCTCGGCCATTTCACGATCGCGCGTGACCTTTGCCAGAATGGAGGCCGCGCTGATCTCCGCCACGCGGCTGTCGCCCTTCACCACCGCCTGCGAACGCATCGGCAGCTTCGGGCAACGGTTACCGTCGATTAAAACCATGTCCGGCGCGATATGCAACCCGGCCACCGCGCGCTGCATCGCCAGCATGGTGGCGTGCAAAATGTTCAGCTGGTCGATTTCCGCCGGCTCGGCGCGCCCCAGGCTCCAGGAAAGCGCCTTGGCGACGATTTCGTCATACAGCGCCAGGCGGCGTTTTTCACTGAGTTTCTTGGAGTCCGCCAGCCCGACGATCGGCTGCGCCGGATCGAGGATCACGGCGGCGGTAACCACCGCGCCAACCAACGGGCCGCGGCCCACTTCGTCCACACCGGCAATCAGCGTGGCAGCGGGATAGATAAAGGGTTCAATCATGCTTTCGCCAGCTCCAACACAGCCTGAGCGGCCTGTTCGTCCGCACCGCAACGGATGCTTTGGTGCAAGGTAAGGAAAGTCTGTTTCAGCGCCTCGGTTTGCGGGCTCTCTTCAAGCAGCGGCATCACGGCGGCGGCCAGTTTGTCCGGCACGCAGTCATGCTGCAGCAGCTCGGTGACGATCTCGCGCCCCGCCAGCAGATTCGGCAGCGAAACGTAAGGCGTTTTCACCAGCTTCTGCGCCAACCAGAAAGTGAACGGCTTCATGCGATAGCCCACCACCATCGGGCACTTGGCCAGCATGCACTCCAGCGCCGCCGTGCCGGACGCCAGCAGCGCCGCGTCGCTGGCGATCATCGCCTCGCGCCCCTGGCCGTTCAGCAGGTGTACGGTCAGGTCCGGCGCCACTTCCGCCTTGATGCGCTCAAACTGCTCGCGCCGTTTGGCGTTAACCAGCGGCACCACCACTTCAAGCTCGGGATAACGCGTGCGCAGCAGCTGCGCTGTTTTGAGGAAGTCGGCGCTCAGCATCTCGACTTCGGCGCCGCGGCTGCCCGGCAGCAAGGCCAGGCAGCGCGCCTGCGGATCGATGCCAAGCTGAGCGCGCGCCGCCAGCCGATCGGGTTGCAGCGGCATGGCATCTGCCATGGTATGGCCGATAAACCGGCAAGGCACGTTGAAGCGATCGTAAAACGCTTTTTCGAAAGGGAGAAAGGCCAGCACCAGATCGGTGGCTTTGCCAATTTTGAAAACGCGCTTTTGCCGCCAGGCCCACACGGAAGGGCTGACGTAGTGAATGGTGCGGATGCCGCGCTGCTTGAGGCGGCCTTCCAGCGTGATGTTGAAGTCCGGCGCGTCGATGCCGACAAACACGTCCGGCCGCAGCTCGCCGAAGCGGCGGGTGAGATCCTTACGGATCTTCAACAGGCGTGGCAAGCGCTCAAGCACTTCCACCACGCCCATGACCGCCAGCTCTTCCATTTCGTACCAGGCTTCGCAGCCTTCTGCCTGCATCAGCGGGCCGGCGACGCCAACGAAACGCGCGTCGGGGATCTGCGCCTTGAGCGCGCGGATCAAACCGGCGCCGAGAATGTCACCGGAGGTTTCTCCGGCGACCAATCCGATAGTCAATGGACGATTCGACATAACTCAGCGAATGATGCCGCGGGTGGAACGGGTGAAGAAATCGAGGTACAGCTGCACCACCGGTTGCTCTTTAGCCAGGGCTTCGATTTCCGCTTTCGCTTCATCCAGCGTTTTCTCGCTGCGATACAGGATCTTGTAGGCGTTACGAATCGCCTGCATTTCATCCTTGTCAAAACCGCGACGCTTCAGGCCAATCGCATTGACGCCGAACGGTGTCGCGTGGTTGCCCTGAGCGATGACGAAAGGAGGCACGTCCTGAGCGACGCCGGAACAACCGCCTACCATCACATGCGCACCGATAACGCAGAATTGGTGGATCGCCGTCATGCCGCCGATGATGGCGTGATCGTCGATTTCCACGTGTCCGCCGAGCGTAGCGTTGTTGGCCAGCACACAGAAATTACCGACCACGCAGTCATGCCCGATATGCGTATTGACCATCAGCAGGTTATCGTTGCCCACTTTGGTCAGGCCAGTGCCCTGCGCGGTGCCGCGGTGAATGGTGACGCTTTCGCGGATGCGGTTGCGATCGCCCACTTCAACGCGCGTCGGTTCGCCCGCGTATTTCAGATCCTGATTCACTTCACCGATGGAGGCGAACTGATAAATCTGGTTATCGCAGCCGATCTTGGTAATGCCGTTCACCACCACGTGGGATTTCAGCACCGTGCCGGCGCCGATTTCCACCTGGGAGCCGACGTAGCAGAAAGGGCCGATATGCACGTTGGCGCCGATCACTGCGCCTTCTTCGACTATCGCGCTAGGATGGATAAAGGCGGTTTGGTCAATCACGGATTAAGCCTCCCGGCTGCGGGCACACATCATGGTTGCTTCGCAGACAATTTTACCGTCAACGGTCGCCACGCCTTTGAAGCGAGTCAGGCCGCGGCGAGTTTTCTCGAAGGTGACTTCCATGACCATCTGATCCCCTGGCACCACAGGACGCTTGAAGCGTGCTTCGTCGATACCGGCGAAGTAATACAGCTCGCCCGGCTCCAGTTTGCCGACGCTTTTAAACGCCAGGATACCGGTGGCCTGCGCCATGGCTTCCAGGATCAATACGCCTGGGAAAATCGGTTTGCCAGGGAAGTGGCCCTGGAAAAACGGTTCGTTCACCGATACGTTCTTCACCGCACGCAGATATTTGTGCTCTTCAAACTCGAGGACGCGGTCGACCAGCAAGAACGGGTAACGGTGAGGAAGCAGATCCAAAATTTCTGCAATATCCAGAGTATGAGTGTCAGTAGTCAAAATACTCTTCCTGTCTCTAAAAACTGATGGCATCAACAACACGGCCTGCGCTGACCCCAAAAGGAGATCATCATGCAGGCCGCAAATTAACATCTCTTTGCGCTTTTGGTCTCACGACCAACGCGTTTCGTTTTGTCCCCGCCAGGGCGGGCGGCAATGATTAGTCTTTTCCGACTTTACGTTCGACAGCTTTCAAGCGCTTGCTGATCTCATCGATATTCATCACCAACGCAGCGGTTTTACGCCAAACCTTGTTAGGCTGCAACGGAATGCCCGAAGAGTATACCCCAGGTTCGGTGATTGGTCGCATAACCATTCCCATTCCGGTAACAACAACCTTGTCGGCAATCTCCATGTGACCGTTGATCACGCTGGCACCGCCGATCTGGCAGTAGCGGCCGATTTTCAGGCTGCCGGCCATGATCACGCCGCCGGCGACGGCGGTATTGTCGCCAATCACGACGTTATGTGCAATCTGGCATTGGTTGTCGATGATAACACCATTCCCGATTTGGGTGTTATCCAAAGCGCCGCGGTCAATGGTGGTGCAAGCGCCGATTTCGACGCGATCGCCGATAATCACCGTGCCCAACTGAGGGATTTTGATCCACTCGCCGCGCTCGTTCGCATAGCCGAAACCGTCCGCGCCGATCACGGTGCCGGACTGGATCAGGCAGCGCTGGCCGATTTCAACCGCATGATAAATCGTGACGTTCGCCCACAGACGCGTTCCCGCGCCGATGCGTGCGTGTTTGCCAATGAAGCAGCCCGGGCCGATAACCACGTTATCGCCCAGCACCGCACCCGACTCGATCACCGCGTTCGCCCCAATGGCGACGTTGTGCCCCAGCTGCGCCTCAGGCGAGATCACCGCGCTTGGCGCGATATCCTGCGCCGGTGCCGGCGTGGTGTCCATCAGCTGCGCCATGCGCGCGTAGGTCAGGTAAGGGTTCTTAACCACCAGCGCCGCAGCACGGCAGTGTGGTAAATCCGCTTCGGTAAGCACCACGGCGCTTGCCTGGCAGGAAGACAGCTGCTCTTGATAGCGGCTGTTTGACAAAAACGTGATTTGGCCAGGCTGTGCCGAATGCATAGAAGCAATGCCGGTGATGACGAGATCGCCATCACCGTGCAATTGTGCATCCAACTGCTGCGCTAAATCAGCCAGTCGAATTGAAAGCATGTGTTATTTAACCTGTTTCAGCACGTCAGCAGTGATATCTTTGGAAGAGTCTGCATAGGCAACGGCGTTGGCGTCGATCACCACGTCATAACCGCCTTTGCTGGCAACAGATTTCACAGCGTCCTGGATACGGCTCAGGATCTTGTTACGCTCTTCCATCTGGCGACGACGGTTGTCCTGCTCGAAAGCCTGCGCTTTCTGAGAGAACTGCTCGCGCTGTGCCATCACGTCTTTTTCCAACTTGCTGCGGTCGCTGGCTTTCATGGTAGCGCCGTCACGCTGCAGACGTTGCATTTTGGTCTGCAGGCTACGTTCCATGTTCTGGAGTTCGCTTGCACGGCCTTTAAACTCGTTTTCCAGCTGTTTAGCGACCGCTTCGCGGGCCGGCAGCTGTTGGAAAATGCTGGAGACGTTAACGACAGCGATCTTATCTGCTGCCTGAACGCCAGCTGAAGCAGCCATTGCTAAACCGAGGCCTGCGGCACACAACCACTTTTTCACTATAAACTCCTTACCATCACCCATTTGTGTCATATGACACTGAAGTACACAATTTGCCAGACTTATCCCACCAAACAATGAGAATCATCTCCCTCTGCCGGCGGGCGCCTGGCCATTGCGATTCTTAATAACTGTTATGCCCAGAGGCGAGACCCGTTACCAGGTCTTACCGATGTTAAACTGGAACTGTTCGGACTTGTCGCCTTCGTATTTCTTGATCGGGTTGGCGTAAGAGAACACCAACGGCCCCAGCGGCGACATCCACTGCAGCGCGATACCGGCGGAGGAACGAATATTGCCCGCTTTACTGTAGTCAGGCACGCCGTACATCAGCGTTTCGTCGGTATTCTTCCACTTGGTATCCCACACGGTACCGGCATCGATGAACAGCGACGTCCGCACGGAGTTGGCGTATTTCTCGCTGATGAACGGCGTCGGAGTGATCAGCTCCAGGCTGGCCACCGCCATGGCGTTACCGCCCACCGCGTCATCCGAGCTACAGATGCTTTGACGCGTGGTGGTGCTGCCGGCATTGAACTGGCACTGGTACGAGTTGGAGTTGTAATACACCGCCTTCGGACCGATGGTGTTGGACTGGAAGCCACGCACGGTGCTTGAACCACCGGCATAGAAGTTCTCATAGAACGGCATTTCCTTGCCGCCCAGCCCATCCGCGTAACCCAGACGGCCACGGCCCAACAGCACCCAGGTGCGATCGTCATTGATCGGCACGTACTGAACGCTGTCCAGCGTCACCTTGTAGTATTCGTTGTCCGAGCCCGGAATGGTGACCTTGCCGTTCAACGTGGTGCGGTTACCCGACGTCGGGAAGTAGCCGCGGTCCAGGTTGTTGTAGGTCCAGCCCAGGTTCAGGGTAAAGTCGTCCGTCGAGTAGCTGGCGCGGTCAGTCTTGTTCGCATCCACGCCCATCGAGTCGAGATAACGCCACATGGCGATCTGCGGCTGCATGTTCGACAGACCGTTGTGGACGTAGCCCAGGCCGGTACGCAACGAGTTGTTTTCGTTGATCGGGAAGCCCAGCGTGCCGTCGACACCGTAACTCTTGTTGGTGTAGTCCGACAGATCCGCGTTATCCGCTTTAAAGTCGTTGTAGAACACGCGGCCGCCCAGGCTCACACCGTCAACGGTGAAGTACGGGTTAGTGACCGAGAATTCGGTATAGGTTTGGTAGTCGTTTTTGGTGCCGCTGATGCCGACCGAGTAGCCGGTACCCAACCAGTTGTCCTGCTGCACGCCGGCCTGGAAGCTGACGCCGCTCTCGGTGCCGTAACCGACGCCGAAGTTAAAGGTACCGGTGTTGCGCTCTTTCACCTTGTAGGTCACGTCGACCTGATCGGCGGTGCCCGGCACGCGCTGGGTTTCCACGTCAACCGTTTCGAAGTAGCCCAAGCGGTTCAAGCGTTCTTTGCCCTGCTCGACCTGCTCGTTACCCAGCCAGGCGCCTTCCATCTGGCGCATTTCGCGACGCAGTACGGAATCCTTGCTGGTGTCGTTGCCTTCGAACTTGATGCGACGCACGTAGAAGCGGTTGCCCGCGTCGACGTTGACGTGCAGCTTGACGGTTTTATCCGCGTCGTTGATCTCCGGCTGAGTGCCGACGCGCGGGTAGGCGTAACCATAACGGCCCAACATCGTTTTGATGTTGTCTTCCATTTTGGTCACCTTGCTGCCGTTATACAGCTCGCCCGGTTCGATCTTGGTGATCTGAGCAACTTCCGCCGAGTGGCCGGCCAGGTTGCCGTTCACGACAACATCGGAAAGCTTGTATTGATCGCCTTCGGTGATGTTGATGGTGATGTAGATGCCTTTTTTATCCGGCGTCAGACTCACCTGGGTAGAATCGATGTTGAAGCGGGCATAGCCGCGATCCAGATAGAAGCTGCGCAGGGTTTCGAGATCGCCCGCCAGTTTTTGCTTCTGGTATTTGCGATCGCCGACCAGGTTCCACCACGGCACCTCATCACGCAGCTGGAAGCGCGAGATCAGTTCGTCGTTGGTGAAGGCATGGTTGCCGACGATGTTGATTTGTTGAATCTTGGCGGAGACCCCTTCCGTGAACACCAGCTTCAGGTCGACACGGTTGCGCGGCAGCGGCGTAACCACGGCTTTCACCGAGGCGCTGTATTTACCGACGCTGTAGTAGAAGTCTTCCAGCCCTTTTTCAATGCTGGAGATCGTGGTGCGGTCGAGCGCCTCGCCCACCCGGACGCCGGAGGCTTCCAGGTTCTGCTTAAGCATGTCATCCTTCACCGACTTGTTGCCGGAGAAAGTGATGCTGGCGATGGTAGGACGTTCCTTCACCTGCACGATCAACGTATTACCATCGCGCAGTACGCGCACGTCCTCGAAGTTGCCGGTGGCAAACAAGGCTCGGATGGTATTACTGATGTCATCGTCAGTGACGGTATCGCCGACGCGAACCGGCATGTTGAGTAACGCCGCACCGACGGCGACTCGCTGCAGGCCTTCGAAATGAATATCTTTCACTACGAACCCGTCTGCACCGTATACGGTGGCGCTGCCAAACAGCAGCGACGCTATGAGCAACTTTTTCATCGCCATCGTTGTTATGCGTTCTTCCTAACCTATCCCCGCCCCTAGAGGCGGGAAAAATCATTGAAAAGTGCAAGACCCATCAACAACACCAGCACGATCGAACCTATGCGGTAGCTGTAGTCCTGTACTCGCTCGGAAACCGGCCCACCCTTCAGCTTTTCTATCGCCAGGAAGAGGAGATGCCCACCATCTAACACCGGTAATGGGAACAGGTTGATGATCCCCAGGTTGACGCTAATCAACGCCAGGAACATCAGATAATACACGAACCCGACTCCGGCTGACGCCCCTGCTCCCTGTGCAATCGAGATCGGGCCACTCAGGTTGTTCAGCTTTACATCACCGGTTATTAATTTGCCCAGCATGTTAACCGTCAGCCGCATCAGCTGCCAGGTCTTGTCGCCGGCCTGATACAGCGCCGGGAACGGTCCATACTGGCGAATCGTCTTATACTCGTCCGGCAGCGGCAGCACCTTTGGAATGATGCCTGCAAAACCCACCGATTTGTCTTTTCCCACCGGCTTTGTATCCGGTATCAGCGTCAAAGACAAGGGGGCGCCGTTTCTTTCAATCTCCAAAACCAGCGGTTGCCCCGGGCCATCGTGGATACGCTTCACCAGCGTCTGCCAACGACCCAACGGCTGACCATCGACTTTAACGATCCTGTCCCCCGCTTGTAAACCCGCCTTTTGCGCCGCCGAGTCAGGCTGCACTTCCGCCAACACGGATTCAATCTGCGGGCCGCGCGGCATAATGCCCAGCGCGACAACGGGATCCTGCTTGTCCGGCTCAAAGTTCCACTGGCGCAAATCCAGGGTTTTGGTCACTACCTGCGAAGAGCCGAATGGCGCAACGCCGACTTCGGTTTGTGCATCGCCAATCTTCGCCACCAGCGCCAGACGAACTGACTCCCAATCAGGCGTTTCGATGCCGTCAACCGACTTTAGTTCCATGCCAGACGAAATTTCGGCCTTGGCGGCGATGGATTGCGGCGCGATTTCGCCGATCACCGGGCGGAAACTCGGCACGCCGATGATGAACACCAGCCAGTAGGCAAGGATAGCAAACAGGAAGTTGGCGATGGGGCCGGCGCTGATGATGGCCGCGCGCTGCCAGACGGTTTTGTTGTTGAAGGCCTGATGGCGCATTTCCGGCGCCACCGACTCCACGCGCTCGTCCAGCATCTTCACGTAGCCGCCGAGCGGAATCAAGGCAATGACGTACTCGGTGCCCTGGCGATCGGTGCGGCGCCACAGCGCGCGACCGAAGCCGATGGAGAAACGTTCAACGCGCACGCCGCAACGGCGGGCAACCCAAAAGTGTCCGAACTCGTGCACGGTTATCAAGATACCGAGCGCAATCAGAAACGCCACCAGGTTCCAAAGCACGCTGACCATCATCCCTCACTTTCCGTCATCGACGGATTAAAACACCAACAGCATCAGGCAGGCAAACACCGGCACCGCCGCGGTCAGGCTGTCGATACGATCCAGTATGCCGCCATGACCGGGGATCAAATGACCGCTGTCCTTGATGCCCGCTTCGCGTTTGAACATGCTTTCGGTCAAATCGCCCAGTACCGAAGCCAGCGCGGCGAGCACCGAACAGGCCAACAGGGTGGTCGGCACCACATTCAGTGGCGCATAGCGGCCGAACAGCCAGGAGATTACCGCCGACGTCAACAACCCGCCGATCAGCCCTTCCCAGGTTTTGCCCGGTGAGACCTTCGGCGCCAACTTATGCTTGCCGAACAGCTTGCCGAACATGTAGGCGCCGGAATCCGCGCCCCACACCAGCAGCATCACGTACAGCAGCCACCAGGCGCCAGTAAACGGGTTTTGCTCGTAGCCGTACTGGCGCAGCGCCAGCATGCCCCAGAAGAACGGCACGATGGTCAGCAGGCCGAACAGCAGGCGCAGCGGGCGCGAGTTGCGCCAGATAGCGGCCGAGCCGGGGTAGAACAGCACCAGCAGCAGCGCCGCCAGCCACCAGACCAGCGACAGCCACAGCGAGCCGCTCACCTGCGGCACGGATTGATGGTACGCGGGAACGCTGAGCATCATCAGCGCCAGCAGAAAACCGCACAGTATCGCCAGCCAGATGCGCTGCGAACGGGAGGTAAAACCGGCCAGTTGGCCCCACTCCCAGGCTGCTAACATGCACACGACGAGCGTTACCAGAGCAAAGGCCAGCGGCGGCAACAGGAACAGCGCCGCGATAACGATCGGGATTAAAATCAGAGCAGTTATGAGGCGATACTTCAGCAAAAGTTCTCCCTAGGACGCATCGGCGCCGATAGGTGTTGTTCCCCCGAAGCGGCGCTCACGTTGTGCAAATGCATTCAGCGCACCTTCAAAGACAAGTTCATCGAAATCAGGCCAGAGCACATCCGTAAAGTAAAGTTCAGCATAGGCGATTTGCCACAGCAGGAAGTTACTGATGCGATGCTCGCCACCGGTGCGGATAACCAGATCCACCGGCGCCAGGTCGCTCATGCAAACCCGCTCGCTCAATAATTCCTCGCTGATCTGATCCGGGTGCAACTCTCCCACCCGTACCCGTTCGGCCAGCTCCCTTACTCCCTGAATGATATCCCAACGGCCGCCGTAGTTGGCAGCGATATTGAGCGTCAGGCCATCGTTATTTTCCGTCAGCGCTTCAGAGCGGCGGATCCGCTCCTGCAAACGCGAGCTGAACCGGCTGATATCGCCGATCACCCGCAACCTGACGTTATGTTTATGCAGGCTTTTTACTTCACTATCCAGAGCACGGACAAAAAGCTCCATCAGGGCGGAGACTTCCTGCACCGGACGGTTCCAGTTTTCGCTGCTGAAGGCATAAAGCGTGAGCGCATCTAAATGGTGGCTGGCGGCAAAACTGACCGCGCGGCGAACCGATTTCACCCCTGCTTTATGACCGAAGACACGTAACTTGCCCTGACGTTTGGCCCAGCGTCCGTTACCGTCCATGATGATGGCGACATGGCGCGGCCCCGGGGAAGATGGATTAGCCTCTTGTTGGTTTGCGGACGACATAACTCGTACTTATTTCCTCAATAGAAATATAACTGCCTTTCCGGAACATCAGGCCCTTACGCGCAAAAAAAGCCGTGTGCCCGACACGGCTTTCAGCCTGCCCTCGCGATGCCCGGCGCAGCCGGGTCGCCATTGACGCACAGGGCGCCAATCGGGCCATAATTCAACGGTATAACCGCTGACAGGTGGCGCAGACTATACCACCTCAGCGGAGCATGAACAAACGGCCCCGCTGCGGCATACGCGAATTACGAGCAAAATCGGATAATCGCCGTGCTCAACCGCGCAACGCGCGAACGCGCTCCTCGGCGGCGGCGCGCGCCTGGCGGTCAATGTCTAAGACCGCTTCGATGCACGTCGGTTCCTGCAGCGCGAGGCGCTCGACGACCTGCCGGTTGACCGCGGCAATGTCGGTAAAGCGAATCTGCTGCTGCAAAAATGCCGCCACGGCGATTTCATTCGCCGCGTTCAGTGCGGTGGTCGCCGCCTGGCCGGCGTCGAACGCTTCGATCGCCAAATACAGGCAAGGATAGCGCTCGCGCTCCGGTTCGGCGAAGGTCAGCGAACCGATGCGGCAGAAGTCCAGCGCTTCCACGCCGGAGTTTACGCGCTGCGGATACGCCATCGCATGGGCGATCGGCGTGCGCATATCCGGCGTACCCAGCTGCGCCAGCACGCTGCCGTCGGCATAGCGCACCATCGAGTGAATCACCGACTGCGGGTGCAGGATCACTTCCATTTGCTCGGCCGAGGCGTTAAACAGCCAGCGGGCCTCAATGTATTCCAGACCTTTGTTCATCATGGTGGCGGAGTCCACCGAGATCTTGCGGCCCATCGACCAGTTCGGGTGGGCACAGGCTTGATCCGGGGTCATCGCGGCGAACTGCTCCAGCGGCGTGGTGCGGAACGGGCCGCCTGAGCCGGTAAGCACGATGCGCGAAACGCCATGACTGTCCAGGGAAGAGTATCCCAACTGACGCTGAATGCTCTCAGGCAAACTCTGAAAAATCGCATTGTGCTCGCTGTCGAGCGGCAGCAGCTGCGCCTGGCTTTGCCGAACCGCGTCCATAAACAGACGGCCGCAGGTGACCAGCGACTCTTTGTTGGCCAGCAACACCTGCTTGCCTGCGCGGATCGCCGCCAGCGTCGGCAATAGCCCTGCGGCGCCGACGATGGCCGCCGTCACTTGATCGACGTCATCCAACGCCGCCAGTTCGCAGGCCGCTTGTTCCCCGGCTAAGACCTCGGTAGCGACGCCGTTTTCCGCCAGAATGGCGCGCAGCTCGCGAGCGGCGCTTTCCTCAGCCATCGCGGCGAAGGCGGGCCGGAATTCCATGCATTGCTGCGCCATGACCGCGACGTTGCGGCCGGCCACCAGTGCTTTGATCGCAAAACGGTCGGGATTCGCCCTGACCACGGCCAGGGTGCTGGTCCCTACCGAGCCGGTCGAGCCAAGAATGGTCAGTTGCTTCATGAGTTCACTCTGAATAACTGTCTGATGAGATCGGAGGTGCTCCAGTGTGGAACCTTGGACACCGCTTGTCCATGATCTTTCAGTACGATGAAACGGGATCTGCGCCACAAAAAACAAAGCGCCGCCCAGGCGACGCTTTTTTTCTGCGCGATGCTGATTAGAAATCCATCAGCTCTTTTTCTTTCTCTGCCAGCGCGGCATCGACCAGCTTGATGTAAGCGTCGGTCATTTTCTGAATCTCGTCTTGTGAACGACGTTCTTCGTCTTCGCTGATCTCTTTGTCTTTCAGCAGCGCCTTGACCTTGTCGTTAGCGTCGCGACGCACGTTACGCACCGCTACGCGGCCCTGCTCGGCTTCGCCGCGTACGATCTTGATCAGATCCTTACGACGTTCTTCGGTTAGCGGAGGCAGCGGAACGCGAATGTCAGAGCCGGCGGAAGACGGGTTGAGGCCCAGATCGGAGCTCATGATCGCTTTCTCAACGGCCTGGCTCAGGCTGCGGTCGAACACGTTGATTTTCAGCGTGCGGGAGTCTTCCACGGTCACGTTGGCCAGCTGGCGCAGCGGCGTAGCGGCGCCGTAGTATTCCACCATGATGCCGTCCAGAATGCTTGGAGAAGCGCGGCCGGTGCGGATCTTGCTGATTTGGTTTTTGAATGCTTCTACGCTTTTTTCCATGCGTGAATCAGCATCTTTTCTGATTTCATTAGTCACGTTGCAAACCCTTGGAAGCTGGTTACTTGGCAGGCGATACTCAAGTATAGCCCGTAATCGTACTCGGAGAGCGCGCGGCGCCTGGCGTCACGCGCACCGAAAAAGGGGTGTGAACAGCCTTATTTGCTGATCAGCGTACCTTCGTTCTCACCCATCACCACGCGGCGCAGCGCGCCAGGCTTGTTCATGTTGAACACGCGGATCGGCAAGCCGTGATCGCGGGCCAGCGTAAACGCCGCCAGATCCATCACTTTCAGCTCGCGCTCCAGCACGTCCTGATAGGTTAATTGTTCATACAGCGTCGCATCCGGGTTTTTCACCGGATCGGCGGAGTATACGCCATCCACTTTGGTGGCTTTCAGCACCACGTCCGCTTCGATCTCGATACCGCGCAGGCAAGCGGCGGAATCGGTGGTGAAGAACGGGTTGCCGGTACCGGCGGAGAAGATCACCACGCGGTTGTTGCGCAGCAGGCTGATAGCCTCTGCCCAGCTGTAATTGTCACATACGCCGTTCAGCGGGATCGCCGACATCAGGCGGGCGTTCACATAGGCACGGTGCAGTGCATCACGCATAGCCAGGCCGTTCATCACGGTAGCCAGCATTCCCATGTGGTCGCCCACTACGCGGTTCATGCCGGCTTGCGCCAGGCCCGCGCCGCGGAACAGGTTCCCGCCGCCAATAACTACACCGACCTGAATTCCCAGTTCGACCAGCTCTTTCACTTCCTGAGCCATGCGATCCAAAACGCTGGCGTCGATACCAAAACCTTCTGCACCTTGCAGGGCTTCGCCACTCAGTTTAAGCAGAATACGCTGATATACGGGTTTTGCATTGGTTGCCATGGTGTTCTGTCCTAAGAAGCAGTATTAGTATTGGGGATTTCAGCCGATGAAACGCGCCTGAGGTGAGAATCACGCTGCAGGGCCTGCCACCGGTGTAATTCTGGCTGGATAGTATGGAACCGCCAGACGGCGGTTCCATCGACAGTCATTAAGACTGTTTGCTCATCGCGGCAACTTCAGCAGCGAAGTCGGTTTCGACTTTCTCGATGCCTTCGCCCACTTCGAAGCGAATGAAGTTGGTCACGTCAGCGTTGTGCTCTTTCAGCACCTGAGCAACGGATTTGCTCGGATCCATAACGAAAGGCTGACCGGTCAGAGAAACTTCGCCGGTGAATTTCTTCATGCGGCCTTCAACCATTTTCTCTGCGATTTCTTTCGGCTTGCCGGACTGCATGGCGATGTCCAGCTGAACCTGGTACTCTTTTTCTACCACTTCAGCAGACACGTCTTCTGGCTTCACGAACTCTGGCTTGCTTGCCGCAATGTGCATTGCGATTTGCTTAACCAGCTCTTCGTCAGCGCCTTTAGCCGCAACCAGTACGCCGATACGCGCGCCGTGCAGGTAGCTGCCCAGCACTTCGCCTTCCAGGGAAGCAACGCGACGAATGTTGATGTTTTCGCCGATTTTTGCCACCAGCGCTACGCGCTCTTCTTCGAACTGTGCTTTCAGCACGTCAACGTCAGTGATTTTGCCGGCCATAGCGGCATCCAGCACTTTGTCGGCGAACGCCTGGAAACCGGCGTCTTTTGCTACGAAGTCAGTCTGGCAGTTAACTTCCAGAATGATGCCGTAGTTGCCTTCGATCTTGGTTTTGATCACGCCGTCAGCAGCCACGTTGCCTGCTTTTTTAGCGGCTTTGATCGCACCGGACTTACGCATGTTTTCGATTGCCAGTTCGATGTCGCCGTTGGATTCAACCAGCGCCTTCTTGCAATCCATCATGCCAGCGCCGGTACGCTCGCGCAGTTCTTTTACCAGGGCAGCGGTAATATCAGCCATTTATTTTTCCTCGGTTATCTCGCGTGGAGACAGTTCTCATTCAGATAAGCAAAGGGGGCCTTTACAGGCCCCCCTAACCAACATATGTCAATACCTGGTTAATAAGGGCTCAGTGACGAGCTTGCCTTATTATTCAGCTTCTACGAAGCCTTCTTCCGCCTGAACGGCCAGATCTTGAGAACGACCTTCACGCACAGCGGCAGCAACGGCAGTCAGGTACAGGTTTACTGCACGGATTGCGTCGTCGTTACCAGGGATGATGAAGTCAACGCCGTCTGGGTTGGAGTTGGTATCAACGATAGAGAATACCGGGATACCCAGGTTGTTGGCTTCTTTGATCGCGATGTGCTCGTGATCGGCATCGATAACGAACAGTGCGTCTGGCAGACCGCCCATATCTTTGATACCGCCCAGGGAGTTTTCCAGCTTGGCCAGTTCACGAGTGCGCATCAGCGCTTCTTTCTTGGTCAGCTTGTCCAGGGTGCCGTCTTGAGACTGGATTTCCAGATCTTTCAAACGCTTGATGGACTGACGAACGGTTTTCCAGTTAGTCAGCATGCCGCCCAACCAGCGGTGGTTCACGAAGAACTGGTCACAGCTGTTAGCAGCGTCTTTTACCGCTTCGCTTGCTGCGCGCTTGGTACCAACGAACAGGATCTTGCCTTTACGGGAAGAGATCTTGCTCAGTTCAGCCAGAGCGGCGTTGAACATTGGTACAGTCTGCTCCAGGTTGATGATGTGAACCTTGTTACGAGCGCCGAAGATGAAAGGCTTCATCTTCGGGTTCCAGTAACGGGTCTGGTGACCGAAGTGAACACCAGCCTTGAGCATGTCGCGCATGGAAACAGTTGCCATGATTAAACCTCTATAGATTAATTGGGGTTATGCCTCCACGTATCCCATAGCGCCGACCCTGGCGGCGACAAGTCACCTCAGGGCACCCCGGCGGATGTGCCGATACGTGTGTGTTATTTACACAAAATGAGTGCAGTTAAAGTATTTTCGGCCAATTCCTGCCAGGTCACAAGAACCAAGTCGCGGATCGCCGGCGCGCTTTATACCATAAACCCGCTGCAGACACCAACTTTTGTTGCTTTGCGCCGGGCATCGGGAAATGAAATTTGGCAGCCTCCGGCCGGGCTGATACCATAAGTCACTGCTTCTTATTGTCGACGATAACGACACCTGCGGACGAATTTCATGGCAATCTCAATTAAAACACCTGATGACATCCAAAAAATGCGCGTGGCCGGCCGCCTGGCCGCCGAAGTGCTGGAAATCATCGAGCCGCACGTCAAACCTGGCGTGACCACCGGCGAACTGGACCGTATCTGTCACGAGTACATCACCAACGAGCAGCAGGCCATTTCCGCCTGCCTCGGCTACCACGGCTTCCCGAAATCCGTGTGCATCTCGGTGAACGAAGTGGTGTGCCACGGCATCCCGAGCGATGACAAAACGCTGAAGGACGGCGACATCGTCAACATCGACGTGACCGTAATTAAAGACGGTTTCCACGGTGACACCTCGAAGATGTTCATCGTCGGCAAACCGACCATTCTGGGCGAGCGCCTGTGCCGCGTCACTCAGGAAAGCCTGTATCTGGCGCTGAAGATGGTCAAGCCGGGCATCCGCCTGCGCACCCTGGGCAAGGCTATCCAGCAATTCGTCGAGGCCGAGAAGTTCTCCGTGGTGCGCGAGTACTGCGGCCACGGCATCGGCGAAGTGTTCCACGAAGAGCCGCAGGTGCTGCACTATGATGCCGATGACGGCGGCGTGGTCCTGCAGGCGGGCATGGCCTTCACCATCGAACCGATGGTCAACGCCGGTGACTACCGCATCCGCACCATGAAAGACGGCTGGACGGTAAAAACCAAAGATCGCAGCTTGTCGGCGCAGTATGAGCATACTATTGTGGTCACTGATAACGGCTGCGAGATAATGACGTTGCGCAAGGATGACACCATCCCCAACATCATTACGCACGAGATGTAAGCACCGCGGCGAACGCCGCGTGCAGAATATCACCAGGCCGGCTTTTGCCGGCCTTTTTTATGGGCTGCGCACTATGTCTGACAATCTCCTTCAACAAGCGGCCCCGGCCGTGCCGATGCCGCCCGCTTCCCCTAGCACCTACGGCAACGACGAGCTCACCTGTCCGGTGCTGAAACAGCGGCTGGAGCAGTTCCAGCTGTGGCTGGCGGCAGCGTTCGACGCCGGTGCCAGCGCCGAAAGCCTGGTGGCGGCGCGCAGCGACTTCATCGATCGCCTGCTGCGCCGGCTGTGGACCTTCTACGGCTTCGAAGATATCCCGGAAACTGCGCTGGTGGCGGTCGGCGGCTACGGCCGCGGCGAGTTGCACCCGCTGTCGGACATCGACGTGTTGGTGCTCAGCCAGCGCCGGCTGACGGAACAACAGTCGCAGCGAGTCGGCGAATTCATCACCCTGCTGTGGGATCTCAAGCTGGAAGTGGGCCACAGCGTGCGCACCCTGGAAGAATGTCTGCTGGAGGGATTGGCGGATCTGACCGTGGCCACCAACCTGATCGAATCGCGCATGATCTGCGGCGACGTCGCGCTGTTCCTGCAGATGCAAAAACATATCTTCAGCGACGGCTTCTGGCCCTCGCCGCAGTTTTTCCACGCCAAGGTCAACGAACAGCAGGAGCGCCACCAGCGCTACCACGGCACCAGCTATAACCTGGAGCCGGATATCAAAAGCAGCCCTGGCGGCCTGCGCGACATCCACACCCTGCTGTGGGTGGCGCGGCGCCACTTCGGCGCCACCTCGCTGGACGAAATGGTCGGCTTCGGTTTCCTCACCCAGGCCGAGCGCAACGAGCTGAACGAGTGCCAGAGCTTCCTGTGGCGCATCCGTTTCGCATTGCATCTGGTGCTGCCGCGTTACGACAACCGCCTGCTGTTCGATCGCCAGCTCAGCGTGGCGCAGCTGCTGCGCTATGAAGGCGAAGGCAACGAGCCGGTCGAACGCATGATGAAAGACTTCTACCGCATGACGCGGCGCGTCAGCGAGCTGAACCACATGCTGCTGCAGCTGTTCGACGAAGCCATCCTGGCGCTGGACGCCACCGAGAAGCCGCGCCCGCTGAACGACGATTTCCAGCTGCGCGGCGATCTGATCGATCTGCGCGACGAGACGCTGTTTATCCGCGAGCCGCAGGCCATCATGCGCATGTTCTACCTGATGGTGCGCAACCGCGAGATCAAGGGCATTTATTCCACCACCGTGCGCCAGCTGCGCCACGCACGCCGCCATCTGAAACAGCCGCTGTGCACCATTCCGGAAGCGCGCGATCTGTTTATGGCCATTCTGCGCCATCCCGGCGCGGTCTCGCGCGCGCTGGTGCCGATGCACCGTCACAGCGTGCTGTGGGCCTATATGCCGCAGTGGGGCAAGATCGTCGGCCAGATGCAGTTCGACCTGTTCCACGCCTATACCGTCGATGAACACACCATCCGCGTGCTGCAAAAGCTGGAGAGCTTCGCCGATGCGCAAACCCGGCCACGCCATCCGCTGTGCGTAGAGCTGTACCCTCGCCTGCCGCACCCGGAATTATTACTGTTAGCGGCGCTGTTCCACGATATCGCCAAAGGGCGCGGCGGCGATCACTCGATCCTCGGCGCGGAAGACGTGGTGGAGTTCGCCGAACTGCACGGCCTTAACTCGCGCGAAACCCAACTGGTGGCCTGGCTGGTTCGCTGGCACCTGCTGATGTCGGTCACCGCGCAGCGCCGCGATATCCAGGATCCGACGGTGATCCAGCAGTTCAGCAGCGAAGTGCAGAGCGAAACCCGCCTGCGTTACCTGGTGTGCCTGACGGTGGCGGATATCTGCGCCACCAACGAAACCCTGTGGAACAGCTGGAAGCAGAGCCTGTTGCGCGAGCTGTACTTCGCCACCGAGAAGCAGCTGCGCCGCGGCATGCAGAACAGCCCGGATCTGCGCGAACGCGTACGCCATCACCGCCTGCAGGCGCTGGCGCTGCTGCGCATGGACAACATCGACGAAGAGGCGCTGCACCGCATCTGGAGCCGCTGCCGCGCCGACTATTTCCTGCGCCACTCGCCGAACCAGCTGGCCTGGCACGCCCGTCACCTGCTGGCCCACGACTCCACCCAGCCGCTGGTGCTGGTCAGCCGCCAGGCGACGCGCGGCGGCACCGAGATCTTTATCTGGAGCCCGGATCGCCCCTACCTGTTCGCCGCCGTCGCCGGCGAGATGGATCGCCGCAACCTGAGCGTGCACGACGCGCAGATCTTCACCAACCGCGACGGCATGGCGATGGACACCTTTATCGTGCTGGAGCCGGACGGCAGCCCGCTGGCGCAGGATCGCCACGCGGCGATCCGCCAGGCCTTGCTGCAGGCCATCACCCAGCGGGAGTACCAGCCGCCGCGCGTGCGCCGGCCTTCTTCCAAGCTGCGTCATTTCAGCGTGCCGACCGAGGTGACCTTCCTGCCGACCCACACCGATCGCCGCAGCTACCTGGAGCTGATCGCACTTGACCAGCCCGGCCTGCTGGCGCGGGTGGGCGAAGTGTTCGCCGACCTGGGGCTGTCGCTGCACGGCGCGCGCATTACCACCATCGGCGAGCGGGTCGAGGACTTGTTTATCCTGGCCGACGGCGAGCGACGCGCGCTCGATCAGGAAACGCGCAGAAAGTTGGAGCAACGGTTGACAGAGGCCCTCACCCCAAACGATAAAATGTGATACAAGTAACTTTTTACCGACAACATCAGGAAAGAGAACAGCATGCAGCAATTACAGAACGTTATTGAAAGCGCCTTCGAGCGCCGTGCGGACATCACCCCGGCGAACGTAGACACCGTAACGCGCGAAGCGGTAAACCAGGTGATCGGCCTGCTGGACAGCGGCGCCTTGCGCGTCGCCGAGAAGATCGACGGTCAATGGGTCACCCATCAGTGGCTGAAGAAAGCCGTGCTGCTCTCTTTCCGCATCAACGACAACAAGGTGATGGACGGCGCGGAAACCCGCTACTACGACAAGGTGCCGATGAAGTTCGCCGACTACGACGAAGCGCGCTTCCAGAAGGAAGGTTTCCGCGTCGTGCCGCCGGCCACCGTGCGCCAGGGCGCGTTCATCGCGCGCAACACCGTGCTGATGCCGTCTTACGTTAACATCGGCGCCTACGTCGACGAAGGCACCATGGTCGACACCTGGGCCACCGTCGGTTCTTGCGCGCAGATCGGCAAAAACGTTCACCTGTCCGGCGGCGTCGGCATCGGCGGCGTGCTGGAGCCGCTGCAGGCCAACCCGACCATCATCGAAGACAACTGCTTCATCGGCGCGCGCTCCGAAGTGGTGGAAGGCGTGATCGTGGAAGAGGGCTCGGTGATTTCGATGGGCGTATACCTCGGCCAGAGCACCCGTATCTATGACCGCGAGACCGGCGAAATCCATTACGGCCGCGTGCCGGCGGGTTCGGTGGTGGTTTCCGGTAACCTGCCGTCGAAAGACGGTTCTTACAGCCTGTACTGCGCGGTGATCGTCAAGAAAGTCGACGCCAAAACGCGCGGTAAAGTCGGCATTAATGAGTTATTGCGCACTATCGACTAAATTGAAATAGCGGGTGATTCACCCGCTATTTTTTTGTCTGCGTTTCGCTGGCAGTCACAGTCGCAGATCTCGCTTTCCGCCATAATTGCAGTCGTGGAATATAACGATCACATCTAAAGAGGGCGCAGTATGTACGATAACTTGAAGAGTTTGGGCATCAATCAACCGGAAGACGTCGATCGCTATAGCCTGCGTCAAGAGGCCAACAACGACATCCTCAAGATCTATTTCCGCAAGGACAAAGGCGAGTTCTTCGCCAAGAGCGTGAAGTTCAAGTACCCGCGCCAGCGTAAAACCGTGGTGGCGGACAACGCCGGCCAGGGCTACAAGGAAATTCACGAGATCAACCCGAACCTGCGCTACGTGATCGACGAACTGGATCAGCTGTGCCAGCGCGATCAGGTGGAAGTGGATCTGAAGCGTAAAATCCTCGACGACCTGCGCCATCTCGAAGGCGTGGTGTCGCACAAGATTGCCGAGATCGAAGCCGATCTGGAAAAACTCACCCGCGGCAAATAATGCGGATCGGTTGACCCGCATCATCGCCAAGGCGCCCTTTCGCGGCGCCTTTTTACTTTACGATTGCAGCAGCGTACCCCACTGCTCGACCCACGGGCAGGCGGCCACTTCCGGCTCCGGCTGTTCCATCGCATCGATCTCCAGCACTTCGCTGACGCGGGTGGCACCCTGCTCTTGCAGCAGCGCGTCGAACGCGCGCCCGGCGCCGCAGAAGTTGTCATAGCTGCTGTCGCCGAGGGCGATCAGCCCATAGCGCAGCTCCGGCTGGTAGCCGACCTGATCGCGAATGGCGTGGAACAGCGGCGCGATGCTGTCCGGCAGATCGCCCTGCCCGGTGGTGGAGGTGATCACCAGCGCGTAGTGCTGACGATAAAACTGCCAGGCCTCCAGCGTGCCCTCTTCGAACAGTTTGACCTCATGGCCCTGCTCGCTGAGGATGTTTTGCGCCTCTTCCGCCACCAGCAGCGAATTGCCGTAGACCGTTCCCACGAAGATACCAACCTGAGCCATGGCTCCTACTCCCTTCATTACCTTTAAAAATTGTCAGCTATCCTGACCGTTAGCCGCGCTAAACTCAACCCCGGCAAGTTCAGGGAATACCCCCGCCCAGCCGAACTGCGCCATCACCCCTTGCCAGTCTTCGTCCCAGCGCGCCGTCACCCGCAGCGGCTCGCCGGTCACCGGGTGCGTCAGCTGCAGATGACTGGCGTGCAGCATCAGACGCGGGCAGCCGAAATGCAGCGCCATACCGCGGTTCTGCCGCAGATCGCCGTGCTTGCTGTCACCGATGATCGGATGGCGAAGATGCGCCATGTGGCGCCGCAGCTGGTGCTTGCGGCCGGTTTCCGGCTGCAGCTCCACCAGGCTGTAGCGCGCGCTGTCGTAGCGGCCGACGGCCACCGGCATCTCTACCTGCGCCAGCGGCCGGTAGTGCGTCACCGCCGGCTGCGGTCCCTTATCGGCATCGGCATGTTTATCGGCGATTTTGTCCAGCTCCGCCGTCAGCGGGTAGTCGAGGGTCGCCCCCTCCTGCACATAGCCGCGCACCACCGCATGGTAGGTTTTCTGCACCTGATGCTGCTCGAACTGCTGCGAGAGCAGGCGCGCCACCTCGCTGGAGAGCGCCATCAGCAGCACGCCGGAAGTCGGGCGATCGAGACGGTGCACGGTAAAGACGTGCTGCCCGAGCTGATCGCGCACCGTCTGCATCATAAAGCGAGTTTCATGACGGTCCAGCCAACTGCGGTGCACCAACCAGCCCGACGGCTTGTTCACCGCCACCAGGTGTTCATCCTGATACAAAATCTCAATCACATCGCTTTCCCAGGTAAATAGCCGTTTCGGGCGCGAGTATAACAGGCGTGCGGCTCAGCGCTAGTTCACCCATTCGATGGTCACCAGGCGCGTATCGGCGCGGCCGCGATCGTCCACCGCCCGAATACGGTAGCGCCCGTTGTTGATCGGCCGCCAGTCGATCGGCTTTTTGCTGGCGCTGCTGCCGAGATAGATATCGTCGACGAACCAGTACACCGTCTTGCTGTCGGCGTCCGTCACCGCGTTGAAGGCTATTTTATCTCGCCCCTGCTGCGACTGGCGCAGGGTATAGGTGGTGTTTTTCAGCGGCGAAGTGATGCGCGGCGCGTTGCCGCCGACGGCGACGCCGTTGTCCTTGCAGCGATTGACCGGCGGCGCCCGTTTCGGCAGCCCGGCCTGGGCGAACACGTTGGCCAAATCGGAAGGCCAGAACTCAAAGATTTCGGTGCGGGTCTGCGCCGCGTCATACGGCGGGCAGACGACCTCGCCGCTGTGAATATCCAGCACCACCGGCCGATAGACGCTGTCGACCTTGATCGGCGACTTGCCGGGAATGAACCAGGTCTTGCCCTTCTGCTGGCACCATGGCGTGGGCAGATCGCCGCTGGCGAGACAGATCTCCACCCGCCGCAGCCGTTGGGGGAACGGGTGCTTCGGTTCACGCAGGCCAGGATAGCTGGCGTTGACGCTGTCGATGATGTTGAAGAACAGCGGCGCTGCCGCCTCGGCGCCGACCAACGCATTGTTGCCGCGCCCGTCGAAATTGCCCTCCCACACCACCAGCACGTAAGGGCCGAAAATCCCGACGCTCCAGGCGTCGCGAAAGCCCCACGAGGTGCCGGTCTTCCAGTACACCGGCAGCGAAGAAGAACGCTGTGCCAGCGTATCGCCCGGCCGCCGGTGCTGGCGCAGCATATCCAGCGTAATGAAACTGGCCTCCTCGCTCAACAGCCGAACCGGCGTCGATTCGGCCTCGTTCAGCTGCATGCGCAGCGGCCGCAGCTCGCCGCGGTTCGCCAGCAGCGCATACAGCTTCGCCAATTCCTGCGCCGTCACCTCGCCACCGCCCAGCACCAGCGACAGCCCGTAGTGGCTCTCACTGGCCATATTGGCCACGCCGGTCAGACGCAAAAACTGATAAAAGGTCGGCTGGCGCAGCTGCGAGGCGACATACACTGCCGGAATGTTGCGGCTGAAATTCAGCGCATCGGTGGCGGTCACCGGGCCGAGAAAGCGCCGGTCGAAGTTTTCCGGCGCATAGGCGCCGAACGACGAAGGCACGTCTTTCAGGATGGTCATCGGATGCAGCACGCCCTGCTCCATGCCCAGCGCGTAGATAAACGGCTTCAGCGTCGAACCCGGCGAGCGCTTGGCGTTGGTACCGTTTACCTGCCCCTGGATCGGCCGATTGTAATAGTCCGCCGATCCCACCAGCGCACGCACCCCCATATCGCGGCTGTCCACCAGCAGCACCGCGGCGTTTTGGATGCCGCGGCTGCGGTTGCGGGCGATAAACGCGTTGACCTGCCGCTCGACCAGCCGCTGCAACCCGGCGTCCAGCGTGGTATCGACGCGCGTATCGCGCTGCACCAGTTGCTGCGTCTGCAGCCGTAGCTGCTCGATAAAGTGCGGCGCAATATAGGGCACTTGCTCAGGCTGCCGCAGCGCCAGCGGCAGGCGGAACAGCGTTTGCTGGCTGGCGTCGGTGGGGTAAACCCGCTGCCAGCGCTGGAGCAGACGGTTGCGCGCCTGCGTCAATGCAGCGCCGAGCACGCCGGTTTTCGGCTCCAGACGGTAGCTGGGCGACTGCGGCAGCACCGCCAGCGTCAGCGCCTCCGGCAGGGTCAAATCCTTCGGCGACTTGGCGAAATAGATCAGGCTGGCAGCGCCGATGCTTTCGATGTTGCGGCCATAGGGGGCATAATTCAGGTAGGCTTCCAGAATATCGTGCTTGGAGTAGCTGAGCTCCAGCTGCACCGCGCGCAGCACCTGCAGCAGCTTGCCGCCCGGCGTGCGGGTGTTGAGATGCCAGCGCATGCGCGCCAGCTGCATGCTGATGGTCGACCCGCCCTGCATTTTGCCGCCGGCGACATAGCTGCGCCAGAAGCCACGCATCAGACTAACGGGGTTAAAGCCGGGGTTGTAGTAGAACCAGCGGTCTTCGTGCAGCAGCAGCCCACGCACCGCCAGCGGCGACACCTGCTCCAGCGGGGTCCACAGCCGGTAGCGGTCGTCGTTGGCCAACGTGATACGCAGCAGCGCGCCGTGCCTGTCGTAATAGACGGAAGACTGCGGCAGCCCCTGCCACAGGGGCGGATGCGGCCACAGCCGAATCGCGGTCAGCAGCAGCGCCAGTAAAAACGCCGCCATCAAGCCGTTTTGCAGCACGCGCCCGGTCAGGATCTTCATACGTTATCACCGCCCCGGCGCCAGACGCTGGCCTGGCGCCGGATCCGGCCTAGTCGTTGCCCGCCGGCACCACCACCAGCTTGCCACCGCCGGCCGACATGGCCTGCACTTCTCGGTCATACATGGCTTCGCCATAGGCCGGTGGAATAATAAAGCTGCCGGTATTGGTGGCCTTGATCTGATAGACGAACTCCTGCACCTCGGTGCCGGCGCTGCCGTAGATAATCACCCGATCTTCACGGATATCGCTGTAATCCGGCGCCCAGGTGGAGCCGGTAGCGGCCAGCGGCGACTGCCAACCGCCGCGGCCTTCGCTCTCCTCGCCGGCGTCGGCCGGTTCCGGCGGCGTCTGCTGCACCACTTCGAACCCGCCCGGCAGCAGATCGACGATCGCCAGGTTGCTCTGCCCCTCTTTCGAGTTGGCGCGCACCTTCAGATGGACGTTGATCTTCTGCCCCAGCGTCACCTGCGTTACCGGTTTGCCCTGTTCGTCGGTGTAATCGCGAACGATCTCAATCCCGCGCGACAGCGCTTTTTGCGGCGCATTCAGGTCGTAACCGGCCTGCGTCACCACATACCAGGCCGGCGCATTGCCGCCGTTGGTGAAGCGCACAGCGGTAGCATCGGCGTTGAACTGCCCCTGCACGAACACCCCCTGCAGCTCACTGATGCGCTGCGGCTCGCCGCCGGCTTTGCCTACCTGCACGACGCCCAAGGCATCCGCATTGGCGGATTGCGCCGCCACCTGGGCCGAATAGCTTTCCAGCGCCAGAATGCTCATCGCGGAAGAGTAGGTGGTGTAACGCTCTTCTTTCAGCGCCTTGACCATATTCTCCAGCACCTGCGGCGGGATCGACGCCACTTTCTCCGGGAAGTGACGGGTAATCAGATACAGCCGAGTCGCATCCTGCACCAGCGGATCGAAATAATTCTGCGTCCACCAGGCACTGTCATACGCCTTGCTCAGCTGCTGCCAGCTCGGTTGCAGCAACGCGGCGGCTTCGTCGTCCATCTTCAACAAGCGGTAAGAAGAAGCCAGATACAGCGCACTCAGATCGGTTTTCCACCCTTCGCCATAGCGTTTTTGCAGCGTATCCTGCACCGCCGCCAGCGAGTTGGTGGTCACTTCGCCCTGCAGCGTCAGCAGGTAAACCGCCCAGCTGCGCAGGCGCAGCAGATACAGATCGTCGAATCCGCTGGCCGCCAGCTCGCGCAATGCGCCGTTGGCCTCGTCCAGCATGCCTTCCGGCAGGGCGTAGCCCGCCGCTTTGGCTTCGAGCAGATACTGCACCACATAAGGCGTGACGAAAGGATCGGCATCCGGCGACGAACGCCAGGCGCCGATCGCCCCGCTGTCGTTCTGGCGCGCGCGCAGCACGCCAAGCAGGTTGCGCAGCTGCTTGCTGACTTCCGCCTGGCTCAGGCTGCTTTTCATCTCTGGGTGGCGGCTCTGCAGCATCAGCGGAATGGAGCGGCTAACGATCTGCTCGGAACAGTAATACGGGTAATCCGCCAGGTATTGCGCCAGCCCGCTGGTCAGCACCAGCGGCGAATTCGACACCGCCGCCCGGCGCTGCGCGAAAGCGTCGAACATCTGGCGCAGGCCATCGACGTTCTGGCTGCTGCCGCTCATGCGCCCCATCACCGACTGGGTGCGGTACGGCGCCGCCGGCCGCACCGAGGTGCTGACGGTGCGGCGGCTGGCCTGATCGCCGTAACGGGCGTCGAACACCAGCGGCGCATCGCCCAACGCGGATTTGGCGCGCAGACGGAAAGTGATCACACCCTCGCGTTTTTCCGCCAGCGTCAGGCTTTGCGTCGCGTTGCCCACCACCTCCAACTGCGGCGGCGGCGTCAACAGAACGTTGATGGCCACCGACTGGCCGTTCAGCCCTTCGAGGTTGTTGCTGACGCCCACGCTGACGTCGAACTCGTCGCCCGGCGCCACCATCGCCGGCACGTTCGGCGTCATGATGAAGTTGTCGCGCACCGTGGCGGCGGTTTGCGCCTTGCCGATTTTCTCCGGCGTCACCGAAATCGCCATCACGCGGATCTTGCCGTTAAAGTAGTCCGGCACCGGGTAGACGAACTGCTTCTCGCCGCTGACCTCGGTAATGCCGGACCAATAGGCCACCGGCTTGTCGCGTTTGCGCTTGAACGGGTTGAGGTTGAGATCCAGCCCTTCGCCCGCGTCGCCGCCCGGCGCCGCGGTCAGCGCCATCAGCTTGCTGAACTCCGGCAGGATCAGGTCGAGGATCTGCGAGCTGCTCACGTTCAGTTCACGCTTGCTGAAGAAGAACTCCAGCGGATCCTTCAGGCGGTAGCGCGCCACCTGCAGAATGCCCTCATCGACGGCAAACAGCGCCACCTGCTGCGGCGCGTCGGTCTTGACCGTCATCGTCAGGTTTTCACCCGGCTTGATGACTTCCGGCGCCGTCACCTCGAGGCTGTTTTGCCGCGCCTGGGTACTGATCTTGAACGGCATCACGCCATAGCTCAGCGGGCTCATGAAGATTTCACTGGAGTTGATGTCGCGCACGAACTGCACGTTGATGTAGCCGTTGCCCTCCATGCCGGCCGGCACGCGGATCTTCTGCACCGAGCTGGTGGTATCGGTGTGGAACCACTGCCAGGCGTAAACCTTGTCCTTCTCGATGGTGATCAAGCCGCTACCGGTATAAGGCGCGTTGATCGCCACCTCAATCTCCTCGCCCGGCTGATATTCCGCCTGGTTCAGTTTCAGCTTCAGTTCGGCGTTGCGATCCAGCGAACGGCTCAGGTTGGCGTTGCCGGCCACGCTGTAGGCGACTCGGTTGAGCGTTTTGCCCTGCGCATCTTCAATCACCAGCACGAAGTCGCCCGGCTTATCGGTCGCCAGCCGCAGATCCGCGCCCTGCTCGCTCAGCGCCAGCGGCTGTTCCGACAGCTGCACTTCCTTCATCTTCGACTGGTATTTGTAAACGCCCGAATCCTGTTTGGTCAGCACCGAAATGTATTTCTGTTCGATCAGCACCTGTTTCAGGTTCGGCATGGCGATCTGCTGCAGATTCGGATCGATGGCGATCACGTTCAGATGCCGCTCCGCGTCGCGGTTGATGTAGCCCAGATCGCCGTCCGCCTTCACCCCAATCAGGTAATCGTAAGGCGAAACCAGCGTGCGGGCGGTAGCCGCCACCGAGCGCCCGCCGCCGGCGACGAACGCCTCCGACAGCAGCTGCAGCTGATAGGTGGCGTCGGCGTAGGATTTCAGATCGAGCGGGATTTCGGCCGCGCCGTGCTCATCGGTGGTGCGATCTTCCAGCTCGGTTTCGAACCCGTCGCTGTTTTGCCGGTTTTCATAGAACGCATAATCCGGGAAGCGATCGAAGCTCGGATACATCGGCCGCAGCGTCAGCCTGGTGGTCACGCGGCGATCCTGCGCCGGGGTACCGAACAGGTTCTGCACATCGATGCTGGCCTTCAGCTCGGACGGTTTGACCCAGCCTTGCTGGCGATTCGGCGTCAGCGCCAGCTTCACTTTCAGCTGATCCGGCTCGAACTCCTTCACATTGACCGCGGTATGGCCGAGCAGCGTGGAGGTATCGTTGTTTTTGCCGATCAGATACAGATAGACGTTCCACTCGCCGGTGGGCGAGTTTTCATCGGTGGTATAGCTCAGCTCGTTGAAACCGCTGGCGCCCAGCGTCAGCGGCACGGTGGTCATCAGCTTGTCGCGCGGATCGCGGACTTCGGCGCGCACCGGCACGCCGGCCAGGCCAACGCGCCAGTCGGCGGCGCGGGTGATCAGGCCAATATTGAAAGTATCCCCCGGTCGATAAACGCCGCGATCGGAGAACAGGTAGCTGCCGAGCGTGCGCGGATCGGTCGGCGTTTGCTCCCCGGCGACGTCGAAGCGCGAGAAGTCCAGCCCGCGATCGTTATAGCTGCCGGTCGGCAGGAAGGAGACATCCCCTTCCTTTTCCACCAGGAACATCACCGGCTGGCGCTCGTTGGTGTACACGTCGAGCGCCGGGAAACGCACGTGGCCGTCGGCCCCGGTGGTTTGGCTGAGCAGCGTCACGCCGTTTTTGGCCACTACCGACACGTTGGCGCCGCTGACCGGCGCGCCGCTTTGAATCGACTGCACGAAGACGTCGCGCGTCTTATCCTGCGAGCTCTTGGCGACGATGCCCAGATCGGTCACCACCACAAAGCGCGAATCGCCGACGTCGGGCTGATCATCTCCGGTGCTCTCGTCCGGTTCCTGTTCTGGCTCGGCACCCGCCTCTTCCGCCGCCGGTTTCCGGTTCGGCTGCCATTCAGACAGCGTCAGCAGGAACACCCCGCGATGCGAACTGGCGTTGGTGGAGAGATAACGGGAGAGATCGATGCCCTGATAGTTCACTTCCCCCGGTCGCTCGTTATTGAGCGCCGTCTGGTATTTGAAATGCTCGGTGAAATACTCATCATTGAGCCGGTTGAATTCCGTGGACGAATATTCCCGGCTTTTGAAGGAGACGATGTGCTGCAGCTGGCTCGGGATCACCCGCTTGATGTCCAGCCGCAGGCCCGCCACGTTGCGCGCCGCCACGCTGATCTGTTTGTCGCCGTTGACCGACAGCAGCGAGCCTGCGGACATGAACTGCAGCGATTTCGGGAACTCCGGCACTTCGACCACCCGATAAACCTTCTTCGGCATTTTGTAACCGCCGACGGAGACCAGTTGGTTGTCTATCTCGATCAGCACGAAGCGGTGCGCCGGAGCTTCAAAGCGGAAGCTGAACTGCGGCTGGTAGGCCTCTTCCGCCTCGTTAAGCGTCAATGGCAATGCCGTCGCCTGCGCCAGCACGTTTTTACCGACGCTGTCGACCGTCCATTGATAGAAATCTTCGGCATCGTTGGCGGCCTCGGCATCGTTCGGATCGTGCTGCGGCAGCAGCCAGGCTTTGGTGGCCCGCGCCAGCTCTTTATCCTTCACCGCATCGCTGAAACCGACCACCAGCGCACGCTGCCCTTGGCCGCCGTCGGTATCCACGACCTGGGCACTGGCGTCGCTCAGCGCTAGACTGTACAGCGTCGGGACTTTGACCCAGTTGCTTTTCGCCTCTTCGACCGCATTGCCGGCCGCCGTCGATTTGACGCCCTTGCCGACGGTCAGATGCACAGCGCCGCCCTGATCCAGCGCCTGCAGCGGCTCGGAATGCACCCAGGCGTTCAGTTTTTTCTCGTCATAGACCAGAGAGAAGTTCAACTTTTTCTCGGAGGAAGTGCTGCCTTCTTTCAACCCCAGCGAAATCTGTTTTTCAAAGCTGGCGACGTCGACCGGCGCGTTGAACTTCAGATTGAAAATCGCGCTGCGTTTCTGCGCATCTTGCGGATCGCGGTAATACTCAGCCTGCCCCAGGCGGTAATCGAACGCGGGCACGGTGAAGGCATAGCGGGTTTTGGCCAGTTTGATCTGCGGTGCCAGCAGGGTGGCGGGCTCAAGGGTCACGTCATACTTCGCGCCCATCGGCAGCGGCTTTTTCGGCGTGAACAGCAGCGTCGACTCATTGCTCCATGCCCACTGCCCTTCCGCCGTCGGCTTCAGAGTGATGCCGGCGCTCACGGTTTTACCCACTGCGGCGATCGGCGCGACCGACCCGCTGAAGGTCAGGCTCACCGTTTGCGGCACCTGCCGGGCGGCGGCGTAATCTATTGGCTCGGGGTTGGCAAGCGATGCGCTGACCTCCTGAACCACCATCGGTGCAGGTTCGATAGGCTGAGGCCGGTTTTGCCACCAGTGCCAGCCGTAAAATGCGCCGCCTGCGGCGCCAGCCAACAGCAACAGGCCTAAACCGATCGCTTTCGGGTGTTTATCCACGCCGCTTTCGAGCCGCAAGAAACCGCGCGGCAGCGCAGCCCACCAGGCCGGCGCACGCCAGCTGAGGTTGCCGACCAGCGGTCTCAGCAACCGCCCCAACAGCGACAACACCCCACCCAGCAGGCGACAAACGCCCTTAACCAGGGTAAAAGGCAAACGCAGGATAAACCTTAATAAATCCATTATTGCAGCACCTCATCATCCTAATGCAGCCCCCGGTCAACCGCCGCGGTTCAACCGAGCCGAAAGACACCGTCGGCTCTCCTGCCCGGCATCCGCGCGAGTACTCTACACTGCCGGGCGGCAAAAATCTGCGCGCCGCCGGCGAATTACGGCTCTTTATTCAACATCAAATCCAGCTGTTGCAGCAGCACCAGCAGCGGCAGGCTGCTCGGTTCACGATCTTTCAACGCCTCTTCGAAATAAGGCGTGATGGCGAAGCGCGTCGGCAGCGGCGCTTCGGCGTCCAGCAACGCATACATGCGCGGCAAGAACACCCACTGCAGCCAGGCTTCGGCCGACATGCTATCGATGCAGAACGGCTCGGTGCTGGAGAAAGCCTCATGATCAGGCGGCGCGGCCTGCCACAGCGCCAGATCGCGCATGGATTGTTCAATCGCCTGCAAACTGCGGCGCACCTGGTTATGTATACTCATCTGCATTCCCGATCTCTTGTCATCATGGTATTCAGCGCGCTGGCTGAAAGGCGGCAAAGCATAGCATTTTTATAGCCCAAATTCGGCGCGCCTGAGACAGCTCACCGTTTTTATCTGGTGGCGTTCGCCGCCGCGCGGCACAATAGGCCCACCGAATTCACCACACAGATAAAGATTCATGTCCGTAATAACAGAGAAAAAAAACCACGCGACGCCCGGTAAGGCCATGCTGGCTTCGGTCACCGGTTATGCCATGGACGGGTTTGACCTGCTGATCCTCGGCTTTATGCTGCCGGCCATCAGCATCGAATTGGGATTAACCTCATCGGCCGCCGGTTCACTGGTCACCTGGACGCTGATCGGCGCGGTGCTGGGCGGCGTGATTTTCGGCCACCTCAGCGATCGTTTCGGCCGTATCCGGGTGCTCACGATCACCATCCTGATGTTTTCCCTGTTCACCGGCCTGTGTGCCGTGGCGCAAGGGTATTGGGATCTGCTGGCCTATCGCACCCTGGCGGGCATCGGGCTGGGCGGCGAATTCGGCATCGGCATGGCGCTGATCGCCGAAGCCTGGCCGGCGGAGAAGCGCAACCGCGCTTCGGCTTACGTCGGCATGGGCTGGCAATTGGGCGTGCTGGCGGCCGCCTTCCTGACGCCGCTGCTGCTGGAGCATATCGGCTGGCGCGGCATGTTTTTGGTCGGCCTGCTGCCGGCGCTGGCGTCATTCCTGATCCGCCGTACCCTGGGCGAGCCGGAAGCATTCGTGCGGCAGAAAGATGCCGGGCAACCGCTCTCCTTCCTGCAGCGTTTGCGCCTGCTGTTTAAGGATCGCGCCACCAGCAGGGCCAGCATCGGCATCTTCATTCTCTGTTCGGTGCAGAACTTCGGTTACTACGGCCTGATGATCTGGATGCCGACTTACCTGGCGAAAAACTTTGGCTTCTCGCTCACCAAATCCGGCCTGTGGACGGCGGTGACGGTGGTCGGCATGACGTTCGGCATCTGGCTGTTTGGCATGCTGGCCGACCGCTTCGCCCGCTGGAAGATCTTCGTGCTTTATCAGATTGGCGCCGTGGTGATGGTGATCGGTTACGCCCAGTTGAGCGACCCGACGCTGATGCTGTTCGCCGGCGCCGTGATGGGCATGTTCGTCAACGGCATGATCGGCGGCTACGGCGCGTTGATTTCCGATACCTATCCGGTGCAGGCGCGCGCCACCGCGCAGAACATCCTGTTCAATCTGGGGCGCGGCGTCGGCGGCCTGGGGCCATTGGTGATCGGTGCGCTGGTGACGCAGGTGTCGTTTACCGCGGCCATCAGCCTGCTGGCGGCAATTTACCTGCTGGATATCTACGCCACGCTGTTCCTGCTGCCGAAAAAACAGGGCGCAGGCGATACGCTGGGCGCGATTGGTTAACGCTGAAGAGGGATTAAGGCGGGGCGCACGCGCAGCGGGATAAAACAAAAAGTTGGGGGCACTGCGTTAACAGTGCCCCCGGTTCGTTTTATAGCTATCCCGCTACACAGCGTGCTCCCTGCTCAATCCTTGAAAACTTTTCCTGCGGCCATCCTGACCAAGTGGTCCTTGCATCATCCTGCAGCATCGTCCTGACGCGGTTCCTCAGCCTTCCTGACCCGCCGACAGTCCTGTGCCGGCTCTCAATCTCCGTCCTGGAGGTGTCCCTGGTTTCTATCCTGAAACATCCTGGGCATCTCCTGACGCCATCCTTCGCTCTTGCCTGAGCGCATCCCTTTCTTCTTCCTGAAGCTGCATCATCCTGATGCTTTCCTGCTCCGCCGGTTCCGTTCCGGTAACGATAAGATCGCTTAAATTCCCCGGAATCACAAGGGTTTGGGAGGTGTCTCACACTAAATTAAGACTAAGAGTTATCCTAAAGAAATTCTAACCAATTGATCTGGATAACAATAATCTCATAGCCTGGAGAAAGGCGGGAAAAATTAAGAGCGATCTCTCACAGGCCGTGTGAGAGATCTCTCACACGGGCGACGGCGAATCCGTCGCGATTCAGTCCAACACCGGGCGCAGCGCATCGAGGAAATTCCCCAGCGTCGCCGCCAGCAGGGTGCGCTTATCGCTGCCGAATTGTTCCAGCACCACGTTGCCGCTGACGTTGCACAACGACACCATCGTCATCTCGGATTCGGTGGTCGCCAGGAACAGCGTTGGCGACAGCTTGAGACGTTTTTGCGTCACCAGATGGCCGATCAGGTTCTCCTGCAGGCGGATAAAATCCTCTTCGCTCCAGACCTGCAGCAGGCTCAGGCGATGCTCGCCGAACTGCGCGCTCATGTCACCGGCGTATTGCTGCGTGTAGAAGCGGTGCGCATCCGGCTGCAAACGCAGCTCCAGCGCGGTTTCTACCTTTTCCAGCGTCGCCGCCGGTTCGAAAGGCCGCGGCAACCACAGCACTTCGTCCTCGCGGTTCTCCACGATGCAGGGCGACGGCACGCCGTACAGCGCCTGGCTGGCCGGCGCGTGGCCGCGCTCTTGCTGCCACAACTCGACATAACGTTGAGTGAATTCACGCAGAGCGTGCGATACATCATGGTCCATATTCTTTCTCGCATACGTTAAACTGACAGCCATTGTACCTATCTCTGACCGAGGTGACAGCAGATGTCCTCATATCAAGACCACCAGGCCCTGTCGGGGCTGACGCTGGGCAAACCCACCGCCTACCGCGATCGCTACGACGCCGCGCTGCTGCAGGCGGTGCCGCGCAGCATGAACCGCGAGCCGCTGGGCCTGTATCCCGATAACCTGCCCTTCCACGGTGCGGACATCTGGACGCTGTACGAACTCTCCTGGCTGAACGCCAACGGCTTGCCGCAGGTGGCGGTCGGTGAAATCAGCCTCAACGCCGACAGCCTGAACCTGATCGAATCGAAAAGCTTCAAGCTGTACCTCAACAGCTTCAACCAAACCCCGTTCGCCGATTGGGAAACGGTGCGCAGCACCCTGCAGCGCGATCTGTCCGCCTGCGCCCAGGGCGAAGTCAGCGTCACCCTGTTCAGCGTCGAGCAGTTGGAAGGCACGCCGATCGCCCGCCTGGCCGGCGACTGCATCGACCAGCAGGATATCCGCATCGACAATTATGAGTTCAACGCCGACTACCTGCTGAACGCCGCCGGAGAAGAGGTGGTGGAAGAGCGCTTGGTCAGCCACCTGCTGAAGTCCAATTGCCTGATCACCCATCAACCGGACTGGGGCTCGGTGCAGATAAGCTACCGCGGCGGCAAGATCGATCGCGAAGCGCTGCTGCGCTATCTGGTCTCCTTCCGCCACCACAACGAATTCCACGAGCAGTGCGTCGAGCGCATCTTCAACGATCTGATGCGCTATTGCCGGCCGCAAAGCCTGACGGTCTACGCTCGCTATACCCGCCGCGGCGGGCTGGATATCAACCCGTGGCGCAGCAACGTCGCGTTCGCTCCCGAGCACGGCCGCCTGGCGCGCCAATAAGTGCGAAACATTGCTCAACAACTGAGCTAACGAGCGGTTTGTGTTGGTAAAAGCACAGGGACGGCGGTAAGGTTAAAACGAGGCTGCGGCCGGGCAGAGCGCCCGCTTCGCCGCAGCACGCCAACCATAACGAGATGCTGTTTTGCTGCGTATGGATTACTACCGCCCCGCACCGGGTGCAAAGGAGTTACCTTGATTACACACATCAGCCCGCTTGGCTCTATGGATTTATTGTCGCAGCTGGAAGTAGACATGCTGAAGCGCACCGCCAGCAGCGACCTGTACCGCCTGTTCCGCAACTGTTCGCTGGCCGTGTTGAACTCCGGCAGCCAAACCGACAACAGCAAGCAGCTGCTGTCGCGCTATGAAACCTTCGATATCAACGTGCTGCGCCGCGAGCGCGGGGTGAAGCTGGAGCTGGTCAACCCGCCGGAAGAGGCGTTCGTCGACGGCCGCATCATCCGCTCGCTGCAGGCCAACCTGTTCGCCGTGCTGCGCGACATCCTGTTCGTGCATGGCCAAATCGCCAGCGCCGGCCGCTTCCAGCACCTGAACCTGGAAAACTCGGCCCACATCACCAACCTGGTGTTCTCGATCCTGCGCAATGCACGCACGCTGCATCTGGATGAAGATCCCAATATGGTGGTGTGCTGGGGCGGCCACTCGATCAACGAAAACGAATACCTGTACGCGCGCAAGGTCGGCAGCCAGCTGGGCCTGCGCGAGCTGAACATCTGCACCGGCTGCGGGCCGGGCGCCATGGAAGCGCCGATGAAAGGCGCCGCGGTCGGTCACGCGCAGCAGCGTTACCGCAACAGCCGCTTCATCGGCATGACCGAGCCGTCGATCATCGCCGCCGAGCCGCCTAACCCGCTGGTCAACGAGCTGGTGATCATGCCGGACATCGAAAAACGCCTGGAAGCCTTCGTGCGTATCGCACACGGCATCATCATCTTCCCGGGCGGCGTCGGCACCGCCGAAGAGCTGCTGTACCTGCTGGGTATCCTGATGAACCCGGAGAACAGCGAACAGGTGCTGCCGCTGATCCTGACCGGGCCGAAAGAGAGCGCCGACTACTTCCGCGTGCTGGACGAGTTCATCATGAACACGCTGGGCGACGCGGCGCGCCGTCACTACACCATTATCATCGACGATCCGGCGGAAGTGGCGCGGCAGATGAAGCAAGCCATGCCGCTGGTGAAGGAAAACCGCCGCAACACCGGCGATGCCTACAGCTTCAACTGGTCGATCCGCATCGCGCCGGATCTGCAGCTGCCGTTCGAGCCGACCCACGAGAACATGGCGAACCTCAACCTCTATCCGAACCAGCCGCCGGAGCAATTGGCCGCCGCGCTGCGCCGCGCGTTCTCCGGCATCGTGGCCGGCAACGTGAAGGAAAACGGCATCCACGCCATCGAGCAGTTCGGCCCGTACAAGCTGCACGGCGAACCGCAAATGATGAAACAGATGGACAGCCTGTTGCAGGGCTTTGTCGCCCAGCACCGCATGAAACTGCCGGGCAGCGCCTATGTGCCCTGCTACGAAATCGTCGCCTGACCCTCAATCCCGGGCGGCGTAACGGCCGCCCTGTTTTTTCTGACCTTATTGCCCATGATGATACACCTACTGATTGTCGACGCCCTGAACCTCATCCGCCGCATTCACGCCGTGCAGGGCTCCCCTTGCGTCAACGCCTGCCGCCACGCGCTGCAGCAGCTGATCCAGCACAGCCGTCCGACCCACGCGGTCGCGGTATTCGACGAGGACGATCGCAGTGACAGCTGGCGCCACCAAATTCTGCCGGACTACAAGGCCGGGCGCTCGCCGATGCCGGAAAACCTGCAGCAGGAGATGCCACAGCTGCGCGAGGCCTTCGCCGAATTGGGCGTCGTCAGCTGGCATTCTCCCGGCAACGAGGCGGACGATCTGGCGGCCACGCTGGCGGCGAAGGTCGCCGGCGGCGGCCACCAGGTGACCATCGTCTCCACCGACAAAGGCTACTGCCAGCTGCTGGCGCCGAACGTGCAGATCCGCGATTACTTCCAGAAACGCTGGCTGGATATGCCCTTTGTGCAGCAAGAATTCGGCGTGCAGCCGCAGCAGCTGCCGGACTATTGGGGGCTGGCGGGGATCGGCAGCAGCAAAATCCCCGGCGTGGCGGGCATCGGGCCGAAAACCGCCGTGCTGCTGTTGCAGCAGTCGGGCAGCCTGGACGAGCTCTATCAGCACCTGGAGCAGGTGCCGGAGAAATGGCGCGGCAAGCTGGAGCAGCACCGCGAGCTGGCCTACGTCAGCAAACAGGTCGCCACGCTGCGCACCGATCTGTCGCTGGACGGTAACCTGCAGCAGCTGCGCCTGCCGATACAATAAGGGCACTGCAAGCAGCGCCCTTTATCAGGCTTAACGCGATTAATCGCGCTCGTCGCGCCGGCCAGGCACCGCCGACCACATGCGGCGCACGTGTACGGTGATCTCTTCGCGGTCGTGATACAGCTGCTTGGCGTGCACTTCGACGCTGATGCCGGCGGAGCCCAACGCTTCGCGGATGCTCGTCAGGTTTTGCGACACTTCCTCATAGCGTTTTTTCATCGGCAGTTTGAGGTTAAAGATCGCTTCGCGGCACCAGCCTTTCACCAGCCACTGAATCATCAGGCTGGTCACCTTCGCCGGTTTCTCCACCATGTCGCACACCAGCCAGTAGATCTTGCTGCTGTTTGGCTCGAACTTGAAGCCGTCGGCGCGGTGGTGCGTCACCTGGCCGGTTTCCATCAGGCTCGGCGCCATCGGGCCGTTATCCACCGAGTGCACCATCATGCTGCGTTTCACCAGCTGATAGGTCCAGCCGCCCGGGCAGGCGCCCAGATCGACCGCATGCATGCCGCTGGCCAGGCGTTCATCCCACTCGTCGGCGGGGATGAACACATGGAACGCCTCTTCCAGCTTCAGCGTCGACCGGCTCGGCGCATCGGCCGGGAAGCGCAGACGCGGAATGCCCATATAGAACGGCGAGTTGTTATTGCTGTAGGAGTAACCGACGTAGCAGCAGCCCGGCGCGATGAAGAACACGTGCACCACCGGGCGGGTCGGGTTCTCGCGCGCCATCAGCACCTTCTGCTCGCGCATCGCGGCGCGCAGCGGCACCGTCAGCTTGCGGCAGAATTTCATCAGCTCTTTGCTTTCGTTGGTGTCCGGCACTTCCACCCGCAGCTCGCCGCCGCGATCAACCACGCCGATCAGCATGCCGACGATCGGCGATACCCGATCTTCCGGCGGCAGATCGCGCAGCAGCTCGCCCACCACGATCATCTGGCGGGCGAAAATCAGTTCGCGGAACGGAATTTCCCGCGCCAGCCGGTCGGCGTCATCAGGCTGGTAGCATTCGAACAGCACGTAGCCGCTATGCTCTTTTACCCGCGCAAAGCCGTAAATCTCCAGTTGGGCGGCCTTGTCGGTGATCTCCGCCGCACACTCTTTCTCAAAACCGGGACGGCAGTACAACGCAATCTTATTCATGGCGCTCGGCCTTTTTCCTCAGACGCAAAGCGCCAATCAACATCAATATCCAGCCGATCAGGAAGCACACGCCGCCAACCGGCGTGATGTATACCCAAACCTTCAGGTGCGACAGCGCCAGACAATATAGGCTGCCGCTAAACAATACGGTACCGAGCGCCAGCAGCGCCCCGCTCCAGTAAAACCACAGGCTCACGCGGCGCTGCATCGCGACCGCCAGCGCCAGGATGGCCAGGGTGTGGAACCCCTGATACTCCAACCCGGTGCGGATCCAGGCCATTTCGTTGGCGCCGAGCGTACCGCTCAGCACATGCGCGCCGAATGCGCCCAACGCGACAAACACAAAGCCGCTGATAGCGGCGAAAACCAGCATGGAACGGCTGCTCATCGTGATCTATCCCATTAAAAATCACCGGCCGCGGCAAGGCGGCGGCCGGCCTTATTGTTCGTAGCGGAAGCGGAACTTTTCTTGTTCGCTGGCGGCGCGCGCCAGGATCCACTGCCGGAAGGCGGCTATTTTACCCAGTTCTGCCTGGCTGTCATGACATACCAGATAAAAAGCGTTTTTGCTGACCAACACATCGTTGAACGGGCACACCAGGCGACCGGCTTCTATCTCGGTTTGCGCCATCACGTTGTTCACCAGCGCCACACCCTGGCCGTGCACCGCCGCCTGCACCACCATGGCGCTGTGGCTGAAGATCGGCCCCTGCTGCACGTTGATGTGCTGCAACCCCAGTTGGCGCGTATAGGCCAGCCAGTCGCGGCGTGAAACGTCATGCAGCAAGGTATGATAAGCCAGATCGTCCGCGGTTTTCAGCGGATGATCGCCGGTCAGCAGGCTCGGCGAACAAACCGGCAGCAAATATTCCGCATACAGACGCTCGGCGCGCAGCCCCGGCCAGTTGCCGCGGCCGTAGAAAATCGCCACGTCGACATCGTCCGCCAGCTTGTCCTCTTCGCGGTCCACCGCCTGGATACGCACGTCGATGCCCGGATAAGCTGAGTTAAAGCCGGACAGGCGCGGCACCAGCCACTGAATGGCGAAGCTCGGCGGCAGACTGACGGTCAATGCCCCCTTGGCGCTGCGCGCCTGCAGCTTGCGCGTCGCCTCGTTGATCGAAGAGAAGATCTCCTTGATATCAAGGTAGTAACTTTGGCCCTCTTCGGTCAGCAGCAGCGAGCGGTTGCGCCGGCGAAACAGCTTCAGCCCGAGGAAGTCCTCCAGCGACTTGATCTGGTGGCTCACCGCGGCCTGGGTCACGAACAGCTCTTCCGCCGCCTTGGTAAAACTCAGGTGGCGAGCGGCCGCATCGAACACACGCAGTGCATTGAGGGGAGGTAAGCGTTTAGACATTAAATTAGCTACTTTTGTGTAACATTAATCCGAATGATTCGGCGCCGAAAATCGGGCGGCTTTGTGTGGCAAGCCATCGGTAAACGCTAACGGCGTATTGCCATTAGTTTTTTTAATCCGAGCCATTATAATTTGTCCGTTGAGGATGCGCCAGCAAATACCTATAGTGGCGGCACTTCCCGGGCCGGAACGAAAAGGGAGTGGGTGTCGAGGACGCCGATGAACTTTTGGCTTGTGGTTGTGATGTTGTGTTTGCAAATTGTCCGGCGATTCCGGACATGGTAGCTAGGCTACTGTTTTTTCACTTCCTGTACATTTACCCTGTCTGTCCATAGTGATTTTATGCAGCACCGCAAAACTTGCGGTGCTTTTTTTTGCCTGACGGTTACTGGTTGCTTTCAACCATCTCTTTCACATCGGCACGGTTGATCTGCTGCTCGACGCCGTTGGCGTCTTTATAGCTGATCATGCCGGTATCGTTGTCCACTTTAGGCTTGCCGTCAGCGACAATGGTGCGTCCGTCATTGGTATGCATCACGTAGTTGCTGGAACAGGCGGCCAGGGTGAACGTAAGCATCAGGGCAGAGAGAACTGCAGCTGTTTTCTTCATTGAGGACTCCTTTGTAGTTTTAAATGCTGAAAAATACCTTTTATGTGTATAGATGCGATTAATTAGCGCACATTTAATAGCATAACAAACTTTCCCAATTTTGCCAGCCGATAAGTCCTAATCGGCGGGAGCGCTTGTCACCGGCGGCAAAATAGGACAGGATCACCCATCGACTCAAGCCAGTGACAATCAGGGTATGACGCCTTTTAACCCCAGCCTTTTTCGCCAACAGTTTCCCGCGCTCGCGCAGGACGGCATCTATCTGGACAGCGCCGCCACCGCGTTGAAACCGCAGGCGGTGATCGACGCCACGCTGCAATTTTATCGCGATGACGCCGCCACCGTGCACCGCAGCCAGCATCGGGCGGCGCAGGATCTGACTGCCCGCTTCGAGCAGGCACGCGGCCAGGTGGCGCAGCTGATCAACGCGCCATCGGCCGACGACATCATCTGGACGCGCGGCACCACCGAGGCGATCAACCTGGTGGCGCAGAGCTACCTGCGCCCACGCCTGCAGCCGGGCGATGAAATCCTGGTGAGCGAAGCGGAACACCACGCCAACCTGATCCCCTGGCTGATGTTGGCAGAGCAAACCGGCGCGCGGGTGGTGAAACTTCCCATCGGCGCCGATCGGTTGCCGGACTTGACGCAGCTGCCCGCCCTGCTCAACGACAAAACCCGCCTGCTAGCGCTGGGGCAAATGTCCAACGTCACCGGCGGCTGCCCGGATCTGGCGCCGGCGATCGCGCTGGCGCATGCCGCCGGCGCACGCGTGATGATCGACGGCGCGCAGGGCGTGGTGCACGGCCCGGCCGACGTACAGCGGCTCGACATCGATTTCTACGCCTTCTCCGGCCACAAGCTGTATGGCCCGACCGGCATCGGCGCGCTGTACGGCAAAACCGAGCTGCTGGCGCAAATGGCGCCGTGGCAAGGCGGCGGCAAGATGCTGACCCAGGCGTCGTTCGACGGCTTTACCCCGCAAAAACCGCCGCACTGCTTCGAAGCCGGCACGCCAAACATCGCCGGCGTGCTGGGGTTGGCCGCGGCGCTCACTTGGCTGAGCGAACAGGACATGGCGGCGGCGGAGCGCTACAGCCGCGAACTGGCTGACCAGGCGGAACAACGGTTGGCGCAGCTGCCGGGCTTTCGCAGCTTCCGCAGCTCCGGTTCCAGCCTGCTGGCATTCGACATCGCCGGCGTACACCACAGCGACATCGTCACGCTGCTGGCGGAGCAAGGCATTGCGCTGCGCGCCGGTCAGCACTGCGCGCAGCCGCTGATGGCTGCGTTAGGCGTCAGCGGCACGCTGCGCGCGTCGTTCGCCCCCTACAATACGCAACAGGACGTCGATACGCTGGTCAGCGCGTTGACTCACGCCCTCGATCTGCTGGCCGACTGACTTGACTCCCGGAGACGCTATGCTCGCCCCCCATCCTTTTGGCCGAGAGATCACCGCCGAAGCGTTGATTGCCACCTTCAGCACGCTGAAACAGTGGGAAGACCGCTACCGCCAGCTGATTATGCTCGCGAAACGGCTACCGCTGCTGCCGGAGGCCTTGCGCAGTGAAGAAATAGCGTTGAGCGGGTGTGAAAACCGCGTCTGGTTGGGGCACCAGTTGCTGGAAGACGGCACGCTGCACTTCTATGGCGACAGCGAAGGCCGCATCGTGCGCGGCCTGTTGGCGGTGCTGCTGACCGAAGTGGAAGGGAAAACGCCGCAGCAGATCGCCGCATTGGATCCGCTGGCGCTGTTCGACCGCCTGGCATTGCGCGCGCAGTTGAGCGCCACCCGCGCCAGCGGCCTGGCGGCGTTGGCCGCCGCCGTAAAGGCGATTGCCGCCCGTTACGCCTGACGCGCCGCCTTCGCCACCATCTTTTTCAGCGCGTGCGACACGGCGACGAAGCCGAAGGTCGCGGTGACCATGGTCGCCGCGCCGAATCCCGCGCTGCAATCCATTCTTTTCGGCCCTTCCGCCGTGCTGCGCGAAGCGCACACCGAACCGTCCGGCTGCGGGTAAACCAGCGGCTCGCTGGAGAAGACGCAGTCGATGCCCAGCTTGCCCTTGCCGTTTTTCACCACGTTGAAATCGTGCTTCAGCCGCTCGCGCAGCTTGGCGGCCAGCGGATCCTGGATGGTTTTCGCCAGATCGGCCACTTCGATCTTGGTCGGATCAGTCTGCCCGCCGGCGCCGCCGGTAGTCACCACCGGGATCTTGAAGCGGCGGCAGTATGACAACAGCGCCGCCTTCGGCCGCACGCTGTCGATCGCGTCGATGACGTAGCTGAAGTTATGGTCCAGCAGCTCGGCGACGTTGTCCGGGGTGATAAAATCGTCGATGCAGGTCACCCGGCATTCCGGGTTAATCGCCAGGATACGCTCCGCCATCACCTCGGTTTTCGATTGCCCGACGTGTTGGCGCAACGCGTGGATCTGGCGGTTGGTATTGGTGACGCAAACATCATCCATGTCGATCAGGGTGATGGCGCCGATGCCGGTGCGCGCCAGTGCCTCAGCCGCCCAGGAACCCACGCCGCCGATGCCGATCACGCAGACGTGCGCCTGCGCGAACACCGCCAGCGCCTGCTGGCCGTACAACCGCGCCGTGCCGCCGAAACGCTGCAGGTAGGCTTCCGAATAAGCTGTGCTCATAACGCTTTAATTACCTTCGTAATGCAAATGATAAGGGCCGGAAAATCCGGCCCTTGCGGGTCACTCTTTTCACGCCGTATGCGTTTAGCGGGTGGCCAGCAACGAACCGCCGCCGTTTGACTGATTGGCGCTGAACAGCTGGCCACCGCCGTTGTTCTTCAGCACCCAGACGCGGCCATAGTGGTTGTAGTATCCCGCCGAGTGGCCGGCTTCCGGCCCGATGCCCTGATACATGTCAAAATGCTGGCCCTTGATGGCGCCGCCCACGTCGAGCGCGACCATCAGGCGCATCTCGTATTTTCCCGTGAATTTGCCCTTGTTGTCCAGCAGCGGCACTTCGGCCAGCAGCGTGGTGCCCGCCGGGATCAGCGAACGGTCGGAGGCCACCGAGGCTTTGGCGATCAGCGGCACTGCGCTGGCGCCCTTCACCGGCGCAAAAGCTTCCGGGCGGAAGAACACGAACGACGGATTTTGCTCCAGCAGCTCACGCACCTCTGCGGCGCTGTGGGTATCCGCCCACTGACGGATCGCCTGCATCGACATGTCCGCCTTGGCCACTTCGCCGCGATCGATCAGCACCTTGCCGATGCTGCGATAGGCGTGGCCGTTCTTGCCGCCGTAGCCGAAGAACACCAGCGGCTGACCGTTGCCGTAGTCGACGTAGCCACTGCCCTGGACTTCCATCATGAAGTTGTCCATCAGCGAGTTGGTGTAAGCGATGATATAGCGATCGTCGAGCGCGCCGGAATAGATGCCCGCGCGATCCGGCAAGCGGCCTCTGCCCTTCGGCGGCATGCGGTACAGCGGATAGCGGAACTCGCCCTGTTGGGTATAGCGCGCCTGCACCACCGGCGTGTAGTAGCCGGTAAACTGCACGTTGCCGTAATTGTCGACGCCTTCCATCTGGTAAGCGCTGAGGCCATACTGGCTCAGCATGCGCGTGTCGGCGCCGGACGCCATCCAGCTTTGCACCGCCTGATAGGTGCTGTTGTTGCGGTTAAACAGCGAAGGCGATGCGTACTTGATCTCCATCAGCTGATCCGAGTAGTCCTTGGCGTTGACCGGCGAACCTTTGGCGTTGGGCTGATTGACCAGCTCCAGCGATTGATCCAGACGGCCGTCTTTATACTGCTGACCCCGATCGGTCGGCTTGGACGAACAGCCCGCCAACACCGCCACCATCAACCCGCCCAACAGGTATTTGCCCCAACGTCCTTTCATCGCGCACACTCTCAAACTGATATGATCTACCGGCTGAACGATAACAAACGCTCATTGATAAAGGAATCGCTGCAAATAAAAAAAGCCGCACGGAGGATGGTGATGAAAAAGAAGGCAAATTGCGGGCAAATCCAGCAGAAAAACGGGTTTAGGCCAATAAAATGCAAAAAGGGTTTGCAACAAAACGCATGGAGAGTATAGTGCGCATCCATCGGACGCGGGGTGGAGCAGCCTGGTAGCTCGTCGGGCTCATAACCCGAAGGTCGTCGGTTCAAATCCGGCCCCCGCAACCAACCGATGCCGCATTAGCGGTATTTGCGTTTGGCTTCGATAACAAAGTATTATACGGACGCGGGGTGGAGCAGCCTGGTAGCTCGTCGGGCTCATAACCCGAAGGTCGTCGGTTCAAATCCGGCCCCCGCAACCAACCGAATGTCGTACCAGCGGCATAACATGAACGGTGGTTTCGTAGTAATACAGCATCAAGACGGACGCGGGGTGGAGCAGCCTGGTAGCTCGTCGGGCTCATAACCCGAAGGTCGTCGGTTCAAATCCGGCCTCCGCAACCAACTCTTGATGACAACAGACAAGCACCCTGACGGGTGTTTTTTTGTATCTGCAATCCGCAAAAATAGCCGGACTCGCGCCCGGCCCTGCTTCTATCGGCTCGCCAGCGCGCCGCCGTTGGCGAAATAAGCCTTGATGCCAGCCAGAATCGACTCCGCCACCTGCTGCTGGAAATGGCTGGTGCGCAGCTTGCGCTCTTCTTCAATGTTGCTGATAAACGCCGTTTCCACCAGGATCGACGGGATATCCGGCGCCTTCAACACCGCAAAACCGGCCTGATCGACGCGATTCTTGTGCAACCGGTTGATTTTCCCCATCCGATTCAACACTTCCTTGCCGAACTTCAGGCTGTCGTTGATGGTCGCGGTCTGAATCAGATCGAACATGGTGTGGTCGAGATAGCGGTCGCCGCTCTTGCTGACGCCGCCGATTTGGTCCGACGCGTTCTGCGTCTGCGCCAGGAACTTGGCCGCCGAGCTGGTGGCGCCCTTGGTGGACAACGCGAACACCGATGAACCGCGCGCCGCGCGGCTGGTAAAGGCATCGGCGTGAATCGAAACGAACAGATCCGCGCGCTGCTTGCGCGCCTTGGCGACGCGCACCTTGAGCGGGATAAACACGTCTTCGTTGCGCGTCATGAACACCTTCATGTTCGGCTCGCGCTTGATCATAGCGCTCAGCTTGCGGGCAATCTGCAGCACGATGTCTTTCTCGCGCGTCTTGTACTTGCCGATCGCGCCGGGATCTTCGCCGCCGTGGCCAGGATCCAGCATGATGACGATCGGCCGATCGCGCCCCGCTTTGCCAGCCTGCGGCGCTTCCGGCGGCAGCGTGCGCTCCAGATCGCCCTTGTTGTAATCTTCCAGTAACGCCAGTAGCGGATCATACTCCTCACCGCCGCTGCCGCCCTTGGTCGGGTAGAGATCCATGACCAGACGGTTGCGATACTCCGGCACCGGCGCCAGCGTGAAAATATGCGGGCTGACGCTCTGCTTGAGCTCCAGCACCAGCCGCACGGTATTCTGATCGAACTGGCCGACGCGCGCCTGCTTGAGATACGGATCGTCGGCACGCACCTGCCCGGCAATGCCTTTCAGCACGCTGTTGAGGTGTTCGCCTTCGATATCCACCACCACGCGATCGGGATTGGTCAGGGCAAACTGCTTGTATTTCAGTTCGACGTTGGATTCGAGCGTGACGCGGGTATAAGTCGAGGATGGCCAGACGCGCACGGCGATCACGTGCGATGACGCGGCGAAGCCCGTGCGACTCACACTCAGCAACCAGCTGGCGGCAACGCCCTGTAATAAACGACGGCGGCCCAGATTGTGATTAGAGTTTGGCATGCGGCTCCGGCAGTAATAGCTGTTTACAACAGATGAAAAAAACACCAATAGAATGGGGATGCCGAAAACTTTAACCAATCATTCCAGCCCTGTCATCAGAAAATCTTTTTATGGTTTTTCAATTTATTAACGATTTAGCACCCTTAGCGCACTCTTCATGACGATTTCCCACTTGCCATTGGCACCATAAAAGAATAAAAATACAAAAATATCGTATAAATATGCAAAAGAGGTTTAGCCGTGAAGGAACGTAGTACAGAGCTGGTGCAAGGATTCCGTCACTCAGTCCCCTATATCAACGCCCACCGCGGCAAAACGTTTGTCATCATGCTCGGCGGGGAAGCCATCGAACACGAGAATTTCTCCAATATTGTCAACGATATCGGGCTGCTGCATAGTCTGGGCATTCGCCTGGTGGTGGTTTACGGCGCACGGCCGCAGATCGACGCCAATCTGGCGCAACATAACCATGAGCCGATCTACCACAAGCACATCCGCGTGACCGACGCCCATACGCTCGAACTGGTCAAGCAGGCCGCCGGTTTATTGCAGCTCGACATCACCGCCCGGCTGTCGATGAGCCTCAACAACACGCCGCTGCAAGGCGCGCACATTAACGTGGTCAGCGGCAACTTCATCATCGCACAGCCGCTGGGCATCGATGACGGCATCGACTACTGCCACAGCGGCCGTATTCGCCGCATCGATGAAGAAGCGATCCACCGCCAGCTCGACAGCAACGCCATCGTGCTGATCGGCCCGGTCGCGGTTTCGGTCACCGGCGAGAGCTTCAACCTGACTTCGGAAGAAGTGGCTACCCAGCTGGCGATCAAACTGAAAGCGGAAAAAATGATCGGTTTCTGCTCCTCACAAGGCGTGACCGACGCGGAAGGCAACATCCTTTCCGAGCTGTTCCCCAACGACGCGCAAAAGCGCCTTGAAGAGCTGGAGGAAGGCGGCGACTACCATTCCGGCACCGTGCGCTTCCTGCGCGGCGCGGTGAAAGGCTGCCGCAGCGGCGTGCGCCGCAGCCACCTGATCAGCTACCAGGAGGACGGTGCGCTGGTGCAGGAGTTGTTCTCGCGCGACGGCATCGGCACCCAAATCGTGATGGAGAGCGCCGAACAGGTGCGCCGGGCGACGATCAACGACATCGGCGGCATTCTGGAGCTGATCCGGCCGCTCGAACAGCAGGGTATTTTGGTGCGCCGTTCGCGCGAACAGTTGGAGATGGAGATCGACAAGTTCACCATTATCGAACGCGACAACCTGACCATCGCCTGCGCGGCGCTGTACCCGTTCTTAGAGGAAAAAATCGGTGAGATGGCCTGTGTCGCAGTACATCCTGATTACCGCAGCTCTTCGCGCGGCGAGATGCTGCTGCAGCGGGTGGAAAACCAGGCGCGGCAGATGGGGCTGAAGAAGCTGTTCGTGCTGACCACCCGCAGCATCCACTGGTTCCAGGAACGCGGATTCACCCCGGCGGAAGTCGACGTGCTGCCGATGCAAAAGCAGGCGCTGTATAACTACCAGCGCCGTTCCAAAATCCTGCTGGCCGATCTGTAATCCCCACGGCGCGGCCGTTGCCGCGCCTCTTCAACGCTTATTCCGTCGCCTGCAGCCGTTCAGCCAATCCGCTACGACGCTGAGTCGGCATGCGAATGGCCCGCAGCAACACCGCCTCCGTGGCATACAGCGAGAGCTGCTTACGCGCGCGAGTGATCGCGGTATAGACCAGCTCACGCGTCAGCACCGGCAGGAAGTGATTCGGCAACACCAGGACCGTATGGTCAAATTCCGATCCCTGAGATTTGTGCACCGTCATGGCATAGGCGGTTTCATGCGCCGGCAAACGGCTCGGCTGCACCGACTTGATGCTGCCGTCCGGCAGTTGGAAATGTACGCGCAGATCGCCGTGCTCATCCGGCAGCGTAATGCCGATATCCCCATTGAACAGCCCCAGCGCGCTGTCGTTGCGGCCGATCATCACCGGCCGCCCCCGGTACCAGCGGCCGAGCACGCCCGGTTTGCGGTCGATCAGACCGGCACGCTGCAGCCCGAGCTCAATACGATCATTCAAGCCGGCGACGCCGAACGGCCCTTCACGCAGCGCGCACAGCACCTGAAAACGGCCAAAGGCCGCCAGCACCGCCGCCGCGTCCGCACCTTCGGCGGTCAGCCGCAAATAGTCGCGATAGCCCGCCACGCAAGCATCCAACAGCGCCTGATACTCTTCGCTCGTCGCCAGCGCATAGCCCGTGACATCGCCGAAACTGCCGTTTAATGCCGCCAGCGCGCGATCCCCCGCACCGGCATTGACCGCCAACGCCAGCTGACCGATGCCGGAACGGGCATCGAAACGGTAGCTCTTGCGCAGCAGACACAGGCTGTCGCGCACCGCCGCTTCCGCATCGGCCTGCCGCCCTGCGAGCGAACAGCCGGTCAGGCGGCTCAGCTCTGCGGCACGCGCGTCGCTGTATCCCTGCTCGGCAAAGCGGCAAATATCTCCCAGCACCGCGCCGGCCTCCACCGAGGCCAGCTGATCGCGGTCGCCGAGGAAAATCACCCGCGCCCGATCGGGCAGCGCGGCAATCAGGCGTGCCATCATCGGCAGATCGACCATCGAGGCCTCATCCACCACCAGCACATCCAAATGCAGCCGGTTGCCACGGTGATAGCGCATGCGCTGACTGTTCGGTTGCGCCCCCAACAGACGGTGCAACGTCGCCGCCTCCGTCGGGAACAGCGCCTGCTGCGCCGGGGTCAGCGCCAACTGGCGGCTGGCGCTGCCAAGCGACTCCGTCAGACGCGCCGCCGCCTTGCCGGTCGGTGCCGCCAGCTGAATGCGCAAGCGCGCGCCTTCATCCAGCTGCACCAGCGCCGCCAACAGCTTGGCGACGGTGGTGGTTTTACCGGTGCCAGGCCCGCCGGAAATGACCGCGATACGCCGCGTGGCGGCCACTGCGGCGGCGATCTTCTGCCAATCGGGTTCATCGCTCGCCGCGCCGAACAAGCGGTCGAGAATGGTGCGCAGCTCAGCCTCCGGTACCGCCAACGACTCGCCTTCACCGCCGATAAACGCCGCCACTTCACCTTCGTTTTGCCACATGCGCTGCAGATACAGGCGCGGCCCGCGCAGCACCAGTGGCGTAGCGCTACTGCCGTCCCCGACCGCTGCGCTGGCCGCCAAACGCTGCTGCCAACGCGCGCTATCCGGTCGCCCGGCCGCCTCCCACACCGCCAACGCCAACGCCGGCTGGCGCCCTTCAAACAACGTGTCCGCCTGCAGTTGCTCCAGCATCAGACAGACGTGGCCGGCCCCCGCTTCTGCGCTCAGGCAAGCGGCGGCCAGCAAAATATCGGGCTCGTCTTCATTCGCCACCACGCGGGCGAACTGCACGTCCAGCGGGCGCAGCACGCCAAGTGCCACCGCCTGCTCCAGCAGTGCGATCATGATCCTTCCTCCGTCGCCGCAGCTTCGCCGCTGAACAAGCGATCCATCCCCTCCACCAGCTCAAACTTGGGGAGACAGGTGAAAATGCCGTTGCCCGGGTGCGCCGCATCCACGCCGCGCAGGAACAGATAAATCACCCCGCCAAAATGGCGCCGATAATCGTAATCCGGCAACCGATGACGCAGATAACGATGCAGCGCCAGCGTATACAGCTGGTATTGCAGATCGTAACGATGCTCCGCCATCGCCTGCTCCATCGCCGGCCGGGTATAGGCGCTACTGTCTTCCCCCAGCCAGTTGGACTTGTAGTCCAGCAGGTAGTATTTGCCCTGCCAGCAGAACACCAGGTCGATAAAGCCTTTCAGCATGCCCTGTACCTGATGAAAATCCAGCGCCGGACAGCGGGTGGAAAGCGGATCGTAACGCTTCACCAGGGCATCGAGCTCCTTCGCCTGCAACAGCCGGTTGATCGGCAAATAGAACTGCAGCTCGGCCTGCTTGTGCTGCGGCGTCAGCGCCGCCAGCGTCACGCCGCTGTCGGCGAGCGGCGTATTGAGCAATACCCGCATCCACGCCAGCAAAATCGGCTGCCAATGTTCGGCGAACCCGTGCTGTTGCAGCTGTGCCAGCAGCCACTGTTCGTCCAACGGCTGAGTGAAATCCAGCGTTTCGAACAGGCTGTGCAGGAAGGTGCCGGGCGTTGCGCCGCGCGGGAAGGTATGCGGTGTGAGCGCTGGCTCACTTTCTTCCCCGCGCTCGCCCGCGGCGTCGACATCCAGACGCGGCAGCAGATCCTGCATCAGGCTCGCGCCGTGCTGTTGCAAACCGGTATAGCTGGTCACCCGCCAAAAATCCTGGATCCGCCGGGTAAAACTTTTCGCCTCCAGCGCTTCGGTCAGCGACGCCTGGGGCTGCCAGGGCACCTCGTCCGGCGGTTCCACCAGCGACAGCGCAATACCGCCGCCCGCCAGTTGCTGCAGCCGCTCTTGCAGATACGCGGCGTCGCCGGCCTGCCCGCCCTGCACCAGATAACCCAATGCGCTGCGGTGCAGATCGGTCTCGCCCTGTTTCTTGCGCGTGCCCTGGAACAACGGCGCAATGCCGATGCTGCAGTGATACACCGAGCGGGTCAGCGCGACGTACAGCAGACGCAGGTCTTCCGCCAACCGCTCCTCCTCCGCCCAGGCCTGGCTCTCTTCATTGGCGTCGAGATCCAGCAATGCCTGGAAGCTGTGGCGATCGTGATACAGCGCCTGTTGCTGCTGGCGGAAATTGCCGACGAACGGCAGCCACACCAGATCGAATTCCAGCCCCTTGGACTTGTGGATGGTGATCACCTGCACCAGATGCCGGTCGCTCTCCAGCCGCAGCTGTTGATTGTCGGACTGGCGATTAGGCTGGGCAATCTGCTGCGCCAACCAGCGAACCAGCGCATGCTCGCTGTCGAGCTGCGCCGCCGCCTCTTGCAACAGCTCCCCCAGGTGCAGCACGTCGGTCAAGCGACGCTCGCCGCCGGCGCTGGCCAGCAGGTTCTCCGCCAGCTGGCGCGCTTTCATCACCTCGCTCAGCATCGGCAACACGCCGCGGCGCAGCCAGAGCGTGCGGTAATTGTCGAATTCATTAACCAACGCGTCCCAGGCACGCTCATCGCGGCTCAGGCCGTCCAGCGTCGGCGCGTCCAACCCCATCAGCCCGGTGGCCATGGCGCTGCGCAGCGTGCGCTCCTGTTCCGGCGCCAACACCGCCTGCAACAACCACAGCAGGTCTTTGGCCTCCGGGGTGTCGAACACGCTGTCGCGGTTGGACAGATACACCGACGGAATGGACAGCGCGCTCAGCGCATCGCGCACCAACGCCGCCTCATTGCGGCTGCGCACCAGCACTGTGATATCGGAGGCTTGTACCGAACGAGGCTCCTTGCCGCCCTGCAACCATGCCTGGCCCTGCTGCCCGGCGCTGAGCCAGTCGCGAATTTGCGTGGCGCACAAGCGCGCCATCAACTGTTGGTAATCACTTACACCGGCGCCTTCCCCCTGCTGCAGCCAGAACTGCATCGCCGCTTGCGGCTTGCCGTGCAGGTCAAACGCCAGCCCTTGGTTCTTTTCCGCCGCGCTGACCTCGATAAAGGGGATTTGGCCGAACAGGAAAGGCTTTTCTACCTGAGAAAACAGGTGATTGACGCTGGCGACCATCGACGGCGACGAGCGCCAGTTGGTCTCCAGCGTATAGTGGGCGCTCACCTCTGAACGCGCCCGCATGTAGGTAAAAATGTCGGCGCCGCGAAAGGCGTAAATCGCCTGCTTGGGATCGCCGATCAGCAGCAGGCCGCAATCGGGCCGGCCGACGTAAAGCTTTTGGAAAATACGGTATTGCTGCGGATCGGTATCCTGGAATTCATCGATCATCGCCACCGGGTAGCGCTGACGGATCGCCTGCGCCAGCTGTTCACCACCGCCGCTTTGCAGGGCGCCGTCCAGCCGGCTGAGCAGGTCGTCAAACCCCAGCTCGGCGCGCTGGCGCTTTTCCTGCTGAATGGAAGTGCGGATCTCGCTGAGCGCACGCGCCATGATCAGGTCGCGCAGCGTCAACGGCTCATCGAACAGCTCGTCGATCGCCGTGAACAGCACATGCCGCGGCGGCTCGCCTTTCTTGGTCTTCTCCAGCAGCACCGACTGGCGAAATTTCTCCAGTTCCTTCGGCAGCTGATAGTCCTGAGTCTCCTGCCCGCTCCATTCGCCGACCTTGTTCAGCCAGTTCGGCAGGTGCTTGCTGCTGTAACTGCGCTTATCGACGCCGGACTGGGCGATCAACGCCCCCAGATCGCCCGCCGCCGCCCGCCATTGCGCCTTGATGGCGTCAATGCGCGCGACGATCTGCTCGTGGCGCATCAGGACGGTTTCTTCGTCCTTCGGCGGGCGACGCAGCGCCGGCGCTTCACCATGCAGATAGCCGGAGAGATCGGCCAGCAACGCTTCCGGGCCGCTCCACTCCTGGCTGACCGCGCGCGCCACGCCCAGCGGCAACGGATAGCAGTGGCGACGCCAGAAATCCGCACAGGCCTGCCGCCGCAGCGGCAGCTCGTCCTGCACCAGCGTTTGCTCAAACAGCATGCCGGATTCGAAGGCGTTGTGCGTCAGCATTCGTTGGCAAAAGCCGTGAATGGTGTAGATTGCCGCTTCGTCCATCTGCCGCTCCGCCGCCAGCAGCTGCGAGGCGGCGTCGGTCAAATCGTCAATTTCAGCCATCAGCGCCGAAAACAGCGGGTTGGCGCTGACGCCCCGCACGCAGGCGATGCGTAATCCGTGAATATTGTCGCGGATACGCCCGCGCAGCTCCTCGGTGGCGGCCTCGGTAAAGGTCACCACCAGGATTTCTTCTACCGTCAGCGGACGAGGAAACGCCGCTTCACCGCCCAATCCCAGCAGCAAACGCAGGTACAGCGCGCCGATGGTAAAGGTTTTGCCGGTGCCCGCCGACGCCTCGATCAGGCGTTCGCCGAACAGCGGCAGCGTCAGCGGCTCCAGCCTCTGCGGGGCCGTTTCCGTCATGGCGTCGCCACTTTGCGCGGTAGGATCTGCTGCAATGCAGACGCGTTCGGATAGGTGACCCAGTCCTTAGGCGCCGCGTAATCCGCCTTGTCTTGCCCGCTGCCGCTCACCTGTGACAGCACCGCCAGCCCCTGTGGCTGGATCACCGCCTGGTGGAAATAATCCGCCAGCTTGGCCGGCGTCAGCTGCTGCACCTGCGCGATCAGCTTCTGACGGGTATCGAAGGCGAAATTGCCGCGATCGAAATCGTTGGCGAACCGGCTGGCCTCTTCGCTCAGGGTTTGCGGCCGCTGCTTCAGCTCATTGATGAGCGCCTGTTTGTACTGCTCAAAGTCCGCCTCGCTCATGTCGCGCAAGCGCTTCTCGGTTTTCGGGTAGAAATCCTGATAACGCTGGTACAGGTAGGCCGGCTGCTTGCTGTTGCTCTGCAACAGGAAGCCCACGCCCCACTGGCGCCCCACCGACATCGGGAAGGCAAAGACCGCATACCCCAATTGCTCCTGAGTGCGCAGTTGGCTATAGAACCACGGCTGAATAATCTGCCCCAGCAGCGAGCTGTAGGCCATACCGGTCACTTCGTCGTAGCCGGTCGGCACATAGACCGCCGCCAGCGCCGAGTCGGTGCTGCTGCCCACCTGTTGCAGGTTGGCCAGCTGATTCTTGTCCACCACCACGTCTTCGCCGTGCCACCATTCGATGCCGGTACAGCCCAGGCGATGCTTCAGCGTCGACGCCAGCGTGTCGACCTGCTGCTTGCTCATGTTGCCCACCACCAACAGCTCTGGCGTGGCCTCGGCCAACAAGCTATCGCGATAGGCCAGCACGTCTTTCAGCGTCAGCGTCTTCAGCACTTCGCGGCGCTCGCTGCGTTCGGAATACGGCACGCGGGAAACCATCTGCACCGGCTGAATGGCCAGCTCAAACGCCTTGCCCTTCTCGGCGGCGTCCAACTGTTCCAGATACCAGGATTTGGCCTGCGCCAGCTGATCTTCCGTCGGCGTGAAGCTGGAATAGCCCTCAATCAGCGCCGTCAGCAACTGCGGCAAACGCTGGGTAAAACCGTTGGCGTTAAACATCAGGCCGTTGTTCGGCGAGGTCGAGAAGCTCAGCCCGCCGACCGATGCCTGATAGCTCAGCTGATCCAGCGCGAGGCCGGCCAGATAATCCGTCAGCGAGAACAGCACCTGGTTACGCGCGGAATCCATGGTTTTGGCGTTGCGGAAAGCGACGGTGACGTCGGCCTTCGGCTCGTCGGCGAAGTAACGGCTCGGCATGTACAGCACGCGCAGGCCAGGTTTATCCACCACCATTTCCGGCTTTTTGAACTCGTGCGACGGCTTGGTCAGGGTAAAGTCATCCGGGATATACGGGTTGAGCGCTGGCAACGACAGGGAAATGCCGCTGCCCAGCTGCTGCCACTGCGTAAAACGCTGCGGCGTGATTTTGTCGACCTGGTAAGGCGCGTTGACGAAATAGGCCGTCTTGTTGTGCGGCTCATCCGGGCTGACGAACCAGATGCGCGCGTTTTGCGGCGTCATGGCATCCAGACGTTCGGCGATCGCCTTAGGATCATAACGATCGGCCAGGTAAGGCGCGTCCAGCGCATGCTCAACCGGCACGCGCAGCATGGTGTCCACCAGCCATTCGATGTAGTCCATGTCGCGCGTGATCGACGGATAACGGAAATCCAGATTCAGAACATGCGAGATTTCGTCGAAGTAGCTCTGCTTGATGCCTTCGCTGCGCAGCATTTTCAGGTAGTTGAAAATGGCGGCGACGACTTCGTCGCGCTGGGCCAGGCCTTTGTCGGTCAGTGAAACGCTGATGGCGAAGACGCCGCCGTTGCGATCGACCATCGGATCGGCGCCGGCATTGATGGCGTCCGCCAACCCCTGCTTCTGCAACCAGTCAGACAGGGTGTTCTTGCTGCGGTTGCCGATCAGGTAGCTGATGTAGGTATCGGTTTTGCTGCGAAACGCGGCGCTGTTGTTATCGATGCGGAACTCGACCTTCAGCTGCTTGCGCGGCTGCGCCGGCACATAGTGAATGATGATGCCCTGCTGTTCCGGCGTCACGGCCGGCACGGTGATCGGCGGCACGCTGGCGTCGTGATTCGGCACGCGGCCAAAGGTTTTCGCCGCAATATCAGCCAGCTGCGACAGCGGCTGATTGCCGTACAAAACGCCCATCATCAGGTTGGCGGAGTAGTAGCGTTTATAGAAGCCGGTCAGCTCATCGTGCAACTTGCTGTCCGGCTTGTCTTTCAGCGTATCGAGATTACCGCCGGAGAAGCGCGCGCTCGGATGCGCCGGGTTAAGGGTTTCCGCGCCGACCTGCGCCATACGCATGCCGTCGCGCGAACGCGCCATCGTCAATTCGGCGTTCACCGCGTTGCGCTCGCGATCGGCATTGCCCGGATCCAGCAGCGGCTCGGCAATGGCGTCGGCCATGCGATCGACCGCCGGCTCCAGCGCGTCATTTTCCACTTCCAGATAGAAGGCTGTGCGATAAGAGGCCGTGCTGGCGTTGTGGCTGCCACCGTGCTTTTTCAGGAATTCGGACAGGTTCTCCGGCTCTGGGTAACGTTTGGAGCCCATCAGTACCATATGCTCCAGATAGTGCGCCAAGCCCAGTTGGCTGTTCGGATCTTCGAGTGACCCGACCGGCAATGCCAGCGCCGCCAGCGATTTCGGAGCCTGGGCATCGGACACCAGCAACACCGTCATGCCGTTAGCCAACTTGATCGCTTCATACTGACGTGGATCGTGTTCGCTCTTGTTGATCTTCTCCGCCAGCGGTTGCCATCCTTGCGCGGCCCAACTCAACGGTGCCCAACACATAGCCAATAATACCAGCCCGGCGATACGGGCCAACTGTCTGCGCATATCCAAAATAAACCCCTATTCTGACGTCGCTACGCCCACTCCCTGACGTTGGCGACGTGCATCAAAACCACATAACCAAATCGGTACTCGCCGGGTTCTTCGCCAATGTGGCGGCCCGAAACACGGCGGGTATATGCCTGTACGTTATGTAAGACCGGGAATTACCCCAATGGTTGAATATAACCTTCGTTATTTTTACCACCTCCCGCTGCACAGCACCACCGGGGGATTGTTACCCCAGGTTATGCCGCGCCACCGGCAACAGATAACGCTCTGTTTCGGCCAGTATTTGCGCCAAGTATTCATTATCCAATTGGCGGAACACTCGCTGCACGTAGGGATCTTCCCCTTCTCCGGGAATGCGCTGATCGCCCTGCCAGGCCTGCAGCAGTTTGGCGCGTGCCTTAATTTGCGCTTCTTCCTCCCAGTCGATTTCCTGCGTTTCCGGCAGATAGCACTGACTTAGCCACGCCCAGCCGCTCTTGTTCAACAACAGCAGCGGCTGACTCAGACCGCGCTGATAGCCCGCCAGCAGTTCCGCCAGCTGCGCCTGTGCCTCTTCTGGCGCCAGCGCGGCAAAGCGCCAGGCGGAATTCTTGCGGCCATACATGCGGCTCTCGCCGGTGCCGCCGGCGCAGCAGTACACCAGGTGCTCCAGCCACAGCAATATGCCGTCCACCGCCGACAGCGTAGCAGGCCGCCAGCGCAGCAGGCCGTCATCCTGCACCTGATGCAGCCAGCCGCTGAGGCGCACGCCGGCGATATCGATATCCAGCTCCAGGCTATGGCTCTCTGCGCGTTCCGCACGCACCTGCTCGGCCAGTTCGCTCATCTCCTCCTGCTGTTTTTGCCAATAGATTTCGCCGAAGGCGCCATAGGGCAAGCCGCCGGCGGCGCGCACCCGCTGGAACAACCGTTCGGGCTCGTCGCCGTCTATCAGCGTATTCAGCAGCTGGCTGTTGAACTGGTAACGGCTGAGGTTATCCAGCGTGAAGGGTTCTTCGTCGGGCAGCTCGGTCTCTTCCAGGATAAAACTGACGCCCAGCCGCAGTTGGAAAAATGCGCGAATCGGATGGCGGTAAAATCGCAGCAGCTCATCCAACGATATTTGCTGCAGCGCTTCGGCAGGCAGCGGCTGGTTGAACGCCGGATGCGCCGCACCGCGCCCATCGGCGGCGGGCAGCCACTCGGCGGCATAGCTTTGCGCCTCCGAGCCCGGCAAGAAATTCTCGGCGGCGAACGGCATGCGCGCGTGCCACTTCAGCAAGTGCTCACCAACCCGCCGGGCGCTGTCGTCTGCGCTGAGTTCCTCATCTCCCGGCAGACAATAGCTTTGCTCCAGGTACTCCAGCAGCTCGGTGACCAGCACCGAAGGGTAGCGCGGGCTGTTGTCTTGAATGGAACGGCCGATGAAACTGATATACAGCCGCTGCTGAGCGGACAAAATCGCTTCCAGGAACAGATAGCGGTCGTCATCGCGACGGCTACGGTCGCCGCGTTTGACCTGCTGCGCCATCAGATCGAACCCCAGCGGCGGCAGCATGCGCGGATACACGCCGTCGTTCATGCCTAGCAGGCACACCACCTTGAACGGAATGGAACGCATCGGCATCAGCGTACAGAAGTTGATTTGCCCGGCGAGGAAGCGCTGGCTGATGCGCTCCTGATCGAGGCGCGCCGCCAGATCGTCGCGCAGAATGGTCAACGGCACCTCGTCGGGATAGCGCGCCGCCAGGCCAAAATTGATGGCCTGCTGCCACTGCTGTTCGATCAGCGCCAGCACAACTTCGGTGTCGCTGTCCGCAGCGAAGAAGGCATCCAGCAGTTGCCGGCACAGCGGCAGCCACGCTTCGAGCGGGCGCGCTTCGCTCAAGATTTGCCGCCAGTGGCTGAGCTGCGCCAGCAGATCCGCCAACTGCCCCGCCAACTCGGCGACCAATCCGCTCGATTCGTCGTAAGGTAAAATGCCCTGCCAATCGCCGGCATTGCTGTCCATCGCGTAGCCGAGCAGCATACGCGTAATGCCGAAGCGCCAGGTATGCTGGCCGGTGGCGGGCAGATCCAGTTCGCGCACGTTATCGTCGTCCAGGCCCCAGCGCACGCCGGATTCACCGACCCAATGACGCAACAGGCGCAGCCCCTCTTCGCCAATGGCGAAACGGGCGGCCAGGGCCGGCACCTCCAGCAGCGCCAGTACCTGTTCCGAGGTAAAGCGGCTTTGCGGCAGATCGAGCAGTGAAATGAACGCCTGCAGCGCCGGATGCTCCTGGCGCGCTTTACGGTCGGAAATGGCGAACGGCAGGTAGCGCTCGGCGGGGGCATTGCCGAACACCGCCTGAATGTAAGGCGTGTAGCTGTCGATATCCGCCACCATCACGATGATATCGCGCGGCGTCAACGACGGATCCTGCGCCAGCATGCTCAGCAGTTGATCGTGCAAAACCTCCACTTCCCGCTGCGGGCTGTGGCAGGCATGCAGGCTGAGGGAGCGGTCGTTCTCATCAAGCGGACGTTTGCTGAAGCTGCTTTCCAGCGTTTCCGCGGTAATACCGATTACCGCATGGTCTTCCAGCTCCAGCATATCGCGCTGAACGGCGTGCAGCATGGTATCGGCCGGGATATCGACAAAGGCGTCGACCTCTTGCGCCCCTTCCATCTGCGACAGCAGATAGAGGTGATCGCGCCCCAGCTTGCCCCAGGAGGCCAGCAGCGGGTTGCTGAGCTGCTGCTGGCCTTCGGCGTCAAACAGGCGCGCCGCGTCATCCGGCTCGCGGAACAGTCCCTGCTCACGAGCCTGGTGGTAGTGACGGCGCTTGCGGCTCTGCAAGCGAGCCAAGAAAGCGTAATCCTGAATGTCGCCCCAGTAATAGCGACAGGGGTTGGTGAACATCAGGTGGATATCGATATGCCGCCCCAGCGCCTGCAGCGCCTCCAAATAGACCGGCGGCAACGCCGAGATGCCGCAGATAAACACCCGCGGCGGCAAACCGGGCGGGCACGTTTTTGCCTGCTCCAGCGCGTGGATAAAGCGGCTGTACAGATTGGCGCGGTGCCATTCCGGCTGCCCCAGCTCTTGCGTGTACTCCACCAATCGCGCCCAGAGCGGCGCCTGCCATTGCTGAGCCTCCGCTAGACCGTCGATGCGCTCACCGCGCTGCCAGCTCTCCAGCCACTGCGGGCGATAAACCAAATACTGGTCGAACAGGTCGGCGACCCGGCCGGCCAACTGGTGGATCTTGCGCTTGTCGCCGTCATCGGTCAGATAGTGCTGCAGTGGCGCAAACGCCGGCTGGGTCAGCATCTCCGGCAGCAACCACATCAGCTTCCAGGTCATCGCGTCCTTGCTGAAGGCGCTCTCTTTCGGGATATCCGGCAACACCCGGGTGAACATGTCCCAAATAAAGGTCGCCGGCAGCGGAAACGCGACATTGGCGGCGATGCCGAACTGTTCCGCCAGCTGCATCTGCAGCCATTGCGCCATGCCGGGGCTCTGCACCAGCACCACTTCCGGTTGAAAAGGATCGGCCAACGGATCTCTGGCTATCAGCGCGCTGGTCAGCGTTTTCAACAAATCCAGCTGATTGGAATGATAAACCGTGAACATCAAGGCTCCTTTAAAACAAAAGACATACCGGCTTAAAAGCGGGTGCAATACCAGCGGCTCAGCGTTGCCCACTGCCGCTGCGGCGTTTGGATCCTGACCGTCAATCGGCGGCAATCACTCTCGGCATCGTCAAGCGCCGTCTCGCGTCGCCACCCTTCCGGCAGCGGTTCAGCCTCGAGCCGCCCGGTGACGGCAAACGCCTCCAGCTGCTGATGCGCCAGCCCCCAGGCTTGCCGGTAGTGCCACTGGCGCTGAAACGACTGCAACAGTACCTGATGATACTGTAACAAGCCCAGCAGCGACACCGAGAACAGCAAGGCCGCCACCAACACTTCCGGCAGGCTGAAGCCGTTGCGGGATATCCGCCCAGCCCGAGCGTTAGCCGTCACAGTCGGCCAGCCTTTTCTCGGGGCAAAAATCCAGCCGACCGCCCGGCTGTGCTTGCACCTTGCCAGCGGCCTCCGCGCCGTTAAAGGTGCCCCATTGATACAACCATAGCGGTTCACCGCCGCGCATCTCGCCAAGGCCGCGTACCGTCACAACGCCCGCTCTGGCAGACAGCCGAGCGCAGGCCGTCAGCTCCGCGCGCTGCCTGCATAACCAGGCCGCCGCACTCAGCTCGGCGCGTGGCCAGCGCTGGCTCATGCCCCAACTCAGCGCCGAAGCGGCCTGATTGTAAGTCTGAAGGTAACGCTGCTGATCGGCAGCCAGTAACAGCGCGTTATCCAACTGCCGATGCTGAGCGTTAAGCAACATCAGCCCGAGCGCCAGCAGCAGCATCACCGCCGCCAGGGTGCTACCGCCTCGCTGGGTGCGCCGGTTCATGGCAGCGCCGCCATTTCGACGCTCCCGCTCAGGCTGCGCCCGATACGTGCATCGCTGGCGGAGCGCCCCGCCAGCGTCAGGCGAGCCAAGGTCGCGCCGTGATTGCCCCGCTCTATCGCCACATGAAACCGCTCAATGCGCACCTCGTCATGGTCGAGCAGCCGCTCCCAGCCACCGCCATCGCATTGGCTCACGCCGCGCTGCCCTTCCAAGCCGCCATTGCGCAGCCGGTAACCAAAGTAGCCTGCATCCTCGCCCGAAGTGAGCCATTGCCCGCTGCGAGCAATGTCGTAGGCAACGATAACGCAGCTGCCCGCCGCTTCTCCCGCAGCCTGGCCGATCAGCAGCGGCCGGCCGGCGCACTGCCCGGCGCAAAAACCGGCGCGGCGCAGATCTTTCTCAATGCCGAACGCCAACTGCCGCAGCGTTGACTCCAGCCGAAAGTGCTGGCCGACGGCCACGCTTTGCTGGCGCAACAGCGGGTAAGTTTTCGCCGCGCCGAGCGCGATTACGCTGCCGAAGACCAACGCCAACATCACCTCCGGCAAGGTAAAACCGCGTTCTAAAGTCAACATAGCGCCATGCCCCTTAGCCGCTGCCCTTCGCTGCACAAACGCAGCCGCCCACGGGCGGACAGTACCAGCCGCAGGCTGCCTGCGTCGTTGCTGAGAAGGATGTGCCCCGCCTGTGCGGTATTGCGCAAACCGTAAAACCCAATCTCTTTGCCGGTGTAGCCGCTCAGCGCAACGTCGCGATAAGACGGCGAGAAGACAGAGCCTTCGGCGGAAGCGCAATCCGGCGGCGGCACGCCACCGCCCAGACACCAGGGCGTGCCGTTCTTGAACCACAGCAGCGTCGTGCGGTTACGCCAGTTGGCGTCCGCCTGCAAGCGCAGCAGAAACGCCAGCAGCTGTTGGGCCGTATGTTCCAGCCGTAGCGCTTGCTGATGATAGCGCCATTGCCCGACGCCCCAGCCGGTCAGCATGGCGGCGATCAATATCGCCGCCAACAGCTCAATCAACGTCATGCCACGCTGGCGATCATCAATGTTCGAGAGAGTATTGTCGTTCATGCCGCCAGTGTAAGGGCCGTAACAACGCGGTAAAGCCACATGCGCAAGCGCTGCGGCAAGCTGCGCAATGTTTCCTCTACGACGGCAGGCGGCGACAAAAAAATGCGGCGCGGTGCGCAATGCGGATAAAAAAAGGGGCGCAATCGCTGCGCCCCTGATGTGATGCGGTTAAGGTCAGATCGCGACCGGCGCCTTGATGGCCGGATGCGGATCGTAACCTTCGATCTCGAAGTCTTCGAAACGGTAATCGAACAGCGAAGCCGGTTTGCGTTTGATCACCAGTTTCGGCAACGGACGCGGTTCACGCGTCAGCTGCAGCTGAGTCTGTTCCATGTGGTTGCTGTACAGGTGGGTATCGCCGCCGGTCCAGACGAAATCGCCCACTTCCAGATCGCACTGCTGCGCCATCATGTGCACCAACAACGCGTAGCTGGCGATGTTGAACGGCAGGCCGAGGAAGACATCGCAGGAGCGCTGGTACAGCTGGCAAGAGAGCTTGCCGTCCGCTACGTAGAACTGGAAGAACGCGTGGCACGGCGCCAACGCCATCTGATCCAGCTCGCCGACGTTCCAGGCGGAAACGATGATGCGGCGCGAATCCGGATCCTGCTTCAGCTGTTGGAGCACGTTGCTCAGCTGATCGATCTGACGGCCGTCCGCTGCGCCCCAGGCACGCCACTGTTTGCCGTACACCGGGCCGAGATCGCCGTTTTCATCGGCCCACTCGTCCCAAATGGTGACCTTGTTGTCACGCAGGTAGGCGATGTTGGTATCGCCGTTCAGGAACCATAACAGCTCATGAATGATCGAACGCAGATGACATTTTTTGGTGGTCACCAACGGGAAACCTTCCTGCAAGTTGAAACGCATCTGGTGGCCGAAAATCGACAACGTGCCAGTGCCGGTACGGTCGGCTTTAGGGGTGCCCTCGGCGAGCACCTTGTTCATCAAATCCAGATACTGTTTCATTTGTCCCTCACGACAGTTGTTGCTGCGGGCGACGACGGTACGCCCAAATCATCATAATAACACCGGCCACCACCATCGGGATGGACAGGATCTGCCCCATGCTGATCACGCCGTCGAACAAGCCAAGCTGGGCATCCGGCTGGCGGAACGCTTCAACGATGATGCGGAATGCGCCATAACCGATCAGGAACAGGCCCGATACGGCGCCCATCGGCCGCGGCTTGCGAATAAACAGGTTCAGAATGATAAACAGCACCACGCCTTCCAGCAGCAGTTCATACAGCTGCGACGGGTGGCGCGGCAGTACGCCGTACTGGTTCAGCAGCGGCAGCAGAGAAGGATCGGCGGCGGCGAGGGCCACGTCTTCGCTGCGCGAGCTTGGGAACAGCATTGCCCAAGGGGTATCGGTGGTCACGCGGCCCCACAGTTCACCGTTGATGAAGTTGCCGAGGCGGCCGGCACCCAGACCGAATGGGATCAGTGGCGCGATAAAATCGGAAACCTGGAAGAAGGTGCGTTTGGTGCGGCGAGCGAACCAGAACATCACCAGAATCACCCCCATCAAGCCGCCGTGGAACGACATGCCGCCATCCCAGACCTTGAACAGATAGAGCGGGTTATCCAGGAACAGCGGCAAGTTGTAGAACAGCACATAGCCTACGCGGCCGCCGACGAATACGCCCAGGAAACCGGCGTAGAGCAGGTTTTCAACTTCGTCTTTGGTCCAGCCGCTGCCCGGCTTGTTGGCGCGGCGCACCGCCAGCCACATGGCAAAAACGAAACCGACCAGGTACATCAGGCCGTACCAATGCAAAGAAACCGGGCCAATGGAGAAAATGACCGGATCAAATTTAGGAAACGCCAGATAGCTATTGCTCATCTATCACCACAACATGTCTGTTATTTTTCCCCATGCGGGGGCGGCAGGTGCCAAGCGGCGACGGAGATTATCCCGCGCCTTGCAAACGGCAGCGTTAGCCGCTGTGGTGTGCAAGGCGACGAGCATGCGCCGCGCTGAGGTTGCGCATCATAACATAGGCTTAGCGCGGTCCGGTCCGGCAGGGCGGGAAAAGTTCTGTAAAAAAATCACACCGCACGGCGGCTATCGGCCCCCACGGATCAGCCCGCCCATGCCGCGCCGCTCCATAAACGCCGCCACCAGATGGCGCACTTCGGTGGTCATCTGGGTGTTCAACACCCGCTGCGCCAGCACTTCGGCGTCGGCAAGGTCGATATGCCGCAGCAGGTATTTGATGCGCGCCACGCTGCGGCCGTTCATGCTCAGATTACGATAGCCCATACCCACCAGCAACAGCGCGCCCATGGGATCGCCGGCCAGTTCACCGCAGAGGCTAAGCTGCAACCCGGCTGCTTTCCCCTGCTCGGCAATCAATCTCAGCACCTGCAACATCGCGGGATGCAAACTGTCGTACAACGAGGCGACCCGGGTGTTGTTGCGATCCACCGCCAGCAGGTACTGCGTCAAGTCGTTAGTGCCGACCGAGATGAAATCAACGCGCCCGGCCAGATGCGGGATCAGGAAAATCATCGACGGCACTTCCAGCATCACGCCGATTTTCGGTTTCGGGATCGCGTAGCCGAGCACTTCTTCCACCTCGCGCCCGGCGCGGTCAATCAGGCGCTTAGCCTCGTCGACCTCTTCCAGGCTGGTGACCATCGGCAGCAGAATGCCCAGGTTGCCGGTGCCGGCGTTGGCACGCAGCATCGCGCGCACCTGAATCAAAAAGATCTCCGGCTGATCCAAGGTAATACGGATGCCGCGCCAGCCCAGGCAAGGGTTCTCTTCGCTGATCGGCATATAAGGCAGTTGCTTGTCGGCGCCGATATCCAGGGTGCGCAGCGTGACCGGCTTGCTCGGGTAAAGCTGCAGCATGCCCTGGTACTGCGCGACCTGCTCCTCTTCGGAAGGGAAGCCGCTTTGCAGCATGAACGGGATTTCGGTGCGGTATAGCCCCACGCCATCCACCCGGCCGCCCAACAGCTGTTCATGTTCCGGGCTGAGGCCGGCATTCAGCATCACCTGAATGCGCTCGCCGCTTTTCAACTGCGCCGGCTGCTCGACGTCGTCTTCCGCCAGCTTGCTCAGCTCCAGCTCTTCGCTGATCAGCCGTTGATATTCCTGCACCAGTACCGGCTCAGGATCGACCAGCAGTTCACCGCGATAACCGTCGACGATCAGCAGCCGCTGGCTGAGCAGAGAAGGCTGGATGTCGGCGCCCATCACCGTCGGCACCCCCATCGCCCGCACTAGAATTGCCGCATGCGAGTTGGCGGCACCGTCGCGCACCACCACGCCGACCAGACGATCCTGCGGCACTTCGGCCAGCAATGTCGCGGTCAGTTCATCCGCCACCAGCACAAAACGCGCCGGCCACTGGGTGGCGCCCTGGGTGGTGTCGTCGAGGTGGAACAGCAGGCGCTGGCCCAGCGCGCGCAGGTCGCTGCCGCGCTCGCGCATGTAGGTGTCCTGCAGTTTGGCGAACTGCTCGGCAAAGGTTTCTATCACCTGTTTCACCGCCCACTCCGCCACCGAACCGTTGTCGATTTCGGCGAACAGTTCGCGCTTGAGACGGGCGTCGTTTAACAGGTGAGAATAAAGATCGAAGATCGCCGCGCTCTCTTTTTGCGAACTGGCGGCAAAACGCTTGCTGAAGCGGCGAAACTCCGCGCCGGCCTCTTCCAGCGCCAGCGTCAGGCGCTCGCGCTCGCTAGCGGTGTCCAGCGTCGACGCGCGGTAAACCTGATCGAGCGAAGGCTGGCTGCTGTCCTGCCACCCTTCCGCCACCGCCACGCCGGGCGAAGCCGCCAGCGCGCGCACGCGCGTTTGGCGATACTGGCCGAAAATGGCGTTGAGCTGCGACTGTGACAGGATCCCGGCCATCTGCGTGGCCAGGGTGACCATGAAAGACTCTTCGCTTTCGTCGAACTGGCGCAGTTCGCGCTGCTGCACCACCAGCACGCCCAGCAGCTGGCGCCGATGAATGATCGGCACCCCGAGGAAGGATCGGAAACGATCCTCTTTCACCTGCGGAACGTATTTGAAACTGGGGTGGCTTTGGGCATCGGCCAGGTTGATAGGCTCGGCCCGGCGGCCGACCAACCCGACGACGCCCTCGTCAAACGCCAATGCGATAGTGCGCCCGCGCGGCTTTTTCAGCCCGCGCGTGGCCATCAGGTAGTAACAGCGGCGATCGTTGTCCGCCAGGTAGATGGAACACACTTCGGTGTCCATCGCCAGACAGGTTTCATTGACCAGCAGATCCAGCGCATCCGTCAGACTGGCCGCCGCGGCCACCTTCTCTACAATTTCTCGCAAGCGCGTGAGCATAGTCGGCTTAACTTAACCTCTCTTTCGGCGATAAGCGGGGGCCTGCCGCGGCGCCGCCTGCTCTTGCATCGGCATCACGGTCACGGCGAATTCTTTCATCACCCGGCGGTAGACGTCGCGTTTGAACGACACCACCTGGCGCACCGGATACCAGAAGCTCACCCAGCGCCAACCGTCGAACTCCGGCGTGCTGCTGCGCTGCATATTGATATCAGCGTCATTGCACAGTAGCTGCAACAAAAACCATTTTTGCTTTTGGCCGATACAAACCGGCTTTGTGTCCCAACGCACCAAACGTTTCGGCAATTTATAGCGCAACCAGTTGCGGGTCGAAGCCAGGATGCGCACATCCTTTTTACTCAGCCCCACTTCTTCGAACAGCTCACGGTACATCGCCTGCTCCGCAGTTTCGCCAGGGTTAATCCCACCTTGGGGAAACTGCCAGGAGTGCTGACCGTAACGGCGGGCCCATAAGACCTGCCCCTGACGATTACAGATTACGATACCAACATTCGGGCGGTAGCCATCATCATCGATCACCGGACTACCTCGATAAGCTTAAATTCGCATAGATGTCCTGATTGTTTCACACAAGCTACAGGCGGTAAACCACTGCTTTACGGCGCTGCGGACCGGATAACATTGGGATAACTCACAGATATAGGCAAAGTTATAAACATACCCCAGCCTTTCGGGCCGGTTTTATTCACTTTTTCTGTGGATAGGTGTGTGCAGAACTCGAGGGATAAGCCGGTACAACTCTTAAACCCCAAAATCCCCCACCGCCCCCAAAAACACACATTTACTTTAAAAACATATAATTAATTAACACCCCATCATTATGTACAGGGTAAAAATGTGATCTATGCACGGTAAGGATCTTACCCTGGCGAAAGATCCACCAACGCCGTTTTTATCCACAGATTATCCGAGCAAGTTACGCACAAAACGGACAAATTCGTAAAAAACCGCCCGAGTCAAGGCTGTAAATTGAACCAGTGATCGGTAAAAATTTGGGTTATCCCATAAATCTGTGGATAAATAGGTGTAAGATCCTGTTTATTGTCGGTGGCTTCAGGTGAACAAGCCCCGCCAGTGCATTGCCTCCCCCGCAAGGAAATGAAAAAAGTCATGTAAAATCATGCTACTATTATTCTTTTCCCCAGGCGATGACGGTTATCGTTCGTCGTGCATAATTGCAGTACGTTTTTCAACCAAATTCGACAGGCTTGATTTATGGCGTTTTTATCCCCTTTGCCGCCCCCGCCGGAAAATGAACGGCAGCTGTTCGAGCGTGCTCAGGCGCTGGCCGGCGCCAGCTTTGGCGAGCTGGCCGCCCGCGCGCAGCTGCCGATCCCCAAGGATCTGAAGCGCGATAAGGGCTGGGTGGGCATGCTGCTGGAGCTGTACCTCGGCGCCATGGCCGGCAGCAAACCGGAGCAGGACTTTCCCGAACTGGGCATCGAGCTGAAAACCATTCCTGTCGACGCCGCCGGCAAACCGCTGGAAACCACTTTTGTCTGCGTCGCCCCGCTCACCGGCAACAGCGGCGTCACCTGGGCCAGCAGCCACGTTCGCCACAAGTTGGCGCGCGTCTTGTGGATACCGGTAGAAGGCGAACGGCAGATCCCGCTGGCCGAACGCCGCGTCGGCTCGCCGCTGCTGTGGAGCCCGAGCGCCGCAGAAGAAGAGAGTCTGCGCCGCGATTGGGAAGAGTTGATGGATCTGATCGTACTCGGCCACGTAGAGCGCATCACCGCGCGCCACGGCGAAGTGTTGCAACTGCGCCCCAAAGCCGCCAACAGCAGGGCGCTCACCGAAGCCATCGGCGAACAAGGGCAACCTATCATGACGCTGCCGCGCGGTTTCTATCTGAAAAAGAGTTTTACCGGCGCGCTGCTGGCAAGACATTTCTCAATCTAAGCGATTTCGTTTAACTCTGGTTTAGCTAACCCTGTCAGCGCCACGATAAACGCGTATAATTCACGCTTTGCATTTATTAAGTATTAAGGTGTGCCGGGCAATGTTCGAATGGATTATGGATCCCAATGCCTGGTTAGCGTTAGGTACGCTAACCATTCTTGAGATCGTACTGGGTATTGATAACATCATTTTTCTGTCGCTGGTGGTGGCCAAGCTGCCCAAAGCGCAACAGAACAAAGCTCGCCGGCTCGGTCTGGCCGCCGCCATGATTATGCGCCTGGCGCTGTTGGCCTCCATCGCCTGGGTGATCCGCTTGACGCACCCGCTGTTTACCGTGTGGGATCACGCTATTTCCGCCCGCGATCTGATCCTGCTGTTGGGGGGGCTGTTCCTGATCTGGAAAGCCAGCAAAGAGATCCACGAAACCATCGAAGGCACGGAAGAAGAGCACCACACCAAGGTGCACAGCTTCTTCGGCGCGATCGTGCAGATCATGCTGCTCGATATTATCTTCAGTCTGGACTCGGTGATTACCGCCGTGGGCCTTTCCGACCATCTGTTCATCATGATGGCAGCAGTAGTGATCGCCGTCGGTGTGATGATGTTCGCCGCCCGGCCGATCGGTGAGTTCGTCAATCGCCATCCGTCGGTGAAAATGCTGGCGCTGGCGTTCCTGATCCTGGTGGGCTTCACGCTGATGCTGGAAAGTTTCCAGGTGCACGTGCCGAAAGGCTACATCTACTTCGCCATGTTCTTCTCGATGTCGGTAGAAGCGCTCAATCTGATGCGCAGCAAGAAAAACCGCTCGCCGGAATAACCCTACCCGGAAGCCGCCATCGGCGGCTTCCATCGCTTCGTTGACCTCTCATTTCACTTTTTCTTATCAGATAAAGACTTATCTGAGACGCCCTTCGCCGAGAGTTTGCTAATCTTGAAATAACAACCTTTTCTGGATAATCGAGGATCCGCAGGATGAAAAAGTGGGTAATGGCAGTGTCTGCGCTGGTGATGGTGGCCGGCCTGGCGGGATGTTCCAGCGACTACGTGATGGCGACCAAAGACGGCAACATGATCCTGACGCAAGGCAAGCCAGAGATCGACAAAGATACTGGCCTCATCAGCTATAAAGACGAGAAAGGCAACCACCGCCAGATCAACGGCGATCAGGTTTCCCAGGTTATCGAACGCTAATCACCGCCCGCCGGCTATCGCCCGCGCGAGCGCGGTAGCCCTCATTCGTGTCCGCACGGAATCCGCTTCCCCCATCTTCACCGCTTGGTTATAGTCAGGAAAGGCGACATCGCCGCCCGACGGACTTTGCGCCGTCTTCTGACATTGGGCTCCTGTTTCACCGGGCCGCGCGGCCCGTCAGCGCTAACAAGAAAGGAAGGCCGTTAATGCAATACCACCGTATTCCCCACAGTTCTTTAGAAGTGAGCGTGCTGGGACTGGGCACCATGACCTTTGGCGAACAGAACACCGAAGCCGACGCCCATGCGCAACTGGACTATGCATTGGCCGCAGGCGTGAACCTGATAGATACCGCCGAACTGTATCCGGTGCCGCCCCGCCCGGAAACCCAGGGCCTGACCGAGAGCTATATCGGCAGCTGGATCAAGGCACGCGGCAATCGCGAAAAAATCGTCCTGGCCAGCAAAGTCTCGGGCCCGGTGCGCGGCACCGACAGCAGCATCCGCCCGCAGCAGGCGCTCGATCGCAAAAACATCCGCGCCGCTCTGGACGCCAGCCTCAAGCGGCTGAACACCGATTATCTCGATCTTTACCAATTGCACTGGCCGCAGCGCGCCACCAACTGCTTTGGCAAACTCAACTATCAATACACCGATGACAAAGCTACGGTTACGCTGCTGGAAACGCTGGAGGCGCTGACCGAGCAGGTGCGCGCCGGCAAGATTCGCTATATCGGGGTTTCCAATGAAACGCCCTGGGGCGTGATGCGCTACCTACAGCTGGCGGAGAAACACGAGCTGCCGCGCATAGTGTCGATTCAAAACCCGTACAGCCTGCTGAACCGCAGCTTTGAGATTGGCCTGGCCGAGATCAGCCAGCACGAAGGGGTGGAACTGCTGGCCTATTCCAGCCTGGCGTTCGGCACCCTGAGCGGCAAATACCTCAACGGCGCTAAACCGGCCGGTGCGCGCAATACGCTGTTCACCCGCTTCAACCGTTATTCAGGACAGCAAACCCAGCTGGCGATCGCCGAGTACGTGGCGCTGGCCAAAAAACACGGGCTGGATCCTTCGCAGATGGCCTTGGCCTTCGTGCGTCAGCAGCCGTTCGTCGCCAGCACCCTGCTGGGCGCCACCACGGTGGAGCAGTTGAAAATCAACATCGACAGCCTCGATGTGGTATTGGATGAGGACGTGCTGCAGGCGCTGGAAGAAATCCATACCCGGTTTACCATTCCGGCACCTTAATACAGCCGAGGCGCAGCCTGGCTGCGCCCCGTTTTTTACCGCCGCTGCGACCACCATAGCACGCTAATCGCCAGCGCAAACACCACGCCAAACCCTACGCCGACGCCCACCACCGGCACGCCCAGCTTCACCACCAGCGAATACAGCGCCAGCATCAGCAACATGGCGGCGTTTTCACCCAGGTTTTGCACCGCGATCGCATTGCCGGCGCCGACCGAATGCTTGCCCCGCTCCTGCAGCAACGCATTGAGCGGCACCACGAAGAAGCCCCCCAGCATGCCGATGATCGCCAGCAAGACATAGGCATTGAGCATGGTGGTTTGCAGCGCGAACACCGCGACCGCGACGCCGATCAGGATCCCGGCCGGCATGCAGCGTTTTACCGTCTTCAGCGTGACGAAGCGCGCGGCAGCGCCGGCCCCCACCACGATACCTACGGCCACCATGGCGTTCAGCAGCGTCGGCGTGGCGTTATCGGCGATACCGAGCGCCACCGGCACCCACAGCACCAGCAGAAAACGCAGCGTCACGCCGGCCCCCCAGAACAGGCTGGTGCCGATCAAGGAGAAACGCGTCTGCCCATCGCGCCATAACGTGACGCAGGCGGTAAAGAAGCTGTTCGTCATGGCCTGCGGGCGCCAGGAGGCCCCCGGGCGCGCCGCCGCCAGACGCGGAATATACAGGTTGGCGACCACCGCTCCCGCGTAAACCAAGGCGCAGGCCGCCAGCGCCGCGACCACATGCCAGTCCGCCAGAATACCGCCGGCCACCGAACCGGTCAGAATGGCGGCGATGGTCGAGGCCTCCATCAGGCCGTTAGCCTTGACCAGCTTCTCGCCGCTGGTGATCTCGCCCAGAATGCCGTATTTGGCCGGCGAATACGCAGCGGCCCCCACGCCGACCAGGCTGTAACCGAGAAACGGGTTGAACCCAAAGCAGATCACCAACGCCCCCGCCAGCTTCAGGGCGTTGGCGAACATCATCACCCGCCCTTTGGCGAAGCTGTCGGCCACCTGGCCGACAAACGGTGCCAGGATGATGTAGGTGGCAACAAAGGCCATCTGCAGGATCGGCTGGCTCCAGTCCGGATACAGCTGCTGCTTGATCAACGCCAGCGTGGCGAACAGCAGCGCATTGTCGCCGAACGCCGAGAGGAACTGCGCGCTGATGACGGCGATCATGCCGCGTGACAACAAAGGGGATTCGGTCGAAGGATTCATCAGGCACTCTCCGGCTGTTCGGCCATATGACGCAGGGTGACAAAATCGGGTTTGCCGCTGCCGAGCACCGGCAGCGTTTTCAACAGGCGAATATCACGCGGCACCGCCAGCTCCGGACTGCCCAGCTCGCGCGCCACTCGCAGCAATGCCTCGCGTGTGATGGCGGGATCGGTGGTGAACAGCACCAGCGCCTCACCTTTGCTGCTGTCGCTTTTGGCGGTGGCGGCATGCAGTTTTTCCGGCGACAGCCGCTGCGCCAGCAATTCGACGCTCTCAAGCGACACCATCTCCCCCGCCAGCTTGGCGAAGCGCTTCACGCGGCCGCGAATGGTGCAGTAACCCTGCTCATCCAGGCTGACGATATCGCCGGTGTCGTACCAGCCCGGCTGCAGCACGCCGTTCTCATCTTCCGCCGCCGGCGGCTCCAGCTCGCCGGGGCGCTCAACCCGCAGATAGCCTTTCATGATATTCGGCCCCTTCAGCTGCAGGCGGCCGCCGTTATCGATGCCCGGCACCGCGATCAGGCGCGCCTCCATCTGCGGCATGATGCGGCCAACGGTGCCCACTTTCGTCGCCAGCGGCACGTTAATGGAGACCACCGGCGCGCACTCGGTCACGCCATAGCCTTCCAGGATGCGGATGCCGTATTTGTCCTGGTAGAGCTGTTTGGTGCTGTCCGCCAGTTTTTCCGCGCCGGCCACCACGTAGCGCAGGCGGGCGAAATCATACGGATGCGCGAAGCGCGCATAGTTGTTGAGGAAGGTCGCCGTGCCGAACAGCACCGTGCAGTTGCGGTCATACACCAGCTCCGGCACCACGCGATAATGAAGTGGGCTGGGGTAGAGAAAAATGCGGCTGCCGGTGATCAGCGGCGTGAGCAGCCCCACCGTCAGACCGAACGAGTGGAACAGCGGCAGCGACGACATGAAGCGGTCGCGCGGCGTGAAGTCGGCGATGGTGCGAATTTGTTCTACGTTGGCCAGCAGGCTGGCGTGCGAATGCACCACGCCCTTGGGGTGGCCTTCGGAACCGGAAGTGAACAGGATCAGCGCCGCGTCTTCCGGGCGTTGCGGCAACGCCGCGCGCTGCGGCTGCAGCAAATGCCGCAAAATCCACAGCTTGTCCGCCAGCGTGACCGTATCTTTCAAATCTTCCAGATACACCCAGTTGGCCTGCGGCACCTGTTCCGGCAGGTGAGTCAGCTTGCCCTTTTCCAGAAACTGGCGCGAGGTGACGATGGTCTTGATGTCGGCGGCAGTCATCGCGCTGTTCAGGCCGTTGGCGCCGGCGGTGTAGTTGAGCATCGCCGGGATGCGGTTACGCAGCGAAGCGCCGAAGATCGCCGCCGCGGTGATGGTGGCGTTCGGCAACAGCAGGCCGACGTGTTCCCCTTCGGCGGTAAAGCGCTGCAGAATACGGCTGACGCCCAGCGATTTCTTGATCAACGTCTGGTAACTGTCTTCTTTGAAAGCGATGTCTTCGATACAGGGCTTGCGGCGCCCGTAGCGGTGCTGCGCCGCCAGCAAGGCATGGAACAGCGTCTGCGGTTCACGCGTATCCATCCGCGCCCGCATCATGATCTGCATCAGCCGATCGCCCGCCAGCGCCCGGCGTTCACGCGCGCGCGGCGCTTCCGGCATCGGCAGCGTGGTCGGCGGCAAGATGCGGATGCTGATTCGCGGGAACCAGCGGATCTTGAATACCCCGGCCATGCGCCCGAACGGACTGAATTCAGGGCCGTCGATCCGCACCGGCACTACAGTGGCACCCGATTTGGCGGCGATAAACGCCGCGCCGTCGTAGATTTTCATCAGCGCGCCGGTCACGGTGATGCGCCCTTCAGGGAACACCACGATCGGCCGCCCCTGCTCGACCATCCGCACCAGCTGTTTGATGGCCATCGGCTTGGTGGGATCGAGCGAGACGAAATCGATGTAGGGCCGCAGCCAGCGCATAAACCAGCTCTCGCCGATGCTGGCGTAAACCGCAAACACCGGTTTAATCGGCAGAAACAGCGCCAGCAGCACGCCGTCGAGGAAAGAGACGTGGTTCGGCGTAATCAGCAGTTTTTGCCGCTCGAAGTGCTGGACATCCCCTTCGACCCGAACCCGAAACAGCAGGCGAAACAGCGCGCGCAGCAGTGAAAAGATCATGCCCTTCTCCCTTGGCCATGGAGGCGTAAATCGTTGTAGGGAAAAGAATACTATATGGCAGGCAAAAAAAAACCTACGCATCCGCGTAGGTTGGTGCAATTGAAAATGGCTTCAACATACAGAGTATGCTGATTTCTCACCAATCAATACCTCTGGGATCACCTACTCTAGAGAGATGGCGTGCAGGAGACTACCGGCGAATCGCAAGAGTTCTGCTCCAAATGCAACCAGCTGTAAATTTCCCGCGATCTGCTGTAATAACTCAATGAAACTTAAACCTTCCCGCAGCGGCGAAAAAATAAATATAACAACGACGACGAGCCGGTTATCCCGACGTGAAATCGTCATTCATCGCGCGCTGACCTCCACCAGGCAGCTCATGGCGTTCGGCCCCTGCGTCAACGATGAGGTGCCGATATCCAGCGTCAGCACATTCGGGTTGCCCGCCTGTTCGACCGGCCGGCGCTGCGCGTCGTAACCCGGCTCGAACCAGGCGCCGGTCGCCATCAACACCACGCCGCGCGTCACGCCGTCGGTGAGGGACGCCCCCGCCAGGCAGCTGCCGCGCGCATTACTGACCAGCACTTCGCTACCCTCTGCCACGCCGCGCTGCGCCGCGTCCTCCGGATGCATATACAGGGTTTCGCGCCCGGCGGTCTTATTGCCCTGCGCCAGCGGCGCCGGATCCATCTGGCTGTGCAGACGATCGCTCGGCTGGATGGAGATCAGATGCAGCGGCCAGGTTTTGGCCTGCGGCGCGCCCAGCCACTCCACCGGCGGCCGCCACTGTGGATGCGGCGCGAAATCCTCGTAGCGGTAACCGGCGATCCGCTCGCTGAACAGTTCGATCTTGCCGCTGGGCGTCTGCAGCGGACTAGCCTGGGGATCGGCGCGGAACGCGTCAAAAAAGACGAACTCCTTGGCCGGCGCGGGCAGTTCGGCATAGCCCCGGCGCCAAAAATCCTCAAACCCGGGCCAGGCGACGCCGGCACGCCGCTGCGCCACGCCGCATTGCCGATAGATCTCTTCGATCCAGGCCCGCTCGTCGCGGTTTTCGGTAAAGCGTTCGCGATAACCCAGGCGCTCCGCCAGATCGGCGAAGATATCAAAATCGTTGCGCGCCTGATGCTGCGGCGCAATCGCCTGATGCATCGCCAGCACGTAGCGATCGCGCGAGGAGCCGCCAATATCGTTGCGCTCCAGCGAGCTGGTGACCGGCAACACGATATCCGCCATTTTGGCCGCCGCCGTCCACCAGATATCTTGTACGATCACCGTATCCGGCTTCTGCCAGCCTTCCACCAGCCGGTTCAGCTGCTGATGATGATGGAACGGGTTGCCGCCGGCCCAGTGCACCAGGTGGATATCCGGGTACTGGCGCGTCTCGCCGCAAAATTGATAGGCTTCGCCGGGGTGCAGCAGCATGTCGCAGATGCGCGCCACCGGGATCGCCAGCCCGGCCGGGTTATCCCCTACCGGCATGGTCGGCGCGGGGGTGTCCACGCGCGGGTTACCGACGCCGTTCATCGATCCGTGGCCGAAGGAAAAGCCGCCACCCGGCAGCCCCACCTGGCCCAGCATCGCCGACAGCGCGATCATCATCCAATACGGCTGCTCGCCGCGGTGCGCGCGCTGCACGGAGTAGGAACAGGTGATAAAACTGCGCACGCCGATCAGCTGCCGCGCCAGCCGCGCGATGCGCGCCGCCGGAATGCCGGTAATGGCGCTGGCCCAGGCCGGCGTTTTCGCCACGCCGTCGCTCACGCCGTTCAGGTAATCCGCCAGCTGTTGATAGCCTACGCAGTGGCTGTGCAGGAAGGCTTCGTCCTGCGCACCCAACTGCTGGATTTCGTAAGCCAGCGCCAGCATCAGCGCCACGTCGGTATTCGGCCGGATCGGGATCCACTCCGCGTTGACGAACCCGGGGCAGTCGTCGCGCATCGGGCTGATGTTGACAACCGGCGTGCCCTTCTGCGCCAGCTTTTGCAGCCAGGGCTTGAGCGCATGCTCCGCCGCGCCGCCGGAAGAGACCTGGGCGTTTTTCAGCGCCAGCCCGCCAAACGCCACAAACAGCTCGCAATGCTCCACCACGCTCGGCCAGCTGGTGACGCGCCCGGTCAACGGCGAGAAAGTGCCGATCACATACGGCAGGAAAAACTGCGCCGCGCCCCAGCTGTAGTTGCCCTGCTGATCGACCCCGCCGCCGCCGCTGAAATAGAACCGCCGTACCAGCGAACGCGCATGATGCAAACGCCCGGCCGACGACCAGCCATAAGAGCCGGTAAACAGCCCGGAGGCACCGTAGCGATCGCGCACCCGGCGGTTCTCCTGCGCCACCAAATCGAGCGCCAGCTCCCAGTCCACCTCGACGAAGTCTTCCCTGCCGCGCAGCGTGCGGTCGCTGCCCTCGCGCTTTTGCAGCCACGAGCGGCGCACCGCCGGCTTGCGGATACGTTTGTCGGAGTAAACCATCGGTGCGATGGAATCGAGCAACGGCGAAGGATCGGGATCGTCGGCGAAGGGTTCACAGCGGATAAGCCGGCCGTCTTCAACCACGGCGGTATAAGCGCCCCAATGGGCGAGCTGCGGATAGCGTTTAATGGACATGGCGTTCTCGGCGCAAATCGGAATGCACAGACGTTACCTCAGCCCGCCGCCAGAGCCAACGTACAAATTGCGCTATCGTTCGGCAGCCGATGGTTATGCGTACAGACTCGAAGAGATTCTGCAACGGCCGCCACAAGTTGCGCACGAGACCGCTTGCAGCCCCGGTTTTTTTCCGCAAAACTGAGGGATGTAAGCGATTACCCAGGATGTGTTGACTGATATGGCTACGATAAAGGATGTTGCCAGGCTGGCGGGTGTTTCCGTGGCCACGGTATCCCGCGTGATAAATAATTCCCCCAAGGCCAGCGAAGGGTCGCGCACCGCAGTGCTGGCCGCCATGGAACAGCTGCAGTATCACCCTAACGCCAACGCTCGGGCGCTGGCGCAGCAATCCACCGAGACGCTGGGCCTGATCGTCTCCGACGTTTCCGACCCCTTCTTCGGCGCGATGGTCAAAGCGGTCGAGCAGGTGGCCTACGCCACCCACAATTTTCTGCTGATTGGCAACGGTTACCACGACGCCGAAAAAGAGCGTCAGGCGATTGAACAGCTGGTGCGGCACCGCTGCGAAGCGCTGGTGGTGCACGCCAAGAGACTGAGCGATCGGGAACTTTGCGGCTGGATGCAACAGATCCCGGGCATGGTGCTGATCAACCGCACGCTGCCGGGTTTTGAAACGCGCTGCGTGGCGCTCGACGATCGCTACGGCGCCTGGCTGGCGACCCGGCATCTGATCCAGCAAGGGCATCAGCGCATCGCCATCATCTGCTCCACCCACCAGATTTCCGACGCCACCGATCGCCTGCAGGGCTATCTCGACGCGCTGCAGGAGCACGGCATTGCGGTGGATGAAAAGCTGATCGCCTACGGCGAGCCGGACGAGATCGGCGGCGAACAGGCGATGACTGAATTGCTCGGCCGCGGCCGTTCGTTCTCCGCCGTTACCTGCTACAACGATCCGATGGCCGCCGGCGCGCTGTCGGTGCTGAGCGACAACAGCGTCGACGTACCGGGGGAAATTTCGCTGATCGGTTTCGACGACGTGCTGATTTCGCGCTACCTGCGGCCGCGCCTGACCACCATTCGCTACCCGATCGTAGCGATGGCCACCCAGGCGGCAGAGCTGGCCCTGGCGCTGGCCAACCGGCAACCGCTGCCGGAAATCACCAACATGTTCAGCCCGACGCTGGTGCGCCGCCACTCGGTCGCCACCCTCAACAACGCGCACGACTAGCAGGCGATTAAACGTGATGGAAACCGACGGCCGTTCCTCCGCAGAAACGCTGTTTTGGTTCGAAACACCGCTTCAGGACGGTTCGATCCTCCGCACGGTTCGATACGCCGAACCGGCACCTGAGCTCGTCATGTGGCATGCGCGGTATGATCCGCGACGCTTTTCCTTTCGCCCGGCTCAAACGCAAGAGGCGTTGCGTCTCGCCGGATTAGAAAAGAGGCCGATCAAGCGCCAGGCAGAATATTGGGCTGGGCGAAACCTGATGATGCTGGCATTCGGTCTACAGACACCGCCAGGCCGAATGCCATCCGGCGCGCCGCACTTGCCGAGCGGCGTCAGCGGCTCACTCTCGCATTCGTCAGACAATATTTTACTGCTGGCGGGCCCGGAAGGGGCATACACGGGGGTGGATATCGAACGCCGGTTAACACCGATCGCTCTGCAATCGGTCATCAACCGGGTGGCGACACAGGCAGAGCAACGCTGGCTGCATGACCTGGCGGCTTCGCAGCAACAGCTCGGCGCAACCGTGCTGTTCTCCGCGAAGGAAACGCTGTTCAAAGCCCTTTGCAGTAAAATGAACGTCAACCCAGGCTATGCTGCCGCAGAAGCCCCGGCCCCACCGCAGCACGGCGTTCTGTCTCTCAAGCTGACCCGAAATTTAGGCCCCGGTTTGGACAGCGGCCAATGTTTCGAACTCAGCTATGCTCAGATGAACGATTTCATGCTGACCTGGTTATGTCAGTCTTCAATATGAACTTTGGCTAAAAACCGCTTGTCTTCCTTTTCCACCAACGGCACAGCCTCTTTCAACGTTCGCAATCCGTGCGGCGTCAAGGTTATCAACCGCTCTCGCCGATCCAGTAAAAAAGGCTGCACCGTGATCAGCTGCCCCTGTTCCAACTTGCGTAATAACAGAGAGATCTGCATCTTCTGCACACCGGATTTCTCAACGATCATTTTTTGCCTGACCGTGCCATCCTGCGTCGCCTGATAATTCTGCTTTGACAACCAGCCAATCACCGCCAGAATGCTGAAGCTCTGCTGCGTCAGATGATAGGGAGCCAGGGCAATATCAATCTGCCTTTGCCACTGCAAGAACGTTTGCCAGAATCTGAAACCAGGGCTTTCCATCGGCGAACGGTGTGAGAATGTCGGCCTTGCATCATCTTCGGTCATCATGTCTTATCTCCCTTTAAATCTTAAAATTAGAGGGAGAGTTTACCTCAATGTCTTATCCTCGGTTAACGCCCGCTGACTCAGTTCCTGCATCGCCTGCCGCAAATGGGTTTTTATCTTCCCGCCAATCAGACGCCCAAACACGGGCGCCAACAGGCCCGACATGGTCACCGAGTGGCAGATTTGCGCTGTCTCGTCCTTCCCCTGAGGGGAAATATACTCATGATCGAACGCCAGGCGCGTCAGGGGTAACTGCGCCACATCAGAGAAAGATCGCAGAGGCACAATATCGCTGAGGAGGAATTTCACCTCCGGGCCGCTGGTGGGTTTCATCCGGCCAACGGTGCCAACAATGAACTCTCCTTCCAACCTCACCCACTCCAGCTCACTGTCCCAACAGGGCCAAGAGGCGGCGTCTTGCCACATCGCCCAAATCTGCTCCGGCGTTGCCCGGGTTGCCACTTTTTCGCTGTAAGTCCATGTGAACATATCCATACTCCTTGCTGTTAAACGTTAAAAAAGCCTCATTTCGCCGGCACGCCGCGCGTACGGAGAAAACAGAATGGCAGCGCCAATGCAACCATCAGCGCAGCCGTCACCGGTAGATACGCCATGCCGTTCAGCGCCACCTGGCGTGTGGCGATAAAAGAACTGAGAGCGAGCCCAAGATTAAACGCCGAAACATTAAAGCTAGCCGATAAACGCGCATTGGCTTGCTCCGCCTCGACAATCGCCCAGGTCTGCACCATTGGTGCCGTCGCGAACGCGCCAAAACTCCAGAGCAATAAGAAAACGATGGGGTTGAATGAGCCGGCGCTCCAAAAGAGCCCGGCCAACCCGACACACTGCAGCAACACGGCGATAATCAGCGCCCTCTGCAAACCGAGCTGACCCGGCAGTACGCCCCCAAGGATGTTGCCCACTAAAGAGCCGCCTCCGACCATCGCCAGAACGAGCGCGACCGAGCCGACATCCAATGCGGCCACATGAGCAAGCCAAGGTTCGACATACGAGAAAAAGACAAAACCGCCGCCAAATGCCAATACGGTGAAACAGTACGGTCGGATTAACGCCGGATTGAACAGCGTGCTTCGCAGCAGCGCGCTACCTCGGGGTACCGGCAGCGCCGGCCCAAAACTTTCCGGCAAAACGAACTGCAACAAACCGCCGCTCACACATGCCACCACCGCTATCGCCTGGAACGGCGCCTGCCAACCATAATCCGCCGTCGCCAGCATCCCTAAGGGGACGCCCAGCACCATCGCCAGCGTCAGACCGGAAAACATCAAGGCGATGGCTATCGGCGCACGCCGCTCGTCGAAGATCATCGATAAACTGGCGGAGGCGATGCTGAAATAGACCCCATGTATCGCGCCGGCGACAATACGTAACGCCAACAAAGAAGCCAGGCTGGACGCCATCGCCGAAGCGGCGCTCACGACGGCAAAAAGCAACATCAAGCCGACGGCCAGAGAACGCGCGTGTAAAGATAGCGTCATTCGCGTCAGCAACGGTGCGCCAAGCGCAATTCCTGCCGCATAGGCGGTGACCAGCAATCCCATCTGCGACAGTGGCGCATCCAGCTCACCGGCCATTTGTCCCAACAGACCAATGACGATAAATTCGGACAGGCCTGCAGAAAATGCCGTGGCAGCAAGCACCGTCATCATCACGGCTGAAATGGCGTTTTTTGACATCGGACGTTCTCACTTCATAAAGGTTGCACACACAAAATCAGCCAGGCGCTCCCGCAAGACCGTGACCAGTTCAGGCCGATAAACGCGGCGATAGCACACGCACAACCCGCTTTCGCGCTCATATTCCCAAACGCCGGATTGCAGCAGCACGCCCTTACTGTCGCGCGCACCGATGAAAATGCGATCGCCACGCCGCCGACGGGTAATCGTCAGGCGATCAATGCCGTCCAGTCCGGCCAACTCCAGCAGCACTTTGTGAGCGGAGAGGGGATGCCAGGCGATGGTTTTTGACCAAGCACGCACTAAAGCCGGCCACTCCAGACGGCGAAAAAAATCCTCCCGAGTGAGCTGATCGAACACCACAACGATGGATGAAGATGAAGAAGCCGTCATTTGTCCCCCTGCATCGCCTTTCTCAGCAAGGCGGCATCATGAGGCCCGATCTCGAAAAATCCGCGACGCGCCAACATTCCCCAGTGAGAATCTGCGGTGAATTCCAGTCCCGCGACCTCTTTCAGCACCACTGGCTGAAAGTGTCTATTGAAAACAACGTCTTTACGGTGTGGGGTGAAACCGGGAAACTGTTCCACCTGATACACGTCGTCGTTTTGGAAAACACAGTGAAACTCGACGGTTTTCAACACGTCCCCGCCCCCCATCTCGCTGCGGGGGCAATAAATAAACACCTCGTCGCCGGAGCGGGTTTTCCGCAGCGGCCCGGCCTTGCCATGGCAGACTTGCAGAAATCCCGACTCAGCGGCAATACGAGCGTGAGCCTGCGATATAACGGCAATCCAATGTTTCATGCCAGCGGCTCCTCCTGGACGGCGAAAGCAGCGAGACGCTGCACGCTGTCAATGACATCGGCGCGCAATTTTTGCAACAGGGGTGGCGGCAATGCGCTCCCGTTCTCCCCCGGAATAGCGCAGATTGAATGGAGCAACTGAACGCTTTGCCGATCCTCACTCAGGGTCAGCGTATGGCCGAAAGAGAGCAATCCCATCGGGCTATTGGCCGTCGTAGTGAAATGCGAACCCTCAACCAATGCGGTCACATTAACCGCGATCGCGCCAGGGCCCCCGTTCGGTAGCACCGCGAAGCGTTTTCCTAAAACCAGGCCATTCTCCGCCGCATCAGTCCCCCGCAACGAAGCATCCCAGCGGTGCCAATTCGCCAATTCGTTCCAGGCGGCCCACACATGGGGGGCTGCGGTTACGGGAATTTCGACGGAGTGGTTGAAAATGAATGCGTTGCCGTTAGCGGTTGTCATGATGATAAAGCTCCTGATGAGTGGTTAAGGCCGCGACAATCGCGGTTTCACTGTCTTGGGAAGAGAAAATGCTGAACGCGCCGAAAACGGCCGGTTTGCCCTGGACAATGTCATGACGACCGACTTTTTCAGGTATCGCTTCAAAAGTCCCCACCACGACCGCTCCGATCTTGTTGTTCTGCAAGTCACGCAGGAACAGACCATCAATCGCGGCGGCCTGCATATCGATGTCTTTAGTCGCCAACGTGAGTGCTTCGGCGCGATTGCCATGTTCTATCGTCAGATACCCCTGCAGGCTCGCGGGGAACCACGCGGTGGCGACATAGCTGTTAACGCTTTCCAGCGTGACGGCTACGTCGTCGCACATCATGTCGGCCACATAGTCCCAATTGGCGTAGCGGTTGAGGATCAACAGCGGCGTCTCTTTCGGATCGGCATCCAACCTAGCCAAACGCTGGTCAAGCCGATAGTGTTGCCAAACCCCGCCGGCCATGCGCGTCGCGGCGGGCAGCTTACCCCGCTGCCGCCGAGGGATCAGGGCCTCGAAATCCTTTCGCGCAACATGCGTTACCGTTCCAGTGGCGCTCTCGCTCAGTTCGACAACATCGTGATGCACCACACAGCTAAAAGTCTCAGACATTGCCGTTCTCCATAATCATTGCGGCGTGAATACCCGAAAAGCCGCTGGCCGTTTTCAGCAGCGAGGCCATCGGGGCGGAAACCGCCTGCTCACGCGGAGGAACGGCTTCGTAGGCATCAACCGGCAGCGATTCCGCCGTGGGAGGCAATAGGCCGGTGGTCATCATCTTCCAGGCCAAAGCGATCTCGATCATATTGGCGCCACCTAACGCATGGCCATGATTCCCTTTAAAAGCGGTGATCGGCGGCAGATTTGGGCCAATGACATCGACAAGGGCTTGGTATTCAGCCTGATCGTTTTGCTGGGTTCCTGAAGCGTGCAGATTCACATGGTCGAGCGCCGCGCCCGTGATGTCGGCGTCCCATATCGCCCGTTCAATACTCTGACGAATGGAACTGCCGTCGGTTGCAATATCGGTCATATGGTATGCGCTTGATACGCAGCCATAGCCGGCAATATGCGGTACAGACGGCGTCGGTTCCTCTGTCGTCACCAAGATCGCGCCGCCGCCATCGGCAAATAAAAAACCGTCCCTGTCATGGCAGAATGGGCGTGACGGGCTACCCGACATGGCGGAGTCATAAGTGCGCGTCGCATTGATTTTGTTGAACGCCTCCAGTGCCAGTGGCGTCAAGCCGAAATCCAGTGACATGATGAGGGCCCGCTTCAGACCAAGACGAGGCATGGTGGTTTTCGCCAAGCCGATCGCCTGCAATCCCGCGCAGCATCCGGTAGGAACGCAGACGAACTTTGTCCCGGCACCATAGGCTGCCGTTTCCGCAAATACCGTCTCCATCGAGGAAAAATCCAACTGCTCAAGAGAAACCGGCCGGTCGGCGTAAATATCGTTTTCCACCTCAGCCAGATTGCCAACTGCGCTGGCGAAGAAGATGGCATCAACAGGCGCGTCAATTTCCAGTTGCTCGACGAGGCGGCGGATCGCCTCTTTAAACAACGAAGCGTAGGCGACGATGTCAGAACCACTGCCTGGCACCGTTTCGGCGACAAAAAAATCGCGCCGGCCGGGCAAGCGCGCATGGCCGTAGGCGACGGTACCTTGCAAGATCTGCCGCCAAATCTCATTTAAACTGCCGCCGAGCGGGCTTAGCGCGGCCGCATTGGTGATGTACAGCTTGCTCATTCTATAATCCTTGCAACGGCGCGCGCCCAAGCGGCGCCGCAGTGCAGTTTGATGGGTAATGCGATAAATTCGACCAACCGGGCCGCCTCAAAATCCTTGAGGTTTGCCAGCCGCTCAATCTGGAAATACGGACGTTGACGGCCCAGCACATGCGCAGGCCATAAGACCGAACGATCCCGAGTCGCGACAAATTCGCGCGACATCACCGCGAAAGGGGGATCGAGACTGAACGCATCGGTGCCAATCAGGGTGTATCCCCGATCCAATGCCGCCTCGACATAGGGGGCCGGCACACCTTTGAACTCGGTGAAATAACTTGATTCGCCATAGCGTTCGTAAGCGCCGGTAATGAAAAAGACCGCACGCGCCTGCCCTGCGTACCGGTCGAGACGCGCCAGATACTCTCGCCAGTCGAGCTCAACTTCATGCCCCGAAGAGATGCGATCGGTGAAAATAACGGCCTGGCCCATAAAGTTATCAATATCTGCCGCCGCGATGTCGAAGCCATCTGGCGAGTAATGCAGTGGCGCATCAATATGCGTGCCCTGATGGGTCGAAAGCGTGACGATCTCATTAGAAATACCGTAGCCATCCGGCCAATCTTCCGGTGTGATGTCGAAGCCACGGCACAGATGAGCTACGCCGGCAACGTGATCCAACGTATCAACCTGAATCGAGATAGGTTCACCGTTACCGGGATAGAGCGCCGTGGAAATACAGGTGAAAGGTTTCATGAAAACAGCTCCTGCGGTAAATGCGGATCGACTTCTTCATTTGGGGTACGGCGCAGCGCAGCCTCCGGCAGCGACTCGCCGCCGGCCAAAGCCATAATCTGCGAAAGCGCTTTCAACACGCCATATTCAGTCAACGGACACGGGGTTGCGCCGGCGTCGCCCAACGGGGTGACATGCGGAATGCGGCAATGCATGGCGAGTGGTTGCGGAACAGCAGCGCCGCTAAACAGCACGGCCTCAGGTGACACCCTTGCGCCTTCTTGCTGTTCTAACGCCGCATGCAGTTCGTCATCGGACAGCAAGTCATCCGGGAAACAAGAGCACCCCAACGATACACGCCCTCTACCCACCGGCACCCGAAAGAAAGTGCGCCTGTTGCCACCAGGCGCCGTTTCCGCCCAAAACCTCATGACGCCGTCATGACCTTTAGGTGAGACAGAAACGACGAGATAACGGCAAGCCGTGCGCGCGGAATGAACCACCTGATGCTGATAAGCTGGATCGTTTTTCACCGCTCTGGCTCCGCGACAATCGAAGACCCGGTCAAACCCCTGCAATTCGGCGATCTCACCGACCTCTCCGGTTATCCGGCGCGCCACCGATGCGCCATCAAGCAGTAACCTCGCCAATCGCGTTTTGTCGTAAACCAAGAAATCCTCGGTAGAGGCCAACCGAACTGTGCGCACGCGGGCTCCCTTACGCCAACTCACCTCGGTGAGAGACGGTGCCATTGCGGCAACCCATTCATCTTCCCCGCGTTCCCCCAGCGCGCTGAAAAATGGCCGACGCGGCACAATTTCAGGCATGCCGCTCGCGTGAGGGGTTCCCGGCTGAATCAACGTCGTTTCGCCCAAAGGGGCGAGCAAGCGCGCGGCCATGCCGGCAGTCACCCCGCCCCCTACAATTGCTATTCGCTGTCGCATGACGGGCGCTCCATCAATTTGCCGACATTTTCCCGCAGCAAACCAAACATCTTGCGCGCCATCGTGGGGGTATACGCCGCTTCATCTATCAGCATGCGCCGGCAGACGAACAAAATCCCCGGGTACTCCGCTTCCGTCCACCAATCGGCCGACAGCGCCTGAATACCCGGTGGTGGAATGAGGTGAATCACGGATATCCGAGAATCCGTACGTGTTCGTTCCACCTCGACCCGGTCCGCCTCAGGTCTGTCAGCATCGAAATGCAGGATAAAGCGCTGCCTGACAGCGCTTTCTTCAATCCGTTGAATGCCGCAAACCCGTTCCAGGCTGCCGAGCCAATGATCCAGCGACCAGATGAGCGCCAGCGGTTCAACGCCGTGCCGCACCCGCTGTTTGGTCAGCAGATTGAGACAAAGCTCAGACATTGTACTCACCGTTGCCAAGGCGCGCCCACGTGCTCAGCGCGGCATGAATGTGCTTTCTAATCAAAATAATGGCTTCATCCGCCTGAATATCGTCATGCAGTGAGAAACCGTGATAACTGATTAAACGGGTACGTCCATCGGCAAGTGGTTGGAAGCGCCAGCCGCCCTTGTGGCTGCGGAATCCTTTGGGCGGCAACGGTTGGGAAAAATCGATGATCCGATGCTCGTCATTGACATAACGCCAGGACTTAACAAAGTAATCTTGTTTAGTGCCCAGCTCCTCAATATGCATAATGAAACTTTGCAGCCGCCCATCATCCATATCTTCTTCAATTTTAGTGACGTGCGCCAACATCTCCGGCCACTTCCGATAATCCCGAATATAAGAAAAAACCGTATCTATATCCTGGGATATAATCGTGCTGCCTTGCAATACGAATGGAACATCGGTATGCAGCCAGCGATCCCGATGTTCGGCAAGGTAGTTAACCAAGTCGGCAAGCGTTGTGACATTATCCTCATCCAACGGAGCCGCGGAAAGCCCTAACGAAGAAACAATCTCCACCAGGGTCATTAACTCTTGGCTATCCAGACCAAGCCCCTGACGAATATCCTGTTCCATTTCCACACTGTCATTATTAGAGTCTATAACGCCTAATTCAAATAATGTATTAGTAACGTCCAAAGCGGCACGCCGAACACCACAATCATGCAACATGATAAGTTAATCCCTGAGCAGTTAATTATATTTTGTCTAACCAGAAACTTTTCTTTGCAGCACTAATATCGATCATGTGATTATTCATAGCCCAAGAGCTTTGCTGTTGCCTCAAGGCCTGAGAATTTTCCCACATGCTATCGTCGAAGAATTCCAACATGATATTTTGCAACCATGACTTCCCTTTTAGCGTAAGCAAGAGCTCCGCCCCATTATCCTGCATGAAGCCATCCAGAATAAGGCCGTTAATAATCGCGTTGAAATCCTCCCGGCATTCCGTTCCCCACGCCTTGCGGTAATGCGCCTTATCAATTCGATAGTACAGCAGATTGAAAATCATATAACGCTGACGACTTAGCTGTGGCGTAAGCTGAATGCTGGCAGTAGTGAAGGTGCTGTCCCCATTCTGCACGGCGTCGATATAGCGATCCACGCTCTTCGAAATCCCAGTACGCCGCTGGTTTATAAAGCTGTATGCCCCTGGGCCGATTCCCAACGCGTCGACACACTCCTTCATCGTCCAGTGATTGTATTTGGATTCAAAACCCGGCAGCGCGTAGTGTTCGTGCATGTAGTTGCGCATACCCGCCTCCGCGGCGAACTGGCCGATCATCGCTTGCATATCCTTGACCAACACGCTTTCCGCATCGGCGACAGGCGCCACCTTGCCGGCTTTAATCAACGCTTCTTGCCGCGTGCCCGGAGTAATGCGATACAAATAGGTCGTCAGATGTTTAATACCCAATTCATGGAGTACTTTAAAATCTTTTTCCCAATGCGCTAGCGTATGCCCCGGCATGTTATACATCATATCGAGTTGGATATGTTCTAATCCGGCATCTTGCAACATGCGGATGGAGTCAATCGTCTGCTGCGCTTTATGCGGTGAACCGACGGTGCGTAATACTTCAGGTTGGAAAGATTGAGCCCCCAGAGAAATCCGATTAATAATCGAATCAGCAATATAAACCGCTTTCTCTTTGGTGAAATCCTTAGCATTCCCTTCCAGGGTAATTTCACAGTCCTTCGCCAAATTAAAGTATCGAGTTAACGTTGTGAGAATTTTATCGAGATGGGTAATTTCCAACAGAGAACCAGTTCCGCCTCCGATGTATACCCCTCTCAACCGCGCATTGCCCCAGCGACGTGTTGCGGCATGGCGCTTCAAATCCAGAACCAAAGCGTCAACATAGCGGTCCAATAAATCTTGCGACTTTCCTTTATTCATCGGCAGCAGGTCAACAAAGTATGGGCACGCTTTACAACACACTCGGCAATAAGGGACTGAAAGATACATAACAAAATCAGTCCCATCGCTTTCAAGCGACAGCGATTTAATAAGATTATTCTCAGACTCGCCATCTGAGACATCATACATATCGGGTGGGTACAGAATGAATGGCATATAGCAGCGATTTTTGTACATTGCTCTTACTCCATATTGTTTTAGGCTAACTTTTTTGTGGTATGAAGAATATATCCGCCAAAACAAAAATCAAGTAAATTCTTTTACCATTTCGATACTAATTTAACGTTTTATTAATCTCATCACTCAACAAAAACCAAGGAGCTCGAAAAACAAACAGATTAATTGCATTTGTTAATGATAAAAAAACATAAAGAAAGCCAAAGTTTAATCGGTATGAAATAATTAACCAATGCTTAACGAAGCATTGGTTAATATATAGATAGCGAAATATATTTATCTATGCCAAGAAGGCGTCGATGAAGAGAGATAACTCTATGATGAAACCTGGCAATCCCGTAGGCGACACGCTGTCGCTAAAGGTGCAATTACCTAACCGACCAGCACCGCCGCATGACGCTGTAAAGCGGGCGCAGCACGCCCGCCCGCTTATCAGATAAGCTCCAGCGCGATCAGTTCTTCGATGGTTTGGCGGCGGCGGATCAGGCGAGGTTCGCCGTTTTCGAACAGCACCTCCGGCAACAGCGGACGGCTGTTGTAGTTGGAGGACATCGATGCGCCGTAGGCGCCAGTGTCGTGGAACACCAGATAATCGCCGATCTGGACCGGCGGCAGTTCGCGGGTTTCCACGCCGCCGCCCGCCTGCTGGGTGAACACGTCGCCGGATTCGCACAGCGGCCCGGCGATCACCGTTTCGCGCAGCGGTTGCCCCGAGGTATCGCGCCCATCGGCCGGCAACAGCGAAATATGGTGATAGCTGCCGTACATTGCCGGGCGCATCAAATCGTTAAAACCGGCGTCCACCAGCACGAAGTGGCGGCTGCCCATGTCTTTTACCGCCCGCACTTCGGCCACCAAGACGCCCGCTTCCGCCATCAGGAAACGCCCCGGTTCGATCTCCAGCTGCACCGGATGCCCCAGATGCGCGGCGATGCGTTCACGCGCCCGGTTCCACAACCCGAAATAGTGTTCGGTATCGATCGCCTCTTCGCCGTACTGGTACGGGATAGACAGGCCGCCGCCGGCGGAAATGGCGCTGATGTCATGACCGAGATCGATCACCTGCTGCACCATCGCATCGCAGACCCGTTCCAGATGCTGGTAATCGACGCCGGAACCGATGTGCATGTGCACGCCGATCAGCTTCAGGCCGTAGCGGAGGATCTTCTCCACCGCCTGCGGCAGGTCGGCATACCAGATACCGTGCTTGCTGTTCTCGCCGCCGGTGTTGGTTTTCTGGCTATGGCCGTGGCCAAACCCCGGGTTAATGCGCAGCCACACCGGGTGCCCTGCGGAAACCTGGCCGAGCTGATCCAGCATGTCGATGGAACCGGCGTTGACCGGGATCTTCAATTCGCTGACGCGCGCCAGCGTGGCGTGATCCAACACGTCCGCAGTAAACACGATCTCGCTCGGTTCGCCGCCCGGCTGAAAACCGGCCCGCAGCGCCCGCTCGATCTCGCCCAGCGACACCGAATCCACCTTCACGCCCTGCTCGCGCATCAAGCGCAAAATATGAATGTTCGAACAGGCCTTCTGCGCGAAACGGACGGTATCGAAATGGCGCAGCTGAGCGATGCGCTGGCTGATGATGTCCGCATCATAGGCCCAGACCGGGCAGCCGAAACGTTGCGGCAAGGCCAACAGGTTAGCGGCGTTCAACGCGGTGGAGGTGTCGTGCAACGGGCGTGGCATGGCGATATTCCCAATTCGAAAATGACGGCAGATAACGCCATAGTGCCGCACGCTGAATCGGGTGGAAAATATCTATTTAGCCGTAGTCTATTCATTTATGATATGGCATTCCCCTTAATCGAGCGGCCTCACCATGCACAGCATCTCTTTGCGGCAGATCGAAATTTTTCGGGCGGTGATGACCACCGGCAACCTGACCGAGGCGGCGGCCCTGCTGCAGACCTCGCAACCGACCGTCAGCCGCGAGCTGGCGCGCTTTGAGAAGCTGATCCGGCTGCAGCTGTTCGACCGGGTGCGCGGTCGCTTGTCCCCCACGGTGCAGGGCCTACGGTTGTTCGAAGAGGTGCAGCGCTCCTATTACGGCCTCGATCGCATCGTCAACGCCGCCGCCGGCATTCGCCAGTTTCAGCAGGCGCAGCTGTCGATCGTGTGCCTGCCGGTATTTTCTCAATCGCTGCTGCCGGCGGTGTGTCGGCCCTTTATCGAACGTTACCCGGAAGTCAGCTTCAGCGTCATCCCGCAAGAGTCGCCGCTGCTGGAAGAGTGGCTGTCTGCCCAGCGTCACGATCTCGGGCTGACGGAAACCACCCTGACGCCGGCGGGCACCGAGCGGGTGACGTTGATGACGTTGAACGAAGTCTGCGTGCTGCCGACGGGCCACCCGTTGCTGATGAAAGATCGGCTGACGCCGCAGGACTTCGCCGGGCAGAACTTTATCAGCCTGTCGAGCACCGACAGCTATCGCCACCTGCTGGATGCGCTGTTCGGCGAACAGGGCGTCGAGCGCCGCATGGTGATGGAAACGCACAGCGCGGCGTCGGTGTGCGCCATGGTGAGGGCCGGCGTGGGGGTGTCGATCGTCAACCCGCTGACGGCGCTCGACTATGCCGGTAACGGTGTGCACGTGCGGCCGTTCAGCATCGACGTGCCGTTCACCGTCAGCCTGATCCGGCCGCTGCACCGCCCTTCATCGGCGCTGGTCACCGCCTTTATCGACCACCTTCATCAGCAGGCCGCCGCCTTTGCCGCCCGGCTGGCCGCCGCCGTCAGGCGCTGAAAGCGGCGTGGGAATATTGCCGAAGCATCAGCGCAGCGTCGCCTGCCACTGCGGATCGGTGGCGAACCACTCCACCAGAAAGTCCAGCATGGTGCGCAAGGTGGCGGGCATCTGGCGGCGTGAGGTATAGATGCCGTAGATGCCCATCGACTGCGGCCGGTAATCCGGCAGCAGTTCGACCAGCTCGCCGCTGGCCAGCAGCGGCGCCGCCGAATAATAGGGCTGCATGGAAATGCCTGCCCCCTGCACCGTGCCGGCCATCAGCACCACCGACTCGTTGGCGCTCAGGTTGCCGCTGACCGCCACCGCCGATTTCACGCCCTGAGCATCGAAGTGCCACAGGCTTTTGCCGAAATAGGAGTAGGTCAGGCAGTTGTGCAACGCCAGATCCTGCGGTTGACGCGGGGTGCCGTGCGCCGCCAGATACGCCGGCGCGGCGCACACCACCGATGCGCAGGTGGACAGCGGGCGGGCGATCAGGTTGGGATCCAGCTCGTTGGTGATGCGCAGCGCCAGATCGATGCGCTCTTCCACCAGGTTCACCGCCCGGTTGTTCATCTGCAGATCGACCGCCACCTGCGGGTGACGCTTCAGATACTGAGCGACGGCCCCCACCAGCGCCGTTTGCCCGAGCGACTGCGAACAGGTGATGCGCAGCAGGCCGCGCAGCTCATCGCTCTGCCCTTCCTCCACCAGGTCGATCTCCCCCGCCAGCGCCAGCATTTGTCGGCAGCGCTCCAAAGTACGCTCACCGGCGTCGGTCAGACTAAGCTTACGGGTAGTGCGATGCAGTAAACGTGCCCCGGCCCATTGCTCCATCTGCGCCAGGTAGCGCGTCACCATCGCGCGCGACATCTCCAGCGTTTCCGCGGCGGCGATCATGCTGCCGCGATCGACGATGGTGACAAAAACCTCAGCGGCGGTAATGCGATCCATGAATTAGTCCGATTTATGCAACGAATAATTGCTTATTATCCGGTTTTTCTATCGCTTTATGCAACCTAACATCATTACAACATTAACTGATACCTAAGGACCTCTGCCCATGTTTAAAAAATCACTGTTAACTCTGGCCTTCACCGGCGTCGCCACCCTGAGCACTTACGCCACCGCTGCCGATACCCTGACCATGGAAGTGTATAACCCGGGCGAGAAAAGCGTGTTCCCGGTGTCTTCCGAAATCATCAGCGGCAAACACGAAGTGGCACTGATCGACGCTCAGTTCCAGCGTAACGATGCTGAAGAGTTGGTGAAAAAGATCAAGGCGACCGGCAAGAAGCTGACCACCGTTTATATCAGCCACTCAGACCCGGATTTCTATTTCGGTCTGGACGTGATCAAGGCGGCCTTCCCGGAGGCGAAAATCATCGCTTCGCCTGGCACCATCAAAGACATCAATGCGACCAAAGACGGTAAAGTTGCCTACTGGGGCCCGATCCTGAAAGACAACGCGCCGAAAACCGTGATCGTGCCGCAGCCGCTGCAGGGCGACAGCTTCACCATCGACGGCCAGAAAGTGGAAGTGAAAGGCCTGAACGGCCCGACCCCGGATCGCACCTTCGTATGGATCCCGGCGCTGAAAGCGGTCGTGGGCGGTGTCGCGGTCGCCGGTGACAACATCCATCCGTGGATCGCCGACAACCAGAGCGTACAATCGCGCCAGCACTGGCAGCAGACGCTGAAAAACATCGAGGCACTGAAGCCACAGGTCGTCGTGCCGGGCCACTTCCTGCCGGGTGCAGCGCAAACGCTGGCATCGGTGCACTTTACCCAAAAATACCTGACCACGCTGGAAGCTGAGCTGCCGAAAGCCAAGGATTCCGCCGCGCTGATTGAAGCGATGAAAAAACACTACCCGACGCTGAAAGACGAGTCGAGCCTGGAACTGAGCGCGAAAGTGCTGAAAGGCGAGATGAAGTGGCCGCAATAAGCGCCCGTGCGTGATTGAACCAGCCCTGGCGCCGCGGTGAACTGCCGCGCGCCAAGCGAGGAGTAAAAATGACCGAAACCACTCTGCATTATATTTTCGATCCGCTGTGCGGCTGGTGCTACGGCGCCGCGCCGCTGGTGAAAGCGGCTCAGAGCCTCCCCGGGCTGAAGGTGGTGCCGCACGCCGGCGGCATGATGACCGGTAACAACCGCCGCCAAATCACCGACGAATGGCGCAACTACGTCATTCCGCACGACAAACGCATCGCCGAGATGACGGGCCAGCCTTTTGGCGAAGCCTATTTCAACGGCCTGCTGCGCGACACCACGGCGGTGATGGATTCCGAGCCGCCGATCACCGCTATCCTGGCGGCGGAAAAGCTGGCGGGACGCGGGCTGGACATGCTGCACCGCATTCAGCAGGCACACTATCAGGAAGGCCGGCGCATCGCCGACACGCCGGTGCTGGAAGCGTTGGCGAAAGAGCTGGGGTTGCCTTCGGCGGCGTTTATCGCCGAAATGCGTTTCAGCAGCGGCGCGCCGACCGCGCAACACATCGCGGAAAGCCGGGCGCTGCTGGCCAAAGTGCAAGGCCAGGGCTTCCCGACCTTTGCGCTACAGGACAGCGAAGGCCGCCTGCATCTGCTGCCGGCCGGCAACTATCTGGGTAATGTAGAAGCCTGGAAAAACCTGCTGGGCGCCGCCGCGCTGGCGTAACCAACCTTTCTCGCCCCGGCTGCCGGGGCGGGTCATTCGACCCGCACGAACCGCCCTTCAGCCCGTACGTTGTGACCGAACCCGCAATCCCCGCGCGTGTGCATCTCCAACGTTTGCTCGCCAAACGCCAAGGTGACGTCGCAGACCTGCGCGCTTTCCGAGTCATGCTGATGATAAACAGCTTTGCCGTGCTCGATCGGCAGTTCGGCGGTGAAGTCGCCCATGTTCGGGCCGTAATACAGCCCCATCTGCGGCATGGCGTAGCCGGAGAAATCGATCAGCCAGCGCTCGCCCTGCGGCCTCACCACCACTTCGCTCCACACGCCGCGCCCGGCGTATTGCCAATACACGCCGCCCGGCCCCTGCGGCTGCGGCCGCTGCGCCAGCCGTTGGCGCAACAGGCTCATGTTGTGCTGCGATTTGTCATCGTGCGGCGCCAGCGCCAGATAGGCCTGCGCCTTGAGCAATTCGCCGGCGTGCATCAGCGACAGCGCCACGTTGTTGTAGGCCGTGGCGACGGCCTGCTCGCTCAGGCCGCAAAACTCGCTCCAGGCCGCCTGATCGCGAAAGATGTCGGCAGCTTTGGCGTAATCCTGCCGCTGATAGGCCTTTTTTCCCAGCTCGGCGTAGCTCGCCACCTTTTGACAATCGGCGGCGATGTCCGGCTCGTCAATGTGCGCCCAGGCCCGGGCGCTGGCGAAGACGCCGCAGGTCAGCAACAGGGGAACCCAAGCCTTCATCGTTTATCCTTTCTGCAAAAATTCGGCGCCAGTATAACCGCCCGGCGGCGGAGTGTATGCCGCAATTGCGCCTATCTGCGCACCGCTGACGATTCAACCGCCTTATTTCAAACGGTTAGCGAGGTCAAAACTGCTTACAGTCGCGGTTTGTTTGTTACCGGCCCGCGGCCCATGCTGAACAAAATGCCGCAATTAACGAGTCGCTATGAACGCAACCCCCTTGCAGAAACACGCCGTTTGGCAGCTGATCAAACCCTTTTGGGTGTCGGAGGAGCGATGGCGCGCCTGGATGATGCTGATCGCCATCATCGTCCTGTCGCTCGGTCTGGTCTATATCAGCGTGCAGATCAACCAATGGAACCAGGTGTTCTACGATGCGCTGCAGAACAAAAACTACCCGGTATTCAAGGCGCAGTTGTGGCGCTTTACCTATCTGGCGCTGATCTTCATCGTGCTGGCGGTCTACAAGATCTACCTGACTCAGGGGCTGCAGATGCGCTGGCGGCGCTGGATGACGGAAAAGTTCATGGAAAAATGGCTGGCGCACCAGGCGTATTACCACACCGAGCAGCAGCAGATCGTCGATAACCCCGATCAGCGTATTGCCGAAGATCTCAACGTGCTGACCCAATATACCCTGTCGCTGTCGCTCGGGCTGCTCTCCAGCCTGGTGACGCTGTTTTCCTTTATCGACATCTTGTGGCACGTCAGCGGGCCGATGACCTTCGCGCTCGGCCAGCACGCCATCACGCTGCCCGGTTATATGGTGTGGTTCGCGCTGCTGTATGCGGTGCTGGGATCGCTGCTGATCTGGTGGGTCGGCAAACCGCTGGTCATGCTGGGCTTCAATCAGGAACGGTACGAGGCGAACTTCCGTTTCGGCCTGATCCGCATCCGCGAAAACAACGACGCCATCGCGCTGTACCACGGCGAACCGCGCGAGGCGCAGCAGCTGGGCGATCGTTTCGACACCATTCGCAGCAACTGGTGGGCAATTATGCGCATCACCCGGCGGCTGAACATCGCCACCAACTTCTACGGCCAGTTCGCCATCGTGTTTCCCCTGCTGGTGGCCGCGCCGCGCTACTTCTCCGGCGCTATTCAGATGGGCGGCCTGATGCAGATAGCCTCAGCCTTCGGCCAGGTGCAAGGTGCGCTGTCATGGTTTATCGACGCGTTTAACGATTTGGCGACCTGGAAAGCCTGCGTCAACCGTTTGGCCGGCTTCAACGCCGCCGTCGATCAGGTGCATCATCAGCCGCGCGGCATTCAGCTGCGGGAAGAGACCGCCCATCCGTTAACGCTGGATAACCTCAGCCTGAACTTGCCCGACGGCCAGCCGCTGCTGGCCGGCGCCGAGATGACGCTGCAACGCGGCGAACGCCTGCTGATCGTCGGCCCTTCCGGCTGCGGCAAGTCGACGCTGCTGCGGGCCATCGCCGGTATCTGGCCTTACGGCGCGGGGACTATCGGGGTAGCGGCCAACGCCAACACGCTGTTCCTGCCGCAGCGCAGCTACATTCCGATCGGCACGCTGCGCGAAGCGTTGAGCTACCCGAGCCTGGCGTCGGAATACAGCGATCCGCATCTGATGCGGGTGCTGGAAAACTGCCGCCTGAAGCACCTGCAGCGCTGGCTGGATACCTCCGCCAACTGGAGCCATCGCCTGTCGCCGGGCGAGCAACAGCGGCTGGCGTTCGCCCGCGCCCTGTTGATTCGCCCGAGCATCCTGTTCCTCGACGAGGCCACCAGCGCGCTGGACGACGAAACCGAACAGTTGATGTACTGCCTGCTGGTGGATGAACTGCCGGACGTAACGCTGATCAGCGTGGCGCACCGCAACAGCGTGGCGAAGTACCACCAGACCTGCTGGCGCTTCAGCCGCAGCGAAGATCAACCGGCGCGCCTGGCGCTGAGCCCGCTGCCGGTATAACCCGCAGACCGACGGCGTTCGTTCAGATGCCGTCGGTTTGCACGTCTTCGCATTTCACCCGGCGGCGCTCATGCCACAGGCTCGTCAGGCCGCGTTTGCCGCACGCCAGCGCCACCTCGCGAAACTCATCCAGGCTCAACCCGTCGCGCTCCAGCATCATTTCCGCCGCCAGCTGCATATTGACGCCGGTCAGCACTTCGCAATCGCCCTGCGCATCCGCCAGTTCGCAGGCGCAGCGGAACGGCGAGCCGCCGAGCATGTCGGTGAGAAACACCACGCCGTCCGGTTGCGCCACCGCCGCCAGCGCCGAGCGCAAGGCGTCGTTGAGCTGCGCGGTGCTCATCTGTTCAGGGAAATCGACCGCCGCGCAGTGCGGCTGCGGCCCCACCACCTGCTCCACCGCCTGCAACAGCCCGGTGGCGAAGCCGCCGTGGCCGGTAATCACAATGCCTGGCATACCCCACTCCTCACAAAATGCCGATAAATTTGCCCGCTACGCCGATCGCTACGGTGACGCCAATCAGCTTCACCGGCGAGAAGCCGCGCTTCATCAGGAAGAAAATGAGCAGCGTGAAGCACAGCGGCAACAGGTTGGGCATCAACTTGTCCAACACGTCTGTCTGCAGCGCCACGCTGGCCTTGCCGGCATGCATGACCAGCGGCGTGGACAGGTGCACATACGAGGCCACCAGTGCGCCGATCACCGTCATGCCGACGATCGACGCGGCATGAGAAATGCGCCGGGTGTGGGTCTTCAACAGCGCCAGCGCGCTGGTGCCGGCCTGATAGCCGTAGTGCGCCAGCCCAAAGCGCAGGCCGAAGTGGAACAGGTTGAACAGCAGCAGGAAGACGATCGGCCCGAACAGGCTGCCCTCCAGCGCCAGCGAAGCGCCTATCCCGGCGCAAATTGGCAGCAGCGTCAGCCAAAACAGCGCGTCGCCGATGCCGCCGAGCGGCCCCATCAGCGCCACTTTCACCGCGCGAATGGTGGAGATCTTCTCCTTGTTCTGTTCCATCGCCAGCACCAGGCCGGACAGGAAGGTGACGTCGAACGGGTGCACGTTGATAAATTCCATGTGCATCTTCATCGAGTTGGCCAGATCCTGCGGGTTGCGGTGGATCTTGCGCAGCCCGGGGATCAGCTGATACAGCCAGCCGCCGGCCTGCATGCGTTCATAGTTGAACGACGCCTGCAGCAGCAGCGAACGCCAGGCCATGCGGTTGATGTCGCCACGCGTCAGCGCTTCGGCGGGTTGGCTGTCCAGGTAGTCGTCCTGCTCCACCTGGCTGGTGGCCAGCGCCTGCGCCATGCGTTGCTCGGCCTTTTGCGCCAGCAGATCGTCGGAATCGTTAAATGCCATCTTCGGCGTCCTCCTGCGGAGCGGGCCGGGCCGTCGCCTCTGCCGCGCCGCGTTGCGTGTTGAAGAAGTCGATCAGGGCGATCGCCAGGGCACCCAGCGCCACCGCCAGGATCGGCAGCTTGAGGAACGTGACCGAGATGAAGCCAAGGATAAAATAGGCCACGTAGGTTTTTTTCATCATCACCTTCATCAGCAGCGAGAAGCCGATCGCCGGCATCATGCCGCCCGCCACCGCCAACCCGTCCAGCAGCCAGCCCGGCGCCTTCTGCACCATGGCGCTGGCCGCATCGGCGCCGAAGTAAATCGGCAGGAATGCCACCACGAAATAGAAGATGAACAGGATGCTGATGCCGAGATAGTTCACCCGTTCGATGCCGCGCCAGTTCAGCTCCTTCACCATGCGATCGCAGCGGTGCATCATCGGCGAGAACAGCGTAAACAGCAGCGTGATGCAGCCCTGCACCGCAATCGAGAACGGTACCGCCACGCCGATCGCCACTTTCGGGTCGGCCTTGGTCAGAATGGCGAACGCGGTGCCGATCACCCCGCCAATCACCACGTTAGGCGGTTGGGCGCCCGCCAGCGGCACCATCCCCATCCACACCAGCTCCAGCGTGCCGCCCACCAGCAACCCGGTGTAGACATCGCCCAAAATCAGCCCCACCAGCGGCCCCATCACCACCGGCCGGTGGAAGTGGGTCAGGCCGTCGAACAGGTCAACCCCCGCCAGCCCGGCCAACAGCGCAATCAATAACGCATCCGTCAACATGCTTTCCCCCTGGCTCAAAAGAGCAGTTTGCCGATCGCCTCGCCCGCCTCATCCGGCACCCGGCGCACTTCGCACTCCACGCCCAGCGCCGCCAGCGCGCGAAACGCGGCCACGTCGCCGTCGTCCAGCGACACCGTTTTGTGCACCTGCCGCTTCCCCTCGGCGAAGTGCATATTGCCGACGTTGACGAACCGGATCGGCACCCCGCCGCGCACCAGCGTCAACACGTCCTGCGGCGTTTTGCACACCAGAAAAATCTTCTGCCGATCCGCCGCCTTGTGGATCACGTCGATGGTTTTCTGCAGCGTGAAGTAGCGGGTCTGCACCCCTTCCGCCACCACCATGTCCATCAGGTTCTGCTGCACCGGATCGGCGGCCGCCTCGTCGTTGGCCACCACCACCAGGTTGGCGCCGAGGGTGTTGGTCCAGGTCACGCCCACCTGGCCGTGCACCAGGCGATTGTCGATACGGGTCATTAAAATGTTCGGCATGCTAGCGGCCCTCCGGGTAGCAGGCGGCGTGATAATCGTCGAGCACCTGCGTCACTTTATGCAGCACCCACTCCTGCGGATCGGCGCTCAATTCGCCGGCGTTCAGCGCCCGTGCCTGCTCCGGCAGGTACTGGCTGAGCAGCGCCAGCGGCGCCGGGCTGCGGCGCAGGTTGTCCAGCAAACCGTCGACCGCCTGCTGCACCTGCGGCTGCGGCCAGTAGTAACGCACCCGATCGCTCAGGCTGTAGTGGCGATCGAGATACTGCTGGTGCGGCGTGCCGTGGTAGTAGCGGCTCCACTGCTGCGGCTGCTCGCGCATCACCTGCTCCAGCGTGGCGCACAGCTGCGCCGACTGGCGTTCCCCCAGCCATTCACGCTCGATGCGATCGAGGGCGAACAGCGCTTCGCGCAGCGCGAAGGTCAGCGCCGGCCCCACCTTCAGGATGGCGAAGTGATCGCGCACCAGTTGGCGGTAGGCCTGCGGTGGTTGGTAGTCCGTAGAGTGCGCTTCATAGATCATGCCCGGCTGCCGTTCGATGAAATGGCTCAATGCGTCGGCGCGCTGCGGTTGGTAATGCTCAACGCTGTGGTGATCGAACTCGACGCCCGGCTGTACCACCAGCGCGATAGTTCGCTGCCAGGCATCGTTCAGCTCGGCTTTTTGCCAGGCGATGCGGTGCGTTTCCAGCGTTTGCGCCACCGCCTGCGGCGTGGTGACCTGCAGACCCGCCAGCGCCTCCTGCGCGCCGCCCGGCACCGGCACTTCGGTGCCGATCACATAAACCGGCGCTTCGCCGCCGCTCTGCGCCCAGGCCCGCTCCGCCACCGCGCACAGGCGCGCCGCACGCTCAGCGACCGTGGCATCCCCTAGGGGCGAGGGATCGCCGGCGCACGACATGGAACAATCGAGGTGAATTTTGCGAAATCCGGCGCGAACGTAATCGTCGATCAAGGTTTCCGCCAGCACCATCGCCTCCTGAGCCGGGCGATCTTGCCAGGCGTTGGGCCCCAGATGATCGCCGCCCAGCCACACTCTCTCGCGCGCCAGGCCAACCTCATCCGCCAGGCGCCACAGCGCATCGCGGAACTGGGCCGCCGTTTGGCCGGTATAGCCGCCGAACTGATTGACCTGGTTGGACGTCGCCTCTACCAATACCGGCGTGCCGCGCGCTTTGGCCTGCCGCAGCGCGGCCTTCAGAACCCAGGGATGGGCGGAACAGACGGAAAAGATCCCGACCGGCATACCGGCCTTGTGCTGCTCGACAAGCTGTAACAACTGCTGCATGAAGCCCCCATGCAGGCGCCCTGCTACCGATCGGCGATGATGACCTCCACGCCCAGCTCGGTTAACGCCCGCTCGTAATCGTCCGGAAGACGGCTGTCGGTGATCAGCCGATGGATTTGTCCGGCTTCGCGAATCATGCAAAAGCTCTTGCGACCGAATTTGCTGGCATCCGCCACCGCGATAATCTCGCGCGCCACCTCGCACATTACGCGATTGAGGTGCGCCTCACCGGGGTGAGGCGTGGTGATGCCGGCGCTCAGATCGAACCCGTCGACGCCCAAAAACAGCTTGTCGAAGCGGTACTGACGCAATTGCTGCTCGGCAGCCGGACCGTAGAGCGAGTAAGAGTTGCGACGCACGCTGCCCCCCAGCACCATGACCTCCACCCCGTCGTTTCCCGAAAGCTCGTAGGCAATGTTCAGCGCATTGGTCATCACCACCAGATCGCGCCGCCCCTTCAGGAACGGCACGATCTGCGCGGTGGTGGAACCGGAATCGAGGATCAGCGCATCGCCGTCGCGCACATAGCCGGCCGCCGCGTTGGCGATCAGCGTTTTGACGTCGCGATTCAACCGCCCTTTGTCCCGCAGCGGCCGATCGAAAGCGAATTGCTGATTGAGCATCGCGCCGCCGTAAGCGCGCAGCGCACACCCTTTTCGTTCCAGAAAGCGCAGATCGTTGCGGATCGTCACCGTGGATACCGCAAACTGTTTGCTGAGCTGCTCCACGCGCACGCTGCCGTGCTCGCATAACAGATCGATGATGTGTTCACGTCGCTTTGCGGTATTCACTGGCATGAGCTGCGGTCCTCAGGTTTCCGGCATCGCCGGGGAGAAGATGGCTTTCGCTCTACTGCGCTGGCATTACAGCAAAGCGAAAGCAATGAAATTGTGATCGGGCTTACAGCCCCGTTTTAGCAAAAAAACCGCCAAAAAACCTTTCGAATCGAAACGGATCGAAAAGCCAAAAAGCGGAAAGGGGGAAAAGTGAAATGCCATGACAGGCGCGAACGCCGGGGGGCCACGGAGCCGGCGGTGAGGAAAGCGAAAGCGGCGCATGGCGCGCCCCGCGCCATGACTTTTAGTTCACTCAGTGACCAGGATCACATAATGGCAATTATCCTGCGGCCGGCAGGGGTTAACCGCCATCATCCCGCCGGCCCGTCCCCTTGTCAGCGTGAGCCATCTTCCCTACACTTGCGATCGGATACCGCCAATTTGTCGGTACGTAAGCGTTAACGTCAATCAACGCATCACGCCATGCAGCACTGATTGACTGCATGCCCTGGTGCGAGGAACCCATGCCGCAACCCGCTTCATCCCCAACGTCCACCGCGACCCCGCGTCGCCGTTTACACCGCCCTGTCCTGCTGATCGTCGGCATTATGCTGATCGCGGCCAACCTGCGCGCCGCCCTGACCAGCGTCGGCCCACTGTTGGAGCAGATCCAGCAACAGCTGGCGTTGTCCGCCACCGCCGCCGGCCTGATCAACTCGTTGCCGCTGATCCTGTTCGCCGTTCTCTCGCCATTGACTCCGACGCTGGCGAAACGCATCGGCATCGAGCGCACCCTGGGCCTCGCCCTCGCGCTGCTGGTCTGCGGCATCGCGCTACGTTCCCTGCCGCAAGACGCCATGCTCTGGCCGGGCAGCATCCTGATCGGCGCCGCCATTGCCTTCGCCAACGTGGTGCTGCCGACGCTGGTGAAAAGAGATTTCCCGCATCGGGCCGCCGCGATGATCGCCGCCTATGCGGCGGTGATGTCACTGGTTGCCGCCATCGCCTCCGGTCTGGCGGTGCCGCTGGCTGCCCTGGCCGACCTCGGCTGGCGGTTCTCTTTGCTGTGCTGGGGTTTGCCCGCCTTGCTGGCGCTGCTGGTGTGGCTGCCGCAGCTACGGCGCTCGGCCACTCCCGCCACCAAAGAACCGCAGCCGACGGAGCCACAGCGCTATCGTTCTCCCTGGGGCAGCGCGCTGGGCTGGCAAGTGGCGATGTTCATGGGGCTGCAATCGATCGCCTTCTACACCATCATCGGTTGGTTCAGCGCCTTTGCCGCCAGCCACGGCACTTCCGCCCAGCAGGCAGGATTCGAGCTGTTCGTTTACCAGGTGGTCGCGATCGTCGCCAACTTTGTCATGGTGGTGATTTTGCCGCGGGCGCGCGATCAGCGGGCAATCGCGCTGGGCAGTTCCCTGCTGATCTTTATCGGCGTCGGAGGATTATTGGTGCAACCCGCCAGTTCACTGGTGTGGCTGACGTTTGCCGGGTTGGGGGCGGGGAGTTCGCTGGTGCTGGCACTGTCGTTTTTTGGCTTACGCAGTCAGCATCATCATCAGGCGACGCTGCTGTCGGGTATGGCGCAATCCGTCGGCTATTTGTTGGCGGCGCTGGGGCCCACGTTGTTCGGCCTGCTGCACGATCTGACGGATGGCTGGCGTTTGCCGCTGATCGTCCTGCTGTGCCTGACCGTTTTGCAAATGCTGTTCGGCGCGTTGGCCGGCCGCAGCCGCGTGATCAGCTAGCGCCGTTGGGCGATGGGCCGTGCCGGCTCAGGCGCGCTATCCTGCCACAAGTCTTCAATGAAGGCGCGTTGCTCATCGCTCAACACCCACGAAGGCGGAATTTTGGACTGCGCACGACGCTGTGCGCCCTCACGGTTTTTAGCCTGCTTTTTGTTCACAAGTCGCCTTCCTGCTTAACCTACTTAATTCAGTAACCAATAAATCACGGCGCCGATGAGTAGCCAAAACAGCCCACTCCCGATAAATACGCACAGCCATGCTTTACGTTTGATATCTGATCCATCCTTGCTCACCACAGCGCCCTCAACCAATAGATTAAACCATTCAAATTGAGATTATTGATCTATTTTAACGATCGATAAAGTCGTTTTTTCCTATGGCATTTTAAAAAACTGCTGCTACCCATAGACCTGCACTGCAGCCTCAGTAAGGACGGCACCGTGGATACCCTTGTTATCGGCAGCCGTTAACTTGTATTGATAGGCGAACGAATGTGCAGTGTGCCACACCTTGAGAGATCAAAATTAAACCACTGGTAAATAATTCAGCAGTCAATTATTTGACTGGTCATAAGGCAAATCGGCAACAGACCGCGCTGAAGGGGGGAGAGAAAATGAAGCGACGTACTGAAATCCTGCGGGGGAGCACCGGCCCGTTTTGGTCTCGCCCGGGCCGGCGTGAGTTAACCGATTCTACTGACGGAATCCCGGCTGGCGTGTTCACGCTCAATGCCGGTCAACTCGCGTAAATGGCCTGAGCGCATCTCAAGCAGCCGATCGGCGTGTTCAAAGTAGTGATCGTCATGGCTGATGGCAAACACCGTTTTGCCCAGCGCGCGCAATTCAGGCAACAGCTCGCGATAGAAAATCCGCCGGAACTGCGGATCCTGATCTGCGGCCCATTCATCCAACAGCAGAATATCGCGCTGCTCTGCCACCGCCAACAACAGAGCCAGGCGTTTACGCTGCCCCTGCGACAGCTGCGGGTTGGTCACCCTGGTGCCGTCGAACTGCAGTTTGCTTTTCATATTCAACCGCTCGAGCCAGCCGGCGACCAATTCCGCATCGGGTTCACCACCTTCCGGCCCCTGCAAGCGATCGAACTGATGAAAATCGGTGAAAATCGCCGAAAACAGCCGACGGTAGTCCGGCATATCCGCCGCGGTCTGTGCGACGCCATCCAGAACGATGTGCCCGCTCACCGGTTGGTACAACCCGGTCAACAACATCGCCAGCGTTGACTTGCCGCTGCCGTTGCCGCCGATCAGAAAGACCAACTCACCACGGCGCAGCGTCAGATTGAGCGGCCCGACGGCAAAACCGGGCTGCTGTTCGGTATCCGCATAGTGAAAAACCACGTCGCGTAGCTCCAGCGTCTGCCAGGAACGGCCAACGGCGGCAGGAAACGCCGCTTGATACTCGGCCAGGCGCAGCGTCTTCAGCTTGTTAAAGGCCACTTCGGCGCTGACCAGCGTCGGAAACGCCCCGACCGCCTGCAGTAATGGCGTGCGCAAGAACAGCAGCGTCAGTGAATAGGTGGCGGCCACCGCCGAGTCCGCCCATCCCAGACTGTTGGCCATAAAGAACACCAGCCCAATCGCGCCCAACATCATGATATTTGACCAGTTGAGCGCGCTCAAATGGAAGGTGTCGGCGCGAATGATATGGTAGCGATAAGCTTGCGCATCGGGCTGATAGGCCTGTTCGTACAGCGCCTGCGCCCGCTTGCGGTTCAACGTCAGCTCCTTACGACCGTCAATCACCGACTCATAACGATGATAGAGACGCTCTTCAGACTCACGCAAACTGGCCATATGACGATAAACCCGTGACACCAGGCAGCCGCTGCCCACGACGGTCACTGCCACCCAGACTGCCGTGACCGCCAGCATTTTCGGTGATAGCCACCCCAGATAGGCCGCCGCCCCCAGGGTTAAAATCACCCCTTGAACCAGCTCAGGCAAGCGCACGAAGGCGACGGTAATATTGCGGATATCGCTGGACAGGCTGGCCAACAATGAGGCACTACCCAATTGTTCAAGGCGTTCAATATCGGTATCCAAAATGCGCTTCACCAGCTGCCCACGCAGGCGATAGACGAAGTAATGGCCCAATGTCGTCAGCGCCAATTGCGAGCCCAGCGTGACCGCCATCAGCAATGCCAGCAGGGCGAGAAACATCGGCAGCACGGCCAATGCATTGCCGCCGGCCTCCATCAGGTATTGATTGATAAATGCAATGATACCGATGCCTAAACCGGCGCTGGCCATGGTCAGCGCCATGACAGCCAGAAATGGCCAACGGTACTGGTGATAAACCACCCGTAGCAGTTCCATGAAAAAACCTCTGAAGTCGCGATCTGGCAGGCATTGTAAGCGGCGTGAGAATGAGATCAAGACGAATTCTCATCACAATTTATCAAGCACCGATCAGAGAGAGGGTATCTCATGGCTGTCTGACGGATGAAAACTCTCCATGGGGCTCTTAAAGAGATGCTAAATATTCGCTAATTAAATAGCCTCATGAAACAAATTAAATAACCATATAAAACACAAAATATATTCACTTGAAAAATGAAAAAATAGAAAAGATAAAAAAACCATCTATTAAAAAATGAAATTATTTATTTCCTTTGCTGCCCATTATGCTCCAATGCTTTAATAAAACTTCATGATAGAAATCGCCAACATCAAAGACGCAGGAAAGAAAAATGAAAAAAAGGAAATTTCTCAGTCAGGTTGAAATTGAGCAGCTGATTGCTGCCGTGCATGAGGGGAAAAATAGCATTCGAGATCGTTGTCTACTATTAATGTGCTTTATTCACGGTTTGCGGGTTAGCGAACTGCGTGCTTTACGCCTGGAGGACATTGATCTTACCTCCAATCGGATCCATATATCCCGGCTGAAAAACGGGTTTTCCGTTCAGCATCCGATCCAACCGCGAGAACGGCAGGCGCTGTTACATTGGTTGACCCAGCGGACGAGCTATCCTGACGCAGAAGCTCCATGGTTATTCCTGTCGCGCCACGGCGGACAAATATCACGTCAGCAGCTGTATCGATTAATGAGAATGTATGGCGAAATGGCCGGTATTAGCGTTCAGGTCCATCCTCACATGTTGCGACACTCCTGCGGCTACGCCCTTGCGGATAAGGGGATCGATACGCGTTTGATTCAAGATTATTTGGGACACAAAAATATCCAGAATACGGTGATCTACACCGCGACCAACGTAGAACGATTCCGCGCAATCAGCATTTAATCTCACAATGAGAATAACTACGCGGGATCTCGTCCTTTGCTAAACAGCGCATCGAGTTTGGTACAAACATCAGATGGGAAGATGCAGCCCGGCACGTCATCAACGGCCGACTCCAGCACGACTTTAACGCCGAGCTGCTTTTCATGCCTCAGCGCCCAGGGGCACGCCGCACTGGTTATGCTAGCGGTAAACCTGCCGATAAATCATAACGCCATACCCTTCCATTAAAGGCTAGGTCCCCTTTGACCATTTCCCCCCCAATTGCCGCGTAATATTGCCGTGCAAAGAAAACAGTTCGCTGTCATTCTTTACCTGCAGTTTACGCATGGCGCTGCATTTATGCGCGCTGATCGTCTTGATGCTGCGGCGTTGCAACTCGGCGATTTGCCGCAGGCTCATACCGTTAAACAAAAAGGCCAAAACGTCGCTCTCACAGCGGGTCAACTTTCGCGTGCTAACCTCCTCTCCACTCACGGAAGGCGCCAGAAAAGCCCCAATCTGCGGACTCAACACACGTTCCCCCAGCAACACGCGATTAAAAAACTCCGCCACCAGCGGCAAAGCGTCATCTCTGGCAACGATGCTGACATTAGGCTGGTTCAACAGGCGCCCTAACTCTTCTGCATTCTGGCAGCAGGTATAGACGATTACCCGCAAGTCGGGCAGCTGCGTGCTCAGAGCCAGCAATGTTTCTCTGCCCTGAGCCACGGTCTCATCTTCGCCGTCCATTTCGGTAATCAGCACGTCGGCCTGCTGATAGACCACGCTGTCCGCCACCGCGCGGACGCTGGTTTCCTTTACGACGACTTTTGCCTGGGTTGGCAGCGTTTTTAAAAAACTCGCCAACCCTTCCAACGTTAATGGACATCTGTCCATTATCGCTATGTTCAGCGGTTGCTGACGCCATAAATGCATAATCTGCTCCTGTGCTTGCTTAGCCGAAAGGCATTTCGCGCATGCCTAACGAACAAAGGATGAACCTTGCGCAGCCATCCATTTCCCCTGAAGGTACAATTCCCCATCGCTGTGAAATCCCAACTTCAACATCGCATTGCGTTTATGGGTGCTGACGGTGCGTATATCACGGCACATCGTTAACGCCACGTTGGTTACGCTTTTACCGGAAAACAGCTGGGTCAGCACATCCAACTCCTTCGCCGTCAGGGGCTTGTCAGCCGTCGCTTCATGCAACTGACGTTGACGCACCCGATGGCTGAAACTGCTGCAGCCCGTCAAAACCTGTTGGACGCAGTGAGTCAACGCAATGGCCGGCTCCTGCTTCAACATCAGGCCGCTGATGCCGGAGGCGATCAGTTGCCGCAGCAGTCTGGGTTCATCCAGCGCCGTGCAAATGACTATCGCGGTGTCCGGCGAGTTTTCGCGGACTTCAGCGATCAACCGGAAACCGTCCAATACCGACTCTGATTTACCGCACAAATCCATCACCAATAAGCGGTGCACATGCTGAGTGAATAAGGTTCTCAATGCCACCAGGTTCGTCACCTGCCGAACGTTGTCGGGCTGCAGGCCGCAGGACTCAATCAAGCGATTTCTCATCCCCAACGCCGTGATGAGGCAGGGCTCCATGATGGCCACGGCCCCCGTCGTTGCCTTACCGGCCGCCAAAGTCGCTCTTGATGGATAATTACTATTCATATCATCACCTTAAATCTGTCGTTAGCATTCCACTTAGGACGGTCTTTTTGTCTACTGATAGACAAAAGTGACCTGCAGGACACCCTCTATCGAGCCAGGTGTAGAACCGCCATTGGTGCTGTATGCCCGCGCCCGCAAATTGAATTTGGCTTCATGCGTCGCCTGATTAACTGACTGGGTCATGCTCTTGCCATTGCCCAAGTTCGCTCCCTGGTTGTTTTGCAATTCAATTTGGACCCGACGAGAACCGCCGGTGCTTTTATATAAGCTGGTGCTTTCCTCAGCGGCCGTCCCGCTGAAGGTCGCGACAACCGACGTGGTGGTACTCGGACAGTTTTTTAGCGTCAAAGGGAACTCCACCCAAGGGCTGGAGGCCCCGGAGGTCGCCAGGACGGCGGCGGAAATGTCATCCCCCAGATTGACCGAAATCGAGCCGTTTGCGCCGTCGATTTCGCAGGGCGCCGCTTTGATGTTGCCGGTAATGACTAGTTTTGATGTGGCTTGCGCTGTCGGCATGGCCAAGAGCAACAGGCCAGCCAGCGCCAATTTGCAGCTGATACCGCTAATAACCTTCCCCATACTTTATTCCTTCTCGTTAAACGCCGGGCACGGCCCGCTACCGTTGAAATATCCGTTTATTGAATTTCTGCCTGAATGGTCGCCGTTGCATTGAACTGCCCGACGGCAGGGAGCTGGCCGGTGGTGTTGATCGGATAGATGCTGATCCGTGAACTGCCACTCTGATTGGGATATTGGAAGTTATCGATTGGCAAGCGCCCGCTCTGAGGCCGAATCACATTGCCCTGCATATCCTTAATCATCACGCCAATGTCGCGATTGCTGGTTTTCAGCGCCTCAGGCATGCTGCCGTCAGCCTCGCCGCGGAATGACAGGCTGACCTTGACGCCGGCGGAAATATTGCGACAGGCCAGCGTCAGCGTTCTCTCTTCTGGAGTAAAACGGGGCGGCATCGCGCCCTTGGTTTGGATATTCGAGGTCAAGATGTCGCCAAAATTGACCGTAACCACTTGCGGATCGATAACACAACTCTGCGGCACGGTGACGGTGCCACTCATTGATATCGTGGAGACCGGCACATCGCTTTTCACGCCACTCGCCACCGAGACATAGGTGTCCACCAGGCGGGTGCTGGGGATTGTGGTCACGCCAACGAAAGGGCGGCGGAAATACAGATGAATTCGCCCGCGAGCGCCGCTGTTGTAGGGCGTGCTGGCACAGGATTCGTCATCGCCATCCATATCGGTCTTAAAGTTAGACTCATTGGTGAACGGTGCGGCAATAAACTCATTGCGATATCCCGCCACGAAAACTTCGCTCGCGACCCCCAGGTATTCATTCAACGCGTAATACGTTAACCCCCCGCTGCTGAATACTGGCTCGCTCAGCAGCATTTTGGCGGTGACATAAGACGCCGTACGCGTCTGGCATTCGCACTTCACCCGATAAGAACCGGGCAAATTCCAGTTGCCGCCGTCAGCATTCTTAATAATCCGCCCCACTACGTTTTGCGACGGGTCGGTTAAAACCGGGGAAAAGAGGAATGAAAACCCATGAGTCCCCGAAATAGGAGCACACTGCCCGAAAGCCGCCTGTACTTGTGGTGCGCTGAACGTTGCGCACGCCAATAGCCCGCCGACGATGATCCCTCGTTGAATCGATATTCCTGTCGCCATCATATGTACCTTATAAACACTGCCCGTTAACGAGACGAATCCCACCGCTCTCGAGCTGATTAGCCAATTGATAGTTGACCTGACATTGCTGAGCCGCGTCATTGCCCCACTTCACCCGCAGCTGCCCACTCTCCGCCAGGCCGGCCAGATAAACCTGGCCACCGTCGCCGACGATGCCGGCATTGTCAGAGGGGCTGTTGAGATTGCTGACGGTGGCGCCGAACGGCACCGGGTCACCGCTGCGCGTCAGCAAGGTCAGCAACACGCGGGCACCGACGTCCGGATTGAAGCGGGCACGCACCACGGCGCCGCGGGTTGGGATCACCGTTTGGCTGCTCAGCGTCATGTCGACATCTTCAGCAAAAGATTCACCGTCCAATCCGACGATATTGCGCCGGTAAGGCGTCAGGTAAGGCACGACCGCATAGCCGCGCCAATCGGTGCTCACCCCGGTTTGGTTCAGGACATCCACCCCTGACGCGCCGGGCGCCTGCACCAACGCCACCGTATCGCCCAGCGGCTGCGACAGCGTGACGCCGTTTTGGTGCACCAGAACGCCACCCTGTACGCCGTAGTTCACCTGCCGGCGATGGCGATCGTAGCCATACCCCAGGTTCCACTCGGCGAGGGCGCCTTTGTAGTCTGCCTGAATATTGCCGTTCGCCCCCACGCCCCTGCCGGTATAGCCCTGGTTGATGCTGTAGTTGAGGTTATTGCCCGGCAAGGCGGTACCGCTCAACCCAAGGTTATTGCTGGTAGCGCCATTGCGGCTGGCGTTCATGCTGTAGGTGGCATAGCTGCCCGGCAGCCATTTGCTGAGCGGTACGCTGACGTTGAACGCTACGATATGGTCACGAATACTGCTGCGATTGCCGTTACTGTCGTAGCCGTTCTGGTTGAAGGTGTAATTCAGCCCGTAACTGACGGCCTCCCAGCTGTTGTTGTAGCTGAGGCTGACAGACTGCGAACGGCGGTTATCGTCCCAGTAGTCTTCGTTAAACAAGCTGAGCGACAACGTTCCCCCCTGCTCCCACAGGCTTTGGCTCATCGTCAGCTCGGCGCGACTCTTCTTGTGATCGTTATAGATAGCGCTGTTGCCGCCGTAGCTCTCCAGCGCCTCTTGCAGGTTATAAAAACCGCGCGTGGAATAGCGGTAGCTGGCCAGACTAAAGTTGGTGCCGGTTTCAATGAAGTTCTTGCCGTAACGCAAACGCCATGACTGCCCCTGCTCCTTCGGCCGGGTTTCCTGCTTGGTCCAGGCCTGGGTGACATCGGCAGACAGCGCGCCCACCGCCCCCAGGTTCTGCCCCCAACCCAGCGCCAGGGACTGATACTTACTGGCCGCCTGCACGCCGCCATACAGCGTGGCCCCCCACGGAAGACCGTAGATCCCGGTCGCCTGGCTGAACGGGCGTTCATCAACGCCACCGCCGTATGAACGGTATTTCCCGCTGGTCAGGCTGTATTTAAAACGCCCTTCGCGCTGCAATACCGGCACCACGGCGTACGGCACCACAAAATGCTGCTCCTGGCCGTCAGCCTCACGCACGTTCACATTCAAGTCGCCGCTGCCGCCCGTGGGATACAGATCGGTAATTTCAAATGCCCCCGGCGGCACATAGCTTTGATAAATCACATAGCCGTTTTGCCGGATTACGATTTGCGCATTAGTACGCGCGATCCCGCGCACCACCGGCGAGTACCCTTTCATGCTGTCCGGCAGGATGTCGTCCTCAGAGGCCAATTGCCCCCCACGGAACTGCACGCTATCGAACACATCGCTGGGCGTTGTGCTGTCCCCCAGGGTCAGGCGGCTTTGCAACGCAACGATATCGCGCTGCAGGTAGGTGTTGATTGAGCGCCAGGAAGAAGAACCGCCGGTGTAATGGTTCCAGATCGAATAGTTACGCAGGCGCCAGGCGCCCCAGTTGATGCCCGAGCGCAGATTGAGGTAATAGTTATTGTTGTTTTGCCGTTCGCTGTCGCGCATCTGGTTATTGGCGCCGCTGAAGTTGTAATTGACCAACAGCGCCGGTATGCCGGAGTCCCATTTATCCGGGGAAACGTAGTCGCGCGCATTCAAGCGCAGTGCCGCTTGCGGGATGCTCAAATTCAGCCTCAGCTGATTGAACAGGAATACCGCAGAGGCCTGTGGAATGGTCTGTGCCAGGTTGACGCAGCTATCCCCGGGCACCATCGCCGGAAACATGGCCACCCTCACGCCCAGTTCCGCCAATTTTTCCGTGCTGAAACAAGGCTGCAGCGCTTGCTTCCCGTCGGCTCCCGGCATAAGCCGAAACTCGACGTCAAGGCTGTCGATCTGTTCGCCGTTAAGGTAAAGATCGACCCGGTAGTTCCCGGGCGCCTGGCTGCTGTTCTCCTCAAACACCGAGAGATCGGCGCCGCGCAGCGCCGGATTATCAATTTCCAGCAGCGCCGGGTTGAAATAATCGCGCGCATGAGCCGTGCCGATCAAGCTCAGCAGCGCCATTTGGCAAGATATCAGGCCGGCCAGAACCGATCGCGCCCCTGGTAAACCAATGCAATTCGGGTTATTCATCCTTTTAACTCCCTGTCCCGATTGGCTCGGCCCGACGAAGAATCAGGTAAGCCGAACGCCTGCTCCAGCGTTATCCCAGAGCAAAAAAACACGCACCGCGGCCCGGTTATAACGTGCTGGTGAAGGTCTGGCCGGTGCCGCCATAGTCGTTGATGATTTGCCAGCTCAGGCTGCCACCTGCGCCACTTGCCGCCGGCAACGGGAAACTGGCGCTCGCCTGCGGCGCCACCATGGTGTTGCCGGTAATGGCGCGGCCATTCAGCTTCAAATTGAAAAAGGTGAGGTAGTAGGGAGAAGGGTTGGTCACCTGCAAACGATCGCCGCTGCGCCGCCACGTCACTTTACCGGCCGCCTCTTCCAGATTGCCGACGAGCCCCTGCGGGCGATAAATCAGCTTGATGCGGGTCTTGATCGCAATTTGCAGCGTGTTCTCTTTCTTTTCCACCGAAGGAATAGCCTTCACATTCAGCCAATACAGCGACTCTCTGTCCGTCGGTAAATTGCCGCCCGCACGTACCACGCGCAGCAGGTTATTTTGGCCCCCGTCTAAACGAAATAGCGGCGGCGTGATAATAAAAGGTGCTTTCGCGCTATCGCCCTCTTGCGCATCGACCCAGGATTGGATCAGATAAGGCACCGCATCCGGATTGTTGATATTCAGAGCAGACTCTTTTTTACCGCCGTCATAGATGAGGCGCGTTCCACCCACTACCACGCCGGCCTGTACCGGAGCCCAAAGCGTCATCAACAACGCCGCCGTCAGCGCAAAGTATCCAGCTTTCATCTCTTTCTTCCCGTTCCCATCACCGATGAACAAGAGCCAGAGAACACGCCCTCTGGCTCATTTTTCTAACTGTTTCGCCGCCGTGACGGCATAGCCTTACTGATAAACGATGGTGAAGTTGGCCGTAGCGTTAGCGCTACCGACGGAAACGTCGTCATAAGCGAAATAGCGCGCGACAAAGCCCAGGGTGTTGTCTTTGTTTTCTTCCAGCGCATACACGCGGGAATCGTTGCCGATATTGAGCACGTTGCTGCCGTCGTCCAGCAGCTGTACGCCAATACCGCCCGCGACCCCAGCGGTGCCGGCGCCGGTCAGTTGCAACAGCCCGGACTGCCCCTGCACCTGAGTACCGTCAAAACGCACGGTGGCGCCGGTCACAGTTTTCGGGCAGTTTTTCAGCACCAGGTTGAAGGCTTTGGCGCCAGCGGTTTTAGACAGGGTGAATGCGTCTTTGGCAATCTTACCCAGAGCGACCTGCTTGTTCTGGGAGTCCGGATCGACGGTGCAAGACTGATCGGTAATGGTGCCAGTGATATTCAGCGCGCCGTCAGCAGCAAATGCAGAGGGGATAAATGCGGACGCGGTCAATACAGCTACAGCCAACAGATTCTTTTTCATCCTACTTTCCTTAAAATTATGCAAAATATGCATGGGGTTTATTTCCGACATATCCTTAATGTCATTCCTTTTATTTAGTTCCATGAATGTGAAGGGCCGTAGCCAGACTGATTAATGGCTTCGGGCTTATTCACCCAAACGATTCATTTTGAACTAAAGTGACTCCTTTGGTTTTTAAAACCAATAAAAACCCATTTAACAGGATTTAAAACCAGCTGAGTAACAAAGTGATATTAAATCAGACTAAAAAACCAAGGCGTAAACTCAATGATTTAAATTCGCGGATTTTTGATTAGGATTTTGCTTAGATTAAGAGGAGGTAGGGGATACGAGAAAAAATCACAACACACTGTTTTCAAAAAGAATTAAGCTTTAAGCAGGAAAGAGGGCATGGGAATATTGACATTGTTTTTACGCGTCCTTACAGTATGTTTCAGTTTAGTTCAAAGTGACTCCTTATCGTTATTAACTTAAATCACACTTACCAAATTTCCTTAAAGCGCTGTGCATTGCTGGCGGTATAAATCACCGTATTCTGGATATTTCGGTGCCCGAGGTAATCCTGAATTAAACGGGTGTCGATACCGCGGTCCGCCAATGCAAATCCGCAGCCATGCCGCAGCATATGTGGATGAGCGTTGACCTCCAATTTGGCCACCTTGCTGTAATGGCGAATCAACCCGTAAATACGTTGGCGCGACAGACGGCCACCGCGGTTGGACAGGAACAGCCACTCTTGATCGGCCCAGCGGTGCCGTTGACGCTTATCCAACCAGCGCCGCAGACATTGCCTTTCGCGCAGATAGAGCGGATGGACGGTGGAAAAGCCATTTTTCAACCGATGTACATAGATATTACCGCCTTCCAGATCGATATCCGATAAGCGCCACCCCCCTATTTCGCTGGCGCGACACCCATGAATAAAACACATATAAATCAAACAATAATCGCGTTCTGGATTCTTTCCCTGCAGCGTGACCTCAAGCAGTCTCTCCACTTCGGAAGGCGTCAGATGTTTACGATTAGACATACAACCTCATTACTTTGCTCGGAAAAATGTGGCTGTCATTTTCCTTTTACGTCACCACAATGGACACTCAGGGTAGCCCCTGGCTTATGGATAGGTTCCTGCATCCAGCGCGGAGTATAGCGGATTTGCCGAATGCGAACAGCGCGACAGGCGTTATTATCACGGGCATCAACCACCCTTGTGAGTCGCTCTTGCGAATGGGTTCCGCAGATTCCCGGCATTATCACCACACGGCTTCCTGTTTGCTTTAGCTTGCGTTATCACTGCCTGGCACGATGTGGCGTAAGATTGATAAATTAACCGGCAAAACAAAGAATATTCCTAAAAAATATTGCCATGTCATTAACACTCGCCATTAATAACACCGCCAAAATGAGAATGAAAAACCGCCATCACGGGTTCATATTAACCTGACGGATAAGCATTAATAATTATGGATATCGATAACAGAGTGAAACTGGAAGGGTAAGAGATGAAATGGCAGTCACAACAGACGAAAAAAACCCAGGCCTGACCTCAACAAGCGATCGCCTGGGGGGATGAAATTATTGACGGATTATCACGTGGCACAATTCACCGAGCGTCAACTCAGGGTGTTCGATAAGCATTTCCGCAGTGAGCGTAATGCCGAATTCTCGCCGAACCACCAGCATCAGCTCCATATAATCCAGGCTGTCCAGCCCAAGCTGTTGCAGCGGCATATCTGCCGACAGCTGCGTTCTCTCCAGCCCTCTGGCTTCGTACAACATGCCGCAAATCGTCTCATATAACCGATGATACTTTTCCATAGGCCCTATCGCTATTCATTGTGATAACCAAATACCAGCGCCGCATTGGCGCCGCCGAAACCGAAGCTGAGGCTCATGACATTACGCAGACGGCCATGCCGATGCCCCTCGCGAATATAATCAAGATCGCATTCGGGATCGGTCTCGTGCAAATGGCAGGTTGCCGGCATCATTTGTTGCTGTAACGCTTGCAGGCAGACGATGGCCTCAAAACTGCCGGATGCGCCAAGCAGATGCCCAGTATAGGATTTCGTGCTGGAAATCGGCGTGCGGTAAGCATCGCGCCCCAGAGCCGCCTTGATCGCCTCGGTTTCGCTCACATCGTTTTGCAGCGTAGAGGTGCCATGCGCATTGATATAGTCGATTTTATGGCTGTCGAGCTGCGCCTGCTCTAAAGCCCGTCGTATGGTTTTCACTTTCGCCTGCTGATCCTCCGCCGGGGCGGTAAGATCGAAAGCGTCTGAAAAATTGCCGTACCCTTTGATCTCCCCCAGGATCGTCGCACCACGCGCTAAAGCCGCTTCCCGTTCCTCAAGGCATAACACGGCGGCCCCCTCCGCCAGGACGAAACCGTTGCGATCCCGGCTGAACGGGCAGCTGGCTTTGGTGATATCTTTCTGCTCCCGGCTCAACAAACGCAACGCATCCATATTCCAGATCGCACCGTTGCCGCTCAGCGATTCCGACGCGCCGGCCAGCATCATTGCGGCGCGGCCGCTGCGAATCACTTCAAACGCATCGCCAATCGCGATGCCGCCAGTCGCACAGGCCGCCGCCGGCGAGCCTTGATAACCCCGTAGCAGCCAATGCTGGCCGCATATGGCGGTCGCGATATTGGGCATCGCGTGAAAACAGCCAAACAACTGCCCCAATCCGGATTGCAGATAGTCCGCATTGTTTTGCATGATCTCATCCTGCCCTCCCCAGCCGCTGCCGATAATCGCCCCGCACTCCAACGACGAATAAAAGTGCGCAGGCCCCCTGTAAGAGGATGAAAACGCCATTTCGATCGCCTCTGCGGCGGCGGCAAGCGCCAACCTGGCGAATCTGGGTAGCCGGCGACTTACCCGCGCAGCAACGCCCTCCAGCGGCGGTTCAGACTCCAGCAAAGCAAAAAAGCGCGCGTGGATCCCTGCCGCCGATTTATCGTGATAGCGATAGGCCAGGCGGCTGGCCATGATAGCCTGCCAGTTTTGCTGCGCATTGCCGCCCAGCGCGGTGACGGCACCGTAACCGGTGACCACCACTCGTCTTATTTTCTCCATGCTTATTCTCCTTGCCCCGATGCGAAAGCCTCGTTGCCGCCCAGCGCCAGCCAGAGCTGCATCGTGGCGTTCAGGTAGCGGTATTGCAGCGCCGACAGCGAATTTTCGCTGGTCAACACCGCCTCTTGCGCATCCAGCAGCGTTTGCAGCGCGACGGAACCGGCCTGATATTGATGCCGCGCCAACGCCACGGCTTGCCGGCTCATCGCCAGATGCCGCCGCTGGTTGCCGATTTGCCGCTGTGCTTCCAGGCGTTGTCGCATGGCGTTGTCCACATCGGCCAGCGCGCGGTAGACCGCATCGCGAAATTGAATCTCCGCCCGCTGCGCCTGCAACACCGCTTTGTCACTGGACAAGCGCATCTTGCGCCATTCGATAAACGGCAGCGTCAACGTGGCCCCCAGCGAACGCGAAGGTTCACTGAACCACTGGCGGAAAAGCCCACTGCCGGCATCCAACCCGGCTTCCAGGCTCAGCGTCGGATAAAAACTCAACCTGGCCGCCTCGGCACCGGCCAGCGCCGCTCTCAGGCGGCGCTCTGCCGCCTGAACATCCGGCCTGCGTGCAATCACCGCCGCCGGCAGGCGCTGCGCGATAGCCACCTCTTCAAGCGGCAACGAACGCCGTTCGCTATAGCGCAGCAGCGGCGATCGCCCAAACAATAACGCCAGCGAGTTACGCGCGTCTTCCCGCTGCCGCTCCAGCTCATGCAGCTGATTCTCTCTCGCCAACAGGTTCTGTTCCGCCTGCAACAGCTCGAATCGGCCAACGTCGCCCGCGGTGTGACGTGCCGCCACCAGCCGCAAAGTTTCACGCGCGATCGTCACCATCCGTTGCTGATGGATAACTTGCTGATTCAAATCGGCAATCTGCCAATACCCGCGCGCGGTAGCACCTATCAAGGTCAACGCGGTATTGCGCCGGTCCAACGCCGAGGCGACGGCCTGCCATTCTGTCTGTTCGCGAATGCGCGCCAGCTTGCCCCATAAATCCAGTTCATAGCTCAGAGAAAGCCCTGCACGGTAGCTTTCCTGCGGCGTAGTCGTGCCCCGCAGCGCTCGGGTATTGCGGCCACTCAGGCTGGCGGCCAGATCCGGCGTCAAATTGCCCTGCGCTAATCCGGCCTCCAACATGGCCTCACGCCACTGCAATCCGGCCAGCGCCAGATCCTGATTCGCAATCAGCACGCCGTCGATCAGCGCCGACAGTTGCGGATCGTTGAAGTTTTCCCACCAGGCGATGCCCGCGCGCAGTGAACCGGAGCGCTCATCGACCACGCGCCACTGCGGCGGCAACGACGGTGGCGTCGTGGCGTCGATCGGCCGCCATCCGCAGGCGCTCAGCGACAGCATCACCAGCCCACAAACCCAAAGTCGGCTCATTCTCGCGCCAGCGCCTCCACCGGCTGCAGGCGCGCGGCGGTGCGAGCGGGAAAGAACCCGAACCCGACACCGATCAACGCCGAGAATCCGCAGGCCAGCAACAGCGGCGGCCAGGTAAAGATCATCGTCACCTGCGGCGCCAATCCGCTCAGAGCCCCTTTAACCAACGCGGCGCAGGCGATCCCCAACACGCCCCCCAGGCTGCAGATCACCACCGCCTCGATCAGAAACTGCCGCATAATGTCTCTCTCAGCAGCGCCCACCGCCAATCGAATGCCGATCTCATGGGTCCGTTCCGTCACCGAAACCAGCATGATGTTCATTACCCCCACACCACCCACCAGCAGCGAGATGGCGGCAATCGCGGTAATCAGCAACTGCATGGAGTCTGAGGCGCGCTGAATGGATTGCGTCAGCTGATCGTCGGTCAGGGTGAAGAAATCCCGCCGACCGTGTTCTACGATCAAACGCCGGGTCGCATCCCGCCCCGCCTCTTCCAGCGTCAGTTTTTCATTCACTCGCATCACAATGGATTCCAGCGGCATATCGCCGGCGATGCGGCCGGTGAGGGAGGTATAGGGCAGCCAGGCAAGCGGTTGAGAGCCGGCGTATTGAGCGCCGCGACGCTGCGCGACGCCAATCACCCGATAAGGCACGCCCGCTATCAGCAATACCGCGCCTACCGGGTCTAGCCGGGAAGAAAACAGCGCCTGCTTTAACAAGGGATCAATCACCGCTACCGGTGCACGCTCACTCAGATCCTGCGCGGTTAACAGGCCGCCGGAAAGCAGGCGAATGCCCTGCGTGCGGAAATACCCTTCGCCGACGCCCATCACGGCGAGTGGCACCTGTTTGCCTTCGCGAACGGCCAGCAGTTGGGTGCCAATCACCGGCGAGACGCTGTCGACGTAAGGCAGCGCCGCCAACAATGCAGCATCGCGCGCGCTCAGCGAACGCGCGAAATCAGGGCGCGATTTTTCCCACCCGAGGCCAGGGCGAATCTCCAACGTGCTGGTGCCAAGCTGGCTGATTTCCTTGAGAATATTACGCCGTGTGCCCTCCCCGATGGCGATGGCGGAGACCACCGCCGCAATGCCGATAATGATGCCGAGCATCGACAACACGGCCCGGACCCGATGCCCCAGCAATGCTCGCCAGGCCATACCGACAGCCTCTTTCAGCGCCACACCCGGTGCCATGCGCTTCAGGGGGGCTACCGGCGATAGCGGCCGTTCGAACGTAGCAGGCAGTCGGGAGGCCTCATGGCGACGATCCGCCACGATCTCGCCGTCGCCGATCTCAATGATCCGCCGTGCCTGCTCGGCGATCCGCCGATCGTGCGTCACGATAACGACGGTGTGCCCGACCGCGTTCAGCTCGTGCAAAATGGCCATCAACGCCTGACCGCTGGCGCTATCCAGCGCGCCGGTCGGTTCATCGGCCAAAATGATTTCCGCACCGTTCATCAGGGCACGGGCAATACTGACCCGCTGCTGTTGCCCACCGGAAAGCTGCGCCGGGCGATGACCGCCGCGCTGCGCCAACCCGAGCCGAGCCAACAAATACGCTGCCCGCTGGCGGCGCTCTGCGGCCGGCATGGCGGTATACAACGCCGGGATCGCCACATTCTCGCCGGCGGTCAGATAGGGCATCAGATGATAGCGCTGGAAGATAAAGCCGATATGCCGGCTGCGAAGCTGCGCCAGGCGATCGCCGTCGGCTTGCCCAATAGCCACCCCGTTGATGTACACATCGCCCTGAGAAGGCTTGTCCAGACAGCCGATGATGTTCATCAGCGTCGATTTTCCAGAACCGGAAGCGCCAACGATAGCGACCATTTCCCCCCGCTGAATGCTCAGGGATACGCGCTTGAGGACCGCAATTTTCTGCTCCCCGGCCTGAAACTCGCGCGAGACGTTTTCCAACGCAATAATGGGCTCGGCGTTAACTGACATGGCCTTCCTCCGCATCAGGCTGCTGATCCAGCAGCACCCGTTCCCCTGCGCTCAGCCCTTCCAGCACTTCGGCATAGCGACGATCGCGGGTACCGATACGCACTCGGCGTACCACGGTCTGCTCGCCATCCAACACCTTGACCTGGTAATCCCCTTCATCCAATGCCTCGCCCAGCGCAGCCATCGGCACCCGCACCACGCCCTGCGCGCGTTCGGTAATGATAAATACCTGCGCCGTCATCGAGGTGCGCAATCGGCGTTCGTCGTTGGCGACGGCAAACACGCCGTTGTAATACACCGCCGCCGTTTGCTGGCTTGAATTCCTGCCCAGCGGGTCGGTTTCCAGCGCCTCCGCCGGCGCCTGCTGTATCGCACCCATGGCCCCCTCATATCGGCGGCTGGGATCGGCGGCGACGTAAAACCACAGCGGCTGCCCCGTCTTCACCTGCAAGATGTCATTTTCCGATATGCGGGTGTGCACCATCATGGTATCCACGTCTGCCATCACCAAAATGGTCGGCGCGCTTTGCGACGAGACGATGGTCTGCCCTTCCTGGGTGACAATGCCCAGTACCTCGCCGTCGATAGGGGCGGTAATACGGGTAAAAGCCAGATTGGCCCTGGCGGTTTCCTGCGCCACTTCAGCCTGGACGATCTGCGACTCGTTCACTTTCAACTGCGCCAGTTGCGCGTCGCGCTGCGCCTGCGCTTTTTCCAAATCGCTGGCCACGCCGGCGCGGTCACGCGCCAGCGCCCTTTGCCGCGTCAGTTCCAGCTGGTACTGCTTCAGCTGCGCCTGGCTCGCCAGTTTCTGTGCCTGTGCGCTGCGTAATTCGGCCTGTGACTTGCGCAGCTCGTTAAGCTGCAGCGTCGGATCTATCTCGGCCAACAGCTGCCCCTGGGTCACCCTGTCCCCCTGTTTGACATACAGTTTTTTCAACTGCCCGTTGACCTGTGCGCCAACGTTCACCTGCCGGATCGGTTTTAGAATACCGGTCGCCAACACGCTTTTTTCGATGTCCCCGCGCTCAACGCGCGCCGTTTGCGGTGGTTGCATGTCAGGAGACCGATTCAGCAACGACAGCCCGCCAACCACCGCCACCAAAACGCCCAGCGCCAGCGCCACTCGCCGCCAGCGTCTCTTCCCGGACTCGTCACTCCACCGCAGCACAATCATTCATCCTGACGTCATGGGGGAATTCAGGCACCAACCGCCCCTGGGACATGCGCAAGACCCGATCGAACAACGGCAACAGCCGCGGATTATGGGTGACCGTCACCAGGGTTTTACGATTTTCACGGCAATGCGCTACCAGAGCCGACATCACCGTCGCCGCGGTCTTTTCATCCAGATTTGCCGTCGGCTCGTCCAGCACCAACACCGGGCAACGGCTGTACATGGCGCGCGCCAACAACAGACGCTGGCGTTGCCCCAGCGACAGCCCGGCATGGCTCTCCCGCACCAGGGCATTCACGCCCCCCGGCAGCTGCGCCACCGCGTCCGCCAACCCCAGGCTGCGCAGCGCCTGCTCCACCTGCCGTTGCTGGCCCGGCGCCGACGGCGCGAACAGCGTGATGTTCTGCAACACCGAGGCATTGAACAGAATGTCCTCCTGGCTTTGCAGGAAAAACAGCCGCTGCGCGGCGGCGCTTGCCAGCACGCGCCCATCCAGCGCCAGCGCCCCCTGCTGCGGCGTCAGCAGGCAGGCGAGCACCTTCAGCAACGTGCTTTTACCCGCGCCGGAACCGCCGCAAATGGCAATACACTCTCCCCGTTCCAGCGTCAGAGACAAATCGCGCAACACCGGTTGGCCGGCATCGTAAGCGAAGGTCACCCCCCGATACGCCAGCCGCGCGTCAAAATGGCTCACGCTTTCGTCCTCAGACGGTGCCCGAACGGATACCGCAGGAAACAGGTCCCGCGCGCGTTCATCGATGACGTGCAGCTGGTTTTTCTGCAAAACGGCGAAAAAGATCTTGCTGCTGTACGAGGTAAAGATTTCGCGCAGAAAGCTGTAGGCGAAGAATGCCCCCAGGCTGAGCTCGCCCTCCTTGAGCAGCGGCAACGCCAGCAGCATGAACAACACCATCTCCAGACTGCCGATCAGCTGGTAAATGCTGCCCTTTATCTGCTCATAGATCTTTTGCTGCTGCAGGCAGTTGAACAGCGAGCGGGCATGTTCGGCGAACCCTTCCTGCCGCTGGCCGGCCAGGCCGGCGGACTTGATGGTCGAAAACCCCTGGATGGTTTCCAGGATGAAGTCATTTTGCACCGCGCCTCGTACCTGCAGCTGCTGGGTGTAATGCCGATCGCGGTAGATGGCCCACACGCTGACCGCCCCCATCAGCAGCACGCCGACAACCGGCACCAGTGCCAGCATCGGGCTCAGATACCCCATCACCGCCAGCGCGATGGCCCCAATGATCCAGTCGGTGCGCAGGCCGTTATCCAGTTCGATTTTCTGGCCGGCGGCCATCTGCCAACTGGTGAAACGGCTGAAGATCTCGCCGGGGGCGCGTTTGCTGAAGAAATTGAGCGAGTTTTCCAGCAGGCGAGAAAAACCGGCGGCGCCGTGCAACAACACGAAATTTTTGATGAAGCGTTCGGTAAAGATGCGAGCAACCAGCGCCAACGCCGTGGACGCCACGAACGCCAATAGATAGTAGGCATAGGGGAACGCGACCTCGCCGGCCATGGCGAACACCTGATTGATCGCGCTGGCGACCATCATCGGCATGATGAACAGCGTCAGCGAGATAAAAAACGTCATCGCCGCCAAGCGATAAATGCCGGCGATGCCGGCGGTATCCTTCAGGCTTAAGCTGGCGAAAGCGCGCCGGCGGCCGCTGCGCGGGGCCGGTGCACCAGCCGGTATCTCATCGCGATCCAGCACCAACGCATAACCGCTGATTTCCGCTTTCAGGGCAGCGTACGGCAGCAGTTGCTGCCCCAATGCCGGATTCATTACGCATACGTACCCCCCCTGGCGATACGCCAGCAACACATAGTGGCCTGCGCCGTAATGCAAAATGGCCGGTAAAGGCAGCGCCGCCAGATCCTGATGCTCAAACGCCACCGGATAAGCCGGTAGCGCCAGCTCTCCCAAAATGGCGCACAGCGTCGCCAGCGAAGTGCCGTGCTGCGAAGCGGGATAACGCTCCCGCAGTTCCGTCAACGGTGCGCGAATGCCCTGAGTTTCCGCCAGCATGGCGATACAGGCCAGCCCGCACTCATTGATTTCGCTCTGCAAGACCGGCGTAGGAAGGATGTTTTCCATACGTAGTGATATCCCTGACTTATTCGTTGATGAAAAATAAAGAGTGCGAATGCCATAACAGCCAATCATCCGCATGCCGCCGGAGGGTTCGCTCGACGATCGCCGGCATGGCGCGGCCGACCCGGTCTGCAGCGACCGGCTCTTCGATGTGAATGCGGATGCCGCGATCGAAATAAAGCGAATAGAACACCACCTGAGCCCGTAGCGCCCGGGACAGCCGAACGAGGCCGCTGTGCAAATGCGCCGGCCGGCCGAACAGATGACAGGCCAGTTTGGCCGCAACATCCTGACTGCTGTGCAGGGTGTAATCCGGCGTGATGTCCGGGAAGAGGATGATGTTGCGCCGATGTTCCGCCGCTTCCAGCATCGCCTGCGATAAGGTACCGGCGATGTGCCGCGGATCGTCGTGAATCGAGCAATAGTCGAGCTGCTGCCGCCATTCGTCTTCCGGTGCTCGCCGCGCAAACGCCTGCACATCGCCGGAAACGATCACCGTGGCTCGTCTGGGATAAACATTCGCACCGACCAGCGTCGCCAACACGTCGGAGACCGTATGCATCGGCGCCAGCAGCACCGGCACGCCCGCGCGATGCAACGGTTCCACGACCCGATCGAGCTGTGCGGAACAGTGCGCCAAATGCTTCATCAGCGCCGCATTGCGAGCATAGACCGCCGCGATATCCAGCCACTGCCGCCGCTGCATCAGCCAGGCGAAGTCCAGCTTGCCCTCCCCCAACAGGCTCTGGCGGTTCGCCAGCGCTACCGCATGCCGGTGGCGAAAGCGGCGCTGCGGTCTGCTTCCCCCCAACCGCCGGCGCACCTCCAGCCACAGGCGATAATCCACGCGCCGCAGCAGAGCACACGTCAGGCGGTTGCCCATCCCGGCACCCGTTGCCGATAAGCGAGCCATCGCGTCCAGGCCGTTGCGCCAGGCCAAATACCCCCGAACCGCGAGCAGGCGCATCACGAGCCCAGCGGCTTATCGTGCTGCAATAGCGACAGCAGCTGCTGGCTGAAAGCGGAAAACTCGCGGTCTTGCAGCGCCAGCCATTTGCGATTGACGATAAAACTGGGGGTCGCGTTGATCTGGTAATAGCGACTCACTGCCGTCATATACGCCAACAGCTCTTTGACCCGTTCCGACTCTCTGGCCTGCTGATAGGCGGTCTTATCGATACCGTTGGCCGTCAGCCAGGCGCTGAGCTGCTTGTCGTCCGCCAGGTTGAGGTTTTCTTTGATAATGGCGCGGTAAGCGGCGGGGCGATGTTGCGCTTCGATCCCCATGATCGTCAGCGTGGCGAACAGGGGCGCAAAGGCCGCCATGCCGGCTTGACTGTCGTCGCTGAGGTGCAAGCGCACCAGTTTGGCCCCCGCCGGTAAACTTTTTTCCAGCTCGGCCACACCGCTTTCGTTGACTTCACAATAGTGGCAGGCATAAGAGAAGACTTCGACAATGGTATTATCTTCTTGCAATGGGCTTTGCTCGATTTTTTCCGGGGCGATAAAGCTCAGGCTTTCTGCCTCCGGCGGTTGCATGACGTAATGTTTAAAATAAAAGGCGGTCAGAAAAGAAGAGGCAAAAACAATGACCAGCATGTAGCTAATGAAAAGCAAGGGACGTTTATACATAACGGACGCATCCTGCGCATATATTAATACCCACCCGGCAGAGTGAATACATGAAAAAGAGTTAATACCGTAAATAATGAGATCGTAAAGATGACTTTGTCGCCCGGTATCAGGCGGGCCAGCGTGAACGCTGCCCGCCTGCCCACCGCTAATCTAAATGCAGGGGATTAACCCGCCTCAGCTTGGCGTGGTTGGGTTAGACGGGCAGCTTGCCACCGGCGCCGGGTAATAGAACTTCTGTACGCCACCGAATTTGTTCGCACAGGTTTTCACCAGCTGGCAGGTACGGTTATTGCCGCTGCCCACCCAGGCAAACTCCTTGGTACAAACAAAAGTACCGCCGACGATGTTTCCCGCTTCTGACAGATTGATTTTCTTCATTACAATATCCTTATATATATTAAAATATAAACACACTACCCATTACTCTGTCGGCAGACAGAGCAATTCTTCAATACATTTTAAAACCATCTGATTAATAACAATGAGAGCGCTTCGAGAAAAAGCATAGCCATCCCAAACGAGCAGATCAATACAATTATTTACACTGCAAGAGAAAGTTAGTCGAATAAGTAAGCCGTGAATACGGGACTATTCCAATTTAAATTAGTCTAAAAACAAGAAAAGTAGATCAAAGCCTATTAAAGCAAGAAAAACATAAAAGGATAATTCTCAATAAAATGAAAAAACAAATAAGAAAAATTCAGATCTGACCAGTTGGCGACGACGTGCAACACGCTGAAAAGATTGCTTCCTGCCGCGCCGGATTTACACTGGGCAGCAGGACTCTCACTCTACAGGATGCCCATGCTCGCCACTCACGAATACGCCAACGACCTGATTCTGTTCGCCCTGATTGTCGACTGCGGCTCGTTCAGCAAGGCCGCAGAGAGCGCCGGCATCACCAGCTCGGTGATCAGTAAACGCATCGGGCGGCTGGAAAAATCGCTGGGTGCCCGGCTGTTATACCGCACCACCCGCAGCCTGACGCTGACCGAAAGCGGCCAGGCGCTCTACCAGCAGGCCAAAGAGATCGGCGCCAAAGTGCAGGAGGCGCTGTACGCCGTCAGCGAAAAGAGCGAAGAGTTGACCGGCACCATTCGCATGTCGGTGCCGACCATTTCCGGCGAGCTGCTGCTGAGCGAGAGCGTGGCGGAATTTTGCGCTCTGCACCCCAGCCTGAAGGTCGAGATGCGGCTGGAAAACCGCTTTGTCGATCTGGTGGAAGAAGGTATCGATCTGGCGATCCGCACCGGCACCATGCCGGATTCGAGCCTGATTGCCCGGCCGATCTTCGATTCCCGCTGGGTGATCGTCTGCTCGCCGGGGTACCTGGAAAGCCACCCGGAACCGCGTAGCGCCGAAGACCTGCTTGGCCACAACTGCCTGACCTACACCTACCAGGAGAGCGGCACCGCCAACTGGCTGATGAAACGACCGGGACGCAACGAAATCTACGAGCTGCAGGTTAACGGCAACCTGTCGGCCAACAATGCGCGAGCGATCCGCAAAGCGGTGATCGGCGGCCACGGTATCGCCATGGTGCCGCGCTGCATGGTGTATGAAGATTTGCAGGACGGCAAGCTGACCGAGATCCTGGCCGGCCACTGCGGCAAAGTATTGGGCATTTACGCCGTCTATCCTTACACCCGCAATCTGCCGTTAAAAACCCGTCTGCTGATCGAACATATCATCGGTTCCTACCAAAATATCAGCCATTATTTTTGAGTTCCCTGCTCTGATTATTTCCCCGCGGCCGCAAAAAGCCGCGGGGATTACCGCATTTTTGGACATAATCTATTGAACATTACCGCTTAATTAATGTGAACCCACGCATTTATCACACAAAATCGCTTCCTATCAAACTGATTTTAAAGCAGTTAATTTAACCCCTTCTGCCGGCCAGTTTCCCACCGCCGCCGCCGTTCGCCGATGTTAAAAAAATACCGCATGGCATCGTCACCAACGTTGTGATTAGAATGAAAATGTTGCGGTAATTAACCTTTCAGCTACATATCTCTGCCCATAAAAATAATAACCCTGAGGATCTTATGCCCCTGCTTTTCAGTATTGCGCCCATCGTCCTGCTGATTTGGATGATGACCAAAAGGAATGGCGTGCCCTCTTACCTCGCCCTGCCGCTGACGGCCGCCGTGGTGTATGCCGTACAGCTCCTGTGGTTCGATGCCTCGCTGCGGCTGCTGCATGCCAATATCATCACCGCGCTAGTGTCGACGCTGACGCCGATCACCATCATCGCCGGCGCCATCCTGCTCAACAAACTGATGCAGATAAGCGGCGCGGAAAACGTGGTGCGGCGCTGGCTGGAAACCATCAGCCCCAATCCCGTGGCCCAGCTGATGATTATCGGCTGGGCCTTCGCCTTTATGATTGAGGGCGCCAGCGGCTTTGGCACACCGGCCGCCATCGCCGCGCCGATTCTGGTCGGGCTGGGCTTCAACCCGCTGCGCGTCGCCCTGCTGACGCTGGTGATGAACTCGGTACCGGTCTCCTTCGGTGCCGTGGGCACCCCCACCTGGTTCGGCTTTGCCAACCTCGGTCTGTCGGACGCCAGCCTGCTGGAGATCGGCCGGCAGACCGCGCTGATCCACTTTGTCGCCGGCTTCGTCATTCCTCTGCTGGCGCTGCGCTTTATCGTTTCCTGGCAGGATATCCGCCGCAACCTACCGTTTATCCTGCTCAGCGTGCTGAGTTGCACCGTGCCCTATCTGCTGCTGGCTCAGGTGAACTATGAATTCCCGGCGTTGGTCGGCGGCGCGATCGGCCTGGCGCTCTCGGTACTGTTGGCACGCTGCGGCATCGGCCTCACCCGCAGCGACAAATCGCAGAGCGCCGGGCAGGCGGTGCCGTTCTTACAGGTGGTCAAGGCCATGACCCCGACCCTGCTGCTGATTGCTATTCTGATAGTGACACGCGTCCACCAGCTGGGCCTTAAAGCGCTGCTCAACAACACCGCGCTGCTGTGGCAGGAAAACCTCGGCTGGCTCGGGGAACTGCGCATCAGCCGGGCGCTGATCGTCGAACTGCAGCAGGTGCTGGGTACCTCCGCCGCTGCCGGCTACAAAACGCTGTATGTCCCGGCGCTGATCCCGTTCCTGCTGGTGGTGCTGCTGTGTATTCCGCTGTTCCGCCTGAATGGCGACCAGGTGCGGCAAATGTTCAGCGAAACCGGCGGGCGCGTCGCACGGCCCTTTATCGCCCTGTTCGGCGCGCTGGTGATGGTCAACCTGATGATGCAGGGCGGCGACAACGCGCCGGTGATCCTGATCGGCAAAGCGTTGGCGGCGCTTACCGGCGAGAGCTGGCTGCTGTTCTCGTCGTTCCTCGGCGCGCTGGGCTCGTTCTTCTCCGGTTCCAATACCGTCTCGAACCTGACCTTCGGCGGCATTCAGCAGTCGATCGCCCAGAGCAGCGGCCTTGACGTCAATCTGACGCTGGCCTTGCAGTCCGTCGGCGGCGCCATGGGCAACATGGTGTGCCTGAACAACATTATCGCCGTCTGTTCGATCCTCGGAATCGGCAACGCCGAAGGCAAAATCATCAGAAAGACCGTGCTGCCGATGCTGGCGTACGGCGGGATTGCGGCCGGTATGGCAGCGATCCTCACGCTCTGACTGAACACTCGTTATCGCAAGCAAGACAAGAAGGTAAACACTATGATCATCTCCGCGTCAACCGACTACCGGGCCGCCGCCCAGGCCAAACTGCCACCGTTTCTGTTTCACTACATCGACGGCGGGGCCTACGCGGAGCATACGCTGAAGCGCAATACCGCAGATCTGGCCGATATTGCCTTGCGCCAGCGCGTGCTGCGCAATATGTCCGAACTCAGCCTGGAGACCACGCTGTTCGGCGAGCAGCTGGCGATGCCAGTGGCGCTGGGGCCGGTGGGGTTGACCGGCATGTACGCCCGCCGCGGCGAAGTGCAGGCCGCGCGCGCCGCGGCTAAAAAAGGCATTCCGTTCACGCTGTCCACCGTGTCGGTCTGCCCGATCGAAGAGGTGGCGCCGGCGATCGATCGGCCGATGTGGTTCCAGCTTTACGTGCTGAAAGATCGCGGCTTTATGCGCAATGCGCTGGAGCGCGCCAAGGCCGCCGGCGTGAAAACGCTGGTGTTTACCGTCGACATGCCGGTGCCGGGCGCCCGTTACCGCGACGCCCACTCAGGGATGAGCGGCCCTAACGCCGCGCTGCGCCGCGTGCTGCAGGCGTTTGCCCATCCGCAGTGGGCCTGGGATGTCGGCCTGCTCGGCAAGCCGCACGATCTGGGCAACGTCTCGGCCTACCGCGGCAAACCCACCAGCCTGGAAGACTACATCGGCTGGCTGGGTGCCAACTTCGATCCGTCGATTTCCTGGAAAGATCTGGAGTGGATCCGCGAATTCTGGGACGGCCCGATGATCATCAAAGGCATTCTGGATCCGGAGGACGCCAAAGACGCGGTGCGCTTCGGCGCCGACGGCATCATCGTCTCCAACCACGGCGGCCGCCAGCTGGACGGCGTGCTGTCGACCGCGCGCGCCATGCCGGCGATCGCCGACGCGGTGAAAGGCGACATCACCCTGTTGGCCGACTCCGGCATCCGCAGCGGTCTGGACGTGGTGCGCATGATCGCCCTGGGGGCCGACAGCGTGCTGCTGGGGCGCGCCTTCGTCTATGCGCTGGCGGCGGCCGGCGAAGCCGGGGTGGCTAACTTGCTGGATCTGATCGACAAGGAAATGCGCGTCGCCATGACGCTCACCGGCGCGAAAACCATCGCGGAGATCAACGCCGGATCGCTGGTCAGAAACGCCTGAATCAAAGCGGCTGCACGCCTTCTGGGTAGGCGTTGTAGCTCATCTTGCTGATGAAGGCCCCGGCCGGTGACACCAACACCCGGCCGGCGGCGTCCAGCCCGAGGAAGGTACCGGTGCAGCGCCCGGAAATAAAGTCGAAGAAGAACACCGAGCACACCGGGATAATCTTTTCCCGGAAGGTGAACAGGAACATCTCGTCCTCAAACTTGTAGTAGGTGGCGTAGTCCATATCGCCGTGGCCGAATTGCTCGCCGCGCAGGTTTTGCCAGGCATAGCGCTCGGTATTGACGTAGAAGTGTTCGTAATAGTGGTTGGGGCTGTAGACATTCAGCGTACGATAGCCGATCAGCTCGCGGGTCAGATGCGGCGCGACGCCACTCGGCGTGACGCCGACAATCCGGCCGACGTGGAAGCTTTGCTTGAGGCGCGAGCCCTTTTCCACCGTCTGTTCCGGCAACAGCGCGCTGCGCACCAGCAGCGCCCGGCCGCTGTCACGATTGAGTACCAGCGTCAGGCACTCGTTGCCCGGTGACTGCAGCGGAATATTGAAGAAATAGCGTGCGGCGGAGGTTTGCACCTCTTCGTAAGCGTCCTCACCGCTCTCCCCTCCCCAGGCCCACAGCACCCGTTGCCGATCGGCACTGAAGCGCAGCGTGATTTCCCCGTCGTTGTCAAAGGCGATCTGCAGCGTTTTGCCCCGCCAGTCCTGGGTGCCCGGCAGGCGGTTAGTGTCGATACCGCGCGCGAAATCGTCGTAATTCTTCCAGTCCGGCTCGGCATTTTGATTCAGTACGGATTGTTCTGCTGACATCTTCGCTCTCCTTGATTGAATGGGATGAAAACCGCCTCAAACGTCGGCGACGCTCGCCGGTTTCACCGCTCTGCGGCTCACCACCGCGGGGGCGGTTTCATCGAGAAAACAACTCAGTACGCCGGCGCACACGGCGCCCGCGGCCGCCAGCCACATCACGCTGACCAGCCCGTAGCGATCGGCGATCAGCCCGGCGATAAACGGCGCCAGACAGCCGCCAATCACCTCGCCAATCCCCATCACCAGCCCCAACGCGGTGGCGATACGGGCCGGCGATACCGTTTCCGACGGGATGGTGGCCATAAACAGCGTGAAGCAGCCAAGGCCGGTATAAGACAGGAACACCAGCACGCCCAGCAGCCACGGGTTATCGACGTAGCTCAGGAACAGCGGGCAGCACACCGCCAGCAGCGAAAAGAAGATCAGCGTCGGCTTGCGGCCGAGGTGATCGGAAATCGCCGGCACCGCCACGCCCCAGAACACCCAGGCGGCGCCGATGGCGCTCATGATGCCGCCCATCGTGCCTTCGCCGAAGCCGCGGTCGGTCACCAAAAAGTTGGGGGTGAAGGTAATGATGATCATGAACCAGGTGACGAACACGCAGGAGATCAGAATGCACAGCGCCACATTCTTGATTTTAAACAGCTCGCCGTAAGCGGCTTTGTTCGCCGCCTTGCCGGCCGCCGGCGCGGCGCTGAAAGCGGGATCCTTCTTGCCGTTCACATAGCGATAGATCAGCCACGCCAGAATGATGCCCGGCACGGCGGTCAGATGAAACGCCATGCTCCAGCCCCATTTCTGCGCCAGATAGATGATCAACGGCGGCGCGATAATGCCGCCCAGCAGCCCCGGCGCCGCCCCCTGGATCAGCCCCATGTTGAAGCCACGGCGCTGCGGCTGCGATTTTTCCACCATCAGCGATTGCGCGATCGGCAGCACCGGCCCTTCGGCGATCCCCATCAGCGCGCGGAAGATCAATAACATGGCAAAGCCGCTGACCAGCCCCGACAGCGCGGAGAACAGCGAAAACACCAGGATCGACAGGATCAGCATCGGTTTACGGATATTGAAGCGATCGGCAATCGCCCCCAGCCCCGCCCCGGACAGCGCCCAGGTCAATGCCAGCACCGCCGACAGCGTGCCAAGATGCACGTTGCTCAGCTTCAAATCGGCGGCGATCATCGGAAACAGGAAAGAGATAGTCAGGCGATCGACGAACACGCAGCCGAACACGAAGAATAAAATAATCAACAATCGGTTCTCTTCGCTCAATCGCGAGCGCTGCCCTGGCGAGTTATTCATAGCGTCATTGGTCCATAAGTTAACTTATGAATGGCGAGCGGCCATGGCATAAGTCGGTTAAGCGCGCAGCCAAGAGAAGCATTGGCCATCGGTCACGATAACAACTCATTAACATGTTAACGATATAAACTTATCTCAAGTAACGGGCATGTCAAACGGCCGTTGAAAACGACGACCGGGTGGCAAATCAGGTATTTTTCACAGAGCGCGAATGACATGAAAATAAATCAACATTATGTTTTTACTGATTTAAATAAAATTACCCGGCACTTTTTAATTTTATTGAAAAAGCCAAAATGCCGTGATTTATAAACAGGTTAATAAATAAAACTTAACCTTCCCTTATAAATTGACGCTATTTCCCTTTTCATCGGTCGTATTGCCCCACCCGCTTTATTATTTGAATCCGTTTGCTTTATCGCGGTTATGGCGCGAACGATTAACTCCATTGTGTTAATCAATAATCACGTTATGACATTATCAATGCTGAATAATAATAAAAGCGTAGGCCGTGACAGGAATCACAAACAGAACGCCCTTTAACGCCCTGTGAGCGGGTTATTACCGGCGCGGCTAGCTTATGCCAACTCGATCCAACCCCGGATGGAAAAACGGCGGCATGATAAGCGGCAGGTAACCAGCAAGGAGATGAACATGACGACAGCACTGACAAAAGCCGGTTTCTGGCGCAAAACCGCCGACTCTTCATCGCTGCGTGAGCCACGCGTGCTGATTCGGGTCTACGTTGGCGAAGGCGAAATCGATCGCACCATCGCGTTTTACGAGCAGCTGCACGGCGTAACGGCGGACATGCGCTTCGATTTTCCCGAGCATCGGCTGGTATTGGCGGCGGTGGGGCCGTTTCTGATCCTGGAGGGGGCGGAAGAGCAATTGCGCCCTTTCCGCAGCACCGTCGGCACGCTGCTGGTCGATGACATTTATCCCTACCACCAGCGGCTGCTGGCCGCCGGAGCAGAGATTTTCTTCGGCCCGGTGGAGGTGCCCACCGGCGCCTGTTTCAATGCGCGCCTGCCGGACGGCACGACTGTCGAGTACGTGCATCACCGGCCGCGTGCAGACGAATAAACCGCCTCAGGGCAGCACCGGCTTCATGGCGTAACGACACAGATCCTTGCGCAGGCTGACCATGTACAGCACGATCACCGCCGAGAACGGCAGGCCGCACAGCACCACCGCCGTCTGCATCGCGCTGAAACTGCCGGCATACAGCAGGCCGGCGCATACCAGCGTAGTCACCGCCGCCCAGAATACCCGCAGCCAGGCCGGCGCGTCATCATGGGCGGAACCGCCCTGGCAGGAGAGGTTCGCTATCATCAGCGTGCCGGAATCGACCGGCGTCAGGAACAGCACGAAGCTTATCACCACCACAAAGCCGGCGGTCAGCTGGGTATAGGGCAAGTATTCGAACAGCTTGAACACCGCCATCGGCGGATCGCTTTGCGCCACCTGCCCCAGGATCGCCTGTCCGCCTTCCAGCACCAGGCTGATGGCGGTATTGCCGAAGATGGACAGCCACGCCAGCGTGAAGCCCAGCGGAATCAGCAGCACGCCGAAAATCAGTTCGCGAATGGTGCGTCCTTTGGAAATGCGCGCGATGAACAGCCCGACGAACGGCGCCCACGCCACCCACCAGGCCCAGTAGAACAGCGTCCAGGCGCCCTGCCACTGGCGCGCCTTGCCGTACAGATACATATCGAAGCTGCGGCTGACCAGCGAGGTCAGATAATCGCCGAGGTTCTGCAACATGCCGTTCAGCAGATTCAGCGTCGGCCCGGCCAGAAACACGAACAGCAGCAGCAGGCACAGGAAGCCGACGTTGATGTTCGACAACATGGCGATGCCCTTCTCGACGCCGGTGACCGCCGCCAGCGTGGCCACCACCATCATCACCACGATCAGGGCCAGCAGCACGCCGGTGCTTTGCGGAATATCGAACAGATAAAACAGTCCAGAGTTCACCAGCAGCGCGCCGATCCCCAGGTTAGTTACCATCGAGATCACCGTCACCAGAATGCCGAAACTGTCCACCAGATGGCCGACGCCGCCGTGGGTGCGCTCGCCGAAGATCGGGTATAACGCAGAGCGCAGCGCCAGCGGCAGGCCGCGGCAATAGGCGAAATAGGCCAGCGCGGTGGCGATCAGAGCATACAGCGCCCAGCCGTGCAGCCCCCAGTGCAAAAAGGTCAGCGCCATCGCCTGTCGCGCCGCCTGCACGGTACCGCCGCTGCCTTCCGGTGGCGACAGGAAATGATCCAGCGGTTCATAAGCGCCGTAGTACACCAGCGCAATGCCGATGCCCGACGAGAACAGCATCGCCACCCACGAGGGATAGCTGAACTGCGGCGGCTCGTCATCCTGGCTGAGGCGAATATGGCCGAAGCGCGACAGCGCCAGCCAGAAGACGAATGCCATACAGGCGACCATCAACAGCATGTAGTACCAACCGAACACGTCGGCGACCCAGCTTTGCGCGGCGTTCAGCCACAGTTTGCTGGCGGAGGGAAACAGCACGACCAGCGATCCCAGCAGCAGGATCACCGCCGCCGAGCCGAAAAATACCGGAGCATTCAATCTGACAGGTTCTTCGTCAAGCGATGGAGGAGTTTTTGTTGTCATTGGCAGGCTTCCATGGTGCGAAAGACAGACGATTTCAATGCAACCTTCAGTTAACATTTTATCGTCATTTATTTGACATTTTTGCAGCATATAGAGTATTGATTGACCGTTCAATCAATCAAATCCAAAGTGTGATTGGCCTATCAGTTGGGGAAAATATGTACCGCAGAGATATTCCGGAGCAGCGTAAGGAGCAGCTGATTAACGCCGCCTTCGAGACCATTAACGTCGTCGGGCTGGCCGGCGTCACCCTGTCTCAGGTGGCGAAAGAAGCCGGGCTGTCGACCGGCATCGTCAGCCACTATTTTGGCGATAAAGAGGGGTTGCTGAGCGCCACCATGCGCAAAATCCTGCGCGATCTGCGCGACGCAGTGGCCGAATGCCGCGCGCAGGCGGCGAGCGACAGCCAGTCACAGCTGTTCGCCATTATCCAGGGCAACTTCCATCCCAGCCAAACCAACGCCGTGTCCATGCGCGCCTGGCTCGACTTCTGGGCCGCCAGCATGCACCAGCCGGTGCTGCGCCGCCTGCAGCGCGCCAACGATCGGCGACTCTATTCCAACATTTGCTGCCAGTTCCGCCGCGAGCTGCCGCTGCGGCAGGCGCGTGATGCCGCGCGCGGGCTGGCGGCCATGATCGATGGGCTCTGGCTGCGCGGCAGCCTGGCCGGCGACGAGACAGACCTGAAGCAGGACTGCCGCATCGCCTGCGACTACGTGGCACAGCGGCTCAATGCCGCGCAGCCGCTGGGGTGAACGCCCTCGTCAGCGCGATTCCTGCTCTTCGCTGTACTGGGTTTGCCACATCGCGGCGTAGCGGCCGTTCGCGGCCAGCAGCGCCTCGTGCCCCCCGCGCTCGACGATCGCCCCCGCTTCCAGCACGATGATCTCATCGGCGTCCACCACGGTGGATAGCCGGTGGGCGATCACCAGCGTGGTGTGGTTGCGGCTCACCTCGCGCAGGTGCCCCTGGATTTCACGTTCGGTCTGGGTATCCAGCGCGCTGGTCGCCTCGTCGAACACCAGGATGGCCGGATTTTTCAAAATGGTGCGTGCGATCGCCACCCGCTGCTTTTCACCGCCCGACAGCTTCAGCCCGCGCTCACCCACCCGGGTGTCGTAACCGTCGGGCAGACCGACGATAAAATCATGGATATGCGCCAACCGCGCCGCCCGCTCGATTTCTTCATCGCTGGAGCCGGTTTTGCCGTAGCCGATGTTGTAGCGCAGCGTATCGTTGAACAGCACCGTATCCTGCGGCACGATGCCGATCGCCTGCCGCAGGCTGGCCTGGGTCAGTTGGCGAATGTCCTGGCCGTCGAGGGTAATGGCACCGCTCTGCACGTCGTAGAAGCGGAACAGCAGGCGCGACAGCGTGGACTTGCCCGCGCCGGAGGCGCCGACCACCGCCACCGTGTGGCCCGCCGGAATGGTAAAACTCACCTGCTTGAGGATCGGCCGGCGCGTGTCGTAACCGAAGCTGACCGCATCGAACCGCACTTCGCCGCGATCGAGGCGCAGCGGCTGCGCATCCGGGCTATCGACGATTTCACGCTTTTCCTGCAGCAGATCGAACATGTTCTCCATGTCGATCAGCGCCTGGCGCACCTCGGAATAAATAAAGCCGAAGAAGTTCAGCGGCTGATACAGCTGCAGCAGGTAGGCGTTGACCAGCACGAAGTCGCCGACCGTCATCGTCCCCTGCGTAATGCCCTGCGCCGCCATGGCCATCATCACGATCAGCCCGATCGAAATAATGGCGGTTTGCCCCAGGTTGATCGCCGTAAAACTGAATTGGTTCTTGATGGCCGCGTATTCGTACAGCCGGCGTGACAGGTCGAAACGCTCGGCCTCGAACTCTTCATTGCCGAAGTACTTCACGGTCTCATAGTTCAGCAGGCTGTCGATGGATTTGCTGTTGGCGTCGGCGTTGGCCTTGTTGAGCTCGCGGCGAAAGCGGGTGCGCCAGCTGACCGCCAGCACGGTAAACAGGATGTAGCAGCCGACCGTCGTCAGGATAGCCAGCGCGAACCAGCCGTTCAGCATATGCCACATGATCGCCGTGACCAGCGAGAGCTCGAACAGGATCGGCACGATGGAGAACAGCAGCCGCGACAGCACCGTGGACACCGCCTGGGTGCCGCGCTCGATGGACAACGACAGCCCGCCGGTCTGGCGCTCCAGATGGAAGCGCAGACTCAGCGCATGCAGCTGGCGAAACACCCGCACGCCCAGCAGGCGCGTGGCGTTCTGGCTGACGTGGATGAACATCACGTTGCGCAGTTCCTCAAACAGCGCGCCGCCCACCCGCGCCACGCCGTAGGCGACGATCAGCCCCAGCGGCACCGCCAGCATTTTCGCCGTCTCGCCGCTCAGCGCATCGACCATCGCTTTGTAGGCCAGCGGCACCAGCGTGGTGCTGACCTTGGCCGCCACCATGAACACGAAGGCCACCACCAGATACCCCCGCAGGCGCGGGTTGTCTTTCGGCCACAGGTAGGGCAGCAGGAATTTCAGCAAACGGGAACGATCCATCATGTAATATTCATCTTCTCGGTCGGGATCGCGGCACACGGCCGCGCGGGGGTTATGAGTTTGGCCTGGCCGGCGGCAAACGCCGCAGCCATCCCGTTGTCCTGCGGCGGCAACTCAGCATCATCCGTCAGGAGAAGCGGCGGCGGCTCGGGCAAAGTTCAGGCATGGAGGAGACAATCACATGACCCAGACGTATGCAAAGCGCTTTGCGCAGGTCTTTGACTATATCGATCGCCACCTGGACGAGGCGCTCACCGTCGAAAAACTGAGCGAAGTGGCCCACTTTTCGCGCTTTCACTTTCAACGCCAGTTTAGCGCGTATTGCGGCATCTCGGTGTGGCGTTATATCCAGTGGATGAGGCTCAAACGCGCCTCGTACCGCCTGGCGTATAACCCGCTGGAGCCGGTGATTGACATCGCGCTGGACGCCGGTTTTCAAAACCCGGAGTCCTTCAGCCGCGCCTTCAAACAGGCGTTCAGCCAAACGCCAAGCCAGTTTCGCAAACGGCCGGCCTGGATCGATTGGCAGCAGCGCTTTCCCGAGCCGAAACACAAAAGGAAACAACCCATGAAGGTAGACATTGTCGACTTCCCGGCCACGCCGGTGGCGATGATCGAACATCGCGGCCCGTCCGCGCTGGTCAACGAAACCGCCGCGCGCTTTATCGAGTGGCGCAAAACCAGCGGCCTGTCGCCGGTCAGAAGCAGCCGTACTTTCGGCATCGCACCGCACGATCCGGCCACCACCGAAGCGCAGGACTTCCGCTTCTTCATTTGCGGCGAGGTTACTGCACCGATCCCGGAGGGTAATGCCTTCGGCGTGGTGAACAGCACGCTGCCGGCCGGGCGCTGCGCGCTGCTGCGCCATCACGGCTCGCTGGATGGGCTCTCGGAAAGTGCCCATTATCTGTACCGCGAGTGGTTGCCGGCCAGCGGCGAGGAGCTGCGCGATTTTCCGCTCTATTTCCACTACCACAACTTCGTGCACGAAGTGGCGGAATATGAACTGGTGACCGATCTTTACCTGCCGCTGAAGTAACTGACATCTGGCTCCGCAAGGAGCCAGATTGACGTTAACAGGACGGCGACGAACCTTGCGGCGGCAGATAGCGCTGCGGATCGAGCGCGGTCGCGCGGTAGCGGATCTGGAAGTGCAGGAACACCGAATCGGTGCCGGTGCTGCCCATGGTGCCGATCTTCTGCCCCGCCTTCACATCCTGGCCGTTGCGCACCAGCGTGGTGTCGTTGTGGGCATAGGCGGTAATGAAGTCTTCGCCGTGCTTAATCATGATCAGGTTGCCGTAGCCGCGCAGCTGGTTGCCGACGTACACCACTTTGCCCTTGGCGGAAGCGTAGATCGGCTGGCCGCGTTTGCCGGCGATGTCGATGCCCTTGTTGCCGCCATCTGAATTGGAGTAGGCCTGCACGATCCGGCCGCTGGTCGGCCAACGCCAACAGCGGGCAGCGCCCGGCGGCGGCGTTTGCTTGGCGATCGCGGCGGAAGAAGAAGAGGTTTTACGGCGCGTGGCGGCGGTTTTGGTCGGTGCGCTGCCGCTCAGCCGCAGTTTCTGCCCCACTTCCAGGCTATAGGGCGGGCGTATCTTGTTGATTCTGGCGAGATCGCTGACTTCGCTGTCGGTGATCCAGGCAATGTAGTACAGCGTATCGCCCCGTTTGACGGTGTAGGACTTGCCGGTGTAGCTGCCCTTCGGCAGTTTGTCGTAATCGCGGTTGTAGGTGTTTTTACCCGAACACCCGGCCAACAACAGCCCCAATGTCAGACACACCGCGATGCGGCGCCACCCAGCCCATTTGCTTCCTGTGCTCAAATCCAGTCCTCAGTCGTCGTTTCGGTTCTGATACGCGTCAGCCGCACAGTGTAACATTTGCGCCGGGTCAGTCAAAAACCCCCAGACGGTCTATGCTAAACAGGTAAGGATGACTGATTAATTACCCAACGACGAAATGGAGTACTGTCATGTTGAACCTCGACCGCAATAATCTGCCCCTCCTGAGCGAAGAACTGCTCAAAAAGCAACGCACCACCCTGCTGATCATCGCCTTCCTGCTGCTGGCGGGCGGGATACTGTGCCTGGTCAATCCTTTCGCCTCCGGCGCAGCGCTGAGCATCGTGGTCGGCATCCTGCTGCTGTTGAGCGGCGCCGGGCTGATTATCGCCATGATCGCTAACCGGGCACAGAATACCTGGCCGATGATCGGCGGCATTTTGCTGGGCGTGGCCTACCTGATTATCGGCTATGTGTTCATCACCAGTCCGCTGGCGGGCATTCTGGCGCTGGCGGTATACCTCGCCGTGCTGTTCGCGCTTGGCGGCATCGCTCGCCTGGCAGCGGGCTACATGCGCCGCGGGCTGCCGGGCAACTGGCTGCAGTTCGTTATCGGCGTGCTCGACTTGATCATCGCCTGGATGCTGATCGGCTCAGGCCCGGCGGCATCGGTCACGCTGGTGACGGCCATCGTCGGCATCGAGATGCTGGTCAGCTCCTTTGCGCTGTTCCAGGCGGCGAATCTGTTTAAACGCGCCTGACGCTACCGGCCCGCCGCCGCGGGCCTCATCGCTTTCGTTGTTTCCAGACAAAACAAGGCGATACCCCCTCTGCTTGTCCGTGGTTATCTTCATCGGTAAGTGCCAATATAGGCGCAGACAAGGGAGCTGAAACCGATGACAACCCATTCCAACCCGTTGAACTCGCGGGAAGTCTGCCTGCAATTACGCCACTTCAATCAGGTAATCGGGCAACAATGCCGCAATATGGCGCGCCAAAAAACCACCTGCCCATGCTGCCTGACGGACATTGCCACCGGCTGCGACGCCGGTATCAAACTATGCGGGCAACAGTTAGCCAAACCCAGCCCGCAAACCCCGTTATTCCAGCAGATTCGCAACTTGCTGCTCGATCTGCGCGCCGAAGCGAAAGGGGTTCGCCGAATCGAGACGCTTAATCGCACCAACAACGAAATATCCTGGCTGTTGCGCGAGCTGTATTTCGAGACGTTCTGACCCCGCCTTTGTCGGGGCAGCTAAAGCGCCAGACTGTAGTAATGTTCTTCCTTTTCAATCTTGCCGATAAAGCGAAAGCCGAAGGTGAGATACAGGCTTTTGGCGACGAGATTATGTTCATCAATCATTAGCGTCACCTGCTCTATGCCGTGCAACCTAAAATCCGCGAGTATCGCGGCGAAGCTCTCACGCCCCAATCCCTGCCCCATAAACTTATGGTCAAGCATATAGCGACACAGCTCGGCCTCATGTGGGTTATGCGGCCAGCACTTGTACATGAAAAAACCGATGAGCTCGCCGTCGCGGTAAAGCGCGCGGGGCTGGCATTCCGGAAAAAACGCCGCCTCGGAAATAGAGATGGCGTTACAGCAAATAAACGCCTCGAACACGGTGCCAACGCCGTCTTGATTCGACGTCAGTTCGCACACGTCAAACAGGTTATCGCGGTTAATCTCGCGTATTTCAATCATAACGGTATCCCAGTAGAAGTAAGCGGCGAACTCCAGCATTCACCCTGGCGCTAACCATTGCTCTGCAGTCAGCTCGCTACTTTAACGCATCGCCGCCGGCATACAACGCTCCCACTGTTCACCCCACTTTACGACCGCCGTCACACCTCACCACCGCCAAATTGCGTTGGTTATAGAGTCGTCTACAATTCAATCGAATTACCCCCTACAACATCAGAAATTATTATTATTAGAGGTGATTATGTTACAGAAACACGAAAACGTAATAAGTATGACTGTACTAAGCCCGCAAGCCACCCAACAACTGATGCCTTCGTTTTCCTCCTTGCCCCACACGCAACACGCCGACGGCAAATATCGCCTGCGCCGTTATTCGGTCGTCAAATACCTCAACCCCAACGTCGCCGAAGTGGGGCCGCGTACCTTCATGCAGTCCGATCAGATCAACCACTTCCAGGGCAACGTGGTGCGCCGCTTCGAGCCTATCGACAGCGCCGTGCTGCAGAGCGCCGGCATGGCGGAGATGTGCAACCTGTTTGCCGAAAATAACGAACTGCCGGAGGGTGCCGAGATAGAGATCCACCAAATGCGCGTGGTCGCCATCCAGAAAGATACGCTGGTGGCGCCGGAAGGCATTCACCAGGACGGTTTCGACCATATCGCCATGATCGCCATTCACCGGCACAACATCGTCGGCGGTGAAATCATGCTGTACGACGACAGCCACCACGATCCCTTCTTTAAAAAAGCGCTGGCGGACGGTGAGGCCGTGCTGCTGGCAGACAGCAAACTGTGGCACAACGCCACGCCGATCAACGCCGTAAGCCCGAAAGAAGAAGGCTATCTGGATCTCTTCGTCCTCACCGCGCGGGGAGAGAAAGCATGACCTTTACGCCCGAGCTCGCCCGCGCCCAGTTCAGCGCCCTGTCCCAGCACATCGACGGCAAGCCGGCGATCTTTTTCGACGGCCCCGGCGGCGCACAGGTTTCACGGGGCGTGCTGGAAAAGATGACGGACTACCTGGGGAAATACAACGCCAACCTGGGCGGCCACTACTTCTCCAGCCGAGTCACCGGCGAAGTGATGGGCCAGGCGCGAGAATCGGTGCGCGCCTTGTTAAATGCGCCTTCGCCCGACAACATCGTTTTCGGCATGAATATGACCACGCTGACTTTCCATCTCAGCCGCATCATCAGCCGCGACTGGCAAGCCGGCGATGAGGTCATCGTCACCGCGCTCGATCACTACGCCAACGTCTCCAGCTGGCAGCAGGCCGCCGCAGACCAAGGGGCCGTGGTGCATCAGATACCGCTGGAGAGCGCCGACTGCGCATTGGACGCCGCAAAGGTGTGTGAGCGCATCAACGCCAATACCCGCCTGGTGGCGGTCAGCTACGCTTCCAACGTCACCGGCAGCATCGTCGATATCAAAACCATCGTCGAAGCTGCGCATCGGGTCGGCGCGCAGGTGTATGTCGACGCCGTGCACTATGCGCCGCATAACCTGATTGACGTGCAGGCGCTGGGCTGTGATTTCCTGGTGTGCTCCGCCTACAAGTTCTTTGGCCCGCACGTCGGCATGGCCTATATCGCGCCGCAGTGGCTGCAAAGCCTGCGGCCGTACAAAGTCGAGCCGGCCACCGATGTCGGCCCCGGCCGTTTCGAGACCGGCACGCAAAGCTTCGAGGCGCTGGCCGGCGTCGCGGCGGCGATCGACTATCTGGCGCAGTGGGGGACGCCGGGCGCGCCATTAAGGCAGCGTTTGCAGGAGAGTTTCGCCGCCTACCACCGGCATGAAGAGGCGCTGTGCCGCCACTTTTTGCAACGGCTGAAGCAACTCGACGGCGTGCGGCTCTACGGCCATTCACAGGCGGACAGCACGCGCCGCACGCCAACCTTCGCCCTGACCTTCAGCGGCCAGACGCCTGACGCGATCGCCCGCCGCCTGGGGCAGCACAACATCTGCGCCGGCAGCGGGCATTTCTATGCGCTGGGCCTGATCCAGCAGCTGGGGTTGCAAGACGGCGGCGTGCTGCGCATCGGCATGATGCACTACAACACCCAAGGCGAAATAGACACGCTGTTTAAGGTGATCGCCGAAGATATCCTCAGTTAACTCGCCACATCGGCCCGCTTACCTTATTGAGCGGGCCATCGCGGCACGCTGGGGGTAGAATCAAGGGGATTTTATTTTAGAAATGGATTTTTATTTTGCGAAAATATGCAGTTATCGCCGCCGCATTGATGATGTCTTCCTGTGCCACGCCGGAGAAATGGGAAGCGCAAACGGCAACCCCAACGCCCCTTGACGCGGCCAGAACCCACTGCCGGCAAGAAGCCGAACAGCGCTATCCCGTGAACCTGTCTTTGCACGCCAGCTCGCCGACCTTCTCCTCCATGACGATCAACGGCACGGAGATCCCCAACGCCGGTGGCGGCGCTTTCCCCTCGGACAGTAATGAAATGCGCAGAACAGAATTCGTTAATGCCTGCATGAAATTGGAAGGATGGGAAAATAAAAATAAGGTGACGGGATTATTGGCATTTTTATTTAACTAGCGGCAACACGGAATAACTCGGAATTACCGCGTTCAGGCAGCGGTAATTCCGCCCTATTGACCGGCACCGACAGCCTGACTATTTTGCTACGATATAACAGGTTACACCTCTCCTCCATTCAGGGCGATAATCAAACAAATGGAATAAATCAATTTATGAGTGAGAAAGACACCCCCCTAAAAAAGCCGCAGAGCCATATCAACAAAGCGGTATTCTTCACCTCTGCAGTCCTCATTTTTCTTCTGGTCGCGTTCGCCGCCTTTTTCCCCGACGTCGCTGACAAGAACTTCAAGCTTCTGCAGCAACAAATTTTCACCAACGCCAGCTGGTTTTATATTTTGGCCGTGGCGCTGATTTTGCTCAGCGTGACGTTTCTGGGGCTTTCCCGCTACGGCGACATCAAACTTGGCCCCGATCATGCGCAACCCGATTTTCGCTACCACTCATGGTTTGCCATGCTGTTTTCAGCGGGGATGGGCATCGGCCTGATGTTCTTCGGCGTGGCAGAACCGGTTATGCACTATCTCTCGCCACCGGTCGGCACGCCCGAGAGCGTCGAGGCGGCCAAACAGGCCATGCGCCTGACCTTTTTCCACTGGGGGCTGCACGCCTGGGCGATCTACGCCATCGTGGCGTTGATTCTGGCCTTCTTCAGCTATCGGCATGGCCTGCCGTTGACTCTGCGCTCTGCGCTTTATCCGATCATCGGCGAACGTATTTATGGCCCTATCGGCCATGCCGTCGATATCTTCGCCGTCATCGGCACCGTATTCGGGGTCGCAACCTCGCTGGGTTATGGCGTGTTGCAGGTCAACGCCGGGCTTAACCACCTGTTTGGCGTGCCGATCAACGAAACCGTTCAGGTGATCTTGATCGTGGTGATTACCGGGCTGGCCACCATTTCCGTGGTTTCAGGGCTGGAGAAAGGCATACGCTTTCTGTCAGAGCTGAACCTTGGCCTGGCGTTGTTGCTCCTGGCCCTGGTCTTGCTGTTGGGGCCAACCGTCCTGCTGTTGAAATCCTTTGTGGAAAATACCGGCGGCTATCTGTCCGAGCTGGTCAGCAAGACGTTCAATCTGTATGCCTACGAGCCAAAATCCAGCAACTGGTTAGGCGGATGGACGCTGCTCTACTGGGGGTGGTGGCTCTCCTGGTCGCCTTTCGTCGGTATGTTCATCGCTCGGGTTTCCCGCGGCCGAACCATCCGCGAATTTGTCACGGGCGTGCTGTTCGTCCCGGCAGGCTTCACCCTCATGTGGATGACGGTGTTCGGCAACAGCGCCATTTACCTCATCATGGAACAGGGCGCGACAGACCTCGCCACTACGGTACAGCAAGATGTGGCGTTGGCGTTGTTTAACTTCCTGGAGCATTTCCCGTTCTCCAGCGTGCTTTCGTTTATCGCCATGGCGATGGTGATCGTCTTTTTTGTCACGTCCGCCGATTCCGGCGCCATGGTCGTAGATACGCTGGCTTCGGGCGGCTCCAGCAACACGCCGGTTTGGCAACGCATTTTCTGGGCGTCGCTGATGGGCATCGTCGCCATCGCCTTGCTGATCGCCGGGGGGCTCAGCGCGCTGCAAACCGTCACCATCGCCAGCGCATTGCCGTTCTCGGCCATCTTGCTGATATCCATTTACGGTTTGCTTAAAGCGCTGCGCCGCGACCTGACCAAGCGCGACAGCCAAAATATGGCCACCATCGCCCCCACCGCCGCCCGCAACCCCATTCCCTGGCAGCGCAGGCTGCGCAATATCGCCTATCTGCCAAAACGCTCGCTGGTTAAGCGCTTTATGGATGAGGTTATCCAACCGGCCATGACGCTGGTGCAGGAAGAGCTGAGTAAACAAAACACGCTCAGCAGCATCAACGCCACTGCGGAAGACCGCATTCGTTTCGAGGTCGATTTGGGCGATGAGCTTAACTTTATCTATGAAGTCAGACTGCGCGGCTACAGTTCGCCGACGTTCGCTCTGGCCGGGCTGGATAACGATGAACAGCAAGCCGAGCAGCACAAGTATTATCGCGCGGAGATCTACCTGAAAGAAGGCGGCCAGAACTACGATGTCATGGGCTGGAATCAGGAACAGTTGATCAACGATATTCTCGACCAGTACGAAAAGCACCTGCATTTCTTGCATCTGGTGCGCTAAAGAGCGACATGCCGTCCCCCGGGGCGGCATTTTTTTGCCCTGCTTTCCTCACCACGGCGCTGATGATGCTGATGGGATGGCGGACAACCAGTGATAACGCTTACAGGGGCAAAGGATTGGGTTGGAGTAATCTTTCGGAGAATCAGGATATTTTCAGGAGGGAGTGCGGAGGGTGAAGGGAGTAGAACGCCATCAAGTAAATCCAGTAAACACGCCAATCACTAACTTTACAAAAATTAAACTACACACATTCCTATACACATTTGTTTTCGCTTGCTGCGATTTCGTATAATTTTTAACCATGCAGGGAGGGGATTCTATGGGGGCAGCAAGTGACGACAACTTACTCAGCAGTAAAGTCGTGTCCGCGCACTGCGAAGGATCTCCACTCTGGTGTGCAGTCTGGTACAAGCCTCTGATACAGAAACCGGCCAGGGGATAGAGGTTGAACCACAAAAGACAGAGCAATAATAAAATAACTGCCCGCGAAGCCCCATCCCACCGTTTGAAAGAGTGTCACCCCTGATGTTTCTCTATATATAAACAAAAACATGTTGGTTCAGTCAGTTCAGTTGGTTCAATTTGTAAGGATGATTGTTTTGTATGGTTTTATTTCAAAAAAGTGAACCAACAGCACACCATTTTGAACCAACAAATGGAGTTTAGGTGTTGGTTCAGTTCCAATACCGCTCTTTAGCTACCCACCAATGTCACAGATCTCTTCAGCAAATCAGATAACTGACACCGACCGCGGTCTACACCTCTGAGCAGTTAATCGCAAATACGGAGATATATCTATGAAAGCAGCAATTGATAAAAAAAAGCTCATGCAAATAGTGCCGCTGTCTTGGTCCACCATCAATGCGCTAGAGAAGGCCGGAGAATTCCCTAAACGATTTGCCATCACAGAGAGTCGCGTAGCGTGGAATAGCGATGAAGTAGAGGTTTGGCTTGATGGCCGGCAAGAGGCTGGCACCGGTAAAAAGCCAACAAACGCTCCAGATGTTAGGCAACGCAAGACGCGCCCTGTGCGAAAGTGATTGCAATATAAGTCACGGTAAAAAGTGATCCCGGCCCTGCTCAGTGATGAGCACTACCTGCAGATCACCGCGTTGGTTGAGGAGTTGGCAGACAAGGTCCATAGCGTTGCCAGCATCGTGCGTTAAGTCGAGGTGATGCGCTACTATAACATTCTGCAGTGCGCCAAGAACATGGCGGCGATCGCCACACACGCAACCTTCATCGCGCTACAGACGAAGGTGCAGTAATCAGCCAGAAACTCGGCCGCTTGAAGATGCGTCCACAACTGGACGCATCCCTCACCCACATTCTCTTAGTTACTTATCTTTAATTATCAACATTATCCAGGCTTGGATAATGAAACCCAGGCCATCCATATCGACCACGTAATAGGAAGGATGAGACCACTACACTTTTTGTGTAGTTCCAGTAGTTTACTCTTATTTTGTTTCAGCACTGGCAGGCAAACTACCGCCCGGGCTGAGATTGACTACAGTATTAATTGTACTCATAATGAACACGTAGATTACCAGAATGGTAATCGAACTGGAGGTTGACTATGTTCAGCGAAAATAAAACAGCTCAAATGGCTGGTTACCTGCTGCTGAAACGCGGCGGGCGCATGGCATACATCAAGCTCATGAAGTTGCTGTACCTGGCAGATCGTGAGTACATGATCTGCTATGGAGACTCAATGACCGGCGATAGGGCTGTATCAATGAATAACGGCCCGGTGCTCTCTCGTACTTATGACTTGCTGAAATCAGGAAGCCCAGAGGAAGAATCTCCTTGGGATGACTGGATTTCTGGTGAGGCTAACTACGAGGTTTCAGTCAAAAAAAATGTTCATAGTGTTGATGATGAAGACGCTTTTGACGAATTGAGCCGCGCCGACAAGCGGATTTTGGATCGTATCTTTGCTGAGTACGGGCATTACAAACGCTTTGAACTCTGCGATCTTACGCATCAAGTCTGCCCTGAGTGGCAGAACCCTCATGGCTCATCGGTGCCGATCAGCCCAAAAGCCATTTTCATGGCCGGCGGGAAGTCGGAAGAAGAAGCCATTCTCATTCTGGAAAGAATGAGAGAGCGTGAACTCCTGAAGCAATTTAGTAGCGAGCTTGCATGACAGCGTACTCACCATACAGGAAAGGCACCGTCCTCGCCCCTGTTGGTGGGTCTAATCACCTGCACGTAATCTGCAATGACCCAGTTCATTATCCTGTCCATGGCTGCGATTGCGTTCTAGCGGTGAACATCACCACAATCTACCCGGCGCCGGCACACCATGATCCTGCATGTATACTCCGCGCCGGGGATCATCACTTCATTCATCATGATAGTTACGTCTACTATGCTGATGCCATCATCTGGAAAGTTCCAAACGTTGTATCCAGAGAACAAAGCGGCGAGATTACGATTCACAGGGCAATGGATGAGGTAGTGTTTCAACGAGTTCTTGCTGGGTTTGAAGCATCAGACTTTACCACCGGTAAGGTATTAAAATTCTTCCGCCAGCATTGTTAATCAAACCCCGCAAAGGGATTTTTGTTGCCCATTGAATTATTTCAGGATGAATAAATGGATAGTACACTTCTCGGGGCGTTGATTGGTGCAGGTGTAACACTGGCGGCCGTAGCTCTAACCGCTGTAGTGAACTATCACTTCACACAGAAACAAGAAAACTTAAAGCTCAAAAAACAAAAGAAAGAGGAGTTGTACCTTTCGATAATAGATATGGAAAGGGCAATGTATCTTTACTTTATATGCATTAGCCACGCGTACAACAATGTAGAATACAGCATTGATAGCATTGACATGGCTCGAGACAAATCCATAGCAAAGATGGAACTTATCACCACGGTTTACTTTCTGGAATTGAACATTGAAAGATCAATGGAAGCAATTTCTACCTTTGAGCAATCTTTTGTATACTACCTAAGAGATGGTTTCAGAAGAGAATTTTCGGCTTCTGACGTGGTTAATGCGACAACCTTGTATAGGAATATCGAGAAAGAAACCACAGCTATGAAAGCAGAACTGATGGCATTATAAGCCCCATTATGGCTTGGTGGTTGGCCACCTAAAAATTTACCGTGACGTAATGAAGACCCTACTTTCCTATCAGTGTATCTAGCTTACTGGCGAGAAGTTCCGACGCAGCACTTAGCCTCGCTTTGTACTCCTCTGAGCGGCGAATCGTTAGTCGGTGCGGTCTTTGCTTACCTTTCTTTTCCATGAGGTTCATTTCCTTGCAGTGATAAGCATAAGTACAAAAAATGACAGGGTGCCCATAGAGCCCCTCTTAAATTATCTTAGGTTATTCCTTTTCATTCTTAATAATAGAAACCCAATTAATAGAATGACAATAATTGTTATTGGTGATGATATAAAGCAAAACGTAGCTGATAGATAAGATAGCGGAGTTCCATCTACAACACCGCAAAGAGTTTGTTCATTGTGAATTTGCGTTATCCTATCATCTATAATTGCATTAAAAACATCTTTCTTAATGCCATGTTCTGGCACGTTAACAAAGCTAACCCCATAGTTCATAAGCGCTTCGTCAGCTATACCTTTTTCAACAAAATCAGAACTACTTTTTGCTGACATACCGTCTAGCTTTGAATTTCTAAAGTACGAAACCAAAGCACTATCATGCCATCCGGATGATAGAGAAGCGGTTAACGCCTCACTGAAAGATGGCGGAATATTGCATAAAGACTGATTAACCCCTGCTACGGGGTTATCTGTGTATATTGTCACGGTTCCTCCTTGGCTATCTTCCAAGCATAAACTGAGAAGGTGGAACAATGAAGGTATTCCCCTGCTCTTTTTCTACCCGCTGGCGATATCGCTCAAGAGAACCTGGGCTAAGCCATTCTTGCGCACGGTTAAGAATGAGATAATTCATCGCCGGGCGCACTACGTGCAGGTTCATGAACGGCGTATGGTCAATACCAAACTTCAGCAGATCAGCCGCTTTCGCGTCACCGTCTCTCGCTCGCAAGAACAAGTTGCGGATCTGGTCCAGGTCGCCAACGGCAGGGCCCGCCAAGCTCGATGCCAGACCACCGCCAAACCGGTTATATTCACCAAAAAGGAAATCACCCATGATACCGAGACCACCACCCTGCGCCGCTGCAGCCAGGAACGTTTTGGCATCCGCCGGGCGTGGTGTCTGACCTTTCAGTAACAGCTTGGTTTGCATCGATACATAGCCCAATGCCGTCATCCAAATAAACAGTTGGGCCAGCCCCATCTTTTCGCCGTTACCATTGCGCATGGCATTGGCCAGGCTGGTAAAGCGACTTTGCCCCAATTCTGCCGGCGTATAACCTCGACCATATATTTCACGCCCGATGGTATTCTGCATGAAAGAACCAGTAAACGATTTGAACTGTCCACCAAAGCGGATGGCCTCACCAAGGGGGGTGCCAGGCTGCGTGCCCTGCTTCATCATTGCACGGGTTCTGGCGCCAGGCTCTGACATAGCAATGAGCACACGGTCAAGATAATACCCACGCAGCTTACCTTCCAGCGACTCACGCGCCGCAGCAATGCTGGATTTATTGACTTGAAGCCCATCGGCAGCAACATATTCAGCGATCCGCTCATCTGGAATATATTTAACACCATTGGGGGTCATGTGCTGATTGCCACGGACGCTATCCATTTCCATGTCGCGATAAAGATTCCATTCACGTTCGGTGATGCCGCTGGAGTTAAGCACCCGTCGCAGGTCATCATTCATGGAGGACCAGGCAGATTTTGAGTTTCGCGCCATCCAGTTGGACATTACCAAGCCCATAGATTTTCGACTGTTCTCTGTCCACCAGTTCAATAGGTTTAGCTTGAAGAAGGTACGCTGCAACCGTGATATGCGCCCAGGCACCGACGTATCACCGGAGAATTTAGCTATCATCTCATCGCGTACTGAGTCAGTAAAAATCCCCATGTATCCAAGAATTTCTTTCTGATCTGCCGCGCTGTATCCTTTGAGCTTTCCTGCGATGCTTTTCCCCATTGCATCCATTAAATTCATGCCCTGGTAGCGCAGTTCCATCGCAGCGTTGCCAACGTCGTTAAACGAAGATATTACCGCCCCGCCAAGCTTGGTCATTCCCTCTACCGCCCTGATGGTTGCCCCGGCTCTGGCTATCGCTGAGTTGGCAGGTATGCTGTTGTACCCCAAAATTTCTGAAAGCTCATTTTCCAAAGCGCGCCGGCGCCCGGCAAAATCAGCCTCAGCCGCAGGATTGTTCAGCTTCTTGAGTCGCGCCTGTTGAGTTTCGAATAAATGACCGAACATATTTTCAGGGTTTGTGCCGAGTACCCGCATTACGCCGGTAGTCCTAGCGGAACTGGTTAGCCCTGACATAACAGATTCGCGCAGGTTGCCAACACCATAGGCCTTATTGTACTCATGCCATGCAACGCCATCCTTAAAGTGTAAAACGCGCTCTTGGCTCGCACGCTTAGCCTGATTAGATCCACCTTTAAATCCGGATAACCAATCCGACTTCTGATTACTCAAATGGATACCAGACGCCAGACCGTTATAGACGCTCTGCAAAAACTCGTCGCGATTAGCTACGCCGTCGAAGGTGGAATGATCAAGGCGGGGAAGAATTGTATCCCGCCAAGCCTCGTACCCAGCCCCCCGGATTTTCGCCCAGTCATGGCTTTGCCGCGTTATATAACCAGCCAGCTTGCCAATGAATGACCCTGCGCGGTTGCTATCAAGCCTTGCCACCTCTTGCCATTTGTTAATTATCTCGGCAAGTTTGATAGACTCTTTCGACAAGCCTGCTGTTGGCTCTCCGCGACCTACTTTCCAAAGCGCATCGGCGATCTCTTGGTCATACTCACCAGAGGATAGGGCCTTGGATAGCCCTGACTGATTTAAATCATGCTCAAAGCCTGCAATGTATTTCCCCTCAAGCTGCCCCTGCTCGCGAGACGCCGAGGCGCGGAAGCCTTCCGCAGCCTCATTGCGGGAAACCAATAGTGCTGATAGCGCTATATCTGGCCGATCGGCACCAAGAGATTCTTTGCTATTGTTTAAAAAGCTTTCGAGCTTAGTCCTGATCTTAAGGTTAATCGCCTTGTTACGAGCCTCGATCACCCTGGCCAGTTTGTCGCCCCTGACCATTTCATCAGCAGCTTTCAGAGCGGCCTCTTCAAGAGTGATTGAGGCGTTCTCTGCCTGATAGCGATCGATGTTTCTCCGAAGCTGCCCGAACACATCCTGTAGTTCATCGTCTGACAGATCACGGCCGGCGGCCTTAATAACTATTTTTTCACAGTCAGCCAAATAACGGTTTGCCATCACATTTTACCTATCATGCAGCCAGCAGCGGCCTGGATACCTTTTTGCAGGCTGGTATCGTTAGCTTCCTGACGAATTGTTTTAAGTTCTTCTTTGAGCTTTGCATTGTCTGCAGAGTCAGCGAGCGCATTAAGAATGTTTAATTCGGCCTCAAAATCCTCTTGAGCATTAAGCATGTCGGCATCTTCACGGTTTGCTCGCTTAGCCTGTTGCTCTGCTGCTGCACTGACAGAATCAGCAACGGGATCGGGCGTAGGCTGGGATGGTCTTGAAAGTTGCTCAATAGCAGTTGGTCTTTTTACCGGGTCCATAAGGTCAAAGAATGGATCTACCTTGATATCCTCACCGCGCTTCGCCTGAGCTATGGCAGCCCGCATAGCGTTTTCTCGAATGGAGATATCAGCATCATCAAATCGCTGGGATGCCGTTCGCACACCGAGGGCAAGCGGGCTTTCTTGCAATCCTTCTCTTATCTGCTGAGCACGTCGCTCAATCAGCGGCTTGACAGAATCTGGTATGACGCCCTTGCTTATATCTGCAACATCCTGTGCAGCCCTGGCCCCTTCGACATGATTATCTATCTGTTGTTGAAGTTCTGTGTTTCGCGACTCCAGGACGGCTTTTTCATCAGAAATATCCTGGCGGGCCTTAGCTTGCGCCTCTTTAAATTTCATTCGTTCAGCCTGGTAAACTGACGTCCTTTCTTTCAATGTTGCATCTAAA
>NZ_JBBBDV010000013.1:0-170005 GCF_037137105.1 Serratia sp. TMDUHS_CL
AAAAGACGCATATCATCGGCCCCGAGAGGTTCGAATCCGACGAAACGCATGGATTCGTCCTCGCCAAAGGTGTAGGTCACGTCCAGCTTGCAGCGTTTGCGATCGCCACGCTTGAGGCTGCGGAACAGGCCAGGTGCCAAACAGTGCGCGGGATCATGTCGGACGTGGGTCAGGTCATGCTTAGGCTTCTTCACGCTGTCTCCTTTTCACCTTGCACTGCCGCTCCAGTACAGCAGGCTTCAACACGCCGCCGTCGTGCCGTCTAAACCAGAGTTCTTGAAAAGGTGCGCCATAGTTGGCCTTGCTGACGCCAAAGCGGACAAAATACCCACGCTGACAATCATCGACCCCCAGTATCTCGGCCTCGCCTTGCGTCATGCCGGATAGGTACGATTGCCAACGGATGTTATCAACCAGTACGGACGATCCACGACTGGCCTGCTGTTGATCGCCCGACCCCATCATGGCTGCGCTTTTACTCGCGTGGTGCAGAAACACAATGGAGCAGCCTGTATCAGCGGCTATGGCCTCCATGTGCCCAACAACCTGCGCCATCGGCCCGCTAGCGTTCTCCTCCTCAATGTGGAAGCGCCGCAAAGTGTCCAAGATCATCAAGCGACGACCTTCAGCGGCTCGTTTGAGAGCATCGAACCAGCTAGCAGCCATGATGTTTGGGCATTTACCGATCAAGGGTTCAATGAGCAAACCATCAGCCACGGCTTGCCGTTCCGCTGCGCTGAGGTGTGCCCCAAGGGCGTGCAGACGATGGTGAATAGCGGCCGGTGGATCTTCAGCAGGCAGATAGACCACTTGCCCGGTGGGAAACTCGCCTATTTCAAGTAAATCAGGCCCGCCTGCAATCTGTGCAGCCAATTGAAGGGCCAACATGGATTTACCAGCCCCACCAGGCGACACAAGAGCACCAACAGTGCCAGCAACCATATTAGGCAGAACATAATCAATGGGTGGCGGCAATTCCGTGAAAGCCGCCATAAGATCAAGAGCCATATAACTAGCCCTCTATAGGGCCAGGTCGCGCAGCTTGATCACCCGATGATTTACGTGCCTCAATCCACTCTTCGACCTCTGACAAATCCCAGGCGACATTTCTACTGGTTAACGCGATACGGCGTGGAAAATCCCCTCGCTGCTCCAGGTTATAAATTGTTCGTGTCGAAAGCGGGATCATCTCCAGGAGCTTCTTCCTGTTGATGAGGGTCTTTATATTTTGCATGGGTCAATACCTCTCAAATGAATAGTTGCTATTCATCGAGTAGCTGCGCGAAGCAGCTAATCGGTAATTGACCTGCCCGATGCCAATGGCGGCCTTATTTATAAATTCACGGCATCAACTTCAATGCTATCAAAGATAGCAAAAACATCAACCCTTACTGCCTCCCGAAGTCCACTCATCAATCATATCGGCCCAATCCTGCAACATCGCCGCCCGCTGCTCGCGGTACTCAGCCTTGTTGTAGACAGCCCTCACGCCCTTCTGCTCGTGCGCCAGGCACTTCTCGATCCAGTCGGTGTTGTAGCCGGCCTCATGCAACAGCGTGCTGGCTGTGCGCCGCAAATCATGCGGTCCGAACTTGGTAAGTGACTTCCCATCTTTCTGCGCCGCCTTGTAAGTCAGCGTCAGCACCTGGTTAAGTGTGGCAGCGCTCATCGGCGCATCCGAGTCGTACCGTGATGGCAAAACGAAGTCGGAACCACCGGCAAAGGTTTTCATGGCAATGAAAATATCCAGAGCCTGCTGGGACAGAAATACCAGGTGCGGGTTACGGCGTTTCATCCGCTCCTTTGGAATCGTCCACAACGCTTCGCTGAAATTGATCTCGCTCCAGGTCGCATTGGTCAGCTCGCTCTTGCGCACCATCGTCAGCAATAACAGCTTGGCCGCCGCACGGTTTGTTGGGCTTGTGCCCACTCGCTCCATGTACTGGTACATCAGCCCAATTTCTTCTGGCGTCAACGCTCGGTCACGTGGCTCGAATCGAGCGATGCTTGTTGGGCGCACCAGTTCTGCCGGGTTTTCGACCTTCTGCCCACGCTCGATGGCCCAGCGAAATACCTGCAACACGATTTCACGCACATGAACGGCGGTGGCCGGTGCGCCTCGCTCAACAATGGCATCAGCCAGCGCCCGCAAGTCTTCGTGGGTGATCTCCACCAGCTTCTGATTGCTGAATTTCGGCTTCAGCTCACGCTCATAAACCGAGCGGCGCATATCGCGGGTGGAGTCGGCCATCTGGTAGCCACGCAGCCACTTCTCCGCCCAGGCACCGAACGTCTCTGCATCTTTCACCCGCGCCTTGTCTCGGGCTTTCTCCTTGGCCGGCGACTTGCCCGCCGCAACCATCTTCTTGGCGTCACCCAACAGCTCGCGGGCTTCGGCCAGGGTGATGCCACCGACACCATAACGCCCAAAGGTGATGGTCTCCTGCCGACCGTTGATTGAGTAGTTGTAACGGAACGAGATGGAGCCGGCTGGAGTCACTGCCACATAGAGACCTTCCCGGTCATTCACTTTGTAGAGTTTGTCCCTGGGCTTGAGATTGCGCAGCTTGGTATCGGTCAGCATGTACCTTGTCCTTCTTCGTCTCCGATACCATGCTGAAAAAATCTCGAATTTATCGTATTTTTTCTTACGAAACAGTAACTTATAGAATATTAATACCATGAACACACAAAAGAACGCAGCATGGTATCGGCATCAATCATGGCATCGCCAAACCATAATACCAGCTTTAATGCCATGCTCAAACGGTGCTTGGCGCTTCCTCCCGTTGCCAGATCGTGCCAAACACAAACAAAAAAAAGCCCGCAATTACGCGGGCTTAGCGGCATTTCATGCCATCAGGTGCCTGGCTGTGCCAGACGCGGAATCATTCCCACTCGATCGTCGCCGGCGGCTTGCCGCTGATGTCGTACACCACGCGGGAGATGCCGTTCACTTCGTTGATGATGCGGTTGGAGACGCGGCCGAGGAAGTCATACGGCAGGTGTGCCCAGTGCGCGGTCATGAAGTCGATGGTTTCTACCGCACGCAGGGAGACCACCCAGTCGTATTTGCGGCCGTCGCCCATCACGCCGACCGAACGCACCGGCAGGAACACGGTGAACGCCTGGCTGACTTTGTTGTACAGGTCGGCCTTGTGCAGCTCTTCGATGAAGATGGCGTCGGCGCGGCGCAGCAGATCGCAGTACTCTTTCTTCACTTCGCCCAGCACGCGCACGCCCAGACCCGGGCCCGGGAACGGGTGACGGAACAGCATGTCGTACGGCAGGCCCAGCTCCAGGCCGATCTTGCGCACTTCGTCTTTGAACAGCTCTTTCAGCGGCTCGACCAGGCCCAGCTTCATCTCTTTCGGCAGGCCGCCCACGTTGTGGTGCGACTTGATCACGTGCGCTTTGCCGGTGGCGGAAGCGGCGGATTCGATCACGTCCGGGTAGATGGTGCCCTGTGCCAGCCATTTCACCTGCTCTTGCTTGCAGGCTTCTTCGTCGAACACTTCAACGAACACGCGGCCGATGATTTTACGCTTGGCTTCCGGCTCATCCACGCCCGCCAGTGCGGTCAGGAAGCGGTTTTCCGCTTCGACGTGCACGATGTTCAGGCCGAAGTGGTCGCCGAACATTTCCATCACCTGCTTGGCTTCGTTCAGGCGCAGCAGACCGTTGTCGACGAATACGCAGGTCAGGCGTTTGCCGATGGCGCGGTGCAGCAGCATCGCGGTCACGGAGGAGTCGACGCCGCCGGACAGGCCGAGGATCACGTGGTCTTCACCCACCTGCTCGCGGATGCGCTCAACCGCATCTTCGATGATGGTGGCCGGGGTCCACAGGGCTTCACACTGGCAGATGTCCAGTACGAAGCGCTCCAGCATGCGTTGGCCCTGGCGGGTGTGGGTCACTTCCGGGTGGAACTGCACGCCGTAGAAGCGTTTTTCTTCGTTGGCCATAATGGCGAACGGGCAGGTGTCGGTGCTGGCGATGGTCACGAAGTCGGACGGGATCGCGGTCACTTTATCGCCGTGGCTCATCCACACGTCCAGCAGCGGTTTGCCGGCCGGGCTGATGGCATCTTCGATGTCGCGCAGCAGCGCGCTCTCTTTGACGATTTCCACCTGCGCGTAGCCGAACTCGCGTTCGTTGGAGCCCTGCACATGGCCACCCAGCTGCATCGCCATGGTCTGCATGCCGTAGCACACGCCCAGCACCGGCACGCCGGCGTTGAACACGTAGTCCGGGGCGCGCGGGCTGCCGGCTTCGGTGGTGCTTTCCGGGCCGCCGGACAGGATGATGCCGCTTGGGTTGAATTCGCGGATCTGCTCTTCGCTAACGTCCCAGGCCCACAGTTCGCAGTAAACGCCGATTTCGCGCACGCGGCGGGCGACCAGTTGAGTGTATTGCGAACCGAAGTCCAGTATCAGGATGCGATGCTTATGGATATTTTGTGTCATGTGAGGCGAATTCCAGCAACAAGAGAAAAAGAGCGAAAATGTGTGTTTCGGGATGGGGCTTAACGCCCCACCCCGGCCTCTCACTCAGGAGAGGTTAAGGCATTAGCCCATGCGGTAGTTCGGCGACTCTTTGGTGATGGTCACGTCGTGCACGTGGCTTTCCTGAATGCCAGCGCCGCTGATGCGCACGAACTCCGCCTTGGTGCGCAGATCGTCGATGGTGGCGCAGCCGGTCAGGCCCATGCAGGAGCGCAGGCCGCCCATCTGCTGGTGCACGATGGCTTTCAGCATGCCTTTATAGGCCACGCGGCCTTCGATACCTTCCGGCACCAGTTTGTCGGCGGCGTTATCGGTCTGGAAGTAACGGTCGGAAGAGCCTTTGGACATCGCGCCCAGCGAGCCCATGCCGCGGTAAGATTTGAACGAACGGCCCTGATACAGCTCGATTTCGCCCGGGGATTCTTCGGTGCCCGCCAGCATGGAGCCGACCATCACGCAGGATGCGCCCGCGGCGATCGCTTTGGCGATGTCGCCGGAGAAGCGGATGCCGCCGTCGGCGATAACCGGGATGCCGGTGCCTTCCAGCGCTTCCACCGCGTCGGCGATGGCGGTGATCTGCGGTACGCCCACGCCGGTCACGATGCGGGTGGTACAGATAGAGCCAGGGCCGATACCGACTTTCACCGCGCTCACGCCGGCTTCAGCCAGCGCTTTGGCGCCCGCTGCGGTCGCGACGTTGCCGCCGACGATCTGCAGATCCGGGTATTTGGCGCGGGTTTCGCGGATGCGCTGCAGCACGCCTTCGGAGTGGCCGTGCGAGGAGTCGATCAGCAGGACGTCAACGCCTGCCGCCACCAGCGCGTCAACGCGCTCTTCGTTGCCGGCGCCGGCGCCGACCGCCGCGCCCACGCGCAGACGGCCGTGCTCGTCTTTACAGGCGTTCGGTTTGCGTTCCGCTTTCTGGAAGTCTTTAACGGTGATCATGCCCAGCAGGTGGAAGCTGTCGTCCACCACCAGCGCTTTTTCTACGCGCTTTTCGTGCATCTTCTGCAGCACCACGTCGCGTGCTTCACCTTCTTTCACGGTGACCAGGCGATCTTTTGGCGTCATGACCGCGGTGACCGGCTGGGTCAGATCGGTCACGAAGCGCACGTCGCGGCCGGTGATGATGCCGACCAGCTCGTTGTCTTCGGTCACGACCGGGTAACCGGCGAAGCCGTTGCGGGCGGTCAGCTCTTTCACTTCCTGCAGCGTGGTGGATGGGGTAACGGTCTGCGGGTCGGTAACTACGCCGCTTTCATGTTTCTTCACGCGGCTGACTTCTTCAGCCTGGCGCTCGATGGACATGTTTTTGTGGATGAAGCCCAGGCCGCCTTCCTGCGCCAGCGCGATGGCCAGGCCGGATTCGGTAACGGTATCCATGGCTGCGGACAGCATAGGGATGTTCAGGCGGATGGTTTTGGTCAGTTGAGTGCCGAGCTCTGCGGTGTTAGGCAGAACCGTGGAGTGGGCTGGAACCAGGAGGACGTCGTCAAACGTCAGAGCTTCTTTAGCGATACGTAGCATGGGCAATATCTCACCAGGGTGGGCTGTGAAAAAGATAAAATATTGCCGCGGCATTATACAGAGCGGAATCGGTTGCCTCCAGCACTTTCTTGCAAAAAGTCTTGATTACCTTTTTCAGCCATGTAGTATCGACCAATTAAGTGATTGTTTTGAAATTTGATCTGGGTCACATGTCGCTACCTGTTTCGCCTTCCATTTTTACCGTAAGCCGCCTCAATCAGACGGTTCGCCAACTGCTGGAAATGGAAATGGGGCAGATTTGGCTCTCCGCCGAGATCTCCAACCTCTCCCAGCCCGCCTCCGGCCACTGGTATTTCACGCTGAAAGACGATCGCGCCCAGGTGCGCTGCGCGATGTTCCGCAACAGCAACCGCCGCGTCACCTTCCGGCCGCAAAACGGCCAGCAGGTCTTGGTGCGCGCCAGCATCACGCTGTATGAACCGCGCGGCGACTACCAGCTGATCGCCGAGAGCATGCAGCCCGCCGGCGACGGCCTGCTGCAGCAACAGTTCGAGCAGCTGAAACAGCGCCTGAGCGCCGAAGGGCTGTTCGATCAGCAATTCAAGCAGCCGCTGCCCGCCCCGGCCAAACGCGTCGGGGTGATCACCTCCGCCAGCGGCGCGGCGCTGCACGATATTCTGCAGGTATTGCAGCGGCGCGATCCGTCGCTGCCGATCGTCATCTACCCCACCTCGGTGCAGGGCGCGGAAGCGCCGATGCAGATCGTGCGCGCCATCGAGACCGCCAACCGCCGCGATGAATGCGACGTGCTGATCGTCGGCCGCGGCGGCGGTTCGCTGGAAGATCTGTGGAGCTTCAACGACGAACGCGTGGCGCGGGCGATCTTCGCCAGCCGCATTCCGATCGTCAGCGCCGTCGGCCATGAAACCGACGTCACCATCGCCGACTTCGTCGCCGATCTGCGCGCGCCGACCCCTTCCGCCGCCGCCGAACTGGTCAGCCGCAATCAGCTTGAGCTGTTGCGCCAGCTGCAGTCGCAGCAGCAGCGGTTGGAGATGGCAATGGATTACTATCTGGCGCAGCGCCAGCAGCAGTTCACCCGCATTCACCACCGTTTACAGCAGCAGCATCCGTATCTGCGCCTGGCGCGCCAGCAGACTCTGCTGTTCAAGCTGCAGCGCCGGATGGAAGACGGCATGCAGCAACAGAGGCGCCTGGCCGCCCGCCGCAGCGAACGCGCCCAGCAGCGGCTGGCGCAGGTGCAGCCGCAGGGCCGCATTCACCGCTACCAACAGCGCGTACAGCAGCAGGAATACCGCCTGCAGCAGGCGATGGAGCGGCAGCTCAACGCCTACCGCCAGCGCTTCGGCGTAGCCTGCAGCCAACTGGAAACCGTCAGCCCGCTGGCGACGCTGGCGCGCGGCTACAGCGTGACGCAAACCCCGCGCGGTGAGCTGCTGAAAACCACCAAACAGGCGCAGGTCGGCGAACTGCTGAAAACCCGCCTGCAGGACGGCTGGGTGGAAAGCGAGGTGAAAACCATCACCGTCGCCAAGAAGCCGCGCAAGAAACGCGCGGCCGAGTAACCCCTACTCCAGCGTAAAACGCTCGCCCGGTTCGCCGTTTACCCACAGCGCGCGCGTCTCGCCTTCCGGCAGGCTGAGCGCCAACGTGCGCCAGGCCGGGCGGAAACGCCCTTCCGTCGTGATATCCAGCATGATGCGCTGATTGTCGCAACGCATTTCCCAGCGCAGCCACAGCGCATCGCCCTGCCGCCAGCCGTCGCTTTCACCGTCGTCCTCAAACAGCAGCCCGCTGCTTGCGCCGCAGCCCTTGAGCGGAAACAGCCGCAGCTCGCGCCGATCGTCGGCGGCCACGTCCACATGCGCCAACCGCTGCGACAGCGGCAGCGCCGCCCCGGCGCGCACCAGCAGCGGCAGACGCTCCAGCGGCGCCGCCAGCGTCACCGTCTGGCCGCCGCCGAACCACTGGCCGCTGTAGAAGCAGTACCAGCCTTCGCCGTTGTCCGGCAGATACACCGAACGCCGGCGCTGCCCCGGCTCCACTACGCTGGCCACCAGCAGATCGCGGCCGATCAGAAAATCGTCGTTCTCGTCGAAGGTGCGCGCATCCTGTTCATGATCGAGAAAGGTCGGGCGCAGCATCGGCTCGTCGTCCGCGCAGGCCTGCCATAGCAGGGTGTAGAAATACGGCAGCAGCCGGTAACGCAGGTTGATCGCCTCGCGCACCGCCGGGGTGGCGGCCGGGTACATCCAGGGCTCGTTGACCGTGGCGTCGTCGTTCCAGGAATGAATGGTGAAACGCGGATGCATCACGCCGTTTTGCACCCAGCGCACCAGCAGCTCCGCATCCGGCTTGTCGCCGGAGAAGCCGCCGACATCGTGGCCGAGGTTATACAGTCCGGACAGGCTCATGCCCAGCCCCATGCGGATGTTGTAGCGCAGCGTCTGCCAGCTGGTGCGGTTGTCGCCGCTCCAGGTCTGCACGTAGCGCTGCATGCCGGCGCAGCCGGAGCGCGAGATCAGGTACGGCCGCTTCTGCGGCGCGAAGCGCTGCTGGGCCTCCATCGAGGCGCGCATCATCAGCAGCGGCATCACCGGGCGGATGTGCTTGATGGCAATCGACCGCCCGAAGCCGTGGCAGCGCGCTTCGCCGTCCCACACTTCGTATTCGTTGTTGTCGTTCCAGGTCGAGTCGATGCCCATCTCCAGCAGCTGCTGCGTGACACCCTGCTGCCACCAGCGCACCGCCGCCGGGTTGGTGAAGTCGAGGTGCGATCCCTCGTCGTCCCAGAAGCTGGAGCGCTCGGGCGCGTCGCTTTGCGAATCGCGGATAAACAGCCCCTGCGCCGCCACCGCCTGATACTGCGGGTGATCCTGCAGCAGGCACGGCTTGATGTTGGCCGCCAGCCTGAGACCGGCGTCGTGAAACGCCTGGCTCAATTGCTTGGGCTGCGGCACCTTGTCGTAATTCCAGTTGAACACGTAGCGCTTGTTGTTGATCGAGGTGTAGCCCGACGACAGCTGGAAGGAGTCGCAGGGAATGGCGTGTTGACGGCACAGCGCGATGAACTGCTGCAGCTGCTGCTGGGCATCCGGCGCGTCGGTGTAGTGCATGGTCGAGCCGCTGTAGCCCAGGCTCCACTTCGGCCCGAAGTGGGTGCGGCCGGTCAGGCGCACGAAGGCCTTGGTGACGTCCACTACCTTCGGCCCGAGGAACAGGTAGTAATCCAGATCGCCCGCTTCGGCCTGATAGCGGCGATAGGCCGCGTGGTAGTTGTCGATCTCGTTGCCCAGATCCAGCCAGCAGCTGCTCAGGTTGTCGTAGAACAGGCCGAAGCTCGCCTCCGGCCCGCGGGTGATGGTAAACGGAATGTGTTTGTACAGCGGGTCGGTGCTGGCGGCGTTGTAGCCCATCGCGTCCAGATTGCGCATCTCGAAGCGGCGGCCGGTGCGTTCCAGATCGCCGGCTTTTTCCCCCAGGCCGTAATAGCGCTCATCGGCAAAACGGCGCTGGTAGTGCGCCACGCCGTCGCCGTGCGCATTGAGCAGGTAGGCGCTGGTCGGCCGGTCCGCCGCCAGCGGCCGCCACTCGCCGGCGGCGTTGCAGTACGCCCATTCCAGCCACAGCGGCTGATGCACCGTTACGCGCAGACGCGGCGTGCTGACCACCAGCCGATCGCCCTCCTGGCGCAGCTGATAGCCCGGCAGGCTGAAGCCGGCGACGCTGAGCCGATCGCGCCCCTCCCAGGGCACATCCTCCTGCGGCGCGATGCTCCAGGTGCGATCCAGCGCCAGCTCGCCCTCACGTTTGATCAACACGCGGAACAGATCGTTTTCCAGCACGTACAGGCAGAAACGGTGGCGTTCATCGACCAGCAGCTCAACGTGGTCGGCATGCTGCGCCGCCAACGTCCAGTTTTTCAAGGTTTTCATAAGCATTCCACTTAGCTGTGTGAAGGTGTTTTCTTACCGCCGCGTTCGGCGATCAGGGCAATCAGGAACAGGGCGCCGATCAGGTCGAAGAAACCCATGGCGATGAACAGCGGGTTGAAGCCGATGGTGTCGGATACCGCGCCGATCAGCAGCGTGAACAGGAAGCTGGCGATCCAGGCACTGGAGCCGCGCATACCATTGACCGTCGCCATCTGATTTTTATCGAACGACTCCACCACCAGCGCACTGAGCATGCAGGAGATCACCTGGTGGCCGAAGCCGCCGATCGAGATCAGCGCGATCGCCACATAGGGATCTTGGGTGATCGCCACGAACGCCAGCGACACCATCAGGAAAGCGCCGGTCACCGAGCTGGCGACCACCGAGTTGACGCGGCTGCAGCCGAACCATTTGCGGTACAGGGTGGTGAGATAGCCGCTGGCGACGCTGCCGATATCCGCCGCCAGGAACGGCAGCCAGGCGAACATCGCGATCTGTTTCAGATCCATGCCGCGTTCGGTGGCCAGGTACAGCGGCACCCAGAAGCTGAAGACCGCCCAGGCCGGTTCAGCGAGAAAGGCCGGGATGGCGATGCCGTAGAACTTCTTGTTCTTGCACAGGCTGGCCAGCGAGGTGAGGAACGGCAGCTTCGGCAGCACCGGCTCGTTGTCTTCGCGGATCAGATCCAGCTCTTGCTGGCTGAGGTTCGGGTGCTGCTGCGGCGAGTGGTAGAACAACCACCACAGCACCACCCAGATCAGCGCCAGCGCGCCGGAGAACAGGAAGGCGCCCTGCCAGCCGAAGGAGACGTGAGCGATGACGATGATCGGCGGCGCCAGCATGGCGCCGATGGAGAAACCGACGCCCGCCCAGCCGGCGGCGATCGGCCGTTCCCGCTTCGGGAACCAGTCGGAGATCGCCTTGGCGTTGGCCGGGGTGGCCGCCGCCTCCGCGCCCCCCATGAAGAAGCGCAGAATGGCCAGTTGCAGCCAGCTGCCGGCGCCGGCGTGCAGCATGCATACCACCGCCCAAATGCCGGCGCAGATCAGAAAGCCCATCTTCAGGCCGATAACGTCGATCAGCCAGCCGCAGATCGGCTGAAACACCGTGTAAGCCAGCTGGAACGACGCCACCACCCAGGCATATTGCTCGGTGCTCATGTTCAGGCTGGTTTTCAGCTCCGGCGCCAAAATGCCCAGCGAGTTACGGGTGATGTAGTTGACCGTGACGCCCAGCAAGAACAGCGCCAGCATCCACCAGCGCAGCGATTTGAACTTGCGCCGGCCGCTCTGCGCGACCGCCTGATTGATCTCCACACTCATCGGTTCTCTCCCCGCGGCCGCCGGCGACGGCAACGCGCGTTTTAGTAGGGTACGTTGTGCTATCAAACACGGGACGGTGAAAACGGGTCGGCGCCGTATCATTGGCCGACAGACAATCACAACCCCATGATTTATTTTTGGTTTTCTTTTTCGCACACCGTTAAAATTGGACTGACAGGTCGCTAAAATTGGTGTACCAATGCAGACTACTCAGCGAGAGCGCGCAGCGAAACGGGGTTTTTTGCAAAGATTTTCACAGACGGGTGAAAAAATAGTCATAATGGGCATGAAAGCCGGTCAAGACGCTGAAAATCCGCGGTGAAAATATTCTCATGGACGAATTTGAAGGAGATCACAGAATGAACGGAAAGCTGAAAATTCAGGAGATCGCTCGCCAAACCGGGTTATCGATCAGCACCGTTTCCCGCGTGCTGGCGGGCAAGGCCAACACCAGCGCCGAGGCGCGCCGCAAGGTGCTGGACTGTGCGCAGCAAAACGGCATTCTGCAGGGTATTTCCAGCGGCCGGCTGATGCTGAACAACGTGATGGTGTTCGCGCCGCAGCGCGCGTTCGACGTGCGCACCGACATCTTCTACTACAAGGTCATTCAGGGTATCGCCGCCGCGCTGATGGAGCACGAGGTGCGCATCCGCTACTGCGGGCTGGAAGAGCAACACAGCGACGGCGCGCTGTTTCTGGAAAAGATGAGCGACCCGCACACCGAAGCGGCGCTGATCATCGGCATCGACGACGAGCATATCCACACCCTGGCCGCCGATCTGCACAAGCCCTGCGTGCTGATCAACTGCAGCGATCGGCAGATGCGGCTGGACAGCGTCTCACCGGATCATCAGCTGATCGGCGACTATTCCGCCAGCTACCTGTTCCAGCAGGGGCACAGCCATATCCTCAATTTGCAGTGTCTGCGCCGCCACACCATGGAGCTGCGGCTGGCGGGCATCCGGCAGGCCTATGCCCGGCATCATTTGCCGTTCGACGACGGCCGCCATCTGGTCACCACCTCGGGCTTCGGCGGCGAAGAGGCCGAGCAGGCGCTGACCACCTATCTCGACGGCCTCCATGGCCACTCCCCGCTGCCGACGGCGATCTTGGCCGGCGGCGACTACATGGCGGTCGGGGCGGTCAAGGCGCTCAACAAGCGGGGGCTGAGCGTGCCGGGCGACGTCTCGGTGATGAGCACCGACGGCTTCAACCTGGCGGAAATCCACGATGTGCCGCTGACCTCGGTGCAGGTTCCGCGCGATGAGCTGGGCTACGAGGCGATCCAACTGCTGCAGCGGCGCATGCTGCGCGCCGACGCGCCGCCGTGCAATCTGCTGCTGCACGGCCGGCTGGCGGTGCGCGCCTCGGTGCGGCGCATCAGCCCGCACAAGACCGCGCCGGCGGTGAGCACGCATGACCACAGGCTTTATGACGAGTAGGCTACACTTAGGCACAGTGCATTCATTCGATGAGGTAAAATTTTTGCCTAAGGAGAGCCACTATGCCAGCCCAGCGCATGCGTTCCGTCATTCCTCCCTACATGCTGCGCCGCATCATTGAACACGGCAACGCCCCGCAGCGTGACTGCGCGCTGCACACGCTGAACCACGTGCAAAGCCTGCTCGGCAACAAGCCGCTGCGTTCGCCGACCGAGAAAAACGCCCGAGCCGGCGAAGCGCTCCGCGATATCTACGATGCCCAGAACGGTACCCAGCTGCCCGGCAAACAGGTGCGCAAAGAGGGCCAGCCCAGCAACCACGACGTGGCGGTGGACGAGGCCTACGACTATCTCGGCGTCACCTACGATTTCTTCTGGCAGGCCTACCGCCGCAATTCACTGGATAACCAGGGGCTGCCGCTGGTTGGCAGCGTGCACTACGGCAAGGAGTACCAGAACGCCTTCTGGAACGGCCAGCAGATGGTGTTCGGCGACGGCGACGGCGAGATCTTCAACCGCTTCACCATCGCCATCGACGTGGTCGGCCACGAGCTGGCGCACGGCGTGACCGAGAGCGAAGCCGGGCTGATCTACTACCAGCAGTCCGGGGCGCTCAACGAGTCGTTGTCCGACGTATTCGGCTCGTTGGTCAAGCAGTTCCACCTGCAGCAAACCGCCGATAAAGCCGACTGGCTGATAGGCGCCGGGCTGCTCGCCAAGGGCATCAAAGGCAAAGGGCTGCGCTCGATGTCGGCACCCGGCACCGCCTACGACGATCCGCTGCTGGGCAAAGATCCGCAGCCCGCCAACATGAAAGATTATATCCAGACCAAGGAAGACAACGGCGGCGTGCACCTCAATTCCGGCATCCCCAACCGCGCCTTCTACCTGGCGGCGACGGCGCTGGGCGGCTTCGCCTGGGAGAAAGCCGGCTACGTCTGGTATGACACGGTGTGCGACAAAGCGCTGCCGCAAAACGCCGACTTCGCCACCTTCGCCCGCGCCACGGTGAAACATGCGCTAGCGCGTTTCGACCAGAGCGTGGCGGACAAGGTGCAGCAAGCCTGGCATCAGGTGGGGGTGGAATAATGAAACCGCTGCCGACGCTCAATCAGGATACGGTCATTGAGCTGGCGCGCGAGGGGGGCTTCGCCTACATTCCCAAACTGGCGGGCCAGCGCCGCATCGCGCTGGCCGATATCACGCCGGAGCAGCGGCAGCGCCTGAATCAGTTGCTGAACCAGACGCTGCCCTATGCGCAGGAAGAAGGCCAGCCCACCTCCCCCGGCTGCGGCGACCAGCGCTACTACCGCGTGCAAATCAACTACACCAGCCCCACCCTGAGCACTGAGATCGTGCTGTTAATCCCGGAAAGCAGCGCGCCGCAGGCGCTGGTGGATCTGTGGAAAACCGGCCAGGTGGATGAGTGAGGGCTTACAGCGGCTGATAGCTGAAATTCACCCGTTTTTTGGAGATCAGCCCGTGCCCGTTCTGGCACAGGTAATCCACCGCCCCGCAGGCTTTCAATTCTTGCAGCGGCTGCCCGCACTCCGGGCAGCTCGCCAGCTGCCGATAATCGTGCTGACAGGCTTCACAATGGTAGTGACCCGCTACCCACTTCATGGTCTGACGGCAGTGCGGACAGTGCGCTTCCATAACGACTCCAGGTTAAATCGCGCCCCATGAGCGCAAGAAATAGATCCCCAACGCGGTGGTGAAGAACGAACCGACGGTGGTGATGGCGATAATGTTGGCCGCCAGCGTGGCGTTGCCGCCCATGGCGCGCGTCATCACATAGCTGCCCGAAGCGGTCGGCGTGGCGGAAAACAGGAAGATAATGCCCAGCGCCGCCCCCTGAAACCCGCACAGCCAGCCGGCCAGCGTCATCAGGCACGGCACCAGAAACAGCTTGGCCGCCGACGACAGCGCCGCCACGTTGGACGAGCGGAACATGGCGCGAAAATCCAGGCTGGCGCCGGTGCACAGCAGCGCCAGCGGCAGCGACAGCGCGGAAATATAGCTGCCGGTCTGGCGGATCACGGCCGGGATGCCCAGCCCGGTTTGCGCATACAGCAGCCCGCACACCAGGCCAATGATCAGCGGATTGGTAACGATGCTGCGCAGCAAAGACAGGTGGCTGATTTTCTTGCCCTGCCCGCCCTGCAGGCTGCGCGTGAGGGTGATGACCGACAGTATGTTGAACAGGATCACCGTCACCGTCAGGTACAGCGAGGCGAGCGCAATCCCTTCGCTGCCATAGGCGGTCATGGCGTAGGCCAGGCCGACGATGGCGGTATTGGCGCGGAAACCGCCCTGTACGAACACCCCGCGCTCACGCGGCTCTTTCACCAGCCACTTGGCGGCCAGCTCCAAGAGCAGGAAGGTCGCCAGCGTGCCGACCGCGCCAAACAGCACCAGCGGCAGGTTGCCGAGCAGCTGCGGGTGGTTGGTGGCGATGCTGAAAAACAGCAGGCACGGCAGCGCCAGATTGAACACCAGGCGGGTCGCGCCGTCGACAAAGCGGTCATCCATCAGGCGCCAATGGCGCAGCAGGATCCCCAGCAGCATCATCAACAGATTCGGCACGGTGACGTTGAACGCAAAACTCCAGGTTTCCCAGGACATGGTGTTCCTTCAGGCAGGCGAGGTAATCTTCAGATAATAAAACGATTTCGGGCCAATAAAAAAGGGGCGCGGCATCACTGCCGCGCCCCTCATGAGCGATTACTTGCTCTTTTTCAGGTGGCTCATCAGACGCTTGCGCTTACGCATCTGGGTCGGCGTCAGCAGGTTGCGTTTGCCGGCGAACGGGTTGTCCCCCTCTTTGAACTGGATGCGGATCGGCGTCCCCATCACGTTCAGCGAGCGGCGGAAGTAGTTCATCAGATAGCGTTTGTACGAATCGGCCAGATCGCTGACCTGGTTGCCGTGGATCACCACGATCGGCGGGTTGTAACCGCCGGCGTGGGCATATTTCAGCTTCACGCGGCGGCCGCGCACCAACGGCGGCTGGTGATCGTCAACCGCCATCTGCATGATTTTGGTCAGCATCGAGGTATTTACGCGGCGGGTTGCGCACTCGTAGGCTTCCTGCACCGATTCGAACAGGTTGCCGACGCCGCTGCCGTGCAGCGCGGAAATGAAGTGCACGCGCGCGAAGTCGACGAAGCCCAGACGCAGGTCGAGCATCTCTTTCACGTGCTCGCGATCTTCTTCGCTCATACCGTCCCACTTGTTGACCGCAATCACCAGTGAGCGCCCACTATTGAGGATAAAGCCGAGCAGCGAGAGATCCTGATCGGAGATGCCTTCACGCGCGTCGATCACCAGCAGCACCACGTTGGCGTCTTCAATCGCCTGCAGGGTTTTGATCACCGAGAACTTCTCGACGGTTTCGGTCACCTTGCCGCGTTTACGCACCCCGGCGGTGTCGATCAGCACGTATTCGCGTTCGTCGCGCACCATCGGAATGTAGATGCTGTCGCGGGTGGTGCCCGGCATGTCGTACACCACCACGCGCTCCTCGCCGAGGATGCGGTTAGTAAGCGTAGACTTACCAACGTTCGGACGACCGACGATCGCCAGTTTGATCGGCAGATCCTGCGGGTTGAACTCTTCTTCCGGCTCTTCATCTTCTTCGCCTTCCAGCGTTTCGCCGTTTTGCTCGGCCCAGTAAGCGGCGTTGGCCTCTTCCTCGGTCAGCTCGACGTCTTCCGGTTTTTCCGGCACGAACGGCACCAGCACGTGTTCGATCAGTTGGGTCACGCCACGGCCGTGGGAAGCGGCGATAGCGAACACTTCACCCAGGCCGAGCGAGTAGAAATCGGCGGTAGCGGTGTCCGGATCCAGGCCGTCGGTCTTGTTGGCCACCAGGAAGGTTGCCTTCTGACGGCTGCGCAGGTGCTGGGCGATGCCCTGATCCGCCGGCATCAGGCCGGCGCGGGCGTCGACCATGAACAGCACGATGTCCGCTTCTTCGATCGCCAGCAGCGACTGACCGGCCATGCGCGTTTCGACGCCGTCTTCGGTGCCGTCGATACCGCCGGTATCGACGATGATGAATTCATTGCCTTCGATTTCAGCACGACCATACTTGCGGTCACGCGTCAGCCCCGGGAAATCCGCCACCAGCGCATCGCGCGTATGGGTTAAACGGTTGAACAAGGTGGATTTACCCACATTCGGGCGCCCGACCAGCGCGACGACAGGTATCATTGTTGAAGCCTCATTACTTAATAATCAATGCGTTACTGCACTGTGGATAGACACCAGCGGTACAGCTTATAAAAATACGAAACGGCCCCTGAACATTCAGGAGCCGTTTTCAAGCCTTGCGACGAGCGGCGTTAGCGGGTGAAAGCGTAAACTTTCCCGCCGCGAGCCTGGATGACCAGCTTGTCGCCGGCCACCATCGGCGCAGACAGGAAGCCGGAGCTGTCCACTTCCTGCTGGGCGACAAAACGGCCATCGGTGGTGTTGATCCAGTGCAGATAGCCTTCGGCGTCACCGGTCACCAGATAACCATTATACATCACCGGCGGCGTCAGGTTGCGGTGCAGCAGATCGCTCTGCGTCCACACGGTCACGCCGCCTTCAGTGCTGAGCGCGACGACGCGATCGTTCTGGTCGATCAGGTAGATGCGGCCCGCGTCGACGATGAAATCGTTCACCGAACCCAGCTCGCGTTTCCAGATGATCTGACCGGAACGCAGATCCAGCGCCGTCAGGTTGCCGTTGTAACCCAGCGCGTAGACCACGCCGTCAACGATCACCGGCGTGGTGTCCACGTCGTTCAGGCGATCGATTTCGGTCGCGCCGCTCGGCTGAGAAATGCGCTGTTGCCAGATCAGTTGACCCTGCTGCATCAGCACGGCGCTGACGCGGCCGTTGTCACCGCCGACGATGGCGGCGCCAAAGGCGACGGCCGGCGCGGATTCACCGCGCAGCGACAGCGAAGGCATGTCCAGGTTAACCGTCCATTTTACCGCGCCGTCGGCCTCGTTCAACGCCTGCAGCATGCCGTTGGAGGTGTGCACCAACACCATGCCGTCGCTGACAACCGGACGGGAGATCGCTTCGCCGGCCACTTTGGTCTGCCAGGCGATGGCGCCGTCGGCGGTGTTCAATGCGTAAACCACCGCTTTTTCGCTGCCGACGTAAACCTTGTCACCCGCGACCGTCAGGCCGCCCGACAGCAGCGCAGACAGGTTGCTGGAGAAGAAACCGGTCTTCTCGGAGAGATTGACCTTCCACTTCTCGTTGCCGCTGTCGGCGTCCATCGCTTTCACGATGCCGAAGCGATCGGCGGCGTAAATGGTGCTGTCCTGATAAGCCGGACGCAGGTGGGAGTAATACTCACCGATACCGTCGCCCACCGAGGTGCTCCACGCCTTGTTCGGCGTAAACTGATTTTCAACTTTCGGCAACGGCGACATGGTAACCACGTCTTCTTCGCTGTTAAACAGCGAGCAACCACTCAGCAAGGCAGCGGAAACCAGTCCGACCAAGAGTGTTTTACGCAATTGCATGGGAATTCCCCTTAGCTGGACAAGTTATTCAATTTCATGCGCAGCAGAACCTGCAGCGCCTGAGAAGCGTTGGATTCAATGCCTTTGCTGTAAGCTTCGCGCGCGCCCTTGGCGTCGCCCTTGGCCAGCAGCACATCGCCGCGCACATCCTGCATCATCGCCGCCCAGCCTTCGCCTTTCACGCCATCCAGCGTTTTCAGCGCTTCATCCAGCTTTTTCTCCTGCAGCTGGACGCGCGCCAGACGCAGATCGATCATTGCCAACAGGTTGTCGTCTTTGGTCTGGCCCTGCGCCAGCGCCAGTTGTTGTTCCGCCTTGGCGAAATCATTCTGTTCGACAAAGTGCTTGGCCAACTGCAGCGCGGCCAATACGCCGTAGCTGTTGCCGTTAGCCTGGACAAATTTCTCCGCGGCAGCCACGTCATCCGGCTTGCCGGCCGCCAGACGATCGCTGGCTTCCTGATAGGATTGCGACGCAGCCATCATGTTGGAGTTTTCATGGCTCTGCCAGTAACGCCAGCCAACCAGGGCACCAATTCCGAGCACCACGCCCACCGCCAGCGCTTTGCCGTTCTCGGCAAAGAACCGACGCAGTGCGTCGACTTGTTCGTTTTCAGTGGTATAGACTTCCACGGTGTCCTTCTCCTTAACCTAACATCAAAGCCAGACGCGCAGCGACTTCGCCTTGCGCCAGCGTTTCTTGTTCACCACTGCGCAGGTCTTTCACCACCACCTGCTGCGCCGCCACTTCGCTCTCACCCAGGATCAGCGCGATGCGCGCGCCCCATTTGTCCGCACGGGTGATCTGCTTCTTGAAGTTGCCGCCGCCGTAATTGGTCATCAGCTTCAGCTGCGGCGCCGCGTCGCGCACCTGTTCAGCCAGCTGCATCGCCGCGCTTTGGGTGCCCGCGCCGGAAGAGATGACGTACACGTCGATAGCCGACGGCGCCTTGAATTCCGGGTTAACCGCCTGCACCAGCAACACCAGGCGCTCGAGGCCCATGGCGAAACCGACTGCCGGGGTAGCACGGCCGCCCAATTGCTCGACCAGGCCGTCGTAACGGCCGCCCGCGCAGACGGTGCCCTGCGCGCCCAGGCTGGTGGTTACCCACTCAAACACGGTGCGGTTGTAGTAATCCAGACCGCGCACCAGGCGCTCGTTAACGGTATATGGGATACCTGCCTGCGCCAAAAGTTCACACAGACCGGCGAAGTGAGCACGGGATTCTTCGTCCAGGTACTCGGACAGGCGCGGCGCGTCGTTCAGCAGCGCCTGCACCTCAGGATTCTTGGAATCCAGCACGCGCAGCGGGTTGCTGTACATGCGGCGTTTGCAGTCTTCGTCCAGCACCTCGACGTGCTGCTCCAGGAACGCCACCAGCGCGTCGCGGTAGTTGGCGCGCGCCTCCAGAGAACCGATGGAGTTCAGCTCCAGCTTGACGTGCTCGGCGATGCCCAGCGCTTTCCACCAGCGGGCCGTCAGCAGGATCAGCTCGGCGTCGATGTCCGGGCCTTGCAGGCCGAACACTTCCGCGCCCAGCTGATGGAACTGACGGTAGCGGCCCTTCTGCGGGCGCTCGTAGCGGAACATCGGGCCGATGTACCACAGACGCTGTTCCTGATTGTACAGCAGACCATGTTCGATGCCGGCGCGCACGCAGCCAGCCGTCCCTTCCGGACGCAGCGTCAGGCTTTCGCCGTTGCGGTCTTCGAAGGTATACATCTCTTTTTCCACGACGTCGGTCACTTCGCCGATCGCGCGTTTGAATAACGGGGTCTGCTCTACAATCGGCAACCGGATTTCGCTGTAACCGTAGCTGCCCAGCACCTGCTTGAGGGTGCCTTCAATACGCTGCCATAATGCCGTTTCTTCCGGCAGGTAGTCGTTCATGCCGCGAATGGCTTGAATGTTCTTTGCCACGTGAGTTCTCTGTCCGTTGTCTGTAAAAATGAACCCGATTATAGGGACTTTGCCGCCCGGTATTCAACGCGGATGCGGTTTTCTGCCCTTCAGGTTCATAAACAAGCGGGCCAACAGGCCCGCCGTGTAGCGATAACGCTTATTTTTCCAGCAGGTTGACCGTGATGCGGTTGCTTTCGTCCATCATCGCGGCCTTGGCGCGAATTTTCGCTTCCAGCTGGTCGATCATCTGTTCGTTGTCGAAACGCTCTTTCTGGCGCACGCCGTCTTCATAGAAGCCGCTCTTCTTATGGCCGCCGGTCACGCCCATGGTGGACACCAGCGCTTCGCCCGGGCCGTTCACCACGCAGCCGATGATCGAAACGTCCATCGGCGTGATGATGTCTTCCAGGCGCTGCTCCAGCGCGTTCACCGTGCCGATCACGTCGAACTCCTGACGCGAACAGGTCGGGCAGGCGATGAAGTTGATGCCGCGCGCGCGGATGCGCAGCGACTTCAGGATATCGAAACCGACCTTCACTTCTTCGACCGGATCCGCCGCCAGCGAGATGCGCAGGGTGTCGCCGATGCCTTCAGACAGCAGCATGCCCAGGCCGATGGCCGATTTGACCGACCCGCTGCGTGCGCCGCCGGCTTCGGTGATGCCCAGATGCAGCGGCTGATCGATGCGCGAGGCCAGCAGGCGGTAAGACTGCACCGCCAGGAACACGTCCGACGCCTTGACGCTGACCTTGAACTGGTCGAAGTTGAGGCGATCGAGGATGTCCACGTGGCGCATGGCAGATTCCAGCAGCGCTTCCGGCGTAGGTTCGCCGTACTTTTCCTGCAGGTCTTTCTCCAGCGAGCCGCCGTTGACGCCGATGCGAATCGGGATGTTCTTGTCGCGGGCGCAGTCCACCACCGAGCGAATGCGCGATTCGTTACCGATGTTGCCCGGGTTGATGCGCAGGCAGTCTACGCCGTATTCGGCAACCTGCAGCGCGATGCGATAATCGAAATGGATATCGGCGACCAGCGGCACGTTGACCTGCTGCTTGATCAGCTTGAACGCCTCGGCGGCGTCCATGGTAGGAACCGAAACGCGGACGATGTCGACGCCCACGCGCTCCAGCGCTTTGATCTGATTAACCGTTGCTTCAACATCGGTGGTACGGGTGTTGGTCATCGACTGCACGGCAATCGGCGCGCCATCACCAATAGGCACCTTGCCGACGTAAATGCGTGTAGATTTTCGACGGTTGATGGGCGCTTGGTTATGCATTACTTACTCTCCATTGCTGCTCTGACATCACGACCGGGGCCGCGCGATTACTGCGCGGCGACGGTCAGGCGAGCAACACGGTTTGACTTAACGAACCGGCTTAAATCAACCGGTTTACCCTGATACTGGATCTGTACTGCCGCCGGCGCGCCGATGGTCAACTTATACGGCGCAGTGCCGGCCAGGTTCAGCTTGCCACCCTTCTTCTGGGTGCCGCTGAACAGCGTTTTACCGCTCGCGTCGCTCACCTGCAGCCAGCAGTCAGCGGAGAAGTCCATTACCAGCGCGTTCGGATCGGCTGCCGGCGCAGCCACGCCCGCATCGGCGGTCGGCAGCGGCGCTTGTGCCGCCGGGGTGGTTTCCGGCAGGGTAGTCTGGCTTGGCGACACCACGGCAGGCTGCTGCTGAGCCGTGCTCGGCACCTGAGCGGTAGCCGCCGGTGCCTGAGCCGCTGCGCCGGCATCGGCCGGCGCAGCGCTGTTGTCGGTCAACGGCACGTTGGTGCCAGCGTCGGCGTTGCCGTCGGTCAGCGGCACGGACTGCCCTTCGTTATTCTGTGAAAGCTGCGCGGAGGACTGATCGGCCATGGTGGCGATCTCTTCCTGCTGGGCCTTGTGGTTTTGCCACCACCAGGCGCCGGTCAGGCCGATCACCACAAACACGATAAGCCAGGTGAAGCTCATCAGCCAGCCGTCGCGTTTCTTGCGACGCTTGCCCAGCGAGAAGCTTTGCATCGGCGCCACTTTCGCCATCTTCAACGGCGCCTGCTTGGCCAGCATCGGCAGAAGTTCGTCTTCCGGCAAATGCACCAGCTTGGCGTAGGAACGGATGTAACCGCGCACGAAGGTGGACGCGAGGTCAGCAGACACGCTGTCTTCCTCAATATCGCGCACGGTGGACATTTTGAGACACAGGCGTTCTGCAACGGTCTGTTGGCTCAGCCCGAGTTGCTCACGGGCCTGACGCAGGCGCTGGCCCGTCGTCATGGATACGGTTTTATCTTGGGAGGCTTCAGTATTCATTAGCTAAGAACTGCTGGTACTGTTTGGATTGTGGAAAACTTCGCGCTAGCTGCTTGCCATAGCGTTGAACGCTATCCTGACGGCCGGCTAACGCGGCGAAACGAATCTGTAACCATAAGCTGCTGGCGCTGGCCGGCAGAACATGCTGATAAACATCCAATAAAAGTTGCGACTGGGCGCGCTTCCCTTCTCCAAATTGCTTTTCGGCCTCCGCCAACAGCGGAGTGCCTTTGTCCGGATCGACCTTCAGCGCGCGGCTCAACAGCGTGCGCGCCTCATCGTTTTGTCCGGCCTTGAGAAAACAGTAACCTGCGTTTTCCAGGCTGTCGGCGACCTGGCCATAATCGGGCGCCAGCGCCGCAGCGCTAAACTGCTGTTGCGCCGGTACATACTGCCCTAAACCGCAAAGAAACGCACCGTAATTATTCAATACGGTGCCATTGCCTGGCGCAAGTTTGAGCGCTTGCCGATAACGCTGTTCGGCCGCGGCATTTTCACCGATCCGCTGCTCATAGAGCGCCATGCCCAACTGCGTGCGGTAATCCTGCGGGGCCGCGTCCAGCGCCTTTTCCAGGTTCTGGCGCGCGGCGTCCATGTCGCCTTGCTGCAGGTACTCCAGGCCCAGCTGCAACCGCGTCTGGCCCGCCTCAGAGACTTGTGCATCCTTTTCCGGCGCTGAACCGGAACACCCGGCCAACAACCCGGCCGCCAGCCACACACCCCACAGTTTCAGCTTCATGCCCGCATTCATTTCCTTATCGGCCGTCAGCTAACGCCCGCCAGCGACACGCTTGCGCATAACAGGCTGTTAGATAACAAAAAATGGTGCTATAGGATTCAGACCGCCCGTACGTTGATAGGTTCCCCGGCCATTTTCTTCTTCAGGGTACGCTTGGTACGGTCGATCACTTCACCCGCCAGTTGCCCGCAGGCGGCGTCGATATCGTCACCACGGGTTTTACGAACAATAGTCGTAAAGCCGTATTCCATCAACACCTTGGAGAAACGATCCACCCGGCTGTTGGAGCTGCGGCCGTAGGGGGCGCCCGGGAACGGGTTCCACGGGATCAGGTTGATCTTGCACGGCGTGTCTTTCAGCACTTCCGCCAGCTGATGCGCATCGTCGGTGCTGTCGTTGATATGATCCAGCATCACGTACTCGACGGTCACGCGGCCCTGATTGGCGTTGGATTTTTCCAGATAGCGACGCACCGCGGACAGGAAGGTCTCGATGTTGTACTTGCGGTTGATCGGCACGATCTCATCGCGGATGGTGTCGTTCGGCGCGTGCAGCGAGATCGCCAGCGCCACGTCGATCATATCGCCCAGCTTGTCCAGCGCCGGCACCACGCCGGAGGTAGACAGGGTCACGCGGCGTTTGGACAGGCCAAAGCCGAAGTCGTCCAGCATGATTTCCATCGCCGGCACCACGTTGTTCAGGTTGAGCAGCGGCTCGCCCATGCCCATCATCACCACGTTGGTGATCGGGCGTTGGCCGGTCACCTTCAGCGCGCCGATGATCTTCGCCGCGCGCCACACCTGGCCGATGATTTCCGACACGCGCAGGTTGCGGTTGAAGCCCTGCTGCGCCGTCGAACAGAATTTACACTCCAGCGCGCAGCCTACCTGCGAGGAGACGCACAGCGTCGCGCGGTCGGCTTCCGGGATGTACACGGTTTCGACCTGCTGATCGCCGACTTTAATCGCCCACTTGATGGTGCCGTCGGCCGAACGCTGTTCTTCCGCCACTTCCGGCGCGCGGATTTCCGCCACGCGCTGCAGCTTGCCGCGCAGGACTTTGTTGATGTCGGTCATCTGCTCGAAATCGTCGCAGCAGTAGTGGTAAATCCACTTCATCACCTGATCGGCGCGGAACGGTTTCTCGCCCATTTCGGCGAAGAACTCGCGCATTTGCTGGCGGTTCAGGTCCAGCAGGTTGATTTTGGCCGCAGCCGGTTGCTCCACGTTAACGGAGGGGGTAGTCAGCGAATTATTTTCAGACACGGTGTGCTCGGACGTGATGGGTTCTAACATAATGATCTCTGGCCTCGTTATTACACGTTATGGCGCTAAAGAATGGACAGTAAGTTGTGCATTTCAGCCCGCATGATTCGGGTGGCGGCACTAAAAACACGCCCCTGACAAGTCGTCTTATCAGGGGCGCGGCATTGTACAAATTTTAGTAGCGGGTGGCTACGGCTGAAAGGCATTCAGGGCATTTTTATTGTTTCAGCCGGTGAATGCCTGGTTATCAGCCAAGAAACGGCACGATTAACGTGCGCAGATTTCGCTTTCGTTGAAGAAGTAAGCGATTTCGCGCTGTGCAGATTCAACGGAGTCGGAACCGTGCACGGCGTTAGCGGTGAAGCTGTCCGCGTAGTCGGCACGCAGGGTACCGGCCAGCGCGTTGTCCGGGTTGGTTGCGCCCATGATGTCGCGGTTGCGCTGCACGGCGTTTTCAGATTCCAGAACCTGCACCATGATTGGGCCGGAGGTCATGAACTCAACCAGACCGTCGAAGAATGGGCGGCCTTTGTGCTCAGCGTAGAAGCCTTCAGCTTGTTCGCGAGTCAGACGCAGCATTTTAGCGGCGATGATTTTGAAACCGGCGCGCTCGAAACGCGCATAGATAGCGCCGATGTCGTTGTTGGCTACAGCGTTTGGTTTAACGATGGAAAAGGTACGTTCTACGGTCATGATGGCCTCTGTATGACTTCCAAAACAGGCCGGTCTGCAATGTTGCCGGCCTTCTCAAGTGGCGCAGATTATATGTGCGCCGTTAACGCTTGCCTACGGGAAAATCAACATTTCATTAAAAAAATATGATCTTCATGGGCCATTTTCGACAACGTGACGGCGCTACTGGGTCTTGTCGGTAGACGGGATCAAATTGCGCAGCCAGCTGCCCCAGCGGCGCTGATAAAACGGCTGCGTATGGGAGATCAGATAGTGGCTGATGCCGCGCTCTTTCTCCGACACCAGACAGAAATCCACTGGTTCGTCGTTCGGCGCCGTTTCGCTGGCGACGCTGCCGGCCTCGTTGATCAACGCCTCGATCTCCGCCGACTCGGCGTCCACTTCCAGCCCGATCAGCAAATTCGGCTTCTCGTCCGCCGCCTGGTCGTGCATCAGCGCCAGAAACGCGCGGCGCACCGGCTTGCGCTGGCTGAACAGCGTGGTCAACGCGTCCACCATCGCCGACGGATACTCTTCGGGCTGCCCCAGCAGGATTTGGGTCTCTTTGTCGACGTAATGCTCCACCGGTTTGACAATGCCGCCGGTCGCCAGCAGCATCGCCACCTCTTCCGGATAGAACTCCTTGCCGTATTCCGCCTTCGGGTTGAGGAACAGATCAGCGCCCTGGGTGATTTCGAACAGCACCCGCGCCGGCATAGCGATAAACGGCTGTTCGTCCTCAACGGCCTTCTGCAATGCCTCCAGCGAGGTGAAGAACGGAATGATGCTGCCGCCGTCCTGCTTCTCCCAATGCTGGATATTGACCGGCGTATCCGCGTTCAGCGCGATGTCGCCGCCCTGCTGCACCTGCTCGCTGTCGCCGAGGATCAGCACCGTGGCGTCGAGCAATTCACGGAAGAACGCCGGGCGGTGGGCCGGCTCCGTCACCGCCAGCTTCAGCAGGCGTTCAAGTTCGTTCTCGCTCGGGGCGGCATCGTGATGATGGGCACTCATGGCAAACTCCAGGGATCAAATAGCGAGGCCCAGCATGCTGGGCCCCGAAGATAATGCGCATTCTAGCGCCCGACGTAGCGGGCGTTCAATTATTTGGCTTTGCTCAGCAGCAGATTGGCCAGGGTACGCACGCCCAAACCGGTCGCGCCGGCCGACCACTGCTCCACCGCGCCTTTGCGGTAGGTGGCGGAACAGTCGATGTGCAGCCAGCCTTGCTGGTAATTCTTGACGAAGTGCGACAGGAAGGCCGCCGCGGTGCTGGCGCCGGCGGTGTAGGCCGGGCCGGCCACGTTGTTCAACTCAGCGAAGTTGGACGGCAGCTGGCTGCGGTGGAACTCGGCCAGCGGCAGACGCCAGAACGGCTCTTGCTCGGCGGCGGCGCTGCTCAGCAGCTCCTGCGCCAGCGCGTCGTCGAAGCTGAACAGCGCATGGTAATCGTTGCCGACCGCAGTTTTGGCCGCGCCGGTCAGGGTGGCGCAGTCGATAATCAGCTGCGGGTTCTGCTCAGAAGCGTCGATCAGGCCGTCGGCCAGCACCAGGCGCCCTTCCGCATCGGTGTTCATCACCTCAACGGTTTTGCCGTTGCGGTAGCGAATGATGTCGCCCAGTTTGAAAGCGTTGCCGCTGACCATGTTGTCGGCGCAGCACAGGTACAGCTTCACGCGCTGCTTCAGGCCGCGCGCCGCCGCCAACGCCAGGGCGCCGGTGATGGTGGCCGCGCCGCCCATGTCAGCCTTCATCGAATCCATAAAGGCGCTCTGTTTCAGGCTATAACCGCCGGTATCGAAGGTGATGCCCTTGCCGACCAGGCAGGCGAACACCGGCGCGTCCGGGTTACCGGTCGGGTTGAAGTCGAGCGCCAGCAGCACCGGTGGGCGCTCGGAGCCGCGGCCGACGGTGTGGATGCCGGCATAGTTCTGCTCGCGCAGATCTTCGCCCTTGGTGATGCGGTAGCTGACGGCATCACAGCCGACGTCGCACATCAGATCAACGGCGCGGGTCGCCAGCTGCTCCGGCCCCAGCTCTTCCGCCGGCATATTGATGGTGTCGCGCACCCAGTCTACGATCTTCAGGCGCTTATCCAGCTCCTGACGCGCGGCTTCCGGCAGCTCGGCCCATTCGACGTTGCGCTGCCCTTTCGGCCCGCGGTAGCCCTGCCAAAACGCCCAGCTGTTTTCCAAGTCCCAACCGTCGCCGGCCAGCTTGACGTTTTTGATGCCCTGACCGTCAATTTTGCGGCCCGCGCGCTGGATCGCGCCCAGCTTGTCGGCGCCGGTCAGGTGGATGGTCATCCCTTCGCCGTTGGTGCTGAGCAGCGCTTTTTCGCCCCAACGGGCATCGGCAGGTTGTTGCGACAGCGTGACCTGCATGAATTCTGTTGTCATAGCCTTCTTACTCCGGATTATTCTTTTATTAATCTTGTCGGATACAAAATAAACGGGCCGCCCATGGCAGCCCGTTACGCTATTTACTCCGCTTCATCTAACCAGACCAGCAGGATCGCTTCCAGTATTTTTTCGTTGGAAGCCTGCGGATCGTCGTCGAACTCTTCCAGATCGCAGATCCACTGATGCATGTCGGTAAAACGCACGGTTTTCGGATCGGTGTCCGGGTATTGGTCGTACAGGGCTTCGCCGATTTCTCGGCTGTCGGTCCACTTCAGTCCCATTATGATCTCCGGGTTGGCGCTGCGGCTAACAATTAATGCTCACGCGCGTGGTTGACGGTGTAGCGCGGCATTTCGACCACCAGATCTTCGTCGGCGACCAGCGCCTGGCAGCTCAGACGGCTTTCCGGCTCCAGCCCCCACGCTTTGTCCAGCATGTCGTCTTCCAGCTCACTGCTCTCTTCCAGCGAATCGAAGCCTTCACGTACGATGCAGTGGCAGGTGGTGCAGGCGCAGGATTTCTCGCAGGCGTGCTCGATTTCAATGCCGTTGCGCAGCGCAACGTTGAGGATCGACTCCCCTTTTTCGGCTTCCAGAACCGCCCCTTCCGGGCAAAGATCTTGATGGGGCAGGAAAACAATTTTAGGCATGGTTAAACCTCATCCACAGAATGGCCAGCCAGCGCGCGGCGAATGGAAGCGTCCATGCGGCGCGCGGCAAAATCTTGCGTTTGTGCATCTAATGTTTTGATGGCGTCTTCGATAGCGGCGGGATCTTCCCCCTGCACCGCCTGCTGCAACGCCTGGGTCGCGGCGGCGATCGCCTGGCTTTCCGTCTCGCTCAGCAGCGCGGCGTCGGTGGCCAGCGCGCCCTGCAGGCTTTCCAGCACCCGCGCGGCTTCCACGCGTTGCTCCGCCAGCTTGCGCGCGCCCACGTCGCTTTGCGCGTTGGCCATCGAATCCTTGATCATGCCGGCGATTTCGCTGTCCGACAGGCCGTACGACGGCTTGACCTGGATCGACGCTTCAACGCCGGTGGATTTCTCCATTGCGGTGACGCTCAGCAGACCGTCGGCATCCACCTGGAAGGTAACGCGAATGTGCGCCCCCCCGGCAGGCAGCGGCGGCAGGCCGCGCAGCGTGAAGCGCGCCAGCGAACGGCAATCCTGCACCAGCTCACGCTCGCCCTGCAGCACGTGGATCATCATCGCGCTCTGGCCGTCTTTGAAGGTGGTGAACTCCTGCGCGCGCGCCACCGGAATGGTGGTGTTGCGCGGGATCACTTTCTCCACCAGGCCGCCCATGGTTTCGAGGCCCAGCGACAGCGGGATCACGTCCAGCAGCAGCATGTCGCTGTCCGGCTTGTTGCCCACCAGGATGTCGGCCTGGATCGCGGCGCCGATGGCGACCACTTTATCCGGATCGATCGACGTCAGCGGCGTGCGGCCGAAGAAGGCCCCCACCTGCTCACGCACCAGCGGCACGCGGGTGGAACCGCCGACCATCACCGCTTCCAGCACCTCGTCGGCGGCGACGCCGGCGTCTTTCAGCGCGCGGCGGCAGGCCATCAGCGTACGTTTCACCAGCGGAGCGATCAGCGCTTCGAACTGGGCGCGGGTCACCTCGCCCTGCCAGCCGGCCACCTCGACGCGCACGCTGTCGGCATCGCTCAACGCGATTTTGGCGGCGATGGCGGCGTCCAGCAGCTGGCGCTGCACGCCGTGGTCGCTGCGATCGGCCACGCCGGCCTGCTCGCGCAGCCAGTCGGCCAGCAGGTGATCGAAGTCGTCGCCGCCCAGCGCGGAATCGCCGCCGGTGGCCAGCACTTCGAACACGCCGCGGCTGAGGCGCAGAATGGAGATATCAAAGGTGCCGCCGCCCAGATCGTAAACCGCGATCACCCCTTCCTGGCCGGAATCCAGCCCGTAGGCGATCGCCGCCGCGGTCGGTTCATTCAGCAGGCGCAGGACGTGCAGGCCGGCCAGACGCGCCGCGTCTTTGGTGCCCTGGCGCTGCGCGTCGTCGAAGTAGGCGGGAACGGTGATCACCACGCCATCCAGCTCGCCTTCCAGCGCCGCTTGCGCGCGCGCGGACAGGGCCCGCAGGATATCGGCGGAGACGCCGACCGGGTTAACCGGGCCGGCGGCGGTGACGATCAGCGGCAGGCCGTTGTCGCTGGCCTGGAATTGATAAGGCAAGTTCGGGTAACGTTGCTGCACGTCCGCCAACGAGCGGCCCATCATGCGTTTGATGGAGCTGACGGTATTGGCCGGATCCTGCGCCGCCTGTTGGCGCGCCTCCCAGCCGACGCGCTGCGCGTCCGCCTGATAATGCACCACCGAAGGCAGCAAATGGCGGCCCTGTTCGTCGGCCAGCGTTTCCGCTTGCCCACTGCGCACCGTGGCGACCAGCGAGTTGGTGGTGCCTAAGTCGATGCCGGCGGCCAGACGTCGCTGGTGCGGCGCGGCGCTGAGGCCAGGCTCACTAATTTGTAATAAGGCCATGTTGAAGCTTCCACAATCAGAATCAGAAGGTGTTACTCAAAACCCAGCAGTTTTTCTTCGAGTTGTTCAACCTGTTGCTGGAGTTTGTCCAAAAAGCGCAGCTTGCGCACGGTGTCGGCGGCGTCCGCCCACTGTTCACTGTCCAACTGCTGCAGCATCAGCGCGCTGCGCTGTTTGATGGAGACGGCCAGCCGCGCGCCGAAATCGGCCAGCAGGCGCTCCGCCTCCGGCTTGCGCTCAATGGCGTCGAGCTCTTCGCGCAGCTCCAGCTGTTCCATCAGGAACGCGGTGTCGCGCATCGTATGCTGTTCGTTGCCCAGATCGAAGCCGTGCAAAGATAGCATATACTCCGCGCGTTTTAACGGGTGCTTCAGCGCCTGGTAGGCTTCGTTGATGGTCGCCGCCTGCTGCAACGCCATCAGGCGTTCGCGCTCCGGCTGGTTGGCGAAACGATCGGGGTGGAATTGGCGCTGCAGATCCTGGAAGCGGGACGCAAGCAGGCTGCCGTCCACGGTGTAGCGAACTGGCAGCCCGAATAAAGTAAAGTAATCCATAGCGTGCTCTGGGCGTTAGCGGATGAAGTTCCCCCGCCGAAACGGGGGAGCACGATGGACTGTCAGACGTTGAAACTCTCGCCGCAGCCGCATTCGCTTGAGACGTTCGGGTTGTTGAACTTGAAGCCTTCGTTCAGGCCTTCCTTAACGAAATCAAGCTCGGTGCCGTCAAGGTAGACCAGGCTCTTGCCGTCGATGATCACCTTGATGCCTTTGTCTTCAAACACGATGTCGTCATCGTTGGCTTCGTCAACAAATTCCAGCACGTACGCCATCCCGGAGCAGCCGGAAGTTCGCACTCCCAGACGCAGGCCGAGACCTTTGCCGCGGTTCGTCAAAAACGCCTGAACACGCTGCGCAGCGCTGTCGCTCATGGTAATAGACATCACAACCTCACACTTCACATCAAAGCCCGGCGCAGCCGGGCCGACTCAGACAAATTACTTGGCGCTATGCTTGCTCTTATAGTCGGCAATCGCTGCTTTGATGGCGTCTTCAGCCAGGATCGAGCAGTGAATTTTGACCGGCGGCAATTCCAGCTCTTCGGCGATCTGGGTGTTTTTGATCGCTTCAGCCTGATCGAGCGACTTGCCTTTCATCCATTCGGTCACCAGCGAGCTGGAGGCGATGGCGGAACCGCAGCCGTAAGTTTTAAAGCGCGCGTCTTCGATGATGCCTTCATCGTTAACCTTGATCTGCAGCTTCATCACGTCGCCGCAGGCCGGCGCCCCTACCATGCCGCTGCCGACGGTAGGATCTTCGTTGTCGAAAGAACCCACGTTGCGCGGGTTTTCATAATGATCGATTACTTTTTCGCTGTAAGCCATGACCTTGCTCCTGAAACCTGAGAATTAATGATGCGCCCATTCGATGCTGTTGATGTCCACGCCCTGCTTGAACATCTCCCACAGTGGGGACAGATCGCGCAGACGGCCGATGGATTTACGCACCAGTTGAATGGTGTAGTCGATCTCTTCTTCCGTGGTGAAACGCCCCAGAGAGAAACGGATCGAGCTGTGCGCCAATTCATCGCTCATGCCCAGCGCGCGCAGCACGTAGGACGGCTCGAGGCTGGCGGAGGTACAGGCTGAACCGGAGGAAACGGCCAGGTCTTTCAGCGCCATGATCAGCGACTCGCCTTCAACGTAGTTGAAGCTGACGTTCAGGATGTTCGGTGCACCGTGCTCCAGATCGCCGTTCAGATACACTTCTTCCATATCTTTCACGCCGTTCCACAGACGATCGCGCAGGGTGCGCAGACGCGCCATCTCTTCGGTCATCTCTTCTTTGGCAATGCGGTAAGCTTCGCCCATGCCGACGATCTGGTGGACAGGCAGGGTGCCGGAACGCATGCCGCGCTCGTGACCGCCGCCGTGTACCTGCGCTTCGATGCGGATGCGCGGCTTGCGGCGCACGTACAGCGCGCCGATGCCTTTCGGGCCATAGATTTTGTGGCCGGAGAACGACATCAGGTCGACTTTCAGCTTGCTCAGATCGATAGGCAGTTTGCCCACGCTCTGGGTGGCGTCAACGTGGTAGATGATACCGCGCGCGCGGCACATTTCGCCGATCGCTTCGATATCCTGCACCACGCCGATTTCGTTATTGACGTGCATGATGGAGACCAGAATGGTGTCATCGCGCATCGCCGCTTCGAGATCCTGCAGGCTGATGATGCCGTTGCTCTGCGGCGCCAGGTAGGTCACTTCAAACCCTTCGCGCTCCAGCTGACGGCAGGTGTCCAGCACGGCTTTGTGTTCGGTTTTGCTGGTGATGATGTGCTTGCCTTTTTTCTGGTAGAAATTGGCAGCGCCTTTGATCGCCAGGTTGTCGGATTCGGTCGCCCCGGAGGTGAAGACGATTTCGCGTGGGTCGGCGCCCACCAGTTCGGCGATTTGGTTACGGGCGATGTCTACCGCCTCTTCCGCCTGCCAACCGAAACGGTGGGAACGGGAAGCCGGGTTGCCAAAAGTGCCGTCCAGGGTCAAAAACTGCATCATCTTCTCAGCAACGCGCGGGTCGACCGGCGTCGTTGCTGAGTAATCCAGATAAATCGGTAATTTCATTGCTCTTGTGCTCCGTACATCACTTCCAAAAACTAAAAAAATTTCGCCAGCTGCTTATGCGCGCAGATTAACGTTGATAGTTTCTTGCGGACGACCGTTGGCCGTGCGGCGCGTATCGTTGTTTTGACGATCCGCCACCACCAGCACTTCCTGGTTATTGACCAGTTCTGCCAGCGTAATGTTGTTCAGGAACCCGCTGATGCGCTCGCTCAGATCGCGCCACAGGGCGTGGGTCAAGCAGCGATCGCCGCCCTGACAGCCTTCTTTGCCCTGGCAACGGGTTGCATCTACCGATTCATCGACGGCAGTGATGACAGCGCCAACGGCGATCTCACCCGCGTCTTTACCCAGCAGATAACCACCGCCCGGACCACGCACGCTGGCCACCAGGCCGTTCTTGCGCAGACGGGAGAATAATTGTTCCAGATAAGAGAGCGAAATACCCTGGCGTTCGGAAATGTCCGCCAGTGGTACCGGCCCTTCCTGGGAATGCAGCGCTACGTCAAGCATAGCGGTTACGGCATAACGGCCTTTGGATGTCAGTCTCATAGCTCAATGGTTACCTGTTGGTCAAATATGGCCGAAAGTCTGACATTCCTGAGTAAAACAGTCAACTATTTAACCTAGTAATTGACTCAAGTATTAGCACGTTTTGAACTTAGCAAGAACAAAGGTATATAAAATACATGTTATAACCTTTGGATAACTAATACTATTGTCGCCCACCGTTATGCCACATCAATTAATTACCTTGATGTTTATCCTGTTTCTCGATCGACGTCAGCATGCCGCGCAGGATATTCAGTTCCTGCCCTTCCGGGCGCGCACGGGTGAACAGCCGACGCAGGCGGCTCATCACCTGCCCCGGATGGGACGGGCGAATAAAGCCGGTGCGCTGCAGCGTCTGCTCCAGGTGCTGATAGAAACGCTCGAGGTCGTCCACCAGCGGATACGGCGTCTCTTCCAGCTGCGGCGCGCCCGCCTGTTGGCGATCGAGGTAAGCCACGCGCACTTCGTACGCCAGGATCTGCACCGCCATCGCCAGGTTCAGCGAGCTGTAGTCCGGGTTGGCCGGAATGGCGACGTGGTAGTGGCACTTCTGCAGTTCATCGTTGGTCAGCCCGACGCGTTCGCGGCCGAACACCAGCGCCACCGGCGCGTGTTCGCCTTCGTGTACCGCGCGCACGCCGCATTCACGCGGCTCCAGCATCGGCCACGGCAAGGTGCGAGAACGTGCGCTGGTGCCCACCACCAGGCTACAGCCGGCAATGGCGTCATCGAGGGTGTCGACGATAGTGGCGTTGCCGATCACGTCGCTGGCACCGGCGGCCAGGGCGATGGCCTGAGAATCGGGTTTGATCAGCGGATTAACCAGATAAAGGTTGGTTAAACCCATGGTTTTCATGGCTCTGGCGGTCGAGCCCATGTTGCCGGTATGTGAAGTCTCTACCAGAACAATGCGGATATTGTGCAGCATACAAACTCTGAGCGTGGCGGAAAATCGCAGCATCTTAACACAGCCATAGGCAATTTGCCGAACAGCTGCTATACTTCGCGCCGTTTCCTGTTCTTTAACATCCTAGTTGGAAGATACCCATGCATCCGATGCTGACTATCGCCGTGCGCGCTGCGCGCAAGGCCGGTAACCTGATTGCCAAAAACTACGAAACCCCGGACGCTGTAGAAGCGAGCCAGAAAGGGACCAATGACTTCGTCACCAACGTCGATCGCGATGCAGAGCATCTGATCATCGACGTCATCCGCAAGTCTTATCCGCAACACAGTATCGTGAGCGAAGAACGCGGTGAGCTGATCGGCGAAGATCGCGATGTGCAATGGGTGATCGATCCACTGGATGGCACTGCAAACTTCATCAAACGTTTCCCTCATTTCTCCGTTTCCATCGCCGTACGCATCAAAGGCCGTACTGAAGTGGCCGTGGTTTACGATCCGATGCGCAACGAACTGTTCACCGCCACTCGCGGCCAGGGCGCACAGCTCAACGGTTACCGCCTGCGCGGCACCAACGCCAAAGATCTGGATGGCACCATCCTGGCGACCGGCTTCCCGTTCAAGGTCAAGCAGCACGCAACGCCTTACATCAACATCGTCGGCAAACTGTTCACCCAGTGTGCAGACTTCCGCCGCACCGGTTCCGCCGCGCTGGATCTGGCCTATGTGGCCGCCGGCCGCGTAGACGGGTTCTTCGAAATCGGCCTGAAGCCGTGGGATTTCGCCGCGGGCGAACTGCTGGTGCGTGAAGCCGGCGGCCTGGTGACCGACTTCGTCGGTGGCCACAACCACTTCAGCTCCGGCAACGTGGTTGCAGGCAACCCGCGCGTAGTGAAAGCCATGCTGGCCACCATGCGTGAAGAACTGAGCGAAGCGCTGAAGCGTTAATCGCCAGAAGCGAATCGAAAAAAAAGCGCTGCCGATGCAGCGCTTTTTTTATGCCCGTTAGCGGGAGAAGGGCCGGATGCCGCCGCCGAATTCCGGCTGCGCGCTGACGTACAGCAACAGCCCCGCAGCCAACAGGATCAGGCCGCCGGCCAGCGCCAATGCCCCCCAGGCCACCGCGCTCCAGGCGGCGGGCGCGCGCGAACGGCTGAGACGCACCGCCAGCCGGCGGCTGTAATGCACCAGCAGCGCCAGCATCGAGATGGTCAACGAAGTGCCGAACGCCATCGCCAGCGCGGAGATCACTCCCCAGCCGAACACGCCGATCACCTTGGAGAACAGCAGCACCAAAATCGCCCCCGAACAGGGGCGCATGCCCATCGCCAGCACGATGGCGGCCTGAGTGCGCCAGTCGCTTCCCGCCTGCAGCTCGCTGTCGCTCGGCAAATGCCGGTGGCCGCAGCCGCAGTGGGCGCTGTGCACATGATCCGCCGCCAGCGGCGTCAGGCTATTGATGCGCAGCGCCGGCGCCGGACGCATCGCCTTGATCGCCGCAAACAGGCGTTTCAGCGCGCGCCAACTCAGCAGCACGCCAAGCAGCATCACCAGAATAAAGCTGCCCTTCTCTAGCCAGAAGCTGCTTTGGTGCAGCTGGCGCGAAGAGAGCTGCAATACCACCAGCATCAGCGTGACCAGCGCGATCGCTACCCCGCCCTGCACCAGCGAGGCGGCGAAGGTCAGCTTCAGGCTGCTTTTCAGCCGCGCCGGATGGGTAGCCAGGTAGGTGGCGATCACCACTTTGCCGTGGCCGGGGCCGAGCGCATGCAAGACGCCATAACCGAGGCTGAACAGCATCAGCGCCAGCCCGGCCTGCTGCGGCGCGGCCTTCACCTGCTGCAACAGCCCCGCCATCTGCTGGTGCAGCGCTTTTTGCCATACCACGCTCTGCATCAGCAACTGCGGCCAATAGTGCCACGCCAGCAGCGCGGCGGCCGCCAACGCCAGCGTGAACGGCAGCAGCGGCCACAGGCCGAAGGCCCAGTGGCGTCGGCTCGTCGTCGGAGGTGAGAAATTTAACGACATTGCAGCGTCACCCGCTGGGCGAACTGCTGCCCCAGCGCCAAGTCTTCACCGGGCGAGTCGTTCTTGTCGAGCGACAGCGCATAGGCCTGCAGCGACGCATTCGGCTTCGGCGTCATCAGCTTATAGCTACACAGCTGCGCCATCTCCGGCGGCAGATGCAGCGCATTTTGGTCTTTATAGGTCATATCCACGAAATAAGTCGGATCGTAAGTAGAAAGTTCGAACGGCTTGCCCGCCAGCGGCTGTGGCTCGGCCAACGGCAGCACGAACTCCAGCACCGCCTGATTGCCCTGGCGCGACAGGTGATATTCGCTGGGCAAGTTCAGGTATTTCACCGGCTTGCCGTCGCGGTAAAGATCGGTGAAATAGTGCTGCCCCAGCACGTTGGCCATCACTTCCGCCGCCAGCTTTTTCCACACTTCCGAATCGCTCTTGGCGTTTTTCGCATCGTAGAGCAGATCCGCCGAGGTGATTTCATCCATCACCCACACCATTTTCAGGCCGACCAGCCGCTGGTCTTTGGCGACGAAGGTGGTATTCATGTCGATAAAGCTGTGCGGATGCGCGATCGCACCGGCGCTGAACACGGCGCCGAAGGCAGCCAAAAGACGACGTAACTTCATCATTATCCTGTCTTACCTGCATTTGTTATAACGTAACACAAATAAATACCGAACGGCCCGCCTCTCCCGGCGATATTTGTGACGAAAGTTGTAAGCCGAAGTAAAAGCCGCGCGGTAACCCTGCCATTACAAAGCCTTTTGCTATGCTTAGGCATAATCGCAACCTTTTATGCCGGAAGGTGATAATGAGCCTGGACACCTCTCCCGTGCCCGAGCTCTCCGGACAACAACGGCGCTGCCATCTGCTGCTGATGCTGTACACGCCGGAGCCCGAGTTACAGCTGGAGACCCTGAGCCGAATCAACGGCGTCGCCCCCCCGATAACCCGGCAAGATATAGCCGAGGTGGCCAGTGAAATCCAGCGTTTCCACCACCTGGAGATCGCCGTCGATCACGATTGTGGTTACCAACTGCGGGGCAGCACGCTCGACCAGCGCCTGTGCCTGATCCATTGGCTGCGGCGGGCCCTGCGCTGCAGCCCGCAATTCGTTGAAGGCGATTTCGCCCCGCGCCTGCGGCACGCGCTGGCGGCCGATGCCGCCCCGGCGTCTGCGCTGGCAGAGGCGATCGATGCCTGCGAGCCGCTGCTCAACCGCCGCTTCGATGCACGCGACCGCCAATTCCTGCAGCATTATCTGCTCTACTGCGCCTGGCAAAATCGCCTGCGGCAGCATCCGCGTTTCGACGCCGTTCAGCGTGACTGGCTGCGGCAAAAACCGGAGCAGCAGGCCGCCGCCTGGCTGCATCAGGCCTGCAACCGGCTGTTTAATCAGCCGCCGCAGGCAGACGAGCGCGATTTTTTGGCGCTGACGTTTACCATGTTGAAAAATCACAGCTACCACAGCAACGACTCCGCGCAGGAACAGCGGCTGATGACGGCCATCGACAGCATGGTCGAGCGCTTCCAGCAACTTTCCGGCATGGCCTTCAGCAGCAAAACGGAGCTGGTCAGCCAGCTGTTTGCCCATCTGGCGCCGGCGCTGGAGCGCTGCCGTTTCGCCATCGGCATCGACAATATGCTGCTGGAAGAAGTGGTGCGCAAATACCCGCGGCTGATGCGCACCACGCAGGAAGCGCTGAAACCGCTGGAGCAGGAATACGGCGTGCATTTTTCCAATGAGGAGGCCGGCCTGGTGGCCATCAGCTTCGGCGCCTGGCTGATGCAGGACAACGCGCTGCAAGAAAAACAGGTGCTGCTGCTGACGCTGGACAACCCGCAGTTGGAAGAAGAAGTGGAATACCAGATCCGCGAGCTCACGCTGCTGCCGCTGAACATCAAGTACCTGCCGCTGAGCGACTATCTGCGCGGCGGTTCGCCACAGGGCGTCATGCTGGTGATCACCCCTTATGCGGCGGTGCACAGCGATCCGCACCCGCCGCTGATCTATACCGAACTGCCGCTGGAAACCCGGCAGCGCCAGGCGATCCGCGCGCTGCTGGAAGCCCCTTAATCAGCGGCTGACGCTGACCGCCGGCGGCCGGATGAACAAGGCCGGCACCGCGACCGCCGCCATCACCCAGAATACCCCGCCCTGCCAATGTTCGAACAGGAACCCGGCAATGACCGTCATGACGGCGATGCCGCCGCCCATCGCCAGCGCCGAATACACCGCCTGCAGCCGGATCACCTCTTGTCCCTGGCGTGCGGCGATAAAGCGCATCGCCGCCAGATGGCAGACGGTGAAGGTGCCGCAGTGCAGGATCTGGATCAGCAGCAGCCAGCCCAGCTCGGTGCTGTAGGCCATCAGGCTCCAGCGCAGCACGCCGCAGCAGGCGGAGAGCAACAGCAGGTTGCGCGCATTCCAGCGGCGGAACAGCACGTTGCTGCTGGCGAAAATAATCACCTCCGCCACTACGCCGAGCGACCACAGATAGCCGATGGTCGAGGCCGAATAGCCGGCTTCCTGCCAGTAAATGGAACCGAAGCTGTAGTAGCCGGCATGCGCCCCCTGCAGCAGCGTGACGCACAGCAGGAAGCGCCAGACCGGCCCTTCTTTCAGCAGTGCCCACAGCGAGCGCTCAGCTCCGCTGTGCGTGCGCGCTTCGCCCTGCGGCATGACGCTCGGCTTCAGCAACATGCCCAGCAGCATCGCCAACACGCTGAAGATCAGGCTGTAAAGAATGGCGTTATGGCCCCACACCGCCACCAGCTGCCCGGTCAGCGCCGAGCCGATGACGAACGCCAGCGAGCCCCACAGCCTTACCCGGCCGTAGTCCATACGGATCTGCTTTTGCCAGGTGCCGGCCAGCGCGTCGGTCAGCGGCACCAGCGGCGAGAAGAACAGGTTGAACCCCGCTATCACCAGCATCAGCCAGCCCCAGCCGTTGCCGAAGCAAAAGCCGACCGCGAAGGCCAGGGTCAGCAGCGCCAGCAGGCGCAGGGCGGAGACTAAATGAGAGGGATCTTTAACGCGGGGTGCAATCAGTAAACTGCCGAGGAAGCGGGCCACCAAGCCGGCGCCGAGCAACATGCCGATGGTTTCGGGTGCGATGCCCTCGCCTTTCAGCCATACGCCCCAGAACGGTAAGAAGATGCCATAGGAAAAGAAGTAGGTGAAATAACTGAGAGCGAGCCAACGCGTTGATTGCAGAACCATGATCCCTCCGGAGTGAGGGCAATACTTTGACAGAGCTCACACCGCCCCGCAATCGTCATTCCACTTCAATGCGTTAGAGTGCCAGACAGTTCACAGTTTGCTGCTGGCGGGCATAAAAAAACCCGCCGCAGCGGGTTTTGTCGGGCGAAAGCGGGATTATGCGTAAACCGGCAGGCGGGCGCAGATATCCAGCACTTTCTTCTTGGTGCGTTCGATGGTGGCTTCATCGTTGATGTTGTCCAGCACATCGCAGATCCAACCGGCCAGTTCGCGCACGTCGGCCTCTTTGAAGCCGCGACGGGTCACGGCCGGGGTGCCGATACGCACGCCGGAGGTAACGAACGGGCTCTTCGGATCGTTCGGCACGCTGTTTTTGTTGACGGTGATGTTGGCGCGGCCCAGGGCAGCATCCGCTTCTTTACCGGTCAGGTTTTTGTCGACCAGATCCAGCAGGAACAGGTGGTTATGGGTGCCGCCGGAGACCACTTTGTAGCCGCGCTGCAGGAACACTTCCACCATCGCCTTGGCGTTGACCGCCACTTGCTGCTGGTAAACCTTGAACTCAGGCTCCATCGCTTCTTTCAGCGCCACCGCCTTGCCGGCGATCACGTGCATCAGCGGGCCGCCCTGGCCGCCAGGGAACACGGCGGAGTTCAGCTTCTTGTACAGCTCTTCGTCGCCGCCCTTCGCCAGGATCAGGCCGCCGCGCGGGCCCGCCAGGGTTTTGTGGGTGGTGGTGGTGACGATGTGCGCGTGCGGTACCGGGTTCGGGTACACGCCGGCGGCGATCAGGCCCGCTACGTGCGCCATGTCGACGAACAGGTAAGCGCCGATGCTGTCGGCGATTTCGCGCATTTTGGCCCAATCAACCACGCCGGAGTAAGCGGAGAAGCCGCCGATGATCATTTTCGGCTTGTGGGTTTGCGCCTGCTTGGCCAGATCGTCATAGTCGATTTGACCTTTGTCGTCGATGCCGTAAGGCACCACGTTATACAGTTTGCCGGACAGGTTGACCGGGGAACCGTGGGTCAGGTGGCCGCCGTGCGCCAGGTTCATGCCCAGAATGGTGTCGCCCGGCTGCAGCAGCGCGGTGTACACGGCGAAGTTAGCCTGGGAGCCGGAGTGCGGCTGCACGTTGGCGTAATCGGCGCCGAACAATTCTTTGGCGCGATCGATAGCCAGCTGCTCAACGATATCCACGTATTCGCAGCCGCCGTAGTAACGCTTGCCCGGATAGCCTTCAGCGTATTTGTTGGTCAGCTGGGAACCCTGAGCCTGCATCACGCGCGGGCTGGTGTAGTTCTCAGACGCGATCAGCTCGATGTGCTCTTCCTGACGCACCACTTCCTGCTCCATGGCACGCCACAGTTCCGCATCGTAATCGGCAATGTTCATTTCACGCTTTAACATCCGGCATCTCCTGACTTAAATCAGCTAACTAAAAAATCACCAAATAACTACCCGTTTGGGTTCTGGGCCACAGTGTAAACCGTTTCGCCCCACCGAAGATAGGTCTTGACAGAGGTTTTTACGCAAACGATTGGCATAAGGTGGCGCAAGGCTTTGATCCGCGAAACGCCGCCGTTTATCAACGGACATTTCCTCATGCGAACGATGCGCTTTTTTCATGTTCTGTGAGCGCGATCGACGCCCGAAGAACACCGCAACGAAAACAAGGGTATTTACAAGCGACGCGGAACCCAATAAGATGCATTTAAAATACATCATTACAATTATCGTCAAGATCCCAACCCAAGGAGCGCTTCCATGCTGGATAGCCAAACCATCGCCACCGTGAAATCCACCCTTCCCCTGCTGGCTGCGACCGGGCCGAAGCTGACCGCCCACTTTTACGATCGCATGTTCGCGCACAACCCGGAATTGAAAGACATTTTCAACATGAGCAACCAGCGCAACGGCGATCAGCGTCAGGCGCTGTTCGACGCCATCTGCGCCTATGCCGCCAACATCGAGAACCTGGCGGCGCTGCTGCCGGCGGTGGAGCGCATCGCGCAGAAGCACACCAGCTTCAATATCCAGCCGGAGCAGTACAACATCGTCGGCGGTCACCTGCTGGCGACGCTGGACGAAATGTTCAGCCCGGGTCAGGAAGTCCTGGACGCCTGGGGCAAAGCCTACGGCGTGCTGGCCAACGTATTTATCCAGCGTGAAGAGCAGATTTATCAGCAGAGCGAAACCGACAACGGCGGCTGGCGCGATCTGCGCGCGTTCCGCATCCTGAAGAAACAGCCGCAGAGCGACGTGATCTGCAGCTTCGTGCTGGCGCCGGTGGACGGCGGCCGGGTGGCGGACTTCAAACCGGGGCAATACCTGGCGGTCTACATCAAGCACGACAGCCTGGAGCATCAGGAAATTCGCCAGTACTCGCTGACCACCTCGCCGAACGGCGAGTTCTACCGCATCGCGGTGAAGCGCGAAGATCAGGGGAAAGTGTCCAACTACCTGCACCAGCAGGCGCAGGAAGGCGACGTGATCGACATCGCCCCGCCGCACGGCGACTTCTTCCTCGACGTGGCGCCGACCACGCCGGTGGCGCTGATCTCCGCCGGCGTCGGCCAAACCCCGATGCTCGGCATGCTCAACACCCTGCACGACAACCAGCATCAGGCGCAGGTCCACTGGCTGCACGCGGCGGAAAACGGCAGCGTGCACGCCTTTGCCGATGAGGTAGCGGATATTGCCGGGCGTATGCCGAATCTGAGCCGCCATGTGTGGTACCGCGAGCCGGGTGCCGATGACGTGGAAGGCCGCGACTACCACAGCCGCGGATTGATGGATTTGAGCGCGCTGCAAGGCAGCCTGGCCGATCCGCAGATGCACTATTACTTCTGCGGTCCGGTGGCCTTCATGCAGTTCGTGGGCAAACAGCTGCTGGAGATGGGCGTAGAGGCCGAACGCATCCACTACGAATGCTTCGGCCCGCATAAGGTGCTGTAATGCGTGCGGAGCGCGGCCGTCAGACCGCGCTCCCTCTTCATTTCGCCTGCAGTTGACGCGCGTCCTGCACCTGCTGCACCGTCACCGGCGCCGCCTGGTTGCCCCAGCTTCCCCGCAGGTAGCTCATCAGATCGGCCGCCTGCCGATCGTTCAACGCCCAGCCATAAGCCGGCATGTCAAACGCCATCGCCTGCTGCGTGATCGGCGTATGCGCCCCCTCCAGCACCACCCGCAGCGCGGTCAGCGGATTGTCCGCCGTTACCGTGGCATTGCCCGCCAGCGCCGGAATGGCGAAGTCAGTGCCCTCCCCCTTATTGCCGTGGCAGGTCGAGCAGTACATCGCATAGGTCGCCTTTCCGCCCGGGTTATCCGCCTGCGTGGCTGGCGCAGCGGCTTTGGCGGCGGTTTCCGGTGCCAGGCTGCGCAGGTACACCGCGATGGCGTTCAGATCGCCGTCGCTGAGATACTGCGTGCTGTGGGTCACCACCTCGCTCATCGGCCCGGCGACCGCCGCATGGCGGCTGCGGCCGGTTTTCAGCAGCGCCGTCACCTCTTCCGGCGGCAGACCGCGCAGATTGGAGGCGTACCAGCCGTCCAGCTCGGCGCCGCTCAGGAACACCGGTTCCTTACCGTCCAGCCCCTTCTCCTGCATCGCCCAGCCGCGCGGCGTGTGGCAGCTGCCGCAATGGCCCGCGCCCTGTACCAGGTAGGCGCCGCGGTTCCACTCGGCGCTTTGCTGCGGATCTGCCTGATACGGCTGGTCGTCGTGGAACAACTGGTTCCACACCGCCAGCGGCCAACGCATCGACAGCGGCCAGCTGATGTCGCTGTCCCGGTTGGCGACGTTCTGCGCCGGCACCTCATTCATCAGGTAGTCATACAGGGCGCGCATGTCTTCCGCGCTCATTTTGGCGTACGAGGTATACGGCATCGCCGGGTAAAGCCGGTGACCGTCTTTGGCCACCCCCTGGCGCATGGCGCGATCGAACTCTTCGAACGAATAGGCACCGATGCCGTGCAGCTTGTCCGGCGTGATGTTGGTGGCGTAGATAGCCCCGAGCGGCGTCGGGAACTTCATGCCTCCCGCCAGTTCAGCGCCGCCCGGCGCGGTGTGGCAGGCGGTGCAGTCGCCGGCCTTGGCGACATATTCCCCGGCCGACATCGCCTGGGCCGAGCCGCCGGCCGCCAGCAGGCTCAACAGGTACAGCGAACGCAGACTCATGCTCCCTCCTTGGCGGCAACCTTGCCGTAGGCCAGTTCGTTCACCGCGCGCCACGCCTGATCGATCGCCGAGTTGGCGTACGGGCTCCAGTCAGAATCGGAGTTGGCGATAACGATCTTGCCGATCGGCTGCCGCGCCGTTTCGATGATTTTCTTGGCTTCTTCTTCATCGTCAAACAGCCCGTTGAGGAAGTAGGAATAACCGTGCGACCAGCGGTTGACGGTGATCGCCTGAATATCGCGCTGATGGTCGAAACCCGCCTCGCCCAGCATGCCCTGCAGCTGTTCGCGGATCATCTGCTCATGCACCTCGAACGGCGTGCCCAGCAGCAGCGCGCGCCCTTTGCGCGACTGCTCGCGCGGGCTGAGGCCGCTGCCCGGCAGCGTCGGCACGTACACCATATGCAGGCCGATTGGCCGATCCGGATCGCGCGGGTGCTGATACCCGCCCATGCTCACCGGGTAGTCCAGCTTCACGCGGCTGTACGGCGCGGCCGGCGAATAAATTTCGTGCACGCCTAGCTTGATGAACGGTTGCCAGTTGCGGATCACCACTTTGCTGTACACCAACGGCGCCTTGACGTTCTGCTTCAGCGCCTCCTGCTGCTCGTGCGACATCTCCGGCACCAGGTACGGAATCATCATGTTGTAGCCGGCCATCACCACCTGCCCGGCGCGCACCTTGGTCATCTTCTCGCCGGTCATGTAGGTGACTTCCACCTTGTCGCCGACGTTGGCCGCGTGCAGCCCGGTGCTGTTCAAACGCAGCTTCACCGGCGACTCCGGCCGATCGAGCTGGCTGTAGTCAAATTTGGCCAGCACCACGTCGTTCATGTCTTTGCCGGCCGGCGCCACCGCCGGGATCAGCTTGCGCACCATCAGGCGCGTCAGCGTGGCGTTGCCGTCCGGGAAGTGGAACACGTAAGGATCGTCGAGATCCGCCTGCGACTCTTCGTCCAGCGGCGGCAGATTCATGCCGCCGAGGCCCGGCAGATCGCAGATGCGCGCATCGCTGCACGACGTGCCGTCGATGCCCACCGCCTGGAAGTCGTTGGTGGTCTGCTGGAAATAACGGATCGCCAGCTCGCTCAGGCCCACTTTTTCACGCAGGAACTGGGTGTAGCTGTGGGTATCGAGCCACTCGACCTTCTGCTCCAGCGTCATCTCCGGCAGATAATCTTTCTCCACCGTATGCAGTGCGATCAGCGCCTGGCGATCGCTTTCCGGCAGCGGGAAATCACCGATGAACGCTTCATAAGAGCGGCCGTTGAGGCGATCGCGCGGAATGTCGTCCGCCACCGTGCGGCCCGGATCGCCGCTCACCACCTTGTCGACGCCGAAGTTCTTGCGATCGAAGTAAACCCCGCGGCTCAGGTTCAGATCCGGGTAGAAAGTGGTGTCAAAAGCCTGCTCCAGTTGGTCGATATCGACGCCGAGCTTGCGCAGCAGCCCCATCGCCACCGGGCTGAAGTTGGAGCGCGGCGACTGCAGCGATTCGCTGCCGCCGTAGCCGAGCAGCATGCCGTCGTCGGTGTTGAATTCGTTGCGCTTGGCGTGGCCGCCGAAGTCGTCATGGTTGTCGATCAGCAAAATGCGCTGCTGCTCGCCTTTCAGCTGCTGCCAGAAGCAGGCGGCCGCCAGCCCGCTGATGCCGGCGCCGACCACCACCAGATCGAACTCTTCAACGGCGGGTACGCTGCCGAAATCAAAGGTTTTACCGTCGCGCCCCAGCTGGTGCGCATGCTCGAACGAGCCCGGATGGTTACCCCGCAGCCCGGTCAGCGCCGGCGGGTAGTACAGGGTTTGATTGGCGGTTTGCGGCGACGCGCGCAAGATTTGCAGCGGCGTCAACCCGGCGGCGATGGTGATCGCCACCCCGTTGAGAAAATCGCGTCTGGTGATACCCATATAGGCTTCCTTTCAATTTTTATTATCATCGGCCGGCCGGGGCCGGCCCGAAGGCCGCGCTATTGTGCGGATAATTATTGTAAAATCAATGTTTGAACATCACATGACGAATGGCGGTGTAATCCTCCAACCCGTACATCGACATGTCCTTGCCGTAGCCGGACAGTTTCTGGCCACCGTGCGGCATTTCGCTCACCAACATGAAGTGGGTGTTCACCCAGGTGCAGCCGTATTGCAGGCGGGCGCTTAAGCGATGCGCGCGGCCCACGTCGCGGGTCCACACGGAAGACGCCAGCCCGTAGTTGGATTCGTTCGCCCAGGCCAGCACCTGCTCTTCGTCGTCGAACGGCGTCACCGTCACCACCGGGCCGAACACCTCGCGCTGCACGATCTCATCCTCCTGGCGCGCGCCGGCCAGCAGCGTCGGCTGGAAGTAGTAACCCGGTCCTTTCACCTTCTCGCCGCCGGTCACCACCTGCATGTGCGGCAACGCTTTGGCGCGCTCGACAAAACCGGCGACCCGCTCCAGATGCTGGGCGGTGATCAATGGCCCCAGCTCGGTGCTCTCGTCGTCCGGCGCACCGATCTTCAGGCTGGCCACCGCCTCGCCCAGCCGCTTCACCAGCTCGGGATAAATGCTTTTCTGCGCGTAGATGCGGCAGGCGGCGGTGCAATCCTGCCCGGCGTTGTAGAAACCGAAGCCGCGAATGCCGTCCACCACCTGCTGCAGATCGGCGTCGTCAAACACCAGCACCGGCGCCTTGCCGCCCAGCTCCATATGGGTGCGCTTAATGCCGGCGGCGGTGTGGGCGATGATGTGCTCGCCGGTGGCGATCGAGCCGGTCAGCGACACCATGCGCACCTTGTCATGCCCGGTCAGCCGATCGCCGACGCTTGCGCCGCGGCCGAACAGCACGTTGAGCACGCCCGGCGGGAACAGCCCGGCGGCCAGTTCGGCTAGTTTGAAAGTGGTCAGCGGCGTCTGCTCCGACGGCTTGATCACCACGCAGTTGCCCGCCGCCAACGCCGGCGCCAGTTTCCAGGCCGCCATCATCAGCGGGTAGTTCCACGGCGCGATCGAGGCCACCACGCCGAGCGGATCGCGGCGGATCATCGAGGTATGCCCGGCCAGATACTCGCCGGCCGCCATGCCGGTCAGGCAGCGGCTGGCCCCGGCGAAGAAGCGAAACACGTCGGCCACCGCCGGCAGTTCGTCGTTCAACACGCAGTGATAAGGTTTGCCGCAGTTGAGCGACTCCAGCCTGGCGAAAGTCTCGGCATGCTCGTCGATCAGATCCGCCAGCTTGAGCAGATGCTCGGCGCGCGCCTTCGGCGTGGTTTGCCCCCAGGCGGCGAACGCGGCGTCCGCCGCCAGCACCGCGCGATCGACCTGCTCCGGGCTGGCCTCCGCCACCTGCGCAATCACTTCGCCGGTCGCCGGGTTATACACCGGCTGGGTCGCGCCCTGGCCATTCACCAGTTGGCCGTCAATCAACAGTTGGCTTTGCATAGGGTTATCCTTTTATCAGAGGTCGGGTAAGGAAATTATTTGCCGCTGCCGGCGACGCTTTCCCCACCTTTGGTCAGGTAGTAAGCGCCGAGGATCGGCAGCATGGTCAACAGCATTACCGACAGCGCCACCACGTTGGTGATCGGCACGTCGCGCGGGCGACCGAGCTGGTTCAGCAGCCACAGCGGCAGCGTGCGCTCGTGGCCGGCGGTAAAGGTGGTCACGATGATTTCATCGAACGACAGCGCGAACGCCAGCATGCCCCCGGCCAGCAGCGCCGAGCCGAGGTTCGGCAAGATCACGTAACGGAAGGTTTGCCAGCCGTCGGCGCCGAGATCCATCGACGCTTCGATCAGGCTGTACGAGGTGCGGCGGAACCGGGCGATGACGTTGTTGAACACGATCACCACGCAAAACGTCGCATGGCCGACGACGATAGTCAGGATACCCGGCTCGATGTTCAGCGCCTTGAACGCCGCCAGCAGCGCCAGACCGGTGACGATCCCCGGCAGTGCGATCGGCAGCAGCAACAGCAGCGAAATGCTGTCCTTGCCGAAGAAATCGCGCCGATACAGCGCCGCCGCCGCCAGCGTACCGAGCACCAGCGCGATGGCGGTCGCCAGGCAGGCGATCTGCGCCGACAGCAGCACCGCATCGATGATGTCCTGCCGCCCGGCGGCAACGTTGAACCAGTGCAGCGTGAAGCCCTTCGGCGGGAAGCTGAAGGCGGCATCCTCGGTGTTGAAGGCGTAGATGGCGATGATCGCCAACGGGAAATGCAGGAAGATCAGTCCGCCCCAGGCGGCCAGCTTCAGCCCTAAGGGCGCGCGTTCAGAGTGCATCGAAAGCCCCCAGACGTTTGACGATGGAAAGGTAAATGGCGATCAGGACGATCGGCACCAGCGTAAAGGCCGCGGCCATCGGCATATTGCCGATCGCACCCTGCTGGGCGTACACCATGCTGCCGATGAAATAGCCCGGCGGCCCCACCAGCTGCGGCACAATAAAGTCGCCCAGCGTCAGCGAGAAGGTGAAGATCGATCCGGCGGCGATGCCCGGTACCGCCAGCGGCAAAATGACGTGGCGGAAGGTCTGCGCCGGCCGCGCGCCCAGATCCGCCGAGGCGTGCAGCAGCGAGGGCGGCAGGCGCTCCAGCGCTGCCTGGATCGGCAGGATCATGAACGGCAGCCAGATATAGACGAACACCAGAAAACGCCCCAGCCCCGAGGTCGACAGCGTGTTGCCACCGACGCCGGGCACCGTCAGCAGCGAAGCCAACAGCGGCTCCAGCCCCAGGTGCTGCAGGAACCACTGCGCCACGCCGTCTTTCGCCAGCAGCAGGGTCCAGGCATAGGCTTTAACGATATAGCTGGCCCACATCGGCATCATCACCGCGATGTAAAAGAACGCCTTGACGCGGCCGCTGGTGTAGCGCGCCATGTAATAGGCGATCGGGAACGCCAGCGCCGCGCTGGCCAGCGACACCAGCACCGCCATGGTCAGCGTGCGCAGGATGATGTCGTAGTTGGACGGGTTGAACAGCGCCGCCAGGTTGGCGAAGGTCAGATCCGGCGTCACCGCCATGGTGAAATCGTCGAAGGTGTAAAATCCTTGCCACAGCAGCGTCAGCAGCGAACCGAGGTACACCGCGCCGAACCACAGCAGCGGCGGCACCAGCAGCAAAAGCAGATACAGCGTCGGCCGGCGATAAAGCCAGGTCGACAGCGCGCGCACGGTACCGCCGCGCGCCGAGGGGGAATCGATGCTCATGTCCATCTCACCTCTCCTCCAGCAGCGGTACCATCGCCGCGCGCGGCCAGCAGGCGACGATCGGCTGGCCGATCTGCCGCTGTTGCCCTTCGGCGATCCACTGCGGATTGGCCTGGCTGACCAGCAGCTTTTCGCCGCCGTTCAGCGCGATTTCATACCGCGTGGCCGCACCCTGGTAATGGATTTCCTGCAGCGTGCCCTGCACCTGGATCTCGTCCTGCGCCGCGCCGCCGTGCTCCAGCAGGCGGATATGTTCCGGCCGGATCGAGAAGGTCCGGCTTTCGCCGAGCAGGCGCTGCGCCAGCTCGCTGCGCACCACGTTGGAGGTGCCGACGAACTCGGCGACGAACGGCGTCTTCGGCCGCATGTAAAGCTCGCGCGGCGTATCCACCTGTTCGATGCGGCCGTTATTGAACACCGCCACCCGATCGGACATCGACAGCGCTTCGCTTTGATCGTGGGTGACGAAGATAAAGGTGATGCCCAGCTGGCGCTGCAGCTTCTTCAGCTCGCCCTGCATCTGCTCGCGCAGCTTGAGATCCAGCGCGCCGAGCGGTTCGTCCAGCAGCAGCACCCGCGGCCGATTGACCAGCGCGCGCGCCAACGCCACGCGCTGCCGCTGGCCGCCCGACAGGTGCGCCGGCTTGCGTTCGGCAACGAAACCGAGCGCCACGCTCTCCAGCGCCTCTTGCGCCCGCGCCAGCCGCTCGCGTTTGGCGACGCCCTTCACCATCAGGCCGTAGGCGACGTTTTCCAGCACCGACATGTGCGGGAACAGTGCGTAATCCTGAAACACGGTGTTCACGTCGCGCTGATACGGCGGCAGGTTGGCGGCTTCCTGGCCGTGGATGCGAATCGAGCCGGAAGTGAGCTGTTCAAAGCCGGCGATCAGGCGCAGGCAGGTGGTTTTGCCCGAGCCGGACGGCCCGAGCATGGAGAAGAATTCCCCGTCCTGAATGTCGATGGATACCCGATCCACGGCGCGAACATCGCCGAAAGTCCGCGAAACATCGATGAATTGCACGGCAATGGTCATTTTCTGTGCTCCATACTGATGTAATTCGGGCGCAGCGGGCTGCGCCCCGCGGCTTAGCGGCCGCCCATGATGGCGATGTAATCCTGGGTCCAGCGGCTGTACGGCACGAACTTGCCGCCCTGCGCCTGCGGCGTTTTCCAGAAGGCGATTTTGTCGAACTGGTTGAAGCCGTTGGTTTCGCAGCCCTTCTCACCCAGCAGCGCGCTGGCCTTGCAGCCCGCCGGTGAAGCCGGCACCGATCCGAACCAGGCCGCCACGTCGCCCTGCACCTTCGGCTCCAGCGACCAGTTCATCCACTGGTAGGCGCAGCTCGGGTGCTTGGCGTCGGCATGCAGCATGGTGGTGTCCGCCCAGCCGGTCACGCCCTCTTTCGGGAACACGGTGGCGATCGGCTGCCCCTCGCCCTTCAGGGCGTTGGCCTGATACGGCCAGGCGCTGGAGGCCACCACGCCTTCGTTTTTAAAGTCGCTCATCTGCACCGAGGTGTCGTGCCAGTAGCGGTGGATCAGCGCGTGCTGGCTGCGCAGCAGCTTCAGCGCCGCCTGATACTGCTCTTCGTTGAGCTGATAAGGATCGCTGATGCCGAGCTGTGGCTGGGTGGCCTTCAGGAACAGCGCCGCGTCGGCGATGTAGATCGGGCCGTCGTAAGCCTGCACCCGGCCCTGGTTGCTCTTGCCGTCCGGCAGGTTCTGCTGCTGGAAGATCACCGCCCAGCTGTCCGGCGGCGTCGGGAAGGTTTTGGTGTTGTACATCAGCAGGTTCGGCCCCCACTGGTACGGCGTGCCGTAGGTTTTGCCGTCCACGGTGTACCAGGCGCCGTTCAGCAGGCGCGGATCGATGTTCTTCCAGTTCGGGATCAGCGCGGTGTTGATCGGCTGCACCCGCTTGCCGAAGATCAGGCGCAGCGAGGCGTCGCCGGAGGCGGTCACCAGATCGTAGCCGCCCTTGGCCATCAGGCTGACCATTTCATCGGAGGTGGCGGCGGTCTTCACGTTCACCGCGCAGCCGGTTTGCTTTTCAAACTGGGTGACCCAGTCGTAGTTTTTGTCGGACTGGCCGCGTTCGATGTAGCCGGGCCAGGCGATGATATCCAGCCGGCCTTCGCCTTTGCCCAGCGACTGCGGCAGATCGGCCGCCTGAGCCAGGCCGCACAGCACGGTGAGACAGAGCGCGGAGACGGTGGTGGTGACTGCGGTAGTTTTTCTCATCGTAATTACCCCTGTGTTGCGTATCTGTGTGCGGCAGGGAACGGCTGCCGCCTGATTTTGCTTTATAGAACCGCTAGAAGCTGGCTTTGAACTTCGCCATTACGTGCCTGACAACGCTGTAATCCTGTAGTGAATCGCTGGACAGATCCTTGCCGTAGCCGGAGCGTTTCAGGCCGCCGTGCGGCATCTCGCTCGCCAAGGTGAAATGGGTGTTGATCCAGGTGCTGCCGTACTGCAGATGGGCGGCGATGTGCAGCGCCCGATCGATATTTTGCGTCCACACCGACGAAGCCAGCCCGTATTCCGAGTCGTTGGCCCACTCGACCGCCTGCTCCAGGTGTTCGAAGCGCGTGATGCTGACCACCGGGCCAAACACCTCGCGCTGCACGATTTCGTCGCTTTGCAGGCAGCCCGCCAGCAGGGTCGGCTGGTAGTAGAACCCCGGCCCGGAGTGGGCCGCGGCGCCGGTGATCAATTCGATATGCGGTTGGCTGAGCGCTCGCTCGACGAAGCTGGCGACGCGATCGCGCTGGCGGCTACTTATCAACGGGCCGATCTCGTTGTCCTGATCGCGCTTGCGGGCGAAGCGCAGGCTGGCAACCGCCTCGCCCAGCGCGTCCACCAGCTTGGGATAGATGCCCGCCTGTGCATAGATGCGGCAGGCGGCGGTGCAGTCCTGGCCGGCGTTGTAATAGCCGTAGGTGCGGATGCCGTTGACCACCTCGTCGAGATCGGCGTCGTCGCAGACGATCACCGGCGCCTTGCCCCCCAGTTCCAGGTGGGTGCGCTTGACGCTTTTGGCCGCCGCCTGAAGAATTTTTTGCCCGGTGACGATATCGCCGGTGACCGACACCAGCCGCACCTGCGGGTGCCCCACCAGCTGGCTGCCGACCCCTTCCCCGCCGCCGTAGACGATATTCAGCACGCCCGGCGGCAGGATCTCCTGCAGCGCCGGCACCAGCGCCAGAATGGTCAGCGGCGTATGTTCGGAGGGTTTAAACACCACGGTATTGCCCGCCGCCAACGCTGGCGCAATCTTCCACGCCGCCATCATCAGCGGATAGTTCCAGGGGGCGATCGAGGCCACCACGCCGATCGGATCGCGGCGGATCATCGAGGTGTGGCCCGGCACATACTCGCCGGCCAGCTGCCCTTGCTGCGTGCGCACCGCGCCGGCGAAGAAGCGGAACACGTCGACCGCCGCCGGCAGATCGTCATTGAGCGCCTGATGCAGCGGTTTACCGCAGTTGAGGGCTTCCAGCTGCGCCAGCTGCGGCGCCTGCCGCTCGATGGCGTCGGCGATGCGCAGCAACAGAGCAGCGCGCTGGGCCGGCGTGGTGCGCGACCAGTGGCCGAACGCCTGCTGCGCGGCTTTCACCGCGCCGCCGACCTGCGCCGAAGAGGCTTCGGTCAGGGCGATCAGCGTCTCGCCGTTGGCCGGATTGACGATGCATTCCTGCTGGCCTTCGCCGTCGACCAACTGACCGTTAATGAACTGCTGACAGGACAAACCTGAGAGAACCTGCACATCTGTCATCGCCTGACGCCCCTAAGTGACAAAAACGTTAACCAAATGTGAATAAGTTAGTTTTAATCAGCCTAAGCGAGCCTCTGGCGGGCAACAAATTCTAAATACTGAACGCCGCGTTCGATTAAATCGAATGCTTAAGCCCGGCGGCATGTTTGCTGCCGTTCTCGCGCGCGATGGTAAGGAACGGCGTCACCAGCTCCGGCCGCGCGCTGCCGCGCCGCCACGCCAGCCCGATATCCAGCGGCTCCAGCAGATCGTCCAGCTTGCGCGCTTCGATCATGTTGCCCTCGAGCGACCAGGCGCGGTACGCCATGTCCGGCTGGATGGAGACCCCCATCCCCGCCGCCACCAGGCTGCGCACCGCCTCGGTCGAGGCGGTCTTCATGGCGATCTCCGGCTTCAGCCCGGCGCGCGACCAGATGCGCCGCGCGTGCACGTCCATTTCATCGGCGTTGAGCTGGATCAGCGGCTGTTTGGCCACGTCCGCCAGGCTGATGCTCTCGTGCTCCAACAGCGGGTGCAGCGGCGGCAGCCACAGGCGATACGGCGAGTGCATCAGCACCTCGGTCTGCAGCGCGTCGCGGTCTTCGATGTTCGACAGGATCAGCACGCCGATGTCGATCTCGCCGCTGACCAGCAGATGCTCGATATACGGGCGCTCGTCTTCAACCACCTGCACGGTGACGTTGGGATAGGCCGATTTAAAGCGCGTGAGCAGCTCCACCAGGAAGTAGCCGGCCACCAGGCTGGTGACGCCGACGGTCAGCTTGCCGGTCAGGCTTTCGGTGCCGATCTGCAGGCTGCGCTTGGCGTTGTCCACCGTCGCCAGGATCAGATACGACTGGCGCAGGAACTGATGCCCCTGATGGGTCAGCGTCATGCCCTTGGCATGGCGATCGAACAGCCGCACGCCGATCTCGGTTTCCAACTGCTGGATCGCCAGCGTCAGCGAAGACTGGGAGACAAACACCGCCTGGGCGCCGGCGGAGATCGACCCGGTTTCCGCCACCGCGATAAAGTGGCGGATTTGGCGTAACGTCATCATCCCCATCGCCTTTCAAGCCGCTGCGTTGTTGTCTGCGTGCGCTTACCCCAGTCACTTACTTGAGTAAGCTCCTGGGGATGCACGCCCTTGCCGCCTAGCCGCAACTTGAAATTCATTGGGGATCACCTCAATCAAGATAGTTAGATTGATTGTAGATCCCGCGAGAAAAGCGATCGGAAAAAGTATCAAAAACGCGATAGCGTTCGCTTTTTTAGAATGCCGACGGGCAAAAAGAGGGAAACGGCGAGGCGAAGAAGCATGATGCGCGGGGAGCAGAAATGACAAGGGCGCAGCACGCTGCGCCCTGGATGGCCGATGACCCTGCGGAGGATCAGATCGCTTCTTCGTCCTGCTCGCCGGTACGGATACGCACCACGCGCGCCACGTCGAAGACGAAGATTTTGCCGTCGCCGATCTTGCCGGTCTGCGCGGTCTGCATGATGGTTTCCACGCAGGTGTCGACGATGTCGTCGGCAACCACGATCTCGATCTTCACCTTAGGCAGAAAGTCGACCATGTACTCGGCACCGCGATACAGCTCGGTGTGGCCCTTCTGGCGGCCGAAGCCTTTCACTTCGGTGACCGTCATACCGGTGATGCCCACTTCGGCCAGCGCTTCGCGGACGTCATCCAGTTTGAACGGCTTGATAATCGCGTCGATCTTTTTCATCTTCTTTCCTTTTACCAATTTTTGCGGCCAAAACCGGATGTGATGGGGTAGCGGCGGTCTTTGCCGAAGTTACGGGCAGTGATACGCGGCCCGACGGCGGCCTGACGCCGCTTGTATTCGTTGATGTCCACCAGGCGGATCACCTTGCGCACGATCGCTTCGTCGAACCCTTCAGCCACCAGATCGGCAACCGACTTGTCGCGTTCAACGTAGCCTTCCAGGATCGCGTCCAGGATATCGTACGGCGGCAGGCTGTCCTGATCGACCTGATCCGGCGCCAGCTCGGCGGACGGCGGACGATCGATCACCCGCTGCGGGATCACGTAGGAGACGGTGTTACGGTATTCGGACAGCTTGAACACCAGCGTTTTCGGCACGTCCTTCAGCACGTCGAAACCGCCGGCCATATCGCCGTACAGCGTGGCGTAACCCACCGCCATTTCGCTCTTGTTGCCGGTGGTCAGCACGATGCTGCGGCGTTTGTTGGACAGCGCCATCAGCACCACCCCGCGGCAACGCGCCTGCAGGTTTTCTTCGGTGGTGTCGCGCTCGGTGCCGGCGAACATCGGCGACAGCTGGCCCATAAAGGCGTCGAACATCGGTTCGATGGAGACGATATCGAACTCCACGCCGAGGATTTCCGCCTCTTCCTTGGCGTCGGCGATGCTGATATCCGCGGTATAGCGGAACGGCATCATCAGCGCCTGCACCTTGTCTTTGCCCAGCGCATCCACGGCGATCGCCAGCGTCAGCGCCGAGTCGATGCCGCCGGACAGGCCCAGCACCGCGCCTTTAAAGCCGTTTTTGGTCACGTAGTCGCGCACCGCCAACACCAGCGCCTGGTACACCTGCGCCAGCTGCGGCAGCTCAGCGGCCGGATCGGTCATCGGCACCACGGCCAGCTCATTGAATTCCAGACGAGTCACCTGCTCGTCGAAGGCCGCCAGACGGTGGGTCATAGTGCCGGCGGCGTCGAATACCTTGGAGCAGCCGTCGAAGATCAGCTCATCCTGGCCGCCGACCTGATTGAGGTACACCAGCGGCAGCTGGGTGCGCTGGCAGTGGCCGGCCATCAGCGTTTTGCGGATATACGGCTTTTCGCGGTTATACGGTGAGGCGTTGATCGACAGGATAATTTCCGCGCCGGCCGCCTTGGCGGCGTCGATCGGCTCAGGGAACCACAGATCTTCGCAAATCAGCAGGCCCAGACGGTAGCCTTTCAGCTCCACCACGCAGGTGTCGTTGCCGGCGTGGAAATAGCGCTTCTCATCGAACACGCCGTAGTTCGGCAGCTGCTGCTTGAAGTAGCGGGTCAGCAGGCGGCCTTCGGCAAACAGCGACAGCGCGTTATACAGCTTGTCACCTTCGCGCCACGGGTGGCCGACCAGGATCGCCGTCTCGGCGGAGGCCTGCTGCAGGCGCAGCAGCTGCGCGTCGCAGCGCTGATAGAAGTCATTGCGATACAGCAGATCTTCCGGCGGGTAGCCGGACAGCGCCAGTTCGCTGAACATGACCAGATCGGCTCCCGCCTTCTGCTGCTCCTGCACGATTTGCAACATGCGTTCGGTGTTGCCTTCAATGTCGCCGACCAGCAGGTTCAGCTGGGCCAGGGCGATGGAAAGTGATCTGCTCATTTGTGTACGATCCCGCTTAATACGTTCCATGGTGCTCTACGCCGGGGCGCGCCGCGGCAAAGAGAACGGAGTGTAAATCATTCCGCCGGATTTGTTGAGAACCTGCGTGGCAGGCGCCGGCGGCAAACTGTCATTCTTTAAAATCGTTGGCGTCCAGCTCGTGGCGCGACAGCAATTTGTAAAACTCGGTGCGGTTGCGGCCCGCCATGCGCGCGGCCTGGGTCACGTTGCCCTTGGTGATCTGCAGCAGCTTGCGCAGGTAGTGCAACTCGAACTGGTTGCGCGCTTCGGCGAAGGTCGGCAGCGCGGTGTTTTCCCCTTCCAGCGCCTGCTCCACCAGCGCTTCGCTGATCACCGGCGCCGAGGTCAGCGCCACGCACTGCTCGATGACGTTGACCAGCTGACGCACGTTGCCCGGCCAGCTGGCGGTCATCAGCCGCTTCATGGCGTCGGTCGAGAAGCTGCGCACGAACGGCTTGTGCCGCTGAGCCGCCTCGCGCAACAGGTGGTTGGCCAGCAGCGGGATATCTTCGGCGCGTTCGTTGAGCGCCGGGATCTTCAGGTTCACCACGTTGAGGCGGTAGTAGAGATCCTCGCGGAACTCGTTCTTCGCCATCGCCTTTTGCAGATCGCGGTGGGTGGCGGAGATGATGCGCACGTCAATGTCCAGATCGCGGTTGCTGCCCAGCGGCCGCACCTTGCGCTCTTGCAGCACGCGCAGCAACTTCACCTGCAGCGACAGCGGCATATCGCCGATCTCGTCGAGGAACAGCGTGCCGCCCGCCGCCGCCTGGAACAGCCCTTCGCGGCTGCTGACCGCGCCGGTAAAGGCGCCCTTGGCGTGGCCGAACAGTTCGGACTCCAGCAGCTGCTCCGGCAGCGCACCGCAGTTGATGGCGATAAACGCCTTGCCGGCGCGCGGGCTGGCGGCGTGGATCGCCTGCGCCACCACCTCTTTACCGGTGCCGCTCTGGCCGTTGATCAAGACGCTGACGTCGGACTGCGCCACCATTTTCACCTGCTCCAGCAGGCGCAGCATCAGCGGGCTGCGGGTGACGATGTCTTCGCGCCAGGCCTCGTCGCCGGCCGGGGTGGCCGACAGCGCGAGCGCTTCGTCGATGGCCTTATACAGCGCATCGCGATCCACCGGTTTGGTGAGGAAGCTGAACACCCCCTGCTGGGTGGCGGCCACCGCATCGGGAATCGAACCGTGCGCGGTGAGGATGATCACCGGCATGCCCGGCTGATGCTTTTGGATCTCGGCGAACAGCGCCATGCCGTCCATCTCGTCCATACGCAGATCGCTGATCACCAGATCGATCTGTTCGCGCGCCAGCAGGCGCAGCGCTTCCTGGCCGCTTTCGGCGGTGGTGACGTGAAAACCTTCGCTGGTCAGACGCATGCCCAGCAGCTTCAGCAGGCTGGGATCGTCGTCAACCAAGAGCAAATTGGCCGGTTTGCGTGCGGTCATTGCGCGTGGGACTCCTTATTGGCAGGGTGCGGCGTATAGGTGTCTTCCGGTTCAACCGGCAGCGCGGTGCCTTTTTCCGGTTCGTCCTGCGATTCAGCCCCTTTGGCGGCCGCGCCGTTTTTACCGGCGGCTTCGCCCTTTTGCGAACCTGCGCTGTTGTCCGGGATTTCCCCTTGCAGCTGCTTGCGCGAAGAGAGCTGGCGCTCGATATCGGTCAGGTTCTCCAGCTTGCGCGAGGTGTCCTGCAGCTGCGATTGCAGACGCGCCTGGCTCTGGCGCAGCGAATCGATCTGACTGTCGCTGCTCTCCTGCAGATGCTGATAGCGTGCTTTCTCATCGAACAGCGTGATCTGCAGCAATTGCTGCTGGCGCCACAGCTGCGTCAGCGGACGCAGTGAACCGGGGAATTCCATCCGGTAGCTGTTGATCCTGTCGATGATTTGGCGGCGTTCGCTGGAGGTCGGCTGCGCGCTGCCCAGCAGGATGCTCTGTTTGAAAACGCCGGACCAGCTGTCGCCAGGCACCGTTTTCGCCAGCGCACGCGCCTGGGTCGACCCGATGCGATCGGCGCAGTCCATCGCGCGCAGCCAGTAGAGCGAGTTAGCCAGCGCGTCCTTATCGTCCAACTGCCACAGGGTATCGCAAGCCGCGGTGCGGTAATCGATTACCTTGGTATCCGGGATCGCCTCTTGCTGCTGAGGGTTCAAGCCACCGCTGACGGCGCGATCGACGCAGCCCGCCAGCAACAGCGGCATAAAGAAGACGGCGCCCAACCAGCTGATCGGGCGTTTGCCGAGCGGCGCTCTGTGCGTGGCACGCGGTGAACGTTCGGTCTGTGCAAGACGAAGGCGTTTAGACCATGTGTACATTATTTATTCATTCTCGGCGGTTAACGGCAGTTCAATGCGGAAGCAGACGTCTGCACCGGCGACCGTCGCCAGTTGCAGCTCACCGCGCATGCGACGGATACAGTCCTGAGCGATGCTCAACCCCAGTCCGCTTCCTTTTACCGCCCCTTTTCGCTGGTGACTACCCTGGAAAAAAGGCTCGAAAATCATGGCTCTTTCAGCCTCGGGGATCGGCGTGCCGGTATTGGCGACGTCGATTTGCACCCGTTGTCCAACCTGACGGCTGCGGATCCAAATGTTACCGGATTCCTTGCCGTAGTGCACCGCATTGGAGTAGAGATTATCCAGCACGCGCATTAATAGCGTAGGCTCTGCCCAGCAGATTTCCGCCTCCAGCGTAATTTCGGTGGAAATCATCTTCGCCCGCGCCGGCAAACTGTGCGCGGCGACCACCAAATCGACCATTTCGCGCAGCTCGACGTTCTCGTGTTCCGCCGGGCCATCGGCCAATTTGCGGTTGTAATCCAACAGCTGTTCGATCAGCTGCTGCAGATGGCGGCTGCTGTTGTCGAGGATCGCCACCACCTCTTTCTGATCGGAAGTCAGCGGCCCCGCCACCTCGTCGGCCAGCAGTTCGGTGCCTTCACGCATGCTGGCCAACGGCGTTTTCAGCTCGTGCGAAATATGGCGCAGGAACTCGTGGCGCTGCGACTCCAGCCACGCCAGCCGCTCGCTCAGCCAGATGATGCGCTGCGCCAGCGAACGCAGCTCGCGCGGCCCTTTGAATGACGCGGTGCTGCCCAGCGCACGCCCTTCCCCCAGGCGGTTGATCATCCGCTCCACGGCCTTGACCGGCCCGATGATCATGCGGGTGAACAGCACCACCAGCAGCACGCTGACCAGGAACAGCAGCAGCGCCTGCCAGCCGAAGAACTGGCCGCGCTCGGCAATGGCCTGCTGCAGCTGCTGGCCGCGCGAGAACACCACCGCGCGCGTGGCCTGCACCATTTCGGCGTTGGAACGGGAGAACGACTCGAGCAAGGCGGAAGCCTCTTGGTCCGGCCCGCTGTTATGGCATTTGATCGCCGCCAGTTGGGTCAGCAACTGGCGCAGCGTTTGGTAGTAGCGCTCGTCCGGCAGGATCGGCGCGTGGGCGTCCAGCATCTGCGAATACTGCTTGCGCTGGTTCTGGTACAGCTTCTGCAGCGTAGGATCGACCAGCACGCAGTACTGACGATAGCTGCGCTCCATCTCCAGCGCCACGCTGGTCATCGCCTCGCTGCGCCGCGCGTCCACCAGCGTGGTGCGGTTGATGTCCGCCGCCTGCGCGCTGAGGTGATCCAGACTCTGGTAGGCCTGATAGGCCAGCACCAGCAGCGGCAACAGCACCAACAGGAACGCCAGCAGCACCAATTGCCGCAGCGAACGGGGGAATAAACGCCATTTTTTCAACGAAATCATCTCATTCTCTCAGCTCTGTCACGATGCTAACTGACTCGCCGGAAAGAGAAAAGCCCGGCAAGGGAGAATCCTGAACGCACAAGGAAAAAGCTGCGGGTTCGGTGAACCGCGCCCATAGGCCTGGCCTGCCGACGGCATGCGGCCTCGGTAACATCAACCGGTGTGAAAGCAAGAGTGTGGGGAGAGCGTCTGCGTTCGAGGGCATAGGCAACGAAACGGGGATAAGCGCAGCGTTAAGAAATGACATCGGGGCAAGAAACTTGCCCCAACGCAAGGAAAGTGTGGATGCCCTTAAGTCTCGTCCCCAGGGTGATGTAGCGCAGCGGCTGGCATCGAACGGGACGAATAGCATCCGTAAGTATCCAGGATTGATGAACCCTTCATCACAGTTGGATACAGGCGGTGCCTCACTCCACGTGTCGCCCGATGCTTGATAAAGCCGCTTGCGCGGTCTGTTATCGGTTTAGTTGGACGATAGGCACCATTTCTTTGGCATCATTCGGAGGCTTATGAGGCGATTTGCCGTCTAATTACGGCGCCGTCATAAAAAGGTGAATGAGCAACCCACGAGAATAATGCACGTTGCGTGCCAACTTTTCAATAAAAATAATAACAACATGATTTTATTAAAAAATAAAATTATACCAGTAACTTTCTTTGCGCATCACGCCCCGATGAGCGATGAAAAAAACGCCGTGCTGTCGCCAAATGCAGACAATTAAAGCCAAACCCGATTACCACCAATAAAATCAAACAGTTAAATGTCTCCATTTAGCGACAGAGAAAATAGCGCCTGTCGCAAAATGCAGACACTGCCGCCAATCGCCGAGCGCCGGCCATAAAAAAGGGCGCAATTGCTTGCGCCCTCTGTACGGTGGTGGCCGTTTTTAGCCCAGTTGCTTACGGGCGTTGCGGAACATGCGCATCCACGGGCTGTCCTCGCCCCACTCTTCCGGGTGCCAGGAGTTGCTGACCGTGCGGAACACGCGTTCCGGGTGCGGCATCATCACCGTGGCACGCCCGCTGGCGCTGGTCACGGCGGTAATGCCGTTCGGCGAACCGTTCGGGTTAGCCGGGTAAGCTTCCGTCACCTGACCGGCGTTGTTGACGAAACGCAGCGCCACCAAACCGTGGCTTTCCAGCGCCGCCAGATGCGCCGCATCGCGCACTTCGACATGCCCTTCACCGTGGGAAACGGCGATCGGCATACGCGAACCGGTCATGCCCTGCAGGAACAGCGACGGGCTGGCCGCCACTTCCACCAGGCTGAAGCGCGCCTCGAAACGATCCGACAGGTTGCGCACAAAGCGCGGCCAGTGTTCTGCGCCCGGGATCAGCTCGCGCAGGTTGGACATCATCTGACAACCGTTGCACACGCCCAGCGCCAGCGTCTGCGGACGGTGGAAGAACGCTTCGAACTCGTCGCGTACCCGCTCGTTGAACAAGATAGACTTCGCCCAACCTTCGCCGGCGCCCAGGACGTCGCCGTAAGAGAAGCCGCCGCAGGCCACCAGCGTGTGGAAGTCCTGCAGATCGCGGCGCCCCGCCAGCAGATCGCTCATGTGCACGTCCACCGCGTCAAAGCCGGCGCGGTGGAACGCCGCCGCCATTTCAACGTGGGAGTTCACCCCCTGCTCGCGCAGCACCGCCACTTTCGGGCGCGCGCCCTTGGCGATGTACGGCGCGGCGATGTCTTCCTCCGGTGCAAAGGTCAGCTTCACGTTCAGGCCGGGATCTTGTTCATCCTGCTTGGCCTGATGTTCCTGATCGGCGCACGCCGGGTTGTCGCGCAGGCGCTGCATCTGCCAGGTGGTTTCCGCCCACCAGGTGCGCAGCGTATTGCGGCTTTCGCTGTACAGCGCCTTGCCGTGTTGGGTGATGACGAAACGATCGCCGGCCTGCACGCTGCCGATGTGATGCACGTTGTCGGTCAGTCCGTGCTGAGCGAACGCCTGCTTCACGTCGTCGAGACGTTCGGCGTTCACCTGGATCACCGCGCCCAGCTCTTCGTTGAACAGCACCGCCAGCGCATCGTCGCCGAGGCCGTCGAGATTGACGTCCACGCCGCAGTGACCGGCGAAGGCCATCTCCGCCAGCGTCACCAGCAGGCCGCCGTCGGCGCGGTCGTGGTAAGCCAGCAGCGCTTGATCGGCCACCAGCTGCTGCATGGCGTTGAAGAAGCCCGCCAGCTGCGCAACGTTGCGCACGTCGGCCGGTTTGTCGCCCAGTTGGCGGTAAACCTGCGCCAGTGCGGTGGCACCCAGTGCGTTATGGCCGTTGCCCAGGTCGATCAACAGCAGCGCGCTGTCGCCCTTATCGGTGCGCAGCTGCGGCGTCACGGTGTGGCGTACGTCCTCCACGCGGGCGAAGGCGGTGATGACCAGCGACAGCGGCGAGGTCATTTCGCGCTGTTCGTTGCCTTCCTGCCAGCGGGTTTTCATCGACATGGAGTCTTTGCCCACCGGGATGGTGATGCCCAGCGCCGGGCACAGCTCTTCGCCCACCGCTTTCACCGCTTCGTACAGGCCGGCGTCTTCGCCCGGGTGGCCGGCGGCGGCCATCCAGTTGGCGGACAGCTTCACGCGCTTCAGGCTGCCGATCTCGGTGGCAGCCAGGTTGGTCAGCGCTTCCCCGACCGCCAGGCGGCCGGAGGCGGCGAAGTCCAGCAGCGCCACCGGCGCACGTTCGCCGAGCGACATCGCCTCGCCGTAGTAGCTGTCCAGGCTGGCGGCGGTGACCGCGCAGTCGGCTACCGGGATCTGCCACGGGCCGACCATCTGGTCACGCGCCACCATGCCGGTAACGGTGCGATCGCCGATGGTGATCAGGAAGGTTTTCTCTGCAACGGCCGGCAGATGCAGCACGCGTTTCACCGCGTCGGCCAGCGTGATGTTCTCACGCTGCACCGGCTGGCCATTCGCCTGCAGGCGGGTAACGTCGCGGGTCATTTTCGGCGTCTTGCCGAGCAGCACGTCCAGCGGCATGTCGATCGGCTGGTTGTCGAAGTGACGGTCGTTCAACGTCAGGTGCTGTTCTTCGGTCGCTTCGCCGATCACCGCATAAGGTGCGCGCTCACGGCGGCAGATCTCGTCGAACTGCGCCATCTGCGCCGGGGCAATCGCCATCACGTAACGCTCCTGCGATTCGTTGCACCACACTTCCAGCGGGCTCATGCCCGGCTCGTCGTTGAGGATATCGCGCAGCTCGAAGCGGCCGCCGCGGCCGCCGTCGCTCACCAGCTCCGGCATGGCGTTGGACAGGCCGCCGGCACCGACGTCATGGATAAACAGAATCGGGTTCTGGTCGCCCAGTTGCCAGCAGCGGTCGATCACTTCCTGACAGCGGCGCTCCATTTCCGGGTTGTCGCGCTGCACCGAAGCGAAGTCCAGATCGGCATCGGACTGGCCGGACGCCATCGACGAGGCCGCGCCACCGCCCAGGCCGATATTCATCGCCGGGCCGCCCAGCACCACCAGCTTGGCGCCGACGGTGATTTCCCCTTTCTGCACGTGATCGGCGCGGATGTTGCCGATGCCGCCCGCCAGCATGATCGGTTTGTGGTAGCCGCGCAGCTCAACGCCGTTGTGGCTGTTGACGCGCTCTTCATAGGTACGGAAGTAGCCCAGCAGCGCCGGACGACCGAATTCGTTGTTGAACGCCGCGCCGCCCAGCGGGCCTTCGGTCATGATATCCAGTGCGGTGACGATGCGTTCCGGCTTGCCGAAATCCTGCTCCCACGGCTGTTCAAAGCCGGGAATACGCAGGTTGGACACCGAGAAGCCCACCAGGCCGGCTTTCGGCTTGGCGCCGCGGCCGGTAGCCCCCTCGTCGCGGATCTCGCCGCCGGAGCCGGTCGCGGCGCCCGGCCACGGCGAGATCGCCGTTGGGTGGTTGTGGGTTTCTACCTTCATCAGGATGTGCGCTTCTTCCTGATGGTAATCGTATTTGCCGTTCTCCGGCGCGGCGAAGAAGCGGCCGACCTGCGAGCCTTCCATCACCGCGGCGTTGTCTTTATACGCCGACAGCACGTAGTCCGGCGTCTGCTCATAGGTGTTCTTGATCATCTTGAACAGCGATTTAGGCTGCTGTTCGCCGTCGATAATCCAATCGGCGTTGAAAATCTTGTGGCGGCAGTGCTCGGAGTTGGCCTGCGCGAACATATAAAGTTCGATATCCGTCGGGTTGCGCCCCAAACCGGTAAAGGCATTCAGCAGGTAGTCGATCTCGTCCTGCGCCAGCGCCAGGCCGAGCCGGACGTTGGCCTGCTCCAGCGCGGTGCGCCCTGCGCCCAGCACGTCGACCGACTGATACGGTGCCGGCTGATGGTGCGCGAACAGCTGTTCGGCCTGTTGCAGCTCGCTGAAGACGGTTTCCATCATGCGATCGTGCAGCAGCGCGGCAAGCTGGCGCCACTGGGTTTCCGTCAGCTCGGGCGCCTTGACGTAGAACGCCAGGCCGCGCTCCAACCGCAGCACCTGCTGCAGACCGCAGTTGTGGGCGATGTCGGTGGCTTTGGAAGACCAGGGAGAAATGGTGCCCGGACGCGGCGTGACCAGCAGCAACCGGCCTTCAGGGGCATGTTCGGCGAGAGAAGGACCGTACTTGAGCAGCCGCTGAAGTTTGGCGTGTTCTTCGGCACTGAGCGGTGCGCTAACATCGGCAAAGTGGACATACTCGGCGTAGATATCACTGACGGGCAGGTGGGCGTCCTGGCAGCGGGACAGCAGTTTGGTAATGCGAAAAGCCGATAAAGCGGGCGAACCACGCAGAATTTCCATAATCAAAGTTCTCTCGTCTTCGAAGCGGCGGATAAGACGCTTCATTGGGCGCAACAGGGGAAAACGCGCGCCATTATAGAGAATCCTCGCCGCAGACGAAACCGTTTGCGTAGGGATTATTGATAAAAGCGTGCCGCACCGTCGAATTGTCATAACGTGTCAATAAAGTTGCACACTGGCGTTTTGTTGCGCAAAATGCCCCCCGCACTGGTGATTTAACCATGAGAAAAGTCGCGGTTGTCGTCGCCGGTGTACCTGTGCCACCACTGGATAACTATTTGAAACGTCTTAAAATAAACTACATCCTCATCGGCGTTGTCACCCTGCTTCTGGCTCTCGCGCTGTGGCCCAATATCACCTGGCGCAGCGGCCAGGGCGGGCAACTCCAGGAGATCATTTCCCGCGGCGAGTTGCGTATCAGCACGCTGAATTCACCGCTGACCTATTTCAACACCAAGCAAGGGCCGGGTGGGCTCGACTACGAACTGGCGAAGCGCTTCGCCAACTACCTCGGGGTGAAGCTGGTGGTGATCCCCCATCAGAACATCAATGACCTGTTCGACGATCTGGACGATGACGACGCTGACCTGCTGGCGGCCGGCCTGATCTACAACCAGGAGCGCCTCAGCCGCGCGCGCACCGGCCCGGCCTACTACTCCGTTTCCCAACAGCTGGTGTACCGGCTGGGCACCCCGCGGCCAAAAGGCTTCGCCGACATTAAAGGCAAGCTGGCGGTCGCCTCCGGTTCCGCGCACGTCAGCACGCTAAAGCAGCTCAAGCAGGATAAATACCCGGATCTCGCCTGGGAGTCCTCCAGCGATCTCACCTCCAAAGAGCTGCTGGAGCGAGTCGCCGACGGCAAGCTGGACTACACCCTCGGCGATTCGGTGACCATCGCGCTGCTGCAGCGCATCCATCCGCAGCTGGCGGTGGCGTTCGACGTCACCGACGAAGAGCCGGTCACCTGGTACCTCAAACGCGATGGCGACGACAGCCTGTACGCGGCGATGCTGGATTTCTACAGCCAGATGGTGGATGACGGCACCCTGGCGCGGCTGGAAGAGAAGTACCTCGGCCACGTCGGCAGCTTCGACTATGTGGACACCAAAACCTTCCTGTCGGCCATCGACTCGGTGCTGCCCAACTTCCGCCCGCTGTTCGAGAAGCACGCCAACGAGATCGACTGGAAGCTGCTGGCGGCCATCGCCTATCAGGAATCGCACTGGAATCCGCAGGCCACCTCGCCCACCGGCGTGCGCGGCCTGATGATGCTGACCCGCGCCACCGCCGACGGCCTGGGGGTCAACGATCGCCTCGATCCGGAAGAGAGCATTCAAGGCGGCGCCCTTTACCTGCAACGGCTGATGGCCAAGGTGCCGGACAGCGTGCCGGAAGACGAGCGCATCTGGTTCTCGCTGGCGGCCTACAACATGGGCTGGGGCCACATGCTGGACGCGCGCAAGCTGACCAAGACGCAAAAAGGCAACCCGGACAGTTGGGTCGACGTCAAGCAGCGCCTGCCGATGCTCAGCCAGAAGCGCTACTATCCGCAGCTGACCTACGGCTATGCGCGCGGGCGTGAAGCCTACAACTATGTAGAAAACATCCGCCGCTACCAGGTCAGTCTGGTGGGCTATCTGCAGGAAAAAGAGAGAAAGGCGGCGCAAGCGGCCGCCGAGCAAGAGGCGTTGGGGAAAGGCTACCCGACGGTGATGCCGGAACTGGCGCTCAACTACTGATTATTCCGGCTTATCCGCCGCCCGCTGCGCCAGCCTGAGCGCTTTTTTCTGTTCACGGCGTAGACGGAAGAAATTGCTCAGGGTGGCGGCGCATTCGTCCGCCAGCACGCCCGAGACGATCTCCACCTGATGGTTCATGCCCGGATGGCGCAGAATGTCCACCAGCGAACCGGCCGCGCCGGTTTTCTCGTCGGCGGCGCCATACACCAGCCGGCGGATACGGCTGTGCACCATCGCACCGGCGCACATCACGCACGGCTCCAGCGTGACGTACAGCGTGGCGTTCAGCAAACGGTAGTTTTGCAGCACCGCGCCGCCCTGGCGCAGCGCCATGATCTCGGCGTGTGCGGTAGGATCGTGTCGGCCGATCGGGCGGTTCCAGCCCTCGCCGATGACCTGATTGTCCAGCACCAGCAGCGCACCCACCGGCACCTCGCCCTCTTCCTGCGCGCGCAGGGCCAGCTGCAATGCCTGACGCATCCAGTACTCATCGTTATATTCAGTCATCGCATAATTCCTCGTGCGCTTTTGCGGCGGGCATTATACACACTAGCCTCCCTTTGTCGTAGCCGCCCGCCAATGGCTATACTGGCCGAATCAGCGTGTGATTCAGGGACCAGAAGCATGAAACTCAGTAAAAAGAACGCGGTCGTGGTGCGCAAGGCGCTGGACGGTTGGGTGGGAGAAGGCGCCTTGACGCCCGAACAACGGCAGCAACTGCTGCAGCATGTGGCCGTGCAGCCTTTCGACTGGCGGCGGCTGGCGCGCTATGCGTTTCTCGCCGCGCTGGCCTCGCTGCTGATCGCCGTCACCAGCCTGTTCGCCGACAGCGAACTGCTTGCATGGCTCAGCGGGCTGTTCCGCTTCGACGCGCCGGTGCGCATGGCGATCGCCGGCATACTGGCGGCGCTGGCCTACGTCTGGGCGCTGCGTCGCCGCCGGCGCCACCCGGAAAAACGCTACGGCAATGAGGCCGCGCTGTTTGTCGCCGTGTTGCTTACCGCCTGCGCCTTATGGCAGCTGGGGGTCTGGCTGGATAACGGCAGCGGCCGGGTTTCCGTGCTGCTGCTGTTCGCCGCGCTGCTGTACGGCGCGATCGGCTGGTTCAGCCGCTCCGGGCTGGTGTGGTGGTTCGCCCTGCTGTCGCTCGGCAACGCCTTCGGCGCCGAGACCGGCTACCTGTCCGGCTGGGGCGCCTACTGGCTCGGCATGAGCTACCCGATTCGCTTTATCGCCTTTGGTGCGGTGCTGATCGCCGCCGCGCTGCTGTTGCGGCCGCTGTTGGCGCAACGCGGCCTGCAGCGGGTGTCGCTGGCGATGGGCCTGCTGTACCTGTTTATCGCCCTGTGGCTGCTGTCTATCTTCGGCAACTACGGCGATCTCGACAGCTGGTACAGCGCGCGCCAGATCGAGCTGTTCCACTGGAGCCTGCTGTTCGGGCTGGCTGCCCTCGCCGCCATCTGGCTGGGGTTGAAGCATGACGACGCCATGCTGCGCGGCTTCGGGCTGACCTTCCTCGGCATTAACCTGTATACCCGTCTGTTCGAGTTTTTCTGGGACAGCATGCCGAAGGCGGTTTTCTTCGTGCTGCTCGGCCTGAGCCTGTGGGCGCTGGGGCATTATGCGGAGAAGATTTGGCAGCTGGGGCGCAAGCCGCACGACGTGACCGACGACTGATCGCGGTGCCGATAAAAGCAGAAAGGGCGGAATCTTCCGCCCTTGGTTTATTCCAGCTGCTGCAGCTCGCCCTGCTTGCTTACCCGCCAGCGGTGCTCACAAAAGAACAGCAGCGGATTATCCTGCTTGCTGTCGCTGTAACCGCTGTACAGCTTCAGCGGCACACCGAGCCGCTGCTCGAGCTGCACCACTTTCTGCGCCCCCAGGCAGCGCAGGGGCAAGACCCAGCCGCCGCAGCGGCGCGTGATGCGGCTGCCGATCAACCGTACCCGCGGCAGAAACGCCGAATCGCGATACACCTGCTCCACCAGCCGCTCCGGCGAGCCGGTAATCAACCACACTTCGGCATCGTGCTCCTCCAGGTACTGCCGCAGCCGCATTTGCACCACCGGAAATGCGGTCACCTTCTGGCGAAAGGCCTCGATAAACTGCCGCTCCAGCGCCTTTAGCGTCGCTTCGGAACGCCCGAAGGTGATCGCCCACAGCAGCAGGCTCATCGGCCAACGCGCGGCGCGCCCCAACAGCAGCAGCGCCAGACCGATCGGCAGCAGCAGCGGTATCACCAGCAACAGGTTCAGCGGTAAGCGGCGCAGCAGAAAACGCAAGAAACTGCCGAACATATCCTCCTGATGCAGAGTGCCGTCCAGATCGAAAAAGACCACGCGGCGCCTCTCTGCGGCCGGTTGTTGCTGCTTGTCGCTCAAACGCTACTCCTCGGGATCGTTGAACCCCATCATCCAGGTGAAGAGAAAACCGGCGATAATCGTAATCAGCATCCCCGCCAGATACAACATCACCTTACCTGAGACGATGGTCAACGCCAAAGGCAGCCCCGAAATGCCGAAGGTGATCACCGTCGCCACCTTCCAGTAGCTGATGAGCGCGCCGCCGACCGCACCGCCGAGGCAGGCGCCGATAAACGGCCGGCCCAGCGGCAGCGTCACCCCGAAGATCAGCGGCTCGCCGATGCCGAGAATGCCGACCGGCAACGCCCCTTTGATCACCTTTTTCAGCCGCGCATTGCGGGTTTTCAACAGCACCGCCAGCGCTGCCCCCACCTGCCCAACGCCGGCCATCGCCAGGATCGGCAGCAGCGGGTTGGAACCGTGCGCCTGCACCAGCTCGACGTGGATCGGTACCAGCCCCTGATGCAGACCGGAGAGCACCAGCGGCAGGAACAGCCCCGAGAGCAGCGCTCCCACCAGCAGCCCGCCCTTGTCGATCGCCAGATTGGCGCCGTGGGCGATGGCGTCGGAGATAATGCCGCCGATCGGCTGCAGAATCAGGATCGCCAGCGAGGCGGTGACCAGCGTGGTCAGCAGTGGGTTAAGGATCAGTTCGACCGATTCCGGCAGCAGCGTGCGCAGGCGTTTCTCCACCCAGCACATTAACGCTACCACCAGCAGCACGGCGATCACCCCGCCGCGCCCCGGCTGCAGCGCCTCGCCGAACAAGGTAATCTGCGCCAGCGCCGGGCTGGAGAGAATGCCGGCCATCACGCCGCCCATTGCCTGAGAGCCGCCGAATACCCGCGCGGCGTTGACCCCGACCAAAATGTTCATGATGGCGAACACCGCGCTGCCGAAGATCGCCAACAGCCCCAGCACGTTCGGGTAGTCCACCGCCAGCTGGCCGGCGATGTCAGGCCGTTTCAGCAGGTTGATGATGCCAGTGATCAGGCCCGAGGCGATAAACGCCGGGATCAGCGGAATAAAGACATCGGCCAGTTTTTTCAGCGCGCCGCTCATCGGCGCAGCGTATTTTTGCTTAGCCTGCGCCTTGGTGCGGGCCGCGTCACCGACGGCGACGACGGGCTGCGCGCTTCCGCTCAGCAATTCGCGCATGGCATCCACCACTTTGGCGGCGGCGCCTGGGCCAACGATAAACTGATGCTGCTCACCCTGTTTGATATAGCCCTTCACGCCGGGCAGCTGCCTGAGGGCGGCCAGATCCAGGCGCTGTTCGTCGCTGACCTCGACGCGCACCCGCGTCATGCAGTTCTCCAGTTTGAGGATATTACCCTCGCCCCCCACGCCCGCCAGGATCTGTGTCGCCAATGCCGTTGTCTTGTCCATCGCCGCCCCCACCGTGAATTAACGCGCCAGCGCCGCGCGCAGATAGCCGTCGTGCCGCTGCAGCCGCTGCTGCGCCTCTTCGGCGCTGACGCCGGCTAAAAGCATCAGGATCGCCGGTTTGACTTCGAAGCCGGTCTGCGCCAGCGCCGCCTCCGCCTGAGCGCGTTCGGCGCCGGTGGCCTCCACCACGATGCGGCAGGCGCGATCCACCAGTTTGACGTTGGTGGCCTTCACGTCCACCATCAGGTTCTGGTAAACCTTGCCCAGCTTGACCATCGCGCCGGTCGACAGCATGTTGAGCACCAGCTTCTGCGCAGTGCCGGATTTCAGACGCGTCGAGCCGGTCAGGGCCTCCGACCCCACCACCGGCGAGATCGCCACCTGCGCTTCGTGCGCGATCGGCGAATCCGGGTTGCAGGAGATGGCCGCCGTCGGGCAGCCCAGCCCGCGCGCATAGCGCAGCGCGCCAATCACATAAGGCGTGCGCCCGGAGGCCGCCAACCCCACCACCATATCGACGGCGGTGAGGTTCAGCGCCCGGAGATCGGCTTCGCCCAAAGCTTCGTCGTCTTCCGCCCCTTCCACCGCTTTAAGCAACGCGCCCGGCCCGCCGGCGATCAGCCCCACCACCACGCCGTGCGGCACGCCGAAGGTCGGCGGGCACTCGGAGGCATCCAGCACGCCCAGGCGGCCGCTGGTGCCAGCGCCCAAATAAATCAGCCGCCCACCGGCCTTCAACGCCGCCGCCGCCAAATCGACCGCCTGCGCAATCGCCGGCAGCACCTTTTCGATCGCCTCCGGCACCTTGCGGTCTTCCTGGTTAAAACAGCGGACCATCTCCAGCGTCGACATCTCATCCAGCCTCATGGTGGCCGGGTTGCGGGTTTCCGATACCAGTGCGCCTAAGTTCATCTGTTCACCTTTGAATTTTTAATTCACAAAATTAAATCAATATTTGAATATTTTATTCAACAAAGCGAGCGCTATTTGCTATTTTAACGGCGAGCTCACAAAAATTTTCACCGCGCGTTTTCGCCGCCTGCGTGGCAAAATGGCCGCTGGTTTCCAGGGAAAGATCAATGAGTACCCTTCTGCGCATTCGCCAGATGTATCCGACACTGGCGCAAAACGACCGCAAGCTGGCGGATTTTTTGCTGAACAACGCCGAGCAGGCGCGCCATCTCAGCTCACAAAAGCTGGCCCAGCTGGCCGGCATCAGCCAGTCGAGCGTGGTGAAGTTCGCCCAAAAGCTGGGCTATAAAGGTTTCCCGGCGTTGAAGCTGGCGCTGAGCGAGACGCTGGCCCAGCCGCAGGCCGAACCGGTCGTGACCGTTCACAACCACATCCTCAGCAGCGACACGCTGAAAACCGTCGGTGAAAAGCTATTGGCGGAAAAGCAGGCGGCGCTGCGCGCGACGCTGGACATCAACAGCGAAGAGCGGCTGCATCAGGCGCTGGACATGCTGCGCCAGGCGCGCCGGGTAATGCTAATCGGCATCGGCGCTTCCGGGCTGGTGGCCAAGGATTTTTCCTTCAAGCTGCTGAAAATCGGCGTGATGGCGGTGGCCGAAGCGGACATGCACGTTCAGCTGGCGGCAGTGCAGGCGCTGGACAAACGCGATCTGCTGCTGGCTATCTCCTTCAGCGGCGAACGGCGTGAAATCAATCTGGCGGCGGAAGAAGCGCGCCAGGCCGGCGCCAGGGTGCTGGCGCTGACCAGTTTCTCTCCCAACGGCCTGCAGCAGCGCGCGGATCACTGCCTCTACACCATCGCCGAAGAGCCCCACACCCGCAGCGCGGCCATCTCTTCCAGCACGGCCCAATACGCCCTCACCGATCTGCTGTTTATGGCGCTGATCCAACACGATCTCGATCATGCCCGCGACCGCATCAAGCACAGCGAACAGTTAATGAAAAAGTTGGTTTGAGGCGTATAATGGCGGCCGATAAAACGCCGCCAGCTCAATTATTTCCCTTCTCTGCATTCGAAAAATAATGTGCGGGCGGTGACTCGCTCAATTATCAACCAATAATTGAGCATGCATGGACAGCATTATTTAACGATACCATTATGAATACACACACTGTTATTTTAGATAAGTTGCGGCACTCCGTGGCTCACCCGACCCTGCGCACTTTTTTATTTTACGCCATTATTGCTTTGATATTGATCAAAGCGATGGGATACAGCGGTGGAAAAGGCATTGATATTCTTTTTATTGCACTTATCTTGCTATTATTATCTATCCATTCGCTTACCCGTTACGGCCTGATTATTCCGTTTATTCTGCTGTGCGCGCTGTATGCGCCGGTCGGGGCCATATACGGCTCCCCATCAGCCGTCGTGGTGTCAGCCCTGCTGCAATCCAACCCGATAGAGGCAAGGGAGTTTTTGCAAACCCTCCCGGTCAGCTGTTATCTGTTGCCTGTCGCCATTCTGGTTACGCCGGTCATTCTCGGTCGATTTATTTGGCGACACCCCCTGTCAAAGAAAACAATATTGATCGCATTGGGCCTGCTTACGGCGATTATTATCGCCAGAGCATTCAGCGGTGGGTTGAGCAATCTCAGATTGCCTGACTTCTTTTTATCCACTTATTCGGCTTACCATCAATACCAACAGCAGATTGATGAATTAAACACCGACGTTTCAGCACCAAACCGCTGGTCGCTTACCGCCGGCGCACCAACGAATGAGAACTATGTCATTATCGTCGGCGAAAGTATGCGCAGGGATCATATGTCCTTATTTGGTTATCCGGTGTCCACTACACCGTTTCTGGATAATGCCAAGGGACGGTTTTACAGTAACTATATTTCCACCGCGCCGAATACGTTCGAATCGCTCCCCCGCACGCTGGCTTTAAGCAACGGCCACAACATTGCCCTCGGAGATAATATCATCACCCTGGCAAAAGCCGCCGGCCTCAATACCCACTGGCTGTCCAATCAGGGCATGTTCGGGCAATTCGATACGCCGGTATCAAAAATCGCCATGTTCAGCGATAACCATTACTTCCTGAAGAAAGGCGACTATCAATCGCGCAACACCGATGATGATGCGCTGCTGCCAATATTTGACCAACTATTGAGCCGCCAGGGGCAAGGCAACCTGTATGTGCTGCATCTGATGGGCTCGCACGCCGACTTTTGCGCGCGGCTTAACGGCGAACCGCCGAGCGTCGAGTCGCCGAATAAGGAGCTGGCCTGCTACCTCTCTACCTATCGCAAGACCGATCGTTTTATCGAGCAGGTTTATCAAAGTCTGAAACGGACCGGTGCGCCGTTTAAACTGTTCTATTTCTCCGATCACGGTCTTTCCCATAAGGATATCGGCGGCATACGTTCTCTGCGTCACAGCGGCGATACCCGGCAGAATTACCAGGTGCCGTTGCTGGTGCTGAGCGATCGCGACCAACAACACCAGATCAATGATGATCCCTTGAGCGCGTTCGATTTTATCGGGTTGTTTGCTCAAGAGGCGGGAATACGGGTTGCTCATCCGGAGGTGATGCCTACGATGCGTATGGCGGATACCGATAAGCGCTGGGTGTTTGACGGGCAGAGAAGGGTTGATTTCGATCAGTTGGCTGACGACCCACCTGAGTTACCCTAAGCGGTAAGATGACGAAAAAACGCCCGCCGCGCGGCGATTCTATGATAGATTGCGCGCCAGCCCGAGCACACCGATGGAAAGATAACTGACAATGGCACTGCTGATTACCAAGAAATGCATCAACTGCGACATGTGCGAGCCGGAATGCCCGAACCAGGCGATTTCGATGGGCGATGAGATTTATCAGATCGATACCGATCGCTGCACCGAGTGCGTCGGCCATTATGATACGCCGACCTGTCAGCAGGTTTGCCCGATCGACAATACCATCATCACCGATCCGCAGCATCGCGAGAGCAACGAACAGCTGTGGGACAAGTTCGTGGTGTTGCACCACGCCGATCGCATTTAATCCGCCGCAGGACTGACAAGGGCGCCACAGGCGCCCTTTCTATTTTCAGCTTTCGACGATCACCGTCGCGCAGGCGTAGCGCCGTTCGTCGGCCAGCGAAACGTGGATCGCGGCGACCCCCATCTCCCCGGCCAGCTCGGCGGCGCGGCCGTGCAAACGAATATTCGGCTTGCCCAACGCATCGTTGAACACTTCGAACTGATTGAACGCCAGGCCGTTGCGAATGCCGGTGCCGAACGCCTTGGCAGCGGCCTCTTTCACGGCGAAACGTTTGGCCAGAAAGCGAATCGGCTGCTGGTGCTGCTGATACAGCGCCCACTCGGCATCGCTCAGCACGCGGCGCGCCAGACGATCGCCGCTGCGCTCCACCACCGCTTCGATACGCGCCATCTCGACGATGTCGGTACCCAGCCCGAGCACCGCCATTACCGGCGCGCTTCCCGCATCAGCACTTTCATGTCGGCAACCGCGGCCGGCAGCCCGCACATCACCGCCTGGCCGATAATCGCATGGCCGATGTTCAGCTCGTGCATTTCCGGCAGCGCGGCGATCGGCTGCACGTTGTGATAGGTCAGGCCGTGGCCGGCGTTGACCTTCAGCCCCTTCTCGGCCGCGTAGGCGGCGGCTACCGCGATGCGGCGCAGCTCGGCCTGTACCGCCAGCTCGCCCTGCGCTTCGGCGTAGGCACCGGTGTGGATCTCGATATAGGGAGCGCCCACCGCCACCGCCGCGTCGATCTGGCGATGATCGGGATCGATGAACAGCGAGACCAAAATGCCCGCCTGCGCCAGGCGCTCAACCGCCACGCTCATTTTGTCCAGCTGGCCGGCGACGTCCAGGCCGCCTTCGGTGGTCACTTCTTCGCGCTTTTCCGGCACCAGGCAGCAGAAATGCGGCTTCAGCTCAATGGCGATGTCCAGCATCTCGTCGGTCACCGCCATCTCCAGATTCATGCGCGTCTGGATGGTCTGGCGCAGCAAGCGCACGTCGCGGTCGGTGATGTGGCGGCGGTCTTCGCGCAGATGCACGGTAATGCCGTCGGCCCCCGCCTGTTCGGCAATGAATGCCGCCTGAACCGGATCCGGGTATTGGGTTCCGCGCGCGTTACGTAACGTGGCGATGTGATCGATATTGACGCCCAGCAGCAAATCAGCCATGACAACCTCTAAATACGATTTTCAGTGCCAGCAGTTTACACGCGGGCGCAGGGCGGCAAAAGGGGAAAAGGTCAGGCGTCGTCGACCGGCGTATTCGGCTGTTTGCGCACGAACTGGCGGAACAGTTCGCGGCTCTTCAACGGCTTGCCGCCGAGGTAGGGTTTCAGCGCCATACGGGTGAAACGCTTGGCGGCGCGCAGCGTCTCGGCATCGGGAAACTGACGCTCCGCCAGCGCGCGCAGTTCGCGCCCGGTGAAGCTGTAATGATCCACCACCAGGCTGGCGATAAAGCCTTTCTCTTCGCGGTAACGATAGGTCATGGCATCATCCACCGGCAGGCCGCTGCCGGCGCAGTGCAGGAAATCGAGGCCGTAGCCCAGGTGGTGCAGCAAGGCCAGTTCGAACTGACGCAGCGCCTGCTCCGGCGAGCTGTCTTCCGCCGCCAGCGCCTGCAGGCATTGCAGATAGTCGAAGAACAGCACCGAGTAGTTGGTTTCCTGCTCCAGCACGCGCGCCAGCAGTTCGTTCACGTACAGGCCGCTGTAAAGCATCATGCCGCTGAGGGGTAAACCGAGGGAGACCGCTTCGGCGTTGCGCAGCGTTTTCACTTCGCCGCGGCCGCCCCAGCGCACTAACAGGGGGGTAAAGGGTTGCAGGCAACCCTTCAGATTGGAGCGGCGGCTGCGCGCGCCTTTCGCCAGCAAGCGCACCCGCCCATGACCTTCGGTAAACAGATCCAGCATCAGACTGGTTTCACTGTACGGCCGCCCATGCAGGACGAAAGCGCGCTCCCAGCCGTCCACGGATCGTTACTTCAGATCGTCAACATAGCCCAGGCTGCGCAGCGCACGTTCGTCGTCCGCCCAACCGGATTTCACTTTCACCCACAGCTCGAGATGCACTTTGGCGTCGAACATCTGTTCCATGTCCTGGCGCGCTTCGATGCCGATGGTTTTGATCTTGGCGCCTTTGTTGCCGATGACCATTTTCTTCTGGCCTTCGCGCTCGACCAGGATCAGGCCGTGCACATCGTAGCCGCCGCGATCGTTAGCCACGAACTGTTCGATTTCCACCGTCACCGAATACGGCAGCTCTTCGCCCAGGAAACGCATCAGCTTCTCGCGGATGATCTCGGACGCCATAAAGCGCTGCGAGCGATCGGTGATGTAGTCTTCCGGGAAGTGGTGTTCCGCTTCCGGCAGCAGCTTGCGCACGATGCCGGCGATGGTGTCGACGTTCATCCCTTTCTCGGCGGAGATAGGCACCACGTCGAGGAAGTTCATCTGCTGGCTGAGGAACGCGATGTGCGGCAACAGCTTGGATTTGTCGGTGACGTTATCAACCTTGTTGATCGCCAGCAATACCGGGCAGCGCAGGCTGCGCAGCTTGTTGACCACCATTTCGTCGTCGGCGGTCCAGTTGGTGCCTTCGACCACGAAGATCACCAGTTCGACGTCGCCGATCGAGCTGCTGGCCGCGCGGTTCATCAAGCGGTTGATGGCGCGTTTTTCTTCGATGTGCAGCCCTGGGGTATCGACGTAGATCGCCTGATAGGCGCCATCGGTGTCGATGCCCATGATGCGGTGACGGGTCGTCTGCGGCTTACGCGACGTAATGGAAACCTTCTGCCCCAGCAGTTGGTTCAGCAACGTCGATTTGCCCACGTTCGGGCGGCCGACGATGGCGATAAACCCGCAGTGTTGTTTTACTTCGCTCATTCAAGCTCCAGCTTTTTCAGCGCTTGTTCCGCTGCCGCCTGCTCGGCTTTACGGCGGCTCGAGCCGGTGCCCACCACGGGCTCGCTCAAACCACTCACCTGGCAGTGGATGGTAAACTCTTGGTCGTGCGCTTCACCGCGAACCTGCACCACCAAATAAGAAGGCAACGGCAGATGACGCCCCTGCAAAAACTCCTGCAAACGGGTTTTCGGGTCTTTCTGCTTATCACCGGGGCTGATTTCATCCAACCGGCTGCGATACCAGTCCAAAATCAGACGCTCGACGGTCTGGATGTCGCTGTCCAGGAACACGCCGCCGATCAATGCCTCCACCGTATCCGCCAGGATTGACTCGCGGCGGAACCCACCACTTTTCAATTCGCCCGGCCCCAGCCGCAGACATTCGCCCAGGTCAAACTCGCGTGCCATCTCCGCCAGCGTATTGCCACGCACCAGCGTGGCGCGCATGCGGCTCATATCGCCCTCGTCTACGCGAGGAAAACGGTGATAGAGCGCATTGGCGATGACAAAGCTCAGAATCGAGTCACCCAGAAACTCAAGACGTTCATTGTGTTTACTGCTGGCGCTGCGGTGAGTCAAAGCCTGCAGTAAAAGCTCCTGCTGTTGAAAAGTGTAGCCCAGCTTCCGCTGCAGCCTGTTTATTACGATGGGGTTCATGAGTTACCAATAGATCAAGAATGCGTCAAAAACTTGCAGCATACGGAACAGGCCTGCTTCGCCGAAAGCCGATCCAAAGCTGTTTCGTTTGCAGTGGCTCCCAGCAGGAGCCAACTTTTTATCGCTCGAGAAAGTATTCTACAACGAGTGGAAACATAATGCTGTGTTTATATCCCCTTAATCTTTCACGCCGCAGTAGGCTGCGGCGTGAAATAGACAGAGAGTAAGTCAGCGATTAATGAATGCCGCCGATCCGGCTGAAACGCACGCCGGTAGGCCACTCACCTTCCTGCTTTTCAAAGCTCATCCAGATGGCCGTGGCTTTACCCACCAGATTTTTCTCCGGCACAAAGCCCCAGTAGCGGCTATCCGCGCTGTTGTCGCGGTTGTCGCCCATCATGAAGTAATGCCCGGCCGGCACCACCCACTCCGCCAGCGGTTTGCCCGGCTGTTGGTAGTAAGCGCCCACCTGATCCTGCGTGCCCGGCACGGTCAGGATGCGGTGGGTCACGTTGCCCAGGCTCTCCTGACGCTCGCGCAGACGAATGCCGCCCTGCGGCACGTTGTCGTTCAGCGGGATTTGGTAGAAGCCGTTGCTGGCCTCGCCCATGCCGCTGCGGCTGAACAGCTGCACGAAGTCGCTCGGCTGGGCGTCCGCGTAGGTCACCGCCAGCGCGGTATCGCAGGACTGCCCGCTGTTGCAGGACGGCTGCACCGTGACGCGCTTATTCACCGGATCGTAAGTAATACGGTCGCCCGGCAGGCCAATTACACGCTTGATATAATCCAGCTTCGGATCCAGCGGATATTTAAATACCGCAATATCGCCGCGCTTCGGATGGCCGGTTTCAATGAGCGTGGTCTGGGTAATCGGATCTTTAATGCCGTAGGCATATTTCTCCACCAGAATGAAATCGCCAATCAACAGCGTCGGCATCATTGAGCCGGACGGGATCTGGAACGGTTCGTAAATAAACGAACGCACCACAAAGACCAGCAACAGCACCGGGAATACCGATGCGCCAGTCTCTACCCAACCAGGCTGCTTCGCCACTTTCGCCAGCGTTTTATCGTCTACGGCGCCCGCGGTCTGCTCGTTGACCGCCGCGATCTTCGCGCGGCGGGCCGGCGCCCATTTAAAGCGCTCGAAGCACCAGATGATCCCGGTGACCAGGGTGGCCAACGCCAGGATCAGGGCAAACATATTCGCCATGCAAACTCCCTCGTTTCGCGAACTCGTCGCGGTTACTTGCCGTCTTTACCGACGTGCAGAATGGCCAGGAACGCTTCCTGCGGCAGCTCGACGTTACCGACCTGCTTCATGCGTTTCTTACCGTCTTTCTGTTTCTGCAGCAGCTTTTTCTTACGGCTGACGTCACCGCCGTAGCATTTCGCCAGCACGTTTTTACGCAACTGCTTCACGGTGGAACGCGCGATGATGTGCGTGCCGATCGCCGCCTGAATCGCGATGTCGAACTGCTGACGCGGGATCAGATCTTTCATCTTCTCCACCAGTTCACGGCCGCGATACTGCGAGTTGTCGCGGTGGGTGATCAGCGCCAGCGCATCCACGCGCTCGTTGTTGATCAGCACGTCCACGCGCACCATGTCGGAAGCCTGGAAGCGCTTGAAGTTGTAATCCAGCGACGCATAACCGCGCGACGTGGACTTCAGGCGGTCGAAGAAGTCGAGCACCACTTCCGCCATCGGGATTTCATAGGTCAACGCCACCTGGTTGCCGTGGTAGACCATGTTGGTCTGCACACCGCGCTTCTCAACGCACAGGGTGATGACGTTGCCCAGGTATTCCTGCGGCATCAGCATGTGACATTCGGCGATCGGCTCGCGCAGTTCCTGGATATTGTTCAACGGCGGCAGCTTGGACGGGCTGTCGACGTAGATCACTTCTTTGCCGGTGGTTTCCACTTCGTAGACGACCGTCGGCGCGGTGGTGATCAGATCCAGATCGTATTCACGCTCCAGACGCTCCTGAATGATCTCCATGTGCAGCAGGCCGAGGAAGCCGCAGCGGAAGCCGAAGCCCAGCGCAGTGGAGCTTTCCGGCTCGTAGAACAGGGAGGCGTCGTTGAGGCTCAGTTTGCCCAGCGCATCGCGGAAGGATTCATAGTCGTCGGAGCTGATCGGGAACAGACCGGCGTACACCTGCGGCTTCACTTTCTTGAAGCCCGGCAGCGCTTTATCCGCCGGCTGACGCGCCTGCGTCAGGGTATCGCCCACCGGCGCGCCGAGGATGTCTTTGATCGCACAGACCAGCCAGCCCACTTCGCCACAGTTCAGCACGTCGCGATCGACCTGCTTCGGCGTGAAGATACCCAGGCGATCGGCGTTGTACACCTGGCCGGTGCTCATGACCTTGATCTTGTCGCCCTTACGCAGCGTGCCGTTCTTGACGCGCACCAGAGAGACGACGCCCAGGTAGTTATCGAACCAGGAGTCGATGATCAGCGCCTGCAGCGGCGCATCCGGATCGCCCTGCGGCGGCGGGATGTCGCGCACCAGGCGCTCCAGCACCTCGGGCACGCCGACGCCGGTTTTGGCCGAGCAGCGCACCGCATCGGTAGCGTCGATGCCGACGATGTCTTCGATTTCCTGTGCGGCGCGATCCGGATCGGCGGCCGGCAGGTCAATCTTGTTCAGTACCGGCACCACTTCCAGATCCATTTCGATCGCGGTGTAGCAGTTGGCCAGCGTCTGGGCTTCTACGCCTTGACCGGCGTCCACCACCAGCAGCGCGCCTTCGCAGGCCGCCAGCGAGCGGGAAACTTCATAGGAGAAGTCAACGTGGCCGGGGGTGTCGATAAAGTTGAGTTGATAGGTCTGCCCATCCAGCGCCTTATAATCCAGCGTCACGCTCTGCGCTTTGATGGTGATGCCGCGCTCGCGCTCCAGATCCATGGAATCGAGCACCTGCGCGGCCATTTCACGGTCGGACAAGCCACCGCAGATTTGGATAATGCGGTCAGACAGCGTCGACTTACCGTGGTCAATATGGGCAATAATGGAGAAATTTCGTATATGCTTCATTATAAAAGTTTTTCTGCCTTGGTATTTCTGAATTACTCGCCTATAGAAACCCGCATGGACCTAAAGCGACAGTGAATGGGTTAGGCCGTCTTGCACCTGAATCGCTGCATTCTACATGCCACACCACTGAAAACCTAGCGATCGGTGCAGTGAAGGCATTCTATTATGCGCAGCTAAATGTTACAGGGCACCCCGGCGGGTGAAAACAGATGTTAACGCGGACGATACGGCCTGAACCCAAGGCTTGCAGGTGCTCCGTGGCCGTCAAACTCCGGCGCTAATACATAACCGGCCGCAGCGCAATAAACCCTCTCCGAAATTATAAGAAAAGAATATTTGGATCAACCTCTTAGAATTCCATTTCGTCCCTCTTCCTTTAGGAAAAACCCCATATACGCCACCACCGCCCCTCGGATAGAAAGGGCGTGAACTCCGCGACAAAACATTATTCCGGGCACTACATCGGCAGCCCACCGGGGTTCAGCAGCATATCTGCGTACGTTGATTGGAAGGTGCATATGATCGATAAAGGGCAAATGCTGAGCCGGCACGATTTTTCGAAGGTCAACTGGGGCATTCTGGCGGCGGCGGCGCTGCTGTTTAGCGTGGGGGCCGCGCTGTTGGTGCTGCCGCTGCTGAGCAGCATTGATGAGAGTGAAGTCATCACGCTGTTGCAGGCCGGCGCGGGCACGGTTTTACTCGGCTGTACGCTGCTGGCGCTGCGGCACTATCTGCGCCCGACGCTGACCTATCGCCTGTACGAGCATGGCGTGCGGGTCTTTGACGGCCACCATCACAAAGAGCGCTTCATCCCGTTTGAGAAAATCGGCGACATCTATCGCTTTCGCGGCGGCAAAGCTTTTGGCGGGCTGTTTGACGTCACGGCGTTCCGCGCCGGCGCGGATCAGCCCTGGTGTACAGTTTTCAGCAACGTCGCCCATTCGTGGCGGCTGGCGGACGTGATCGTCGACCAACAGCTGCAGCAGCGCGGGCCGCTGGCATTGAATGCGCTCTATCAGGGGGAGGTGGTGCCGTTTCACACCGTTGAGGGCGACGCACGCTGGCTGTGGCAGCTGCTGCTGGGCAAACGGCAAGGTACGCCGACTGAAACGCTGCGGCTAAGCGCCACCTTGCTGGCCACGGAACGGGGAAACGTGCCGCTCGAGCAGATCCGCGCGGTGGAAAACCACCCGCAGCGCGGCATCCGTTTGCTGGACGGCCAGGGAAATGTGCTGTTCGCGATTAACTACGATTCGCTGCTCAGCGCCGATCTGTTCATCGCGCTGTTGGAGCATATGATCCACAACCGCATCCCCGCCTATCACAACCCGGCGATGACGCGGCCGTCGGTTTAAATCAGCGGGGAGTTTTCCGCCTGCATGCGCATCGCGGTAGGCGGCAGCCCAATCTGCAGCACCACCGGCTGGTAATCGGCCTGCTCGCCCAGACGCCGGGCCAACCGGCGCGCCAGCATAAAGGCCGCCCCGCCGCCCAGCACGGCGCCGACTGCCGCCGAGGCGTCGCTGCCGAAACAATATTGCAGCAAGGTGCCGCCCAGCATCATGCCCAGCAGCGGCGTCAGGTAAACCAGCATGGCGGAGCGCAGCAGGCTGCCCTCCGCAATGCCAACCTCGACACGCTGCCCCGGTTCGAGCGGCTGATCAATATGCACCTGCAGCTGATGCTCGGTTTCCGGCACCAGCTCGTTCAACGCGCGCGCGCCGCAGCCGGAGCGCGCGGTACAGCTGCCGCAACCGGCCTTGGGTTCACAGCGCAGCAGCGCTACGCCCTGTTGCCACGAAACCACCGTGGCCCACTCTTTCATCATTACGGCGATACCTTGAAAGAAATGCTGTCGGCGATGCGCTTGGCCGTAGCCGGCGGCAATTCGCCCACGATAGTGATTTCGTTGCCCGCGCGCACTTCGGTCTGAATGGTACGGCGCCCCTGACGGTAGTATTGCTGCCCGGCTCCGCTGCCCGCCGGGCTGACGTTGACCGAGAAGCTGAACAGACCGTCGCTGTAAAGCCGGGATTCGACCGGCACGGCGACATTCGGTAATTTGCGGCGATTGCGCGCCACCTCGTCCACCCCGGCCGGCAGCCAGCCGGTGCTCCAGCTGAGCTGGACGTTTTCCACCGCCGGTAGCGACAGCAGCGGCGGCAGGTTGGCTTTGAGCAGCCCCTGCATCGCGCCCTGCACGTCGGCGCCGACCGCGAAGGAGATCACCCGATATTGCTCCAGCGTTTCGCCGTCGCGATCGAGCAGATCCACCCGCAGCGGCAGCTTGGTGTCCTCGTCCATCCAGACGATGTAGCTATAGCGGGAACCGTCGCGCGCCACCACGCGCAGCACTTCACACGGCCGATCGGCGATGCGGGTGCTGCCCACGGAGATGAAGTCGTAGTACTTGGCCAGACGGGTGAAATCGGCATAGACGATCGCCGGCAGCGCATCGACGATGTGATCACCGGTGAGCGTGAACGGCTCCAGGCCAGGCTCGAAGTAGCTGATCCCGCCGCCGCGCTGCAACACCTCGCGGCGCGGGCCGTCCATATGCAACAGCTGGCCGAGCGGCACGTTGCCGATCACCGCATGGCGATAGCGCAACGACTCGATTCCCTGCTTGCTGATGCTGATGTAGGCGAGCTCGTAATTGAGAGAACGGCTGGCGCTGCTCATCTGTTGCAATAACGCCCCGGACGCAGTTGGCTGCGCCGGGGCGATGCTGGAATAGAGCAGGCTGCCCGTCAATAAACAAACGGAGAACCAGATTTGCTTCATTACTGCTGTTGCATTCCTAAAGACTGAGTTCCGGGAACCTGAATGGCAGCCTGTTGCGGGTTGCTTTGTTCAAGCTGCAGCTGATCCGAATGCAGGCGACGTTGCAGTTCATAGTCCTGCAGCATGGCGTTGATACGCTTGCGCTGTTCCTGCACCTGCTGCTGTTGGCCGCTGCCGGTGGAGAAGCTGTCGGCCGGGACGCCCAGGCTGACCGGTGAAGCCTGGCCCATGATCGGCAGCGTGGTGAAGGCCGGCGATTCGGACGCGTTCGATGACGCAGCAGGTTGGTTATAGTGCTGTACGCCGACGATCACCGCCAGCGACACGCAGGCCGCCATACCGATTTGCGTAATCTGGCTCGCCCAAGGACGCACTTTGTCCCAGAACGGCATTTTCTGCCAGGTGTGAGGCTGCGGCTGAGATTCCTGAACGGCGGAAGGCACCAGCCGGGCGGGTTCTTTCTCAAGTGCAGCGGCTACGCGATCGGCGATGTCGAGATGCATCACTTGCCCGACATCACCTCGCAGTGTGTCACGTATCAGGTGATAGCTCTGCCAGCTTTGTTGAAGCGTTCGATCTTGCGACAGAGAACTCAACAGCTCGCTGTCGAACGATTCACCATCCATCAGAGCGGAAAGCTTTTCTTTCTGCATGCCTAAGTACCCTTCCTGTGCCCGCCATTGCTAACGCTGGATCAGCGGTTGAACTTTATTATCGATAGCTTCCCGGGCGCGGAAAATACGCGAACGTACGGTTCCGACCGGGCAATCCATGATGGCAGCTATCTCTTCGTAGCTTAGACCATCCAACTCCCGCAGGGTAATCGCCATGCGAAGATCCTCAGGGAGAGACTCAATGGTACGGAAAACTATCTGTCTCAGCTCTTCTGACAACATTAAGTTCTCAGGGTTCGAAATTTCTTTCAGTGCGCCCGCACTTTCGTAATTTTCCGCATCGTTAGCGTCCACATCACTGGATGGCGGACGGCGCCCCTGAGCAACCAGATAATTCTTTGCCGTGTTCACGGCGATTCGATACAACCAAGTATAAAAAGCGCTGTCGCCACGGAACGATTCCAGTGCGCGATAGGCCTTGATAAACGACTCCTGCACCACATCGGGCACATCGCCCTGCGGCACATAGCGGGAAACGAGACTCGCCACCTTATGCTGATAGCGCACTACCAGTAGGTTAAACGATTTCTGATCGCCCTTTTGGACCCGCTCGACCAGAACTTGATCCGTTAACTGCTCGCTCATCCGAGGTAAACTCTCCCCAAATCCGTCTCCACGCGTAAAATTGTACTGCCAGCCATACATTATTTTCCTGAGCAAGCACTCGCTTGGAGTTCATATAGAACACGAAGTTCCATATCGCCATTGTTTTTTCTGTTGATGTCGCCCTATCCGTGGCTTTTGCCCGGACAGTTAGGCTAACATGAAATTCACTCTTCTTCTGCACACATCATACGTTATGCAACCATCATCTGAACATGTTAGCGATGTACTGATCGTCGGCAGCGGCGCTGCGGGCCTGTCACTGGCGCTGCGCCTGGCGCAGCATTGCAAGGTTACCGTTCTCAGCAAGGGGCCGCTCAGCGAGGGGGCCACCTTTTACGCCCAGGGCGGGATCGCCGCGGTGTTCGATGAGACGGACAGCATTGCCTCACACGTTGATGACACTTTGATTGCCGGCGCCGGCCTGTGCGACAAAGAGGCCGTCGAATTCATCGCCGGCAACGCGCGCCACTGCGTGCAGTGGCTGATCGATCAGGGCGTGCTGTTCGACACCGAGGTCAACGCGCAGGGCGAGGAGCATTATCACCTCACGCGCGAAGGCGGCCACAGCCATCGCCGCATCCTGCACGCCGCGGATGCTACCGGTAAGGAAGTAGAGACCACGCTGGTGGGGAAAGCAAGCGCTCACCCCAATATTTGCGTGATGGAGCGCCGCAACGCGGTTGACCTGATTACCTCGAACAAAATCGGCCTGCCGGGTACCCGCCGAGTGGTGGGCGCTTACGTCTGGAACCGCGAGCTGGAGCGGGTGGAAACCTACCGCGCCAAAACGGTGGTGTTGGCCACCGGCGGCGCAGCCAAGGTATACCAATACACCACTAACCCGGACATCTCCTCCGGCGACGGCATCGCCATGGCCTGGCGCGCCGGCTGCCGGGTCGCCAACCTGGAGTTCAACCAGTTCCACCCGACCTGCCTGTTCCATCCTCAGGCACGCAACTTCCTGCTGACCGAAGCGCTGCGCGGTGAAGGGGCTTACCTGAAGCGCCCGGACGGCAGCCGCTTTATGCCCGATTTTGACCCGCGCGGCGAACTGGCCCCGCGTGATATCGTCGCCCGCGCCATCGACCATGAAATGAAGCGCCTGGGCGCCGACTGCATGTACCTGGACATCAGCCACAAGCCGGCGGAGTTCATCACCCAGCACTTCCCGATGATCCACGAGAAGCTGCTGACGCTGGGCTTCGATCTGACCCGGCAACCGATCCCGATCGTCCCGGCGGCGCACTACACCTGCGGCGGCGTGATGGTCGATCAGCACGGCCGCACCGATCTCGACGGGCTGTACGCCATCGGCGAGGTCAGCTATACCGGCCTGCACGGCGCCAACCGCATGGCGTCGAATTCGCTGCTGGAGTGCCTGGTGTACGGTTGGTCGGCGGCGGAAGACATTCTGCAGCGCCTGCCGTTCATTCAGCAGGCCAAACAGGTGCCGCACTGGGATGAAAGCCGGGTGGACGATGCGGACGAACGGGTGGTGATTCAGCACAACTGGCACGAGCTGCGGCTGTTCATGTGGGATTACGTCGGCATCGTGCGCACCACCAAGCGGTTGGAACGCGCCCTGCGCCGCATCAACACGCTGCAGGCGGAAATCGACGAGTACTACGCTCACTTCCGCATCTCCAACAACCTGCTGGAGCTGCGCAATCTGGTGCAGGTGGCCGAGCTTATCGTGCGCAGCGCCATGGCGCGCAAAGAGAGCCGCGGCCTGCACTACACGCTGGACTATCCGGATCTGCTGCCGGAAGCGCTGCCGACCATTTTGCAGCCTTAAACTCTGCGACAGGGCGCCTAATCGGCGCCCTTTTCTTTTCAGTAGAACAGGTAGAAGTCGGCGATCAACCGGCGGAAATCGTCGGTATAGCTGCCATCGGCCTGCTTGATCGCCAGCGCCTGCTCCCGCAGCGGCGTTTCCCGCCGCGTCAGCGCCAGCAGCACCCGGTGCAGCGGCGTATCGGCCCGATCGCTGACGTTCACTTTCGCCGCCGTCTGCCAGCCGCTTTGCTGCGCCAGACGTTCGAATTCAGCGCCGATGTCATGCGGCAGCACCACGCAGAACGTTCCCTGTTCCGCCAGCAGCTGTGCCGCACAGGCCAACAGCGCATCGTGCGTCAGGGTTTCGGTGTAACGCGCGTTGTGGCGCGCCTGGTCGCGGCAGGCCACCGCCGGCTCGAAATAAGGCGGATTACTGACGATCAGATCATACTCAGCGGCATGCTGCTGCGCATAATGGTGAATATCCTGCGCATGCACGCGGATGCGCTGCGGCCACGGCGACTCCGCCGCATTTTCGCGCGCCTGGCCGGCGGCGGCTTCATCCAGCTCCACCGCGTCAATGGTCACTTCGTCGCCGCTGCGCTGCGCCAGCATCAGCGCGATCAGCCCGCTGCCGCTGCCGATGTCCAGCACCCGGCGCGCCTGCCCCAGCGGCGCCCAGGCGCCGAGCAGCACCCCGTCGGTGCCCACTTTCATGGCGCAACGATCGTGGGCGACAAAGAATTGTTTAAAGGTAAAACCCCCGCGGCGCGGGGTAAAATCGGCTTTCGATCGCTTGCTCACACTCACCACCTGGCTATAAAACTGGCGTAGCATAAGGCAATCTGATCGACGGGAAAAGAGCGGCTTTCCGCTTAAATAGGTGAAGATCGCGGCCAACCCGTCTATAATCGGCGCCCCAAGTAGAGGTAGACCATGACAGCAACCACTTTTTCCGAACTCGAACTCGATGATCGCCTGATCGACGCGCTGCGCGACAAAGGCTACGATCGCCCCACCGCCATTCAGGCCGCTGCGATCCCGCCGGCGATGGACGGGCGCGACGTCTTAGGTTCGGCTCCGACCGGCACCGGCAAAACCGCCGCCTTCCTGCTGCCCGTGCTGCAGCACCTGCTGGACTTTCCACGCAAAAAATCCGGCCCGCCGCGCGTACTGATCCTGACGCCAACGCGTGAACTGGCAATGCAGGTCGCCGATCAGGCGCGCGAATTGGCTGCTCATACCTCGCTGGATATCGCCACCATCACCGGCGGCGTCGCTTACATGAACCACGCGGAAGTGTTCAGCGAAAACCAAGACGTGGTGGTCGCCACCACCGGCCGTTTGCTGCAATACATTAAAGAAGAGAACTTCGACTGCCGCGCGGTGGAAACCCTGATCCTCGACGAAGCCGACCGCATGCTCGACATGGGCTTCGCGCAGGACATCGAAACCATCTCCGCCGAAACCCGCTGGCGCAACCAGACGCTGCTGTTCTCCGCCACGCTGGAAGGCGAAGCGATCCGCGAATTCGCCGAGCGCATCCTGAAAGAGCCGGTGGAAGTGGAAGCCGATCCGTCGCGCCGCGAACGCAAAAAGATCCTGCAGTGGTACTACCGTGCCGATGACGTGCAGCACAAAACCGCGCTGCTGATCCACCTGCTGAAGCAGCCGGACGTGCAGAAATCGGTGATCTTCGTGCGCAAACGCGAGCGCGTGCACGAGCTGGCCACCTGGCTGCGCGAAGCAGGCATCAACACCTGCTATCTCGAAGGCGAAATGGTGCAGGCCAAACGCAACGAAGCGGTCAAACGCATGATGGATGGCCGGGTTAACGTGCTGGTCGCCACCGACGTTGCCGCACGCGGTCTGGATATCCTCGATATCACCCACGTGTTCAACTTCGACATGCCGCGCACGGCGGACACCTACCTGCACCGCATCGGCCGTACCGGCCGCGCCGGGCGCAAAGGCACCGCCATTTCGCTGGTGGAAGCGCACGACCATCTGCTGCTGGGCAAAGTGGGCCGTTACCTGAATGAGCCGCTGAAAGCGCGCGTGATCGATGAGCTGCGGCCGAAAACCAAGGTGCCGAACGAGAAGAGCAACGGCAAGCCATCGAAGAAAGTGCTGGCCAAACGCGCGGAAGATAAAGCGAAGAACAAAGAAAAGGCCAAGGTGAAAGTGCGCCACCGTGACGCCAAAAACGTCGGCAAACGCCGTCAGGCGAAGGCCAAACCGGCCGGCGACGCGGAATAACCCCCGCTGCCTAAGAAAAAACCGCCTGTACAGGCGGTTTTTTTATGGGCGTTTACTGCTGCGCGTAGTGCGTGGCCAGGCGGTGCCCCTGCAGCCATTTATCCAGTTCGCGGAACTGTGCCTTCAGTTCATCATTCTGCAAATGCGCCGGCGTTTGCGAGAAATAAAACTGGAACGCGACGCCCTGCTGGTTGCGCGCCCGGGCATCGGCCCCGGCCTGCAACAGCAGCAGCGCCAGGTGCGGCGCGTTAATCTTCGCCGCCAGATGCAGCGGGGTATCCCCCAGCCGGTCGCTCAAGGTGGTGTCCGCCCCGGCCGCCAGCAACAGCCGCAGTTGCTCTTCACGCCCGGCCAGCACCGCCGCCGCAAGCGGCGTGGCGCCGGTAACGGCATTACGCACGTTCACCTGCGCCCCTTTGGCCAGCAGCAACCGCAGGTACTGCGCGTCTTGCAGCATCGCCGCGGTGTGCAGCGCGCTGTTGCCGTCCAGCCCCGCCGCCGCCGGGTCGGCACCGAGATCCAGCAACGCCTGCACGCTATCCGGATGCTGCGAAAGCACCGCCCACTGCAACAGCGTGACCTGCCGATCGCCCCGCTCGCGCAAACGATCCTGCGTGGCCTGCGCATGGATACCCTGCGTATCGCCGCGCGCCACCGCCTGAGCCAGCGCCAGATTGCTGCGGCCGTCAAACGGCGAAATCTCCTGCCCCATCTGTTGCTCCTTAGCCATCATCAGTAAACCGGTCACCGCGACCAGCGCCAGTAAGGCTATCGCCAGCGCCCGCCGCAAGCGACGCCCTTCAGGCATTGGCCTTCGCCTCCCACGGCTTTTGTTCCGCCATCGAGCTTATCACCTTGTCGATACCGTGCGCCGTCAGGCTGCGATCCAGATGCTTGCTCGGCCGCCAGTCATCGATGCCGGTCAGGGTATCGTTGTTGGCCAGGGTGATGTTGTGGCCGATGGCATCCGGGATCAGCGAGGTCGACTCCTGGGTGCTGGTCAGCATGTCATATTGCTCGCTGTAGCGGCGGATACCGCCGGCTTCGGCATCTTTCTTCGCCGCCGCCGGATCAATACCCAGGCGATTCAGGGTGTAATCCGACACCCCGGCCGCGTTGAAGGTGACCGCGACCGTGCCGGTCGCCAGCGCGGCCGTGGCCGCCAGGCCGCCGCCGAGCGAATGGCCGGCGATCACCAGCGCATCGCCGAAGGCCGCCTTGGCGCTTTTGGCAGCGGCAACCGCCTGATTGTACTGCACATCGTCATAGCCCGTCGCCTGCCGCACGTTGCTCAGCCAATCGCGCCAGTCGTTGGTGCCGGCGAACGCCAACACATACTGCTTGTCGTTGCTGTAAATCCCAGCCTGGAAACCGCTGCCCGCGTCGTGCAGGCTGGCGGGATCGATGCCGAAACCGAGCAGCGCGCTGTCGCTCAGGCGGTTGAACCCGGCGGCACCCTGGCCAGTGAGTGAGTAAACGTCCTTGGCCAACAGCGCCAACGCATAATCCCCCTCCTGCGATTGCTGCCCCCGCGTCACGCCCGGCGCTGCCGCCGCCGTCGGTGCTGCCGCTGAGATATCGCCGACCAGCGTATTCAACAGATTCTGCGCGTTCAGCGTGTTCTGAGAGGGAGAGGCCACCGGCGCCGGATTTGCCGGCGCTGCCGCGGGCTGCGCCGCCGTCGCCGTCTCGGCAGCGGCGCGAGGCGTAGGGATCGCGGCCACCGGGGATACTGCAGAGGTAAAACTTAAAGGCATACTCATGCCGACTCCTTGTCGATAGACTTTTTATTGAGCACCTGAATAGGTGCTGATTTAGCTATCGGCAGGTCGGATGAGTTCTGTATTAGAAATGCTTATCTTTGTACAGAATGTGATCCACGTTCGGTTTTCGGCCGCCAAACGCCAGAAAGGGAGCCAAAGCTCCCTGATTGACTGCGCCGCAAATTACAGGCTTTCGGTAAAGGTGCGGGCGATAACGTCGCGCTGCTGTTCCGGCGTCAGGGAGTTGAAGCGCACCGCATAGCCGGACACGCGGATGGTCAGCTGCGGGTATTTTTCCGGGTGCTTGACCGCGTCTTCCAGGGTTTCGCGACGCAGCACGTTGACGTTCAGGTGCTGACCGCCTTCCACGCGCACGGTCGGCTGCAGTTCCAGCGGCACTTCACGGTATTCGATCTGGCCCAGGTCGCTCACCGCGACAACCTGATCTTCCGCGTAGTTGGCCTTGGCGCACACGCAGCGAGCTTCCGCTTTTTCATCGTCCAGCAGCCAGAAAGAATTCACCAGCGCCTGGTCGTTCGCTTTGGTAATTTGAATACCGGTAATCATTATGTTGCCTCCGTACAAGGGCGTAAAAATTCACGTCGTGAGAAAACCCAATTCTGGTTTCGGCCATTTGGTAAAACCATTGTTGTCTTGTTGTTCTGTATACCAGCCTGACCGGGCCAGTTCCTTGATTAAAGTCAATTTTTACCGGGTAGGCACAGGGCATGAAGGGGCAAATTTATGTTTTATATCAATTTTCCCGCTGCGGCAAAAACCAATTATTTTTGTAAATTTTCAAAAATAATTGCATAAGGCACGGCAGCGAGAAATGAAAAGCGGGTTTCGCTGCGCGTGCTGAAACGGTAAGCTATAGCCCATGAATTGCTAAAGAAAACAAAGGAGAGCGTTTATGGCCACCTCCCTCACCTGGCATGACGTGATCGGCAAAGAGAAAGAGCAGCCCTATTTTGTTGAAACGCTCGCCTTTGTTGCCGCTGAACGCCAGGCCGGTAAGACCATTTATCCACCGCAGAAGGACGTGTTCAACGCTTTCCGCTATACCGAGCTGGCGGACGTCAAGGTCGTCATCCTCGGCCAGGATCCGTATCATGGCCCCAATCAGGCGCACGGCCTCTCTTTCTCGGTGCGCCCCGGCGTGCCGGCGCCGCCGTCGCTGGTGAACATGTATAAAGAGCTGGCGACCGACATTCCCGGCTTCGAACGCCCGGATCACGGCTACCTGCAAAGCTGGGCCGAACAGGGGGTGCTGCTGCTCAACACCGTGCTGACGGTGGAAGGCGGCCGCGCGCACTCGCACGCCAACCTGGGCTGGGAAACCTTTACCGACAAAGTGATCGCCGCCCTGAACGAGAACCGTGAAGGCGTGGTGTTCCTGCTGTGGGGCTCGCACGCGCAGAAGAAAGGCAACTTTATCGACCGCAACCGCCACCATGTGCTGAAGGCGCCGCACCCGTCGCCGCTCTCCGCGCACCGCGGTTTCCTCGGCTGCCGTCATTTCTCGCAGGCCAATCAGCTGCTGGAGCAGCAAGGGCTCACGCCGATCGACTGGATGCCGCGCCTGCCGCAGGCGTAGTCCAGAAACAAAAAAGGCACCCTCGGGTGCCTTTCTTTATGCCGTTATGCCGTTGCCGGGGCGATTACGCCTTGGCTTTGGAGACCGCGACCATCGCCGGGCGCAGCAGGCGGCCGTTCAGCGTATAGCCTTTCTGCATCACCATCATCACGTGGTTCGGTTGGTGATCGGCGGATTCCATCATGCTCATCGCCTGATGCACTTCCGGGTTGAACGGCACGTTGACGTCGCCGACGATTTCGATGCCGTACTTGCGCACCACGTCCAGCAGCGATTTCAGCGTCAGCTCGATGCCTTCGATCATCGCGGCCAGTTCCGGGTTGTTTTTATCTGCCAGATCCAGCGCGCGCTCCAGGTTGTCGATCACCGGCAGCAGATCGCCGGAGAATTTCTCCAGGGCGAACTTGTGCGCTTTCTCGACGTCCAGTTCGGCGCGGCGGCGGATGTTTTCCGCTTCCGCTTTGGCGCGCAGCAGGCTGTCGCGCTCATGCTGCTGAGCTTCCGCCAGTTGGGCTTCCAGTTCGGCGATACGCGCATCGCGCAGATCGACGCCTTCCGCCGCTTCCGGCAGCGTATCATCGTGATGAGCGTGTTGTTCCATTTCTTCCGAGACTTGCTCGTTTGGCGTCTTCTGTTCTTTACTACTCATGAATATCTCCGCGTTTTAGCATTAATCTCGCAACTTGGCTTATTATGGGGATCAAAACCGGGGTTTCAAGTCAACCGGTCACAATGTGGGGCATAAACGGGTCCCGGTGAGGAAAATCACAACAAATGAATAAAAAATTCGCCTGTATTGGCATTGTTGGCCACCCGCGTCACCCTTCAGCGCTGGCAACCCACGAGATGCTGTTCCACTGGCTGGTCGCCCGCGGCTATTCGGTGATGGTCGAACGCCAGATCGCCCATGATTTGGGGCTGAAAGACGCCGTGACCGGCAGCCTGGCGGATATCGGCCAGCGCGCCGATCTGGCGGTGGTGGTCGGCGGCGACGGCAACATGCTCGGCGCCGCGCGCGTGCTGGCGCGTTACGACATCAAGGTGATCGGGGTCAACCGCGGCAACCTCGGCTTCCTCACCGATCTCGATCCCGACAACGCCCTGCAGCAGCTGGCGGACGTGCTGGAAGGCGAGTACATCGACGAACAGCGTTTCCTGCTGGAAACCATCGTGCATAAAGAGCACCAGCAGTGCCGCATCAGCACCGCCATCAACGAAGTGGTGCTGCACCCCGGCAAAGTGGCGCACATGATCGAATTCGAAGTGTACATCGACGATCGCTTCGCCTTCTCACAGCGCTCCGACGGCCTGATCATCGCCACGCCGACCGGCTCCACCGCCTACTCGCTCTCAGCCGGCGGGCCGATCCTCACCCCGTCGCTGGAGGCGATCGCGCTGGTGCCGATGTTCCCGCACACTCTCTCCGCCCGGCCGCTGGTGATCAACGGCGACAGTACCATCCGCCTGAAGTTTTCGCAGATCGGCAGCGATTTGGAGATCAGCTGCGACAGCCAGATCGCGCTGCCTATCCAGGAAGGGGAAGAAGTGCTTATCCGCCGCAGCGATTTCCACCTGAATCTGATTCACCCGAAGGACTACAGCTATTTCAACACGTTAAGCACCAAGCTGGGCTGGTCGAAAAAATTGTTCTAAAATCTGCGCCGGCCACTTTACTGTATATAAAACCAGTTTATACTGTATGAAACTACAGTTATGTGTTTATACACAGGAAGGTTCCCATGCTGGCGCAATTAACCATCAGCAACTTTGCTATCGTTCGTGAGTTGGAAATCGATTTTCAACCGGGTATGACGGCGATCACCGGTGAAACCGGCGCCGGCAAATCCATCGCCATCGATGCGCTGGGGCTGTGCCTCGGCAACCGCGCCGACGGCAACGTGGTGCGCCTGGGAGCCGCCCGCGCCGACATTTGCGCCCGCTTCTCGCTGGCGGACACCCCGTCTGCGCGCGAGTGGCTGGAACAGAACCAGCTGGACGACAGCAACGAATGCCTGCTGCGCCGGGTGATCAACGCCGACGGCCGTTCGCGCGGCTTTATCAACGGCACCGCCGTGCCGCTGTCGCAGCTGCGCGAGCTGGGGCAACGCCTGATCCAAATCCACGGCCAACACGCCCATCAGCTGCTGCTCAAACCGGAGCACCAAAAAGCGCTGCTCGACGCCTACGCCGACGAGCCCGCCCTGCTGGCGGCGATGAGCCAGGCCTACCAACGCTGGCACCAGAGCTGCCGCGAGCTGGCGCACCATCAGCAGCAGTCCATCGAGCGCGAAGCGCGCAAGCAGCTGCTGCAATACCAATTGAAAGAGCTGAACGAATTCGCGCCGCAGGCCGGCGAGTTCGAACAGACCGACGCCGAGTACAAGCGCCTGGCCAACAGCGGCCAGCTGCTGACCCTCAGCCAGCAGACGCTGCAGCTTCTGGCCGACAGCGACGAGAACAACATGCTCAGCCAGCTCTACAGCGCCAAGCACCTGCTGCTCGAGCTGGCCGGGCTGGACGACAAACTCAGCGGCCTGCTGGACATGCTGGAAGAGGCCTCTATCCAGATTAGCGAAGCCAGCGACGAGCTGCGCCACTACGCCGATCGCATGGATCTCGATCCCAATCGCCTGCACGAGCTGGAACAGCGCCTGTCGCGCCAAATCAGCCTGGCGCGCAAACACCAGGTTGCGCCGGAAGAGCTGCCGCAGCTGCATCAGCAGTTGCTGGATGAACAACAGCTGCTTTCACAGCAGGAAAGCGACCATGAGCACCTGAACGAGGCGGTCACCCTGCATCACCAGCAGGCGCTGGCGCTGGCGGAGCAGCTGCATCAGAAACGCCTGAATTACGCCGCCGAGCTGACCACGCTCATTACCGACAGCATGCAGGCGCTCTCCATGCCGCACGGCAAGTTCAACATCGATGTGGGTTTCGAGCCGCAGCATCTGAGCGCCGAAGGGGCCAGCCGCACCGAGTTCTGCGTCTCCACCAACCCGGGGCAGCCGCTGCAGCCGCTGGCGAAGGTCGCCTCCGGCGGTGAGCTGTCGCGCATCGCGCTGGCCATTCAGGTGATTACCGCCCGCAAGATGGAAACCCCGGCGCTGATCTTCGATGAGGTCGACGTGGGCATCAGCGGCCCGACCGCCGCCATCGTCGGCCGCCTGCTGCGCCAGCTCGGCGAATCCACCCAGGTGATGTGCGTGACTCACCTGCCGCAGGTGGCCGGATGCGGGCATCAGCACCTGTTCGTCAGCAAGCAGACCGACGGCACGGTCACCGAAACCCAGATGGCGCCGCTGGATAAGCGCGCCCGGCTGCAGGAGCTGGCGCGCCTGCTCGGCGGCAGCGAAGTCACCCGCAATACGCTGGCGAACGCCAAAGAACTGCTGGCGGCATAAAAAAGCTCAACTTTTTCACTTTCCTGCGGTCTGACAGTGACGCTGTTGACCCGAAAGATATCTAAAGTGCGGCGCGGCGGCGATTCGAAGCCTCCTCAACGGCCTGAAACAGGCCAAGCGCTTGAGGTGCTGAAAGAAAGCCAACGCGTCGCAACTTGAAAGATGAAGGGTATAAAGGTTTCCAACTGCCGCAAGGTCTATTATCATCGGCATCCTATGCCCTAAAGGAATGTGATTACTATGCGCTGTAAAACGCTGACTGCCGCCGCTGTAGTTCTTGTGATGCTGACTGCAGGCTGTTCTACTTTTGAAAAGGTGGTTTATCGTCCTGACATCAACCAGGGGAACTACCTGACTTCGACCGACGTGGCGAAAATTCAGAAAGGGATGACCCAGCAACAGGTCGCTTACACATTGGGCACCCCAATGCTGCAAGACCCGTTCGGGACTCAGACGTGGTTCTATGTGTTCCGCCAGCAACCTGGCCATGAAGACATCACCCAGCAGACGCTGACGCTGACCTTCGACAGCGCAGGCGTGTTGACCGATATCCAGAACAAACCGGCGCTGACCAAGTAATCGGCGCCGCCCGCTCTTCCGGCCCATGAGGGGGCACGATGTTCCTCATGACAGTCGCAGGCTGCAACGCGGAAGAAAAAATCAGTTTCAGATAAAAAAATAAGGCGCTTATAGCGCCTTATTTTTTTGCCTTTTCTGCCCGTTGCCGGCGCAGCTCTTTCGGATCGGCTATCAGCGGCCGGTAGATCTCCACCCGGTCGCCGTCGTTCAGCGTATCGCCCAGCTTGGCCGGGCGGCTGTAGATGCCGATTTTGTTGCTCTTGAGATCGATATCCTGGCGCAGCTCCAGCAGGCCCGAAGTCTGGATCGCCTGCTCGACGCTGCTGCCCTCGGCCAGTTTCACCTTGCGCAGGTACTGACGCTCCGGCAAGGCGTACACCACCTCGACCTGGATGTCAGACACTGTAGACCTCTTTCGCCCGCTGGGTAAATGCCTGCACCATGCTGCCCGCCAGCTCTTTGAAAACCTTGCCGAACGCCAGCTCTATCAGTTTGTTGGTGAACTCGAAGTCCAGGTGCAGCTCCACCTTGCAGGCCTCTTCGCTCAGCGGCGTGAACTGCCAGCCACCCATCAGCTTGCGGAACGGACCATCGACCAGCTGCATATTGATGCTCTGGTTATCCAGCAGCGTATTGCGTGTGGTGAAGGTCTTGCTGATACCGGCCTTGGCGACGTCCACTGCGGCCGTCATTTCGTTGGAGGTAGCGTTAAGCACCCGGCTGCCGGTGCAGCCTGGCAGAAAATCGGGATAAGAATGAACATCGTTAACCAACTGATACATCTGCTCGGCGCTGAACGGCACTAATGCAGACCGACTGATCTGGGGCATATCATTTCCTGTGAGACATAAAACGTACAGATAATACCATTTATCTGGCGGCAAACAAAAAATCTGCTAAGGGATGGGGGCGCCAAAAATGCGAAAAATTGCGCAGGTGCTGAACGGGAAAGGATTTCTTTCGCTGAAGCATCCAGTATAATGAACGCACTATGACAAAGAAAAAAGCACACAAACCCGGTTCCGCCACCATTGCTCAAAACAAGCGCGCGCGTTTCGAATACTTCATTGAAGAAGAGTTCGAGGCGGGCCTGTCGCTGCAAGGGTGGGAAGTTAAATCGCTGCGTGCAGGCAAAGCCAACCTCAGCGACAGCTACGTGACGTTCCGTGACGGTGAAGCCTATCTGTTTGGCGCCACCATCACCCCGCTCAACGTGGCTTCGTCGCATGTGGTGTGCGATCCGACGCGTACCCGTAAACTGCTGCTGAAACGACGCGAGCTGGATACCCTGCTCGGCCGCGTCAACCGCGATGGCTACACCGTGGTGGCCTTGTCCCTGTATTGGAAAAATGCCTGGAGCAAGATCAAGATCGGCGTAGCCAAAGGCAAGAAAGAGCACGACAAACGCGATGACATCAAAGATCGCGAATGGCAGACGGCGAAAGCCCGTATCATGAAGCACGCCAATCGTTAAGCCGCTGGCTTATCGAAGTAAACTTCTGGTATACTGCACAAAGTTACTTGGGGCTGATTCTGGATTCGACGGGATTTGCGAAGCCCTAGGAGCATGCCGAGGGGCGGTTGGCCTCGTAAAAAGCCGCAAAAAAATAGTCGCAAACGACGAAAACTACGCTTTAGCAGCTTAATACCCTGCTTAGAGCCCTCTCTCCCTAGCCTCCGCTCTTAGGACGGGGATCAAGAGAGGTCAAACCCAAAAGAGATCGCGTGGACGTCCTGCCTGGGGCTGAAGCGTTAAACTCAATCAGGCTAGTCTGTCAGTAGCGTGTCCATCCGCAGCTGGCCGGCGAATGTAAAGATTGGACTAAGCATGTAGTGCCGACGGTGTAGTAATTTCGGACGGGGGTTCAAATCCCCCCAGCTCCACCAAATACGTCGCCAGTGAACCAGATAGACCCGGCGATAATAGCGAAAAAGCCCACAACTTCGGTTGCGGGCTTTTTTGTTTTTGTCGTATTTCGAAGGCTCGCCCCACGGCCCGGGCTGTTCCGGGCCGATGCAGGCTAGTGATCCAAATAAAGGTAATGCAGCCAGCTGGTCATACGCAGCAGCACTTTGCGCATCACGGAGACGTGCTCGAAGTGCCCGGTATAGACCGCCGCCTGAGCGCTCACGCCGTCGGGTAGATGATCCAGATCCGGATTGGCCGCCAGGTCAATCATCACGTACACCCCTTCCCGGCCCGGCGTGGCGCTCAGGCCCTGCAGTGCGCCGCTGGCCTGGTAGCTGCCGTCCGGTATCGCCGGCAACACCCGGCTTACGGTGCCGCCATAAACCTGCCCCGGCAAGCCGTTGAACACCACCTCGGCCTGGTCCCCCTGCGCCAAGCGCAGGATGGCGTTCTGGCGGAACACCGCCACCACCTGGCGCTTTTGTTGCGGGATAAAAATCATCACCGGCTTGAAGGGCAGGCGAACCGCCGCCGTGCCCGGCCGCGCCAGCACCTGCGTGACATAACCGTCGCTCGGCGCACGCACCACCGTTTGTTCCAGGTTGTAGCGCGCTTCGGCAATCTGCGATTTCAGGCTGGCTATCGTGGCGTCTTCGCCGTCATAGCGCCCGGACAACCGCGCCTGTTCCTGCTGGAACTGGGCTTTCGCCGCCTGCAGCGCCGCAGACTGCGCCTGATACTGCTGCTGTGCATGGCTGACGTCCTGCTCCGAGAACGGGTTGACTGGCATCGCCGCCCCTTTCGCATAGCGCTGGTAGTCCTTACGGGCGCGCTCATACTCCGCATTAGCCCGCTGCACGTTGGCGGCGGACTCGCTGAGCGCCGCCCGACGCGTTCTGATCTCCGCCTCTGCCCCGGCCAGATCCGCCTCCAGCCTGGTGAGCCGCGCACGGTAGCGGCTGTCGTCGAGACGGAACAGCACCTCGCCTTTGCGCAGCAGCACGTTGGTTTTCTCCGTCACCTCTACGATTATGCCCGAGACCTGCGGCACCATCGGCACAGAAACGGCAATTTTCTGTGCCCGATCGCTGTACGGATGGTTGTAGTTCATCGTCAGAATCAAGGCGCCGACGATAACGATCCCGCCGAGCACGGCGGTCGGCACGGTCCATTTATTAACCGGAATGCGGAACAGTTTAAATACGCCGTAGCTCAGCGCCACGTAGCTGAAAATAATGAGCAAATCCATAGGGTACGCTCAACTTACCGTAGGGCCAGAAACCGCCGTCGGCTTTTCCTGCAGGCGTTGCAATTCGGCTTCGAGCAGCGCAATGCGCGCCTGCAGGTCCGTTGAAGGTTCTGCCTTCTCACTCATGCCCCAACCGCGTTCCGGCCGATAGAGTGTGGCCCAGATCCACAGCAGTGGCCAAATGGCGTGCAGCGTAAACAGGCTGACCCAGCCGGCGACGTGAATCGCATCTTGATGCGGATGCTGGCGCTTTTTGGCCAGCAAATAGGGAATGTCATGAATAATAATGACGCCGTAGAATAAAATCAGGAATACCGCAATCAGTACGCCTAAAGCAAAATAATTAAGAAACATGTAAAGCCCTGGTTGGTCATAGCGGAAATAAACGAGGTTTATAGCGTGTTATATTGTCTAATGTCGTTGGCGATGGTATCGATGGCATTCTTCACGTCGGTGACTTTAAGCTGCGCTTTCTCGTTATTGAGATTTTCCCCTGAAGCCTTGCGCACCACTTTAATGACCGGCTGATTAGTCGCCGCATCGATAAACTCGCCTTCCATATAGACCGCACTCTCCATGGTGCGGTGCCCGGTCACGCTTTGTGTCGCGGCGATCAGCAGGGTGATCGGCAAGACTTCATAGATCTGCAGCCCTTTCTTCTGCGTGTCGATCGCCGTGATGGCACCGCGGAAAATCAGGGTATGCTCGCGCGGCATGTCCACCAGCGTAAAGTGGGTGCCCATCGCCTGCTTAAACTGCTGGTTGGTGTAATTCAGGATATTGTCGAGTGCGCGCTGGCTCACCATCTCGCTCGGTTTCGGCCGCGGGAAATAGATCATCGGTTGATAAACCAGATATTGATAACGGGAAAAATCGACGTTCTTATCCTTCCAATATAAAACGTCTTTGCCGGACGCGGATTGACCTTTATTGATATCGTTATAATTGGTCAAAAAGGTCGAGTACTTTTCTTTTTCGGTCACGGCGGAAGAGCACGCGGCCAGTAATAACAGCGCAGGCAAAATAACCGCTCTTGTCACTTTCATTGACGGGTTTCTCTTTATTTTGGTGGATAGCAAATAATCAAATCGAATGATACCCAGCCGTCCGCGATAAGTCATATGACAATGCCGCCAAAGGTGTATATCATTTTTGATATACAAACTCACAAGAGCCGGCCAGTGAAAGAGAAAGACTTCCGCATTGAAGAACTCAGGATTGTCCGCATCATTGCCGAAACGGCGAGCGTCAGCAAAGCGGCGCAGCGGTTGGATATGCAGCAGTCTAACGTGTCGCGCGCCCTCACCGCGCTGGAACGGCGGCTCGGGCTGGAACTGTTCCTGCGCGGCCCGCGTACCCTGGCGCTGACCGAATTCGGCGAGCAATTCTTGCGGCGCGCCTCGCAGTTGCTGGACGAACACAGCGATCTGCTCGATATGTCCGGCACCTATAAACGCAGCCTGAGCGGCATGGTCACGCTCGGCGCGCCGATCGGCATCCACGCTTTCCTGGCCCGTTATTTACTGCCGCCGCTGCTGCACGCTGCGCCGGCGTTGACTGTCGATCTGGTGACCCGCAACCCCGACGAACGCGAGAAAAAGTACGGCGCAGTATTCGACAGCGACTGCGATTTGCTGATCAGCTTTTTCCAGCCGCAAAACGAAAGCCTGATCGCCAGGCCCTTCACCCGCTTTCGCGTCGGGCTGTTCGCCGCACCGGATTACATTGCCCGCTCGCCGCTGACAGCGCTGGATGAACTGCCGCAGCATCGCTGCATCGCCTTGCGCATGCTGGGCGGCATCCGCAATACCTGGAGCGGCTACAATGCGCAGGGGGAATTGGTACAGATCGAGATCGGCGGCGCCAGCGTTTGCGATAACATTTTGCCGGCGATCGAGCTGGCCAAACAGGGCCTGGGCATCGTCTACGCCCCGTACTATTCCGTCGCCGCCGAGCTGGATGCCGGCACCCTACAGCCCTGCCTGGCGCGCGAGCGCGGCATCGATATGCAAGCCTACCTGATTTATCGCCGGCGCGGCGTATTGCCGCACCGCGTGCAGGTGACGATGGACAGCATCATGGAGAGCGTTAAGCTGCACGCCCACCGGCTGATATAACCAAGAAAAACCCCGCTGCAGCGGGGTTGAACGCTTCATGTCGGCGCAAAATACCTCACCGCCCCTCTTTCTCCCCCAGGAAGAAATACCACAGCGGAATGGAAAGCAGCAGGGTGAACACCAGCGTATACAGCAGCACCATCAGGCTCTGCATGATCACCATCTGGGCACTCCAGGCGCCGATCGGCAGTTGGAATTGCTCGACGGTGCCGCCGAGGATCGCTCGGCCCATCACGCAGCCGACCGCCACCGCCACGGTCGCCACCGCCGCGCGGAACTTACGCACCTCAGCGCGGCGGGCGGCCGCTTCCGGCGTTTCGTCCCGGTGGCTTTGCCGTTGGCCGCGCCAGCGCCACACGTCCACCAGCAGCAACGCCGCGAGGCTCACGCCCATCACCGGCAGGCAATACCCCAGTGCGGAAGCCACCAGCAGCGTGACGGCACGCGCCGGCAGGGAAAGCGCCAGCCAGGCGGCAATCAGCGTATGCACCGGATGCTGCGCCCCCGCCGCCGGGCGGCGACTCCACCACATGCGGTAACCCAACGCGACCATCAAGCACAGCCCAAGGCCGAACGCCGCCAGCAGCAGCTGATTCGGCAAGCCGAACAGAATGCCCATGTGGGCGTCGATGCCCCAGCGGGTCAGCTTGGCGATGAGTGGGAAGGTGTCGAACCGCACCTGGTCGACGACGGCGAAGCTTTGCGGCGCGATAGCAACCGCGTCCACCTGCGTTGGCCAGCTGCGATCCACTTCGGTTACCGTCCAGGCCTTGCCCTCGCCTTTCGGCTGGCGCAGCTCAACCTTAGCGGCGTCGATCCCGGCGGCGCGCGCAGCATGCAGCGCCCGATCCCAGTCGCCGTTCAGCGCATTGCTCTGCGCGGCAGGGCCCATCTTCATGCCCGGCATCATCCCGCGGTGCTCGGCGTGCGGATCGGCCGGCGTCTGCGGCGCATCGGCCTGTAGGCTGGTGTTGACCTGCGGCGTCAGCCAGCCCAGGTTGGCCCGCAGCGCGTCGATGTTGCCGCCGGCCCACTGCGACCAGGTCAGCCCGGTAGCCGAGAAGAACAGCAGCCCGGCCAGCAACGCCACGCCCAGCGTGATATGCCAATGGCGGCTGGCGGCGAAGCCCCCTTTTGCCCTTTTCAGCTTGCGCTTCGGCCGCGTCGCCAGCCACAGCGCCACGCCGCCCAGCGCAGCCACCCACAGCCAGGAGGCCGCCAGCTCGCTGTAGTTGCGCCCTAGATCGCCAAGCAGCAGGCTGCTGTGAAGCTTGTCCAGCCAGGTGCGCAGCGGCAGCACGCCGGAGGTGCCGTACACCGTCATATCGCCCTTGATCGCCAGAGTGTAAGGGTCGACAAACAGCGCGCGCGATTCGGAAGCGCCCAGATCGGCGCCCGCGAACTGCACTCGCGTGGTGTCCATTGCGCCGGGTGCCGGGCGCACGGCGTAAATGCGCGCCTCGTCACCCACCGCGCGGCGGGCGGCGGCGATCTGGTCAGCCAGCGATCTCGCCTGCCCGTGCGGTTCGGTGAAAAGCGCATCGCGATACATCGCCTCTTCAAGCTGCGGCGTCAGCACATACAGCGTGCCGGTCAATGCAGCGACCAGAATAAAAGGAGCGACCAGCAGGCCGATATAAAAATGCAGCCGTCTGATCAGGTTCAGCATCGCGCCACGCGGCGATGCGGCAGGTGGAGTTTTGGTTATTGAAGACATGGCCTTTCTCGTTTTTCAAACTGTGCGCGCAGGCAAACCGTCCGCAGCGATACGGAGGCGTTACCCATGATCAAGCAATAGGGAAAAACGGTTGGCCGGGCGGCCCGCGCGGGCTCGGCCGCAGAGTAAGGCGCCGAATGGGCGGAGAAACGATGCGCGGCGCGCAAGGCAGGCGCGCGATGCGCGCCATCAGCCACAGCAGCGGGACGAATGCCCACAGCAGCAGCGGCACGTGGATCAGCAGCTCGCAATAGCCGCAGAAAATCATCTCCGCAGGATCCATGCCGTGGTGGCCGGCATGCTCGGCGGCGGGCATCGCCATCGCGTGCATGTCGTGCGGCATGGCGGCGTCCGGTTGCGCCATGCCGCCCATCATCGGGTGGTGCATCAGCGATTTCGACACCACCGGCGCCACAAACAGCAACAGCACCGCCATAATGGCGATGCAGGCGGTAAAGCGTTGCTGTAGCTGGCGTGGCACTCTCATCGCGGCGGCGAATTAACCCGGTCGGTGGCGAACAAGCGGCCAGTGTAACCCGCGATGCGCGATGAGGTGAAAGAAAAGTCAGATTTGTCTTACGCACCCCCAGCGGCGGCGATCACAGCGCCCGCGAATAGACCCGCGAGGCCTCGCCCCAGGGGTGATACCCGAGCCCGTTATAAACGAAGCCGCTGCGCTCGTAGTAGCCTTCCAGGTCGGTGCACAGGTGCAGCTGCGGGAAGCCCAGTCGGCGGGTTTCCGCCGCCACATGCTCAATCAGTTTGGCGCCGTAGCCCCGGCCGCGCTGCGCTTCCTCTACGTAGAGCGCGCACAGCCAGGGATACAACTCCCCACGGCTGATAAAGTCGTTGGTGATGAGCCCCGCGCAGCCGAGGATCTGGTCATTTTCCATCAGCAGGTACCACTGCGGCAGCGGGTTGGCGGCGCCGAGGCTGCGGTTGATGGCGTCTTCATACATTATCAGCGTCTCTGCCGTGGCCCAGTGCCGCTGAAAATACGCAATGGCGCGCAGCGCCAGTTCGGGCGCTTGCCGCACCGAAATCATGTCCATCGTCATTCCCGTAATTCATGTTGTCAGCGTAGAATTATGCAGCAATATGCACGGTATGGCAGCGGCATTCCACCGCCGTCATTCACTAAGGAGTCATCATGACGCAAAACATCTATGACAATCAGGCCTTTTTCGACGGCTATGCGCAGCTCAGCCGCTCGCAGCACGGCCTGGACGGCGCGCCGGAATGGCCCGCCATCCGCCGTATCCTGCCGGATTTGCAGGGTAAAAGCGTGGTCGATCTCGGCTGCGGCTACGGCTGGTTTTGCCGCAGCGCGCGCGAACAGGGCGCAGCCAGCGTGCTGGGGCTGGACGTCTCGGAAAAAATGCTGGCCAAGGCGCGGGAGATGACCGTCGACGCGGGCATCGAGTACCGTCGGCAGGATTTGGCGCAGCTGCAGCTGCCGCCGGAAAGTTACGATCTGGTCTACAGCTCGCTGACGCTGCACTACCTCGAGGATCTGGCCGCACTGTTCGCCACGGTGTATGCCGCGCTGAAACCCGGCGGGCAGTTCATCTTCACCGCCGAGCACCCGATCTACACCGCCCCGGCGCAACAGGGCTGGCTGACCGACGGCAACGGTCAGAAATCCTGGCCGGTGAACGGCTACCAGCGAGAAGGCCAGCGCGTTTCCAACTGGCTGGCGGAAGGCGTCATCAAGCAGCACCGCACGCTCGGCGGCTATATCAACCCGCTGGCACAGCAAGGGTTTATCATCCGGTATTTGAACGAATGGGGCCCCAGCGCGCAGCAAATTGCCGCTAATCCGGCGCTGGACGAAGAGCAGGAGCGCCCGATGATCTTCATTCTCGCCGCCCGCAAACCCACCTGATTGATCCGCAGTAAACCGTTCACACCACCACAGTTGGGGAGTCCGCCTCCCCCCAACGGCTATTATGCCGGCAACGCCACCCCATGCGCCGCGAAGTGCGTCAACGCCTCGCCCTCCATACGATAGCGCACCCACTCGCTCTGCGGCTGCGCGCCGATGCTGAGGTAGAAATCGATGGCCGGTTGGTTCCAGTCCAGCACGCTCCACTCCAGGCGGCCGCACTGCCGTTCGCACGCCAGTTGGGCGATGTGCCGCAGCAGCTTTTTACCGGCGCCCGCGCCGCGATGCTTCGGCGCCACGTACAGGTCTTCCAGATAGATGCCGTTTTTACCCAGCCAGGTGGAGTAACTCATAAAGAACACCGCATAACCCGCCGGCTCGCCGTTTACCGTACAAATCAGCGCTTCGGAACAGGCGCCCGGCCCAAACAGGCTGCGTTCGATATCTTCCACGCTGGCCAGCACCTGCTCGCGCGCCTTTTCGTACACTGCCAGCTCGATAATCATATCCAGAATCAGTTGGGCGTCGCTTTTTTGCGCCGGGTAAATCTCGATGGTCATGGCAAATCCTGAGTGTGTTGATGACTGTGCTTGCCAGCATATCGCGCCTCAAATACTGTATGAACTGCATTTTCATCAACAGGTAATGAATATCATGCATCTGGATTTGAAGCGTCTCGATCTCAACCTGCTGCTGGTGTTCGAAGCGGTCTATCGGCTGCGGTCGGTGACGCGCGCCGCGGCGGAGCTGGCCCTCAGCGCGTCGGCGCTGAGCCACGCGCTGATCCGGCTGCGCAAGGCGCTGGCGGACGAGCTGTTCTACCGGGTCGGTAACGACATGCACCCGACGGTGTATGCCGACAGCCTGGCCCCGACCGTCAGCGAAAGTCTGGCGCTGCTGGCCAAAGGGCTGCATCCGCGCCCGCGCTTCGTCCCCGCCGAAAGCCGGGAGAGCTTCACCTTCGCCATTACCGATTACACCGCCTTCGCGGTGTTTCCCGCGCTGATGGCGCAGATGCAGCGCCTGGCGCCGGGGCTGTTGTTCCAGCTGCGCTATTCCGAGCGCAAGGTGGCATTGAACGATCTGCTGGCGGGGCGCATCGATTTCGCGCTGGGCTTTACCGAAACCGACGGCGAAAGCTACCCGGAGATCGACGAGGTAAGCTGGCTGGAGGATGAGTATGTGGCGATCTGTTCACCCGCCTTCAGCGCAAAATACGGCGAACTGACGCTGGAAAACTATCTGCGTGCGCGCCATCTGGTGGTGACGCCGTGGAACGAACAGCGCGGCGTCATTGACTACCAGCTCGATAAGCTGGGGCTGCAGCGCGATATCGCCATCCGCACGCCTTCGCTGTTGGGAGCGCCGTTCATCGTCGCCGACAGCGAACTGGTGATGAGCATGCCGCGCTACGCCGCGCAAAAATTGCGGCAGGCGGCGGCGCTGGATATCCACCCCCTGCCGTTTCCGGCGCCGCCGTATCAGATCAAAATCTACCTGCACCGCAAGAACGGCCGACCAGAGGCCTGCCGCTGGTTGCGGCAACAGCTGCAGGCGCTGGCGGCGTTATAACGCGGGTTCGCCGATCGGCAGATACCCCTGCCACAGCGGCCGGGCCGGTTTGCCGTGCGGGTTGGCCCGCAGATGCACGTGGTAGCCCTGCAGCGCCTGCAGCAGCAGGCAGTCGTCCACCTCAGCCAGGTCATCCTTGTGCTGCTGCGCGCTGTCCGTCAGCAGCACCCGTTTGGCTTTGTCCTTCGCCTCGTCGGCGGAACGCGCCACAAACAGGCCGAACTGGTGCAATTCCGCCAGCTCATCGCTGCGGTAGCCGCCCACGTTGACGAAAAACAGCTTCTCTTCACCGGCGAACGGCGCAGGCTCCAGGCTCACGTCGTAACCGTCCGCCCAGTCGATGCGCGCATAGCCGTCGACATGCACCTTGCGCTTATCGCCGAACCACTTTTCACGCAGCAGCGGATACGCCTCTTCCGGCCGATCCGCCGCCGCGAACTGCACGTCGTGCAGCTCAATATTGGCGCCCGGCGCCGTACCGCCCACATAAAACATCAATAATCCCGGCATGTTATTCTGCTCTCCTTGGTGATAATCGCTATATAAAATAATACATAACGAAACTCGTGCCAACGGCAGCGCCATTCTGTGTTATCAATAGGTGAGGTTTAATCTGTTGTGGAGGAACGCATGGCATTCAATATCGGTGATTTTGTTCAACGCACCACCGGCGGCCCAAAGATGACCGTGGTGGCGATCGACGGTGAAACCCTGGTTTGCAGCTGGAATGAACTGGGCAAAGAGCAGCGCACGGAGGTGCAGGCCAGCGATGTGGCGCTGTACCACGAAGACGGCGATTTCGGCGTCTGCTGAATAACCGGGGCGCACCGCGCCCCGTTATCGCCTCAGGCGCGAATGTCCTGATAGGCCGGCGTGGTATCAAACTCATGCTTGGCGAACGGGCATAGCGGAATGATTTTACGCTGCTCCGCGCGCATCTTCTCCACCACCAGCGCCACCAGCTTTTTGCCGACGCCCTGCCCCTTCAATGACTCATCCACCCAGGTGTGATCGATAATGGTCAGCTTGTCGCCGCTCGGCACGAAAGAGATCTCGGCGATCGGCTTGCCCTGCTCGTCATTGATATAAAAACGCTTGTCGTCTGCCAGTATTTTATGTTCCATATTATTTCTCCCTATATTTCAGTGCGCCGCTGGGGCAGGTGTCGATAACGCGTTTCACCTCCGCCGCGTCGGCATTGTCCGGCATAATCCACGGGCGGCGGTTCAGGGTAAAAATAGCCGCGTTGCCACGCACGCAGTTGGCGGAATGGCGGCATATCGCGCTGTTAAAATAAACGTCAATCTTGTCGCCGGAATAACGGCGGTAACCGGCGGCGGTCAATTCCTCGTCCATTTTTGCCTCACATTGCCTGTTTTATTGTTTTTGCTCCAGGCTCAAGTATAGGCAATGCCGCCGGCTTCACCACGCGTCTCGCTCACCGAAAAAAGTGGCGCAACCGCCCGCCGCCGCTAGAAAAAAACGTAAATTGTTCTAATCTTTATTCAGTAAGACAATATCATTCCGACAGTGGCTAAGGAGTTCGAAATGGGTGATAGCTCAAAAGACGGCGTAATTCTGCTGTCCCGCATATTACTGATGGTTCTGTTTATCATTTTCGGCTGGATGAAACTGGTCAACTTCGGTGCGACCGTCACGGCGATGGAAGGCTACGGCACGCCGATGCCTTATTTGGCGGCGATCGTTGCCGTGGTGGTGGAGTTTATTTTCGGCATCGCGCTTATTCTCGGTCTGTTTACTCGCCCTATCGCGGTCATCTTCGCTCTGTATGTGTTGGGCACCGCGTTTATCGGCCATCCGTTCTGGAAAATGACCGGCATGGAAATGATGGGCAATGAAATCAACTTCTTTAAAAACATCAGCATCATTGGCGGCTTACTGTTGCTGGCGGTAACCGGCGCCGGCCGTTATTCGCTGGACTATAAAATATTTAATAAATAATTCATCGATACGTCAATGGCAGCTCCTGCTGCCATTGACGTTCCGCCCTTTTCCGCTACCTATCAGACGTTGTCTCGCTTACACCTCTGCCGCCATGGGCAATTCGGGCATTTGTACGCGCAGATCGATATGACGTCCCTCAGGAATGTCGATAGGCTGACCATCCACATACCCTTCTTTAATATTCCGCGCGAAAACAGGAACACCGTCGTGGGTACGGTGATAACTGCGAATGATGATATCGCCATTGGTTTCAACCTGATAATCAACCCAAATCAATGCTTGCTTGTTACTGTCTAATGGGATTTCAATCCCACCGTTTATCCCCCCCCAAATTGGGTCGGCATTGAATCCGAGCGTCCCTGCCATGCGGTAAACCCCTTCGCTGAGCCTCTCCGTTTTTACCCCCAGAACGTCTTCATTGAATACGCTGCGGCCATCACCAAAGAGCTTGACTACCGGGGAGGCGGGTTTGAGATATCCATTGGTGTCCGTGATCGTGGAGGCCTCTGTCCAAACCTTGAACCACTTGCTCCACTCGGTACCATTCCAGGTACGCAAAAACATCTTCCCACTCTGGTTTCCCGACACCCCATAACCGTAACAAGTTTGCGCCGCGCGATAATTTTCTTTGGTGTCTTCTTGACCGGCTTTCCAGCCATACACATCCAGAAAATACGTCCCGACATCTTTGAACGGATTCCCCAAAGGATCCGTTCCTACCATTCCTCTGCGCGAGAAGTATCGATCATTAAAATCCAGTTTTCTCGCTGCCGTGACACCATAGGTCAATCCCCAATCTTTCAGGTTGGAAATATCCGATACCGTAGGCAAACAGGTATCACCGAAGGTTCGCCCCCAGCTGATTTTCCCCGCCGATACCGAGTTGGATACACCGGTAAAGAGTGCTCCCGATGAGCCCACAGCCATATACCCTGTTGTTGGGCCACCATCGATCGGCAGCGAGACACAGCCAAAAATGTTGTTGGGAAGTGGAGCATTGTCAGAGGCCGGCGTCACTCGATACATGTTGTAAATTCGTTGAAAAGCATCATCTTTATGCTGGGCACCTGCTCCCAGACCAAACTCCCCTTTTGAAATCAACCGGCTGTCGAGATAATCACGATCGACGACAGTTGCATCGGTCAAGTTCGCAATCACTTTTTTACCCAGAGGGCTCTCAGGTATAACGCTATCTTTGGTGGCGACATGATTCCAGTTATCGACCATAGCCATATCTACGCTAGAAATCTCATAGAAACACTGATTGATAAAGCTACCAAGATTGACATGTACCTCATACATATTCGCCGTTCGCTCAATCAAACAAACGTCAATGACCGCCGCACGCTCTTGCAGTGCGTTCCAACATGTCACCCCCGCTCGTCCAGCTGCGTTGACAGTCGAAACTTGCCCATCACCGGTACGTATAACAATACTCGCCATCGCATTATGGATCCAAGCTCCGTTATAACCTGGTCCGCCGGTAACATCGATCTTTAGCGTACTTCCACCTTGCGTAAATTTGCTGATTTCACCAAGCAAATACCACCCTGGGTTCTTTGCCGTACCAGGCATCTTCCAACGAGTGTTATTAATGACTTTTTTAACCGTGACATCCATGCTATCGAGCACTTTCCTATATCCCGGCAAGATAATGCGTTGCCCATCGTCTTTTTCTATGGTGACATCACCTGATGAAGTCAATAAATTCATCAAATCATTGCGGCTTCCTTGAAAGTAAGTTAGCAAAGCCGACAATCTTGCGGAAAACTGGCTGATATCACCTTCATAAGTAGTGATAATCGCGTAATCTTGCCCAGTGGCCGTCGAGCCTGCATAAGGCGAACTTAATACAAAGAGATTGTTGTTACTTACAGATTTAATCTCATAAAGTTGATTGTCTGGAGCCAGCAAAATCGTCCCAGGCATCACGCCATTTTTTGCGTCAGCCCATTGCGTCCCCACCCCTGCGACGGATGTCCCATTGCTGACAACATTAATTTTTCCCGTTCTGTACCACATGCTTAAATTCCTTGATATGCAATTGCATCATGATTAAAAGGCAGGCGTGCCAATGCCTGCCGTTAATGACATATTTATAATTAGCAACTCACGAAAGAGAGAAATAAATAGTCGATTCTAATTACTGCAAAGGTCCAACGTTGGCATCATCTGCATCGGCAAGATCAATATCGCGAAAATCTGCCGCATGTTTTTCCTTCTCATCAACTTCCTGATTCTGAAGGACATCCAGTCGTAGATCGATCCAGCGCCCCGCCGGAATATCCATAGGCTCACCGGCAATAACCATCGCCGTATCTGCATCGAATCGCCGTTTACTGACTCTGACCGTGACGACGCCATCGTCGTCAGTCTCCGTCTCTACGAAGCACAAACGGTTGCCGTTGCCATCTTGAGGTATTTCAAACGTCCACCCCTCCTTTGCGAAGCCACGAGCACCGGTGAGGCGATAAACGCCAGTCGTGAGCTTTTCTGCAGTGACTCCCGCCGCCTCGGGATTGATCGCCGCTACGCCGGCAAGCATAAAGCCGGCTAAAAAATCACTGTTCATGCGCTGCGGATCGCTGGACAATCGAGCAATCGGCGAAGCTTTCTTGATAAAGCCGTTGCCATCTACCGTCGTCGTCGCTTCTGTCCAGTCCTTAATCCATCCAGTCCATTTCGTACCGTTCCACACCCGGGTAAAAACCTTGCCGCTTTCAGAACCAAGGCTGCCATAACCGGAAACCACCTGCCGCGTGCGAAGCGAACCGGGCTCCGCTCCGCCATCCACTTTCCAGCTTTCAACTTTAATAAACGCGGCGCCCCCCCCCAATTCCGCCGGTCGATTAATAGCGTCATTAATCACCATCAACGGACTGGACTGGTATAGCGAATCTAAATTAAGCCGAGCTGCAGCGGTGACTGCACCCGTCAATCCGTAATCTTTGCCATTTCTCAACTCCGAAACGGCAGGAGCATAGAGATCGGTAAACACGCGCTGCCAGAATATTTTTCCTTTATTTTCCCCATAGTTGCTTCCTTGCCCTACCCAGGCATGCCGCTGCCCGCTCACCGCCAAATAAGCCGCCGATGGGCTGCCATCCAGCGGCAGGGAAACCACCGCTACGTTACCCGCACCACCTGGATAGTTAGCCGAGTCTTGGTTTATCCGATAAAAACGGTTGAGCATTTCAAACGCATCATCTTTGTGCACAGAAGTGCCGCCAATCCCGGTACCATCGCCAGCCCAAATGCACTTCTGCAGATCTATTTTCTTGTTTGCCAAACTCTCGACATACTGCGCATAGATTCCCACGTTCATATTGCTGGCAGGAAGGTCGCCCTCGAAACGAGTCCCTTTGTTGACCCAACGGCTCAGCATGGTCGAAAGTGACCCTCCTTGCACCGTATAGTAGTTGGAGGCCATGAAACTGCCCAGAGTCACATAAACATCGTAATTATTTGCCGATGTTTCTACTAAAGAAAGAGCTTTAATAATAACTTCATTACCTGAGTGAACCACTCTAGCTGAAATGCGCCCACGTGAATTAACAACGTTATTCTGCGTCCCCGTTCTGATAATAACCTGTGCTCCAGTGTTATTGTAAACCTGGCCATTAAATCCCGCCCCACCAACGATATCTATACTCACCGTTGCGCCATTTTGCGGGAAGTTCACCAGCGTCCCCCACAAATAAGTGACATCTGCCGTTGTTGTCACCGGCATCGCAAAGCGTAAACGATCGATGGAAACAAGCGCCTTGTCTTGCATATCCGCCATCAATTTGCTGTACGAAGGTACAGTGATCAACGAACCATCTTCTTTGGTTAATTTAACGTCGCCGGTACCAGTCAAGACATCGATCAACTCACTACGACTCCCCTGAAAATAGGTTAGCAAGGCGCTGAATCGAGCAGAGAACTGACTGATATCGCCTTCGTAAGTCGTAATGATGGCATAGGGTTGCCCATTGGCCGTCTCACCCGAATAACTACTGTTCAAGGTCAATGAAGCATTGCTGTTAACGCTCTTGATTTCATAGAGCTTATTATCTGGTGCCAGCAACATCATCCCCGGCATCACGCCGTACTTTGCATCTCCCCATTGTGTGCCGGTCGCAGAAACAGAGGCGCTATTAGCGACAACATTAATTTTACCCGCTTTATACCACATACTTATTTCTCCATGTTTCTAAACATTAAATTAAGGTAATTGAACGCCAAAGAACATTCATCCTCTCCAGGACCAGAATCTATTATTCTTAAGAGGGAAAACCATCATGACAAAAGAGGAAACTATTGTGCTATCTCGATCATCCATAGCGTCAGTCTCAATTCGAATTTGCTGCTCGCCGGCATACGCTGGAATATCGATTGAAATAGCATCTTCATAAACATCCCCTCCGCTCACTCTACTGAATCGATGTTGACGAAGTATATTCCCGTTCAGTTTGATTCGCATATTGCATACCGAACCTCGCGGGCTGCTGTAATACACGACCTTGATATTGGGAATGACGAGTCTCACGGCATAGTTCATTCCACCCGCATAGACGTAGGTATATACGCCATCATGCTTGCGTAGCGTCTGGGCACTGAATGCCTGCATGCTGGCAATATCACCATCTATCCTATTCGCATAAACCTTGCCTCTGACATCGCAGTTCTCATTGATGGTCACGTTGTTGAATACGCCTGAAGTGGCGAAAATACGTCCGCGCACATCCATATTACTGAACGTGGCATAACCATTCTTATTGATCGCCCATCCCTGCCGATAGGCGGGGTCGTCATGCCAAACGTAGTTTGACGACGTGATTTCCTGTGCTATTTTTGCACTGTCTATCGAAGCATTGGCGATAAACGCGGCGTTAATAAACGTCTGGCCATTTTGCACGGCAAACGGGGAGGAGACACTTCCGTTTGGATTATTCAGCAACGCAAAACGATCCGCCTGGACCAAGAACTGACTGTTGCCCGCGCCATCTACGCCCAACGCCATCCCTGCAACAAACTGCCGCCCTGCGTTGTCAGCCTGTACCTTCAAACTCCATGATGCCGATATCTTTCCGTTCAATGAAGCCTGTGCCTGTTTGACCTCCTGTACCGCCGCAGTGTTATTACCGGCGGTCGCCGTCACGTGATCAATACGTTGTCCTAATGCACTATCGGCGCTTGAACGTACGCTGCTTTCATTCAGCAGATTGGTTTTGACCTTACCCACTTCAGTATTAAGTTGAACAATCTGTTGTGAAGAGGCCGATTGGTTATCGGTAACTGTTTTCGCCAGTTGGGTAAGTGCAGCGCGATTTCCCTCTGTTTTACTGGATATATCGGTAAGCTGTTTTGCCTGAGCGCTACCCGTATCCACCAAAACCTGCAGCTGTTGTTCAACGTTCGCTTGATTCTCATCAACCGTGCCGCTTAACGTCGTCAACTGCTGTGCCAAAGCGCTATCGGCCTGCGCCCTTACCGTCAACTCTGTGGCCAATTTAGCCGCAACGCTACCAAAATTGGCCTGCAAGCCAATCAACTGCCTAGCCTGCGCTTGTTGCTGATCGGCCAAAACCGTCTGTTGAGTCTGGAGCCCCGCAGTAATGGTGTTTTGTTGCTGAACATCCCCACTTTGCTTCAATGCCAGCTCAATATTGGCTTTCGCCGTCGCTGCTAACGATTGTGACAGACTGGCATTGGCGCTATCGGCATCAGATTGCGTTTGCTGCAGCTGCGTAATTGCAGCCTGGCTCTCCCCTACCTGGCTATTAAGTGAATCCAGCCGTTGTGATAATGCGCTGTCCTCGGTCGCGCGTACGGTGAGCTCCTGCCGCAGCCCGGCAGAAACATCGCCAAAGTTAGCCTGCAGCATAAGCAACTGCCGTGCCTGCGACTCCAGCTTGTCGGCATGAACCTCCTGTTTCGAAATAAGCCCGGCGTTTACCCCAACCTGCTCTTTCTTGCTGTTATCAAGGTTTAGCGCATTCTCAATATCCGCTTTGCTCAAGGCTTCCAGCGACTGCGTCATTCCCGTCCGTGCGCTTTCGGAATCGCTGACAACCTGCTGCAGTTGGGCCAAGGTTGCACGACTATCGCCCACTTGACTATTGAGCGAGTCCAAACGTCGTGACAGCGCGCTGTCTTCCGTTGCACGCACGGTTAACTCTTGCTGGAGTTCTGCAGAAACATCACCAAAGTTGGCCTGCAAACGTGTCAACTGCCGTGCCTGAGACGCCAACCGATCGGCCTGAACTTGCTGTTGGGCGGTAATCGTGGCGTTAACTTCGTGCTGATTTTTTTTGCTGTTATCAAGATTTAATGCGTTCTCGATATCCGCTTTGCTGAGTGCTTCCAGCGATTGCGTAATGCCCGCCATTGAACTCTCGGCATTGCTGGCTGCCTGCTGAAGTACATTGATGGCCGAAGCCTGGCCATCAACGGCCGTTCCCAACGTGTTAAGCGCTTTCGCCTGAGCGCTGTCAGCTTCTGCGCGAGTCTGCGATTCCGCTGCTATCGCTGCCGTATTGGAGCCCGCTTGTGATTCCAGGGCACTGAGTTGCCGCGCCAGAGCCGACTCGCTATCCGTCAAAGTCTTCAGTTGCTGCGTAACCTGGGCCTGATTATCGCTAAACTCGGCGCCCAATCCGCCCAACTGCTCACCCATTGCCTGCTGCTGGGTAGCCAATGCTTCCGTTTTTGCCGTAACGGCCGCATTAACCCGACCTTGCTCCGCATGATGGTCATCGACAATTTGGGCACTGGCGGCCACATCCGATTCCACTTTGGCCAACGCCGCTTGAGCATCTGCCTGCGTTTGTGCCAATTGGGCGATCGTTCCCTGCTGCTTATCGGAAACGGCTTTTACCGAATTGATAATTTGGGACATTGCCTCATCGGCATCACTCCTTGCCTGCTTTTCTTGAGCAATTTGCGCCGCATTGCCCGCTGATTTGGCCACGACGGCAGCCAATTGCTCTGCCAGCGCTTGGTCCTGTTCCCGCAAGACGCTAACCTGAGAAATCACCTCTGCAATGCTGGTGCCGTCACCGCCGGTCAATGCGTCTACTTTAGCCTGTAGCTCGGCATCGGCCCGCTGCAGAGCCGCTCGCGTCCCGCTGAGCTCATGCCGGGCATCTTGAATATCTCCGGCCAACGTTTGCTTCGCCATCGTCAAATCAGTGCGTGCCAAATCGAGTGTCAGGCTATTCTCAATCGCCGCCTTGCTGATTTGTTCCAGGTTGCGCTGCAAACCTTCTACGGTCATGTTCAGATCGGTATTGGTGCCGGCAACTTGTTCTTTAACACTCTCGAGAGCCTGCTCCAACGCACCGACATCGCCGGCCAGTGCCTCCTTGTTTTGTTCAATGTCACGCTGCGCCTTAGCGATCTTATTCGCCAGATCCTGAACGTTTTGATCGGACGGCAGACTGGAGATTTTATCCAACAGTTCTTTACCTAACTCCGTCTCGGTAATGCTGTTGGCAATCTGTTCCAAAACGATATCCGCTTTATCGGAGGAAATGCCGCGTACAAACTCCGTCCATTCAGACTGTAAGCCGTTTTTATCCGTAAACGCCGCGCGAAAATACAGCGTTTGCCCCGCCCGGAGTCCTTGCATGTCATAGTTATTTTGCGGATAAGGCACGTCTGCCAACAGTTTCTCATCAGAGAAATCCGCTCGTGCAGCAACGGCTAGCGTTGTTTTCAGACCATCCTCAGCCCCTGTACCAAACATCCAGGAAAGTTGGATACCAAATACCCGATCGGTAGAAGCGCGCAGCCCAACGATTCGCGGCGGAGCCCCTTCTTTACCGGCCAAATAGGTGGTTTCCGAGCGGCCCCAAGGTGAGGAGACGTCGACTGCATTAACCGCACGCACCCGAACATCATAATTGCCTGCGAAAATACCGTTGACTTCAAACCCAAGCGAAGAGGTCGCACCGATATTCACCCAGTTGCCGCTGTCTTTGCGCCATTGCGCTTCATACTTCAGCGCACCGGTCACCCTCGCCCATTGCACGCGCAGAGTGGCGATATTGATCCCTTGGCTGACATAGTCATACCGGGAAAGAGTGATATTGGCGGGTGCGGCTATCGTGCCAGGGGGGGTGACAGTAAGCGGCGGAGAATCCAACCGAACACCGTTATCGATAAACGCGTATTTATTTGGATCGTGCTCTACCGCACTGATGGTGAAAGTGCCGTCATCGTTGGATTGCACTGAAATCACGCGGAACTGTTGAACGGCCAGGTCGTCAGAATCGATGCTCCAGACCGCTTCCGTTTCCGGTTGCTGACGAAAAGCCGCAGTGAGCGTTACGGTTTTCTTGTCAGCGGCAATGCTGGCAATGGTGCGGCGTTGGGCCGTGCCATCCGGCAGATTAACGCACAAACGATCGCCCGCGGTAAACTCGACCTCACGATCCAAAACGACTGTTCGTTCCTGTGCAGATCGGATCCTGCCGCCATTGGCCTTACCAGCCAACATCGCGTCCGCGACGCCGATAATACGCGCAGGCAGAGGAATATTGCCGTCCAGTCCAACGTTAAAACTGACGGTACGATCTTTGGCATTGCTTAAAATAGCCCAGCGACCGCGGCGATGAGCTTCGGTCCGGCGTGTGCAGCCAATAGCCGTTATTTCGGTCTGGTTCACCCCATACCGTTTAACCAAATCGTTATCGTAGGCCGCCTCAACGGCCTCGGCATAATGATTGGATGGATCGCCCCATTTGACCAACGCCGAGGTATAGCGATTCTTGTAAGAACCTGAGGCATAGGTAAACTCACCGTTAATCACGTTGGCTCGCGAATAGACAAAATCCATATCGCGCGGCATATCCGCATAGGCAAATAGCTGATCGTTACCCCAGTAGGTAATACCGCGGAAAATAGCCGAAATATCGCGTAAGACGGTGTAAGCATCTTGCTGAGATTGAATATACACATCGCACAAAAAGCGCGGTTCCTTACCCTCACCACCCAGTCCGTCACTGACGAGCTCATCACAATACTGGGCGATTCGATAGAGTCCCCATTTGTCCATTTCCAATGCGGAAACCCGGTTCCCCAACCCATAGTTCTTATCAAGCGCAATATCGTAGAACACCCAGGCAGGGTTGTTGCTCCAAGCCCATTTGAAACTGCCATCCCAAGCGCCGGAGTAACTGCGAGCCAACGGATCGTAGTTGGCGGGAATGCGTATAATCTTGCCTTTTGGCCTGACGGTAATTTTAGGGACCGCGTTGAATTGAGCTGCGTCGAACTCAATGAACAACAGTGCCGTATTGGGATAACGAAACTTCGCGTCAACGATCTCGGTATAAGTCTGAACCTGGGTATTATTTACCAGTTTGCTGCTGGTGGAGTCCGGCGTCAGACGACTTACACGCAACGTCCAGCCGTTTGTTGCCTTGGGCAAGTTAACCCGATGGTCACGCTCATACAAACTGGTGGTTTTGCCCTCTACTTTTCCGGCAACGACCGTTTGATAAGCAGCGCCGTCGGTGGAGAGTTCAATTTTGTATTCCACAACCGCGCCATGCATATCACCGTTATTTTCATAACGAAACAGCGATGGAAATCCCATCCGAATGCGCAATGCATCAATGTCGGTATTAGTGAAAGTACGTGTCCAGGCATTGGTCGTCGTCAGTTTTACGTTGACAGAGGTTTCCGACTCAACGTCCGGCATCCCCTGAATGTAATCCTGCATTTGCGTACCATTGCGCACCTCCCATTTCAGTCCGGTGAAATTCTCGCTGCCGTCGGCATTGTGTATCGGCGTGCCATCCAGCAGAATGCGCGTGCCGTCCAGTTCGCCGGCGATCTCACCTTCCGATAACGCCAGGAGGATTTTAATTTTTGCATTGGACTGCAAGTCATCAGGTGATTCGACCGGTGTATGCGCCGCTCCACCACCACCTTTGCGCCCGCGAATAAGTGTCTGTGCCATATTGCGCCCATAAAAAAAGGCCGCCTGAGCGACCATGATGAATAAAGAAACGTCCTATTGTTGGTTTTCGGCGTAAATGCCCGCTGAGATCACCGCCCCCCCGATCTCGCGTTCACCGTACAAAATGGGCACAGGGTAGCCCTGTGCAGTGGTATTGACCGGGGAACCGAAAGCATACGAGGGTTTGTTCTCCACCGATTGTGAAACAGACATGCCGAAGCTGGGTTGCGGTGTCAACATCTGGATGACACCGCCCATCACCATGGAAGCACCCATCATGCTGAGCGTTGAAACGGTGAGAGAAGTTGCCATGGATGCCTTCCAAAGCGCCAACGTGCCGCCCCCCGTATAAAATGCCCCTATCAAAGCGGCAACGCCGAGCACTATCTGGAACATGCCGCCGTTCTTGCTGCCCGCAATGATCGGCATGATGCGGATCACGGCATCACCTTTCGAGGTTGCGAACTCTTCAACCCCGATATTTTGATCACCGTTGAAAAAAGCGAAGTGAATGCCTTGGCGATGAGCGCCCATCATATATTTCTCAAACCCCTCGACCGTGACGCACAACGCGCGCAAGGCTTCACAAGTATCTTCGACCACCAACCGGTGAGTCTTGCCAAACCGCTTGCCCAGTTGGCCTCCTAACCTGATTGTTCTCGCTACCTTGTTCATAACAACTCCTTACGCCTGACCACTCGTACCGTTCGTTCTTGGAAATAGCCGTTATAGGGATAACGTTGGCTTAACTGGCCATAGAGATGATGCAACATCATGCTATCCCCTAAATAAATCCCCGCATGGTTTGTCACCGGAGCTGAAATTTGCATCATGATCATGTCACCCGGCCGTATTTCTCCCGCAAATTCACGAAACCCTTCACGATACCAATGCTCGTCATAGAGTCGGGTATGACCATCTCTCCACCACTCATGCTCTACGGAGTAATTATTCAGCATGATTCCATGCTGCCGGTGGTAATAATCCATGATCAATGACCAGCAATCGGCATGTCCCAGCAGCCAGTTGCGGCCAATCAACGGACGATCGCCACGCGGTGCAATTTCGAGATAATCCCCTTCAGGCCACGACAAAATGCCCCAGACAATACCCGAATGATCGCACTGAACCCGGTCCAACTCAGAAGGAACTACATTTGGCACATCGGGATGGCTGTGAATAATGCGAATAATTTCCCCACACGCTTCCGCACGAGCATAGTCCTGCGGAGCAATAACAAACCCTTCCAGCGGGCAGTCAGCCACATTATCACACGGCAAATACCGTACTTTACGGCCACTGAGCACCACAAAACCGCAGCTTTCATTCGGGTACACCGAGCGGGCATGCTCATATATGGCCTGCATAACATGTTCTTGCATGCTCATTTCCCTAAAAGATTTGAACCAGGGAAACCACCGAAGGAGAGCGGCTGGGCGTCACCAAACCTTTTTCTGCATGAGGAAACACGGCCGCCACAGACATCCAACGCGGGATCGTCCACCGGTTGATCATCTTTGTCGAAGCCGGCAACGCCGCCGTAGTCGCAACCTCTTCCTGTACGATACCAACCGCGAATACACCACGTGCACAAACCATGGATTTGCCGTGACGGCAATTGTTGCCCCTGCAAATCAAAAGGTGTGGCCAGTTGGAATTCCACGACGGTGTTAGTCTCAGCAGTTTTGCTATCGATATAAAATACCTGCACCCGTTCCTGACTGGCATCCGCCAGCGAATTGCCTGCCGGAAAGTTGCGCGCATCAAGGTATTTCACAAAGGTCTGATGCACGGAGACTTTGGCCTGGACAAGATCGCTGTACGCCAGACATAACGCAGTCACCACATTGCTGATATTAGCAACGCGCAGTTTCGGCGTAGGCTGTGAACCGTCGGTTGTCGTGGCCAAACCGGTAATTTCATACGGGTAAGCTTCATATTCCTGGCCCCGCCACCAAATTGACCTGGGCTTCAGGCGTTGCTCATCCCCTGCAGACGCAGCAAGCTCCTCAGACTCCCGAGGAAGGCTGTACGCATGGAAGCGCAGGATGTCCGCGCCAAAACCGGTCCCATCAATTTCAATCAATTGGATAACTTCACCGGGCTCTAATTTTTGCACATCGCTGTGATATGACATGGCTCCCCCTACACCCCGAAGGCCTGTTCAAAGGTAAAACTCACCGAAAACACATTGCGTGAAAGCGGTGATACCGTGATGGAGTCAGATTTGACTCTAAACAGATTTTTTCTGCCGCCGGGCGGCGTCCAGAAAAAGGCGCGGATCACATGCGCATTTAAAAAAGCCAACAGCAACTCCGTAACCGTAGGGTGGCCGGTATAGACCAGCTGCCAGGATTGGGTAACGCTGTTTAACCCATTGCTGCTGATTTGCTTATATCCGTCGCCAAACTGTGCGCTGCGGACATTGTGAGAAAAGTTGCCGACAGGTGCCGCCTGCGTGCGCCATTGAAAAGTATCGATTGGCATATTTACTCCAGACATAAAAAAACCCGCCGTAGCGGGTTGTGACCGTATATTTCGTAGTTTTAGCACCGATAAAATCAGCGCGCTCCCGAGGCATTCCAAATTAATCCCCCCGGTTTTAGTTCTTTGCTCAACCGTTCGGTAATCGCTTGGTTGACGATACCCTGTACGATTTTCCCCATCCCTCCCGCAGGAGACTCACCGGCGTTACGCGCATTGCCATCCTGGCTCATCACCACAGTACTATTTACCGTAATACCGCCTCCCCGATCGCCTTTCAGTCCGAACATCGGTGCACGCTCGCCGACCAAACCACCGTCAGCGTAGCCGCGCATCATGGCGTAAAGATGACCTACGCCAATACGCTGCGTCGCCTCCTTGGTCATGACAAACTCACCGCGATGCACAACGCCGGCAGCATCATACTTGCCGCCATCACCGGTATACCCACCGGAGGACTTCAACCCCATCGGCACCGCCCCGGGAGTGTTACCGCCCGAAGAAGCATCTCGGGCAATCCATCCCATGGCTTTTTGCACCATAAACGCCACCAACAACTGATTGATAACCTGGACGATCATTTTCAAGATAGAGGAAGTAAACTCTTGAAAACTGGTTTTCCCTGTGGTGACCATATCCGTCAACATTCCGGAAAGGCCGTTAAAGGTGGCTCGCCCAACATCCGCCATAGAGGCGTAAACGTTGGTCGCAGTATCCAGATATTCGCTCCATCCTTTACGTGCACCGGCAAGCCAGTCGCCACGAACCTTATCTTCAGCGGCGAATGTGTTTGTCAGCTCACTCACCATATTTGCCGCAAACGGGTTTTCTTTATTCTCCCGACTCAACTGCTGAAGCTCACGACGGCGTTGCAATTCACGGTCACTCACTCCGCTTTCTTGCAGTACTTGCTGGGATTTTGAGCGTTGTTGATTAATGTAATCCGCCGCAATATGGCCGTAGTCGGGCTTTTCTTGCCCTTTCGCCGACGAGACAGGGGCCGCTACCGCCGTGGGAGAATAAAATCCGGAGCGCTTATTGCGCTTACCCAGCCACGTGTCTATTTGCTCACGGCTGTCCCCCTTGTGAACAGGCGGTTGTTCCGCCGTCATGGCCTCACGATATCCTGCAAGACCGGCACTGATTCTTGCGTGCCCCTGAAAGATGCTCTCCTCTAACTTAGCGGAGGTCTTCTGGCTGTCCTCAACAATTTTTTTATTCGTCTCAATAAAACCGTTAAGAAAGTCAACGTGGGCCATCTTGGCGATAGGCCCCAAAGAATCAACGATAAAGCCGGAAATCAATCCATCGCCTTTTGTGATTAACAGCCTGACTTCATCGATAAGCGTGCCCACGATATCTTTCACCAACCTGGCCATGGCCAACATATCCACGCCAACGCCATGTGCGGCATCAGAAGCCCATTTTTTAACGTCCATCCACATCAGCGACAGCGGAGACATGTTTTCCATGATAGCCGCAGACTGCCTGCCGGTCTCATCACCATAGAACTGCATCGCCAACGTAGCCGCATCGGTGCTTTTCCCAGCATCTACCAAACGAGAGACATGCTCTAACATCTCAACGTTGACAAAGCCATACTGCTTACCCAACTCCGCCAATCCTTTAACGGGATCGTCCGCTATTTTGCGGAAGTTGGCTTCAACCTCTTCAGCGGTCACCTCGGTCACCGCACCAAGATCCTGCGTTGCTTTGGCAATAATGCCTATCTGCGGCGCGGAATAACGTCCCAAACGGTTCAAAGACGTGAGTAATGTTTCATTCGAACTGATGCTGCTGTTCGTCATTGAACCGATAGAAACTGCCAGAGACTCCATTTGGCCAATCGAGTTGAAGGCCTGGCCGTTGGTCATAATGATGGAAGTTCGCATACTGTCGAATGATTCACGGACGTTATAGCCCCAACTGGCCAACGTTGCGACACCACCGATGACCCCACCCAAAGCGGCGCTGGTGGTCACCAGCAATGGGCGTAATGCTTGCAACGTATTGCTTACGCCACCAAATGAAGTGACCAGTTGTGCCCCATGATTTAGCGCAACTTTCCAAACAGGCTCCCCCGACGCCAATGACGACACCAAACCCAACATATTGGTTGATAGAGTGTTTAATGTTTCCTTATAGGCTTTGGCATTATTATTACCAGTATGCATATCAGCAGCTTGCTGCCCCATTTGCCTTCTAAGCTGCTGCAGCGCCGCCCCATGGCGCCTTAAACCTTGCTCATCGAAGGCGCTGCGGGAAACTGAACTCTGGGTTTGACGTTGCTGCCGAATCAACTTGCCCAATTCATTATTTAACGGACCCAGCCGAGTCGACATCTGATGTAAACTATCACTATAGCGGCGGAGATCCTGCGCCCCACTACGAAAAGCGCGATTCAGCACATCGATTTTACCGACGGTTGCCGAAGCGTTACGTTGCAAGTCGTTCAATTCTTTATTCGCACGCTGCAAATCACCGGTATGAATACGCAGCGTCATGGTTGCAATATCTGCCATGTCTGGCTCCTCGCCACAACAAAAGCCAGCACGGGGCTGGCACCCTCGCAGGCGATCATTTTCGGTGAATGACTCTTAGCGCTGCGTTTTCCATAATACGGATATCATTTAATGTGCTCGCCTCGTCATCTACCGCATAAACCTTCATTAACCAAGGCAGACAGTTATAATCCAACCCGGTGACACCATTCATTCCGATACGCCACTGCGTCGCCATCATCTGGAAAATAGTGACAGCTGATACCATATCCGGCCAGATTTCCAGAGTGACCGTTTCGTAGTCATCTATCGTTAATCCAAATGCGGCAAGCTCTTCGGGAGGGGTTTTAGGCGTGTAGAAAGCCTCGGCAAGCGCCGTCAGTTTTTTTCCCGTACCACCATCAACTCTTTGGTATACGCAGTGGCAATTGCATCAAACGCGCGCGGATAGTTATCAAGCAATGTGATAATGCTTTCTCTATTCAACGTGTCGGGCAATGCCCATCCATCACAAATTTCGTGTAAGAAATCGGCCATAGGTTCATTGTTGTAGCTACCCGCATCCAATTGCTGTTCGGTTGCTTCGCGCAGCGATTTTTCCAGCGTTTCCAATTGGCTGCGTTTTTTATGTTTGAACGAAAATGTCAATATTCCATCCTCGCTTCCCGCACGTGGAATAGCGACGTCAATGCTAAAAGTTGGGGTTGGGTTAAGGGTAAATTCAGTCATCATGAAAAAGCTCCAAGCAAAAATAGTGTCGTTGAAAAACAGGCCTTACCGAGATAAGACCTGTTCGCCGTACCGATTAAAGGGTAGTTTTATAGAAAGTCATGTCGCTGGACTGAATTGCCAGCGATACAGCCACAGTTTCCACCTGGTTGACAGCCGTTGTTGGTTGAGGGTCAAAAGATGGAATTGCTGACCAATAGCGCAGTTCGTTAGCTTTAGGGACGTACATATAAAATGCCAAAACATCGCCATTACGATCCGCATTCTGCAACACGCTATAAATTGGCTGTGTCGAATCGTGAGCGAAGGTAAAGGTTTGCGTTTTCGCCGCCTTGAATGTCGCGAGGTTGCGTTGACGATCATCCTCAAGAAACTGAACCTGAGCATATTGTTGATCGCCGCCCGACTGAGCCACTTCGGTAATTTGCGGAATTTGGGTCCAGTTGGCGACTTTAGTCAGTGCACCTTTACCGATACCGGCAGGGAAAAACTTCACATCCGAAGTATTGATCGCACCAATAGTAACGCTGGTATCGGTTGAGGCTGTGATCTTGGCAACCAAGTCATCAATCAGCCCCCAGCCTGAATTGACAATGACAATGTCCCCAATTTTCAAACCATGACCTGTGGCCAGAGTAAATACAGCGCCATTAGCGTTGCTAACCGCCGTCGTTGCTACCGTCGAAGTAGCAGGGATACCGGCAAATACAGTTGCGCCATTAGGTAATGCAAAACTCATGGTAATTCTCCATTTTTAGATATAAAAAAACCGCCATGAGGCGGTAACAGATAAAAAGAAAGACATCATTTTGATGTGCTTCTTCATTGCATTTATAATCGGTTACGTCTCAGCGCATTAGAAACCTCATGACTGAGACCAATAACTGATACTAACAGGAATAATATAGCTATCTTCTTTTTGAATAGCAGGTAAAACACTGGCCGGGGAATTAATACTGCAGCTCAAATAATCATCGGAAAGCTCAGCACCATTGGGAAAAAGTGACAACACCCGCTCCGCTAACAGATAGCCCTCATGGCTCCCCTCGCCTTTTTTGATCACAATATTGATCTGATAATTACCGCTGTATACCGTCACATCCTGAGAAACACCGACCCCCTGATTGACTGCAGGAACAATAAATGGCTCAAGATGCAACACCGCACTTCCCTCAACAGGGAAATTTGCCAACGTATAGTCGATATTGTTTTTTTCCGCCCATTGCAACAGTACCGACTCAAACAAATCTTTTATCTTTAAGGTACTCAACACAACCTCCAAATTATTTAACCCATAAATCCTCTCATGCCCATCAGGAATTGACACACCCCTATACGGTGTTTTTCTCAACGAGAATAAAAAATTAGAATTAATGCCTCATGCATACCAACTTCAGATGTTATCAAGCTACATGATAAAATTCGAAGCGAGAAGAATTATTTTATTATTTTTTAAATTAAAAAACAAAACAAACAAAAACACCCCGATAAACGGGGCTATATAAAAAATGTGAAAAATCTCAGCTTTTTTATGAATACGCTAATATTTTTCCATCTGCAACTTTATTTCCTCATGAGATAAACATCCATCTATAAAACCTTCCGCAATTTGCATTTGCTGACGAACTCTCCCTTCAGAGCATTTCCAACCACGTGCGATAGCCGATTTTGATTCGCCATACACATAGTGACGCAGAATCAATTCCAACTCTTCTGGTTGACGTATAGCCTGCAATCGAGCAACGGCACGATCGACAGCCAATCCGTCTTCATCACAACAAGAAAGGCGATTCTTTGCCGTATGCGGCAACAATCCCTTAAAGCCCGCAGCGATATGAGAGTATCCCATCGAAGGATGTTCCCGCGCCCAGCCTCCCCACCGCATCAATACCTGCTGTATATCCCTCATGCCCCCTCCTGGAATGTACCTTATGAATTCACTATCACTCAAAAAATGTGCTAAAAGTACATTTACTCTGACTAAAACCATCAATAAATGTACCCAATGGATACATTATGCATATAAAAAATAGTTAAACAAGTAACTTGTACCATTTTGGTACATATGCTGTAATAAGTGATATGAAAACGATCGAAGAAATCCGACGGGAAAACGCCAGAAAATTGCGCGACGGCGTGGGCGGCAACTCAAACTTCGCTGCCATGTTGGATCGCGAAGCGACGCAAATCAGCCGAGTTATCGGTAAAAACCCCACAAAAAAAATTGGCGACGATCTCGCTCGCCATATGGAAATTTGTTTTTCTCTTGCTACCGGATGGTTGGATAAAACCCATGACACCGCCGCCGGCCACACCAACGTTCAGGAAACATCGTACGGCAACGATAAAAAGATAAAATTGGTTCCGGTGATATCCTGGGTTCAGGCAGGAGCCTGGACGGAAATCGCGTTTTCAGAGGTTGATTTGATTCAAACAGAACACTATCCCTGCCCTGTCGCCTGTGGGGAAAGGACCTACATTTTGCGTGTGGTCGGCGATTCAATGAGCCCGGAATACTCCCCTGGCGATCTGATTTTTGTCGATCCTGATGTTACCCCCTGGAATGGCGATGACGTGATCGCTTTAATGAGCGACTTCGGCGAAACCACATTTAAACGTTTTATTGAAGAGGGCTCAGAACGGATGCTAAAAGCACTCAATCCTGATTGGCCGGAACGTTACATCCCAATCAACAGCAACTGCCATATCATCGGTACTGTTATCTTTTCGGGTAAATCTCGTCGCCATCGATAAGTCCGCTGTTTCATGTCTCATGTCACGCCGCAATCATTCTCCTGAGGTATAGCGGTTTCCTCACTCAACGGCTGCGCTTGGCGTGGCGCTCAAAGTTTTCCGCCTTGGCCTGCGCCGATTTACGCAGCGTGACATAGCAGGCGCCCTCGCCGCCGTCGCGCGGTAAGGCGCGGCAAAACGCCTGTACCTGTTCAAACTGCGCCAGCCATTTGGCGACGTAACTGCGCACGATATTCGGATGGCTTTCGTTCTGCCGTCCGCGGCCGTGCACGATCAGCAGCGAACGCAGGTTTTTCGCCTCCGCCTGCACGATGAAGCGAAACAGCGCCTGCCGGCTGGCTTCGACCGACTGACGCAGCAGGTTCAGCGACGCCTGCGGCGGATAACGCCCGTTGCGCAGCTTGTCCAACACGCCCTGTTGAATGCCTTCCCCTTTGAACTCCAGCGGCTGTTCGCAGGGGATCACCTCGAGAAAATCGGTGCTGAGGAAGTTTTCCTGCATCAGCCGCTGCGCTTCGCGCCGCGCGCTTTTGTCCATCGCCTCCTGCGGCTTGAGGTACAGCGTCTGCCGTCCGCTCGCCAACGGCACCACGTCCGCCATCGCCTGTTCAAAAAAGTCTTTTTCCTGCTCGCTCATCTCCCACCTCTCTTGAACGGCAGCCTTTACGGCCGGGAATGGGGGCGATTGTAAGACGCCTTGGCGCGGTTGCAAGCCGGGAATTGTCAGCAGCATTTGTCTCATTTGTCGTCAACGGGTGAGCTTGCGAACAGTTTTCGCTATACTGCTAAGCCATCATTGAGTGCCGCAAAGGATCGAGCCCATGACAATGCGCGAGCTGGAAATCCAGTTTCAAAATGCGATGAATGAGTTGCAGAGCAGCTTCGAACGGCAACACCGCGAATGGCAGCAGAGCTACCAGGCGCTGCAGCAACTGCTGGAAGAAGCCAAACAGCGCGAAGCCGCGCTGCGGGCGCAGAATGAACAACTGGCGCGCAAACTGAGCACCGCCAGTTCGGTGCCGGAACAGCATGCGCTGGTGAAGCAGATCAAAATGCTCGGCGCCCATCTGGACGCGCTGGCCAAAGACGCGGCCACCTTCAATCACCACCTGCGCCAACAGAGCGCGGTCGGTAATTTCAGCGGCGAACAGCATTGATAGCGGGCGCTGTCGCACAGCGCCTCCCGCCCCTCTTCTGGCGTATTGAGAGTGTAATAAAGCCTAAATGACCTGGATCATCCTCGCCGCCCTGATCGTCGTATTCATTATCGGTTACCGCATCCTGACGTCCGACACCCGCAAAGCCATCGATTCGCTGGCCCATCTGCTGAGGGTCAAACCGATGCTGATCGAATCGATGATCCAGGAAATGGGCGGCCGCCAAAGCCAGACCTTTATTCGCATGCTGAACAACGGCTACACCGAAGATATGCACCAGGCGGCTTATCTGCTGTTCATCTACCTGACGTTCATCAAACAGGCGGACGACGAACAGATTGCCCTGTGGCGCGACGTGCTGCTGCGCGCCGGGCTATCGCCGGAGCTGCACGCCGAGCACACCGAAGCGGCGCTGTTTTACTTCGCCGAGCTGGATATCGATGCGTTTGAACTGGCGCAGTTCCGTCGCGCCTACAACGAGCGTTTCAACCGCGAAGCGTTGGCCCACGGCTGATCGCGTCCCCCGAAGCGGGGGACCGATTACAGGAACATGCTGAAGAGGTAGCGCGACAGCGCTTCGCGCGAGCTGAAGCCGTGTGCGATGCCGTAACGCAGGTTCGGGGCGTCGCCGCTTAAATCCAGGGGAAATTCCAGATACTGCTCGCTGGTGCGCACCGGGGAGGTTGGCGTGGCGAAATGCACGCTTCTCTCTTTCAACGCCGGGTGGATCACCAACGCGGTTCTGCCCATCCGCGCTTCGCGGTTCACATACACGTAGTGTGCACCCTTGCGGTAGCCATAGGCCTGATCGGTGACATAATCACGCTCAAAGCCGGTATTCTCCAACACTTTAGCCACTTCATCCGGCCGTAAATACATCGATTCCTCCTCTCATTCTGGACCGCTGAGCGACCTTACCGTAATCATTCACCGAAACAATGATTTTCTGGGGAGGAATCCGGGTTTCGGACTATTCCTGAATCAAGCCCGGCTGCGCTGCAGCAGGCGCAGAGTGAGCATAACCCCGAGCGCCACCAGCAGCGCCGCCGCCAGATAGATCGACGGCACGCCCGCTTGCCCAATCAGCAGCCCGGCCAGCGGGCCGGTGATGCCCAGCGCCAGGTCGAGGAACGCCGAATAGGTGCCGAGCGCCGTGCCCTGATTCTGCGGCGGCACCTGTTTCACCGCCTCGACGCCCAGCGCCGGGAACACCAGCGAGAAACCGGCGCCGGCCAGCAACGCGCCGGTTTGCACCATCCAGGGCTCACCGGCCAGCCAGATCAACAGCAGCCCGACGATCTCGACCAGAAACGACGCCAGCGTCACCTTCAGACCGCCGTGGCGGTTGATGACGTTGCTGAAGATCAGGCGGATGCCGACGAAGGCGCAGCTGAACAGCGTCAGCGAAAACGCCGCGCCGCTCCAACCTTTGTCGGCATAGTAAAGCGTGATGAACGTGGCGATCACGCCGAAGCCGACGGTGCCCATCGCCAGCCCGAGGCCATAGGCCCAAATGCGACCGAACACCGCGCGAAAGGCGATGCGCTGCCCGGCGGCGATCGAGACGTCCGGCTTGCCGCTCGCCAACAGCAGCGCCACCGCGACCGCCAGCACGATCAGCGCCGCCACCCCGGCCAATCCCCACTGCTGATTCAGGTACACGCCGAGCGGCGCCCCGGCCGCCATCGCCCCGTAGGTGGCAACGCCGTTCCAGGAAATCACCCGCGCGGTGTGCATCGCTCCGACCCGGCCGATGCCCCACAGCGTGGAACCAGTGCTGGCGAAGCTTTCGCCGACGCCGAGAAACACCCGCCCCACGCACAGCAACAGCAGGCTGAGCCACGGGTAACCGTCAACGCCGAACGCCAGCGCGTAAAACAGGCCGCTGGCACCGCAGCACGCCAGGCCGAACAGCACCACCTTCTTCGGCCCCAGCTGATCGGCATAGCGCCCGGCGTGCGGGCGGCTGAACAGCGTGGCGAAGTACTGCGCGCTGATGATAAGGCCCGCCAGCACCGAGTTGTAGCCCAGATGCTCATGCACAAATCCCGGCAGCACCGCCAGCGGCAGGCCGATGGTCAGGTAGCAGACGAAGGTGAACATCACCACGGACAGAATGCGTCGGTTCAGCTGGAGGTTATTTTCTGCGATCATCGAAGGTGGCTCGCATCGGACGGGGTAGACAGAGATTGCCAGCATACCCCGATGGGATCTGATGATAAATGAGAGAGTTATAACGAATTATTATTTCGCTAACGATTTTGCCGCCACCCGCGCGCGCAGAAAATCGATAAACGCCCGTACCTTTTCCGGCACATGGCGGGTGTTCGGGTAGAGCGCATAGATGCTCTGCTCGGGGAAACGGTGATCCGGCAGCAACCGCTGCAGCCGCCCGGCGTCGATTTCGGGCTGTGCCAGCCACGCCGGCAGCAGCGCCACCCCGGCGCCATGCAGGGCGAACGCCAGCAATGCCGCGGCGCTGTCGCCAGTGAGCGTGGCAGCGTCCGCGACCTTGAACAGCACCGCTTCGCGCTGCGGCGTGGCCACCTGCCAGCTGAGCGGTGAACTGAGCCGGCTGTGGGCGATCCACTGCGCCTGCGCCAGATCCGTCAGCGAATGAATCGGTCGGTCGGCCAGATAACCCGGCGACGCCACCGGAAAAATGGCGAAGCTGTCGATCAGCGCCGCGCGGTGGCTGGAGTCCGCCAGCTGGCCCAGGCGGATCGCCACGTCAAAGCGCTCCGAGATCAGATCGGCATGATAAGAAGAAGAGACATGCTGGATGCGCAGCCGCGGATGCTGCCGCGAAAAAGCCGCCAGCGCCGGCACCACCACCTGCGCGCCGTACTCCGGCGTGCTGGTGATGCGCAGCACGCCGCTCAGGCCGTGATGATCGCGACGCACGTCGTCCAGCACGTTTTCCGCCTCCTGCAGCAGCTGCAGGCTGCGCTGGTAAAAGCGTTCGCCGGCGTCGGTCAGCGACAGCCGCCGGGTGCTGCGCGCCAGCAGTGACACCCCCAGCTCGTTCTCCAGCTGTTTGACGTTAAAGCTCACCACCGCCTTGGTTTGCCCCAGCGCCGCCGCTGCCGCGGTAAAGCTGCCCGCTTCCACCACCGCCGCAAAGATCGCCAGGCGCTGCAGATTCAGCATTTCGCCGCCCTTATTGTCAAAATCATTTTGACAGTGTAATCGCCCGCCGCCGATTTATCCGCACTTTTCCCCCCGATACACTGCTCGCCTTCAACCGGAGGCACCATGTCTTATCGCAGCAAAGTGGCAATCGTCTATCTGCTCGGCTTTTTCGTCGATCTGATCAATATGTTTATCGCCAACGTCGCCTACCCCGCCATCGGCCAGGCGATGCGGGCGTCGGTCAGCCAACTGGCGTGGGTCAGCAACGGCTATATTCTCGGCCTGACGCTGGTGATCCCCCTCAGCGCCTGGCTGGCGCAGCGCATCGGCGGGCGGCGGGTGTTCCTGCTGTCGCTGGCGCTGTTCATGCTGGCCACCCTCGGTGCGGGCAACGCCGACAGCATCGGCGCGCTGATCGGCTGGCGCACCCTGCAAGGCATGGGCGGCGGCTTACTGATCCCCATCGGCCAAACGCTGACCTACCAGCTGTACCGCAGCCATGAACGCGCCGGGCTGTCGGCGGCCATCATGTTGGTGGGGCTGCTGGCGCCGGCGCTGTCACCGGCGCTGGGCGGCTGGCTCGTCGATCGGCTGGACTGGCGCTGGGTGTTTTTCGCCAACCTGCCGCTGGCGGCCCTGGCCCTGGCGCTGGCGGCGCTGTGGCTGCGCGCGGAAACGTCGGCGGCGGTGCGTAAACCGCTCGACGGCAAAGGGCTGCTGAGCGCCTGCGCGGCGTTGACGCTGCTGCTGCTCGGCCTGACTCGGCTGAGCGAGGCCGGTCATCAGGCTTCCGGCGCGGCGCTGCTGGCCGCCGGCCTGCTGGTGCTGGCCTATTATCTGCGCCATAGCCTGCGCACCCCGCAGCCGCTGCTGAACCTGCGGCTGGTCGCCGATCCGCTGCTGCGCAACGCCATGGCGGTTTATTTGTGCATTCCCGGCCTGTTCATCGGCGTCAGCCTGGTGGCGATGCTGTATCTGCAAAACCAGCTGGGGATGCCCGCCGCCCAGGTCGGCGGCCTGATGCTGCCCTGGGCGCTGGCGTCGTTCCTGGCCATCACGCTGACCGGCAAAACTTTTAACCGCCTCGGCCCGCGGCCGCTGCTGATCGCCGGCTGCCTGTTGCAAGGCGCCGGCATGCTGACGCTGGCGCAGATCGATCTGGCCGGCCAGCACGCATTGCAGATCGCCGCCTTCGCCCTGATGGGGTTTGGCGGCAGCCTGTGCAGCAGCACCGCGCAGAGCAGCGCGTTCCTGCAGATCCCCGACGCTCAGCTGGCGGACGCCAGCGCGCTGTGGAACATCAATCGCCAGCTCAGTTTTTGCCTCGGCGTGGCGCTGCTCAGCCTGCTGCTGAATTTGCTGCTGACCGGGCTGCCGCCCGCGGCGGCCTACCGCACCTGCTTCATTCTGGCGGGCGCCAGCGTATTTATCCCGCTGCTGCTGTGCCTGCGCCTCGCCAACCGCGCCATCGTGCGCCAACTCAACGCTCAACAGGATGCTTTATGAACCCGTACTTTACCGAAGTGCTCGACGCCCACATCGCCATTGAACGCTGGCTGGGCAAAGGGGCTGGAGAAGAACAGGCGCTGCTGGCGCGCTTTACGCCGGATTTCAGCATGATCGCGCTGAGCGGCGCTCCGCTGGATTTTGCCGCGCTGTGCGCCTTTTTCCGTGCGCATCGCGCCGCCAAACCGGGATTGGAAATCGAGATAGAAGAGATGAAGCTGGTGGCCGAATGGCCGACGGGCGCGGTAGTCAGCTACCGGGAAAAACAGAGCCTGCCGGGGCAAAGCGCCACGCTGCGCTATTCCACGGTGGTCTTTGAACGTCAGCCCAACGTACTCGGCTGGCGGCATTTGCACGAAACCGCCGCGGCGCAATAATTACAAAAAGCTGCCGGCCAAAAACAGTTCCCAACCGACGATCACCCCGCACAGGGTTACCGCACTGAAAATGACTTCAAACAGATAGCGATTGATCATCGTTCGTCGCCTCAAAAGAAGACACCCGGAAGAACCGGGTGTCTGGAGTACGGGCTGGAGAGTGCGGAACCTTTCGGTTCCGCAAACATCACTTAATTAAGCTTTTTTACCGGCTTTTTTGTGGTGTTTTTTAGCGGCCTGAGCTTTCTGCACTGGCGCTTTTTTGTGGTGTTTTTTAGCAGCCTGGGCTTTCTGAGCTGGCGCTTTTTTGTGGTGCTTTTTAGCGGCCTGAGCTTTCTGGGCTGGCGCTTTTTTGTGGTGCTTAGCTTTCTTGTGGTGCGTTGCTTTAGCTGGTGCTTTTTCAGCAGCAGCCGCTGGCGCAGCGGTAGTGGTGGTCGCAGCTGGCGCGGTGGTGGTAGCCGGAGCAGTAGCTGCAGTATCAGCAGCGAAAGCAACAGAAGACAGACCCATAGTGGCAGCAACGATCAGCGCTAATACTTTTTTCATCTTTAAATCCTCAGAGTGTTGTTTCGGTAAGCTCCGGTGGAGCCGTTGAAACAGATACTAGTGGAATCAAACTGCCGTTTCCGTGAGTGATTGGTTTCGCCGAGTAACCAAATGTACAACGTTTGTGAACGGCGCTTGTGAACCGCATCGGCGGGTATATGCTGAAGGAAGATGCCCCTCGTACAGGCTCGCTCACGCTATGAAAACCGTCTCGCTGAAACACGCGCCGGGCCGCTACGCCGGTCTGGCCCTCGCCGGTCTGCTGCTGCTGACGCTGCTCTACCTGTTCGTGCGGCACTGGGCCGAGTTTGTGCAGTATTGCATCAACTTCCAGATTTACATGCACCGCTATCTGGTGCTCTATCTGCTGCAGCAGCGTAACCAGCAATACAGCGGCGGGCTAATGCTGACGCTGGCCAGTTTCGCTTACGGCTTCCTGCACTCCATCGGCCCCGGCCACGGCAAGTTCGTCATCACCACTTATCTGGCCACCCACCGCGAACGGCTGAACGCCAGCCGGGCGATCACCCTGCTGGGCAGCCTGATGCAAGGCGTGGTCGCCATTGTGTTCGTGGTGGTGCTGGCGGTGGCGCTCAACCTGTCGATGGGCGATCTCAGCCTCAGCCGTTATTGGGTGGAAAAAGGCAGCGCGGTCTTCATCGCCGCCTTCGGCCTGATGGTGATCCTGCGCGCCAGCGGCTGGCGCTGGCGTCGGCGCCGCGCGCCGGTCATTCAGGCGCTGCACCCAGCGGACCACGCGCATAGCGCGGCGTGCGAGTGCGGCCACCGGCATCAGCCCGGCGCAGCCGAACTGACCGGCGGCTGGCGCAACGCGCTGTGGCTGATCGTCTCCATCGGTATTCGTCCATGCAGCGGCGCCATCCTGATTCTGGTGTTCGCCAACGCCATCGGCATGTTCACCTGGGGGGTGATCTCCGCCATGAGCATGGCGCTGGGCACCGGGCTGTCGATCATGATCCTCGCCACGCTGGTGCACCACGCGCGCGAGCGTTTTCTGGCCCATCAACCCGGCCTGACGGGCTACTATCTGGCACAGGCGTCGCGCATCGCCGTGATGCTCGGCGGCGTGATCCTGATCCTGTTCGCGCTGGTGTTGTTCAATTCGGTGATCCCGGTCAGCGCCAACGGCGATTTTATCGCCGCCGGCTGCTAACGCCGGTAAATCGTCGTTTTTTTGCGTGATCGGCCACATAAATCTCGGCATGGTCTACACTTAAAAGACATGTGTCGAAATGGAGAGCTGAATGTTTAAGAAAGCGGAAAGAACAGAACGCGATATCGATCAGGACGTCACTCTGTTGGCCGATACGCTGGATGAAGTGTTGCGCGAGTCCGGTGACAAGACCAAAGAGGAACTGAAAGAGCTGCACAGTAAGGCGAAAGGCGTGCTGCGCGACGCCCGGGCGCGGTTCAATGGCTCCACCAGTCTGACACAGCATGCGCGCGACGCGGTCGATCAAGCAGACAGCTATGTGCGTGACAAACCTTGGCAGGGCGTAGGGATCGGTGCCGCCGTCGGCATCGTGCTCGGCGTGCTGCTGGCCCGGCGTTAACACCCCTGCAGTCATAAAGATAAAACAGATGTGCGTCTGGCCCGCGGAAATCGCGGGCCGTTTAATTTGTGCGTTTGAACAGCTGTGCCAGTCCTTGCACCGCCCGCTCCGTTTCCTCTCGCCGGCTGAAATTGGCGAACCCCAGCAGTAACCCCTGCCCCGCCGGATGATCGATTCGCCAGTCCGATAACGCCTGCACCGCCAACCCCTGTTGCCAGGCTTGCGCCGCCAACGGCGTATCCGCCACCCCGTCACGCAGCCGGGCCAACAGCTGAATGCCGCCCTGTTGCGGCACCGCCGTCAGCCACGTCCCCAGCTGCCGTTCCAGCGCCTGCGTCAGCCACTCACGCCGCTGGCGGTACAGCGGCCGCATGCGTTTCAGGTGGCGGTAGAAATGCCCTTGCCGGATAAAATTCGCCACGCCGGCCTGCAGCAGCGGCGGGCAGCCGCAGCCACGTAGCCGGCTGCTGCGCGCAAAGGCCTCCGTCAGGCCGGCGGGCACCACCAGGTAGGCCATGCGCAGCGCCGGGAACAGCGTTTTGCTGAAGGTGCCGGCGTACAGCACCCGCCCCTGAACATCGAGGCTTTTCAGCGGCGGCAATGGCCGCCCGTGATAGCGAAACTCGCTGTCGTAGTCATCTTCCAGGATCCAGGCCCTGCGCTGCTGCGCCCAGTCGAGCAGCGCCATGCGCCGCGCCAGGCTGAGCGTGACGCCGAGCGGGCTTTGATGGGTTGGCGTCACCACCGCCAGCCGCGCCTCAGGCGCCGTCAGCATACCGGCGGCCACGTCCATGCCTTGTTCATCCACCGGCACGGCGATCGGCCTGACGCCGGCGGCCCGCAGCAGCGGGCGCGTGGCCGGATAGCCGGGATCTTCGATCCATACCGCGTCGCCGGCGTGCAACAGCGTCTCCACCACCCAGTCCAACAGCGCCGGATAACCGGCGCAGAGGAAAACCTGCTCCGGCCTGCAGCTGATGCCGCGCGACAAATGCAGATAATGGGCGATCGCCTCACGCAGCTCAGGCAGGCCGCCGGCCGGCGGCAGCGCCAGGGAAGCCACCGTGGAACCGCGCAGCTGGCGGGCGACAATGCGCTGCCATAACGCCCGGGGAAACGCGTCCAGCGCCGGCACGCCCAGTTGGAAAGGCTGCAGCATGCCCTGCGGCTGCAGCGGATCGGGTGCCATCGCCGCCAGCGGCGGCGCAGCGGATACCCCGCCCGGCGGCACGTGCGGCAGCTGCGGCAGCTGCGGCGAGACATAGGTGCCCGCCTGCCCGCGGCTCTGCAAGAAACCTTCGGCAATAAGTTGCGCGTAGGCGCTTTCCACCGTGGCGCGCGCCACGCCCAGATCGCTCGCCAACCCGCGCACTGAGGGTAATCGGCTGCCCGCCGCCAAGCTGCCCTGGGCGATGGCGTCTTTAATCCGCAGGTAAATCTGCCGGTACAGCGGTTCCGCCAGCCGGTTGTCCAGCCGCAGCGAGGTCAGGAAAGATGGCATCATGGCCTGGTTAAATAATCATTTTATGGCCCTATAGCATAGACCATAAGGCCGCTAAAGTAGCGGCATGATTTCGTTACTACCGATTGAGGTTGACCATGATTAAGCAACGTTTGAACTATGCCGAGCTGGCGCCCGCCCCGTACAAAAATATGGTAAGCGCGCTGATGGCGCTGGAGAAAGGTGCCCTGGACAAGGCGACCATCGAGTTGATGTTTATGCGCGTTTCGCAGATCAACGGCTGCGCCTACTGCCTGGATATGCACGGCAAAGCGCTGCGCGAAAGCGGCTTCAGCCATGCCAAGCTGGATACGCTGGCGGGCTGGCGCGTCAGCCATGAGTTCAGCGAGCGCGAACGCGCCGCGCTGGAATGGGCCGAGTCGGTGACGCTGATCGCCGCCACCGGCGCACCGGACAGCGCTTTCGAGGCGCTGAAGGCGCACTTCAGCGATACCGAGATCGCCGATCTGACCTTCGCCATCAGCATCATGAACGCCTTCAACCGGCTGGCCGTCAGCATGCGCCAGTAATGCGCTCGCCTCCCCCTCTTCACTGAGAGGGGGAATTTCACACCCGCAAAAATTTTTTCCCTCGCCTTTTCCAGCCCCGGCGCGGCCTGCGCCTCCAACCTGACAAGACACCATATATAGCGTGGTTGATAAAACAAATATCAACATATAGTATTTTATGGGTCAGCCGCAGGGAGTGTCGTTCGGTTGATAACGCCGTCAGAAACGCCAGGAACGATGCTCCGTTATCTGACTTGTCCGCCTTTCCTTCAGCCTAAAGGTAAATGCGAATCATGAGCATTATTATTTACAGTAAGCCGGACTGTGTCCAGTGCAACGCCACCTATCGCGCATTTGATAAACAGGGGATTGATTATCAGGTGATCGATCTCACCCAGGATCAGCAGGCGCTGAACCACGTTAAATCCTTAGGTTATCAGCAAGTTCCGGTGATTATCGCCGGTGACGATCACTGGTCCGGGTTCCGGCCGGACAAGATCGGCGCGCTGGCGCTCACCTGCTGAGGCCCGCCGATGAATCCGCTGGTCTATTTCTCCAGCAGCTCGGAGAACACCCATCGGTTCGTTGAGAAACTGGGCCTACCGGCGATCCGCATTCCGATCGCCGGTGCCCGCAGCAAATTGCTGATGGAACAACCCTATATCTTGATCGTGCCCAGCTATGGCGGCGGCAGCGCCGTCGGCGCGGTGCCGATCCAGGTCATCCGCTTTCTCAACGTTCCGCAAAACCGTTCACACCTGCGCGGCGTCATCGCCGCCGGGAACACCAACTTCGGCGCAGCATACGGCATCGCCGGCGACATCATCGCCAAAAAATGCCAGGTGCCTTTTTTGTACCGCTTCGAGCTGCTCGGCACCGCGCAAGACGTTGAAAACGTTCGACAGGGAGTAACCGCATTTTGGCAACGACAGAACTGACCAGGCCCGAGACGGGCGCGCTGGATTACCATTCGCTCAACGCGATGCTCAATCTCTACGATGCGGAAGGCCGGATCCAGTTCGATAAAGATCGGCTGGCGGCGCGGCACTACTTCCTGCAGCACGTCAACCAAAACACCGTGTTCTTCCATAACCTGGAGGAAAAGCTGCGCTATCTGGTGGAGGAAGGCTACTACGAGCCGCAGGTGCTGGCGCAGTACGAATTCCCATTTATCAAGCAGCTGTTCCAGCAGGCCTACGCCAAAAAATTCCGCTTCGAGACCTTCCTCGGCGCCTTCAAGTATTACACCAGCTATACGCTCAAAACCTTCGATGGCAAACGCTATCTGGAGCGCTACGAAGATCGGGTATGCATGGTGGCGCTGACGCTGGCGGCGGGCGACACCGGGCTGGCGCAGGATCTGGTGGAGGAGATGATTTCCGGCCGCTTCCAGCCGGCCACCCCAACCTTCCTCAACTGCGGCAAACGCCAGCGCGGCGAGCTGGTCTCCTGCTTCCTGCTGCGTATCGAAGACAATATGGAATCGATCGGGCGGGCGGTGAACTCCGCGCTGCAGCTGTCGAAACGCGGCGGCGGCGTGGCCTTCCTGCTGAGCAATATTCGCGAGGTGGGCGCGCCAATCAAGCGCATCGAGAACCAGTCCTCCGGCGTCATTCCGATCATGAAAATGCTCGAAGACGCCTTCTCCTACGCCAACCAGCTCGGCGCGCGCCAGGGGGCCGGCGCGGTGTATCTCAATGCCCACCACCCGGACATTCTGCGTTTCCTCGACACCAAACGGGAAAACGCCGACGAGAAGATCCGCATCAAAACGCTGTCGCTGGGGGTGGTGATCCCGGATATCACCTTCGAGCTGGCGAAGAACAACGAAGAGATGTACCTGTTCTCACCCTACGACGTCGAACGGGTGTACGGCGTGCCGTTTTCGGAGATTGCCGTCAGCGAGAAATATCGCGAGATGGTGGACGACAAGCGCATCCGCAAGTCGCGCATCAACGCGCGCGAGTTCTTCCAGGTGCTGGCGGAGATCCAGTTCGAATCCGGCTACCCGTACGTGATGTTCGAGGACACCGTCAACCGGGAGAACCCGATCGCCGGGCGCATCAACATGAGCAACCTGTGTTCGGAGATCCTGCAGGTCAACCGCGCCAGCACGTATCACGAGGATCTGAGCTACGATCGCATCGGCAAGGACATCTCCTGCAACCTCGGCTCGCTGAACATCGCCAAAACCATGGACGCGCCGGACTTCGGCAAGGCGATCGAGACCGCGATCCGCGCGCTGACTGCGGTGGCCGACATGAGCGATATCCGCTCGGTGCCGTCGATCGCCGAGGGCAACCGCAGCGCCCGCGCCATCGGCCTGGGCCAGATGAACCTGCACGGTTACCTGGCGCGCGAGCGCATTTTCTACGGCTCGGAAGAAGGCATCGACTTCACCAACCTCTATTTCTATACCGTGGCCTATCACGCCATTCGCGCCTCGAACCGGCTGGCGATCGAGCGCGGCGGCGCCTTCGACGGTTTTGAACACTCCCGCTATGCCAGCGGCGAGTACTTCGACAAGTACACCGAACGCGACTGGCTGCCGCAAACCGAGCGGGTACGCGAGCTATTCGCCGCCGCCGGCATCGCCATTCCGGGCCGCGACGAGTGGCGCGCGCTGCGCCAGTCGGTGATGCTGCACGGGCTGTACAATCAGAACCTGCAGGCGGTGCCGCCGACCGGTTCCATCTCGTACATCAACAACGCCACCTCCAGCATCCACCCGATCGTCTCGCGCATCGAGATCCGCAAGGAAGGCAAGATTGGCCGCGTTTACTACCCGGCGCCCTACATGACCAACGACAACCTGGCGTATTACCAGGATGCCTACGAGATTGGCCCGGAAAAGATCATCGATACCTACGCCGCCGCCACGCAGCACGTCGATCAGGGGCTGTCGCTGACGCTGTTCTTCCGCGATACCGCCACCACCCGCGATATCAACCGCGCGCAGATCTACGCCTGGCGCAAAGGCATCAAGACCATTTACTACATCCGCCTGCGCCAGATGGCGCTGGAAGGCACCGAGGTGCAGGGCTGCGTGTCCTGCTCGCTGTGAGGCAACTTATGACGACCCTAACATCGGCGCCGCTGGTGCGCGCCATCAACTGGAACATCATCGAAGACGACAAGGATCTGGAGGTATGGAACCGCCTGACCTCCAACTTCTGGCTGCCGGAGAAGGTGCCGCTGTCCAACGATATCCCCTCCTGGGCCACGCTGACGCCGAAGGAGCAGCAGCTGACCATTCGGGTGTTTACCGGGCTGACGCTGCTGGACACCATCCAGAACACCGTCGGCGCGCCGGCCCTGATCGCCGATGCGCTGACGCCGCACGAAGAGGCGGTGTACTCCAACATCAGCTTTATGGAGGCGGTACACGCCCGCTCGTACAGCTCAATCTTCTCCACCCTGTGCCAAACGCCGGATGTGGACGATGCCTACCGCTGGAGCGAGGAAAACCGCGCGCTGCAGAAAAAGGCCGGCATCATTCTGGCCCACTACCGCAGCGACGATCCGCTGTTGAAGAAGGTTGCCAGCGTGTTCCTCGAGTCGTTCCTGTTCTATTCGGGCTTTTATCTGCCGATGTACTGGTCGAGCCGCGCCAAGCTGACCAACACCGCCGATCTGATCCGCCTGATCATTCGCGACGAGGCGGTGCACGGCTACTACATAGGCTATAAGTTCCAGAAAGGGCTGGAGAAAGTGGACGCCGCGCGGCGCCGGCAGGTGAAAAACTTCGCCTTCGACCTGATGCAGGATTTGTACGACAACGAGGTGCGCTACACCGAGGAGCTGTACGACGGCGTCGGCTGGACGGAAGACGTGAAAACCTTCCTGCACTACAACGCCAACAAGGCGCTGATGAATCTGGGATATGAAGCGCTGTTCCCACCGGCGATGGCGGAGGTCAACCCGGCTATCCTGTCGGCATTGTCGCCGAACGCCGATGAAAACCACGACTTCTTCTCCGGCTCCGGTTCGTCTTACGTCATCGGCAAGGCGGTCAACACCGAGGATGAGGACTGGGATTTCTGAGGGCTGGCTGGCCGTATCAGGAAAAGGCTTTCGCGGGAGTGCGACGTGTCGTGCTCCCGCGACTATGTGTTTTGCTTGAAGGCCGCACGCAGCTCAAGCCGCCGCCAAATAGCGCGTTTCTCCGCGTCGCTGGCGGTCGGCCAGGCGGCGATCTCCGCCCGCGTGCGCCGACATCCCCGGCACCGCTGGGTTTCGTCGTCGATGCGGCACAGGCTGACGCAGGGCGATCTCACGCCGTGCTGGAATTGCTGATTGTCGCCCGCCATAAACCGCCCTTGATGTGATGTGTGCCGCCACAGGATACCCGATCCTGCGGCGGCGCGTCGTCAATCAGATGATGCCGCCGTTGGCGCGCAGGGTTTGGCCGTTGATCCAGCCGCCGTCGTTCCCGGCGAGGAAGGCCACCGCCGCGGCGATATCTTCCGGCGTGCCCAGGCGCTCCAGCGGCGCCATCTTCGCCAGCCGCTCGATAAGCTCCGGGGTTTTACCGTCGAGGAACAGCCCGGTCGCGGTCGGCCCCGGCGCAACGGCGTTCACCGTGATATTGCGGCCGCGCAGCTCTTTTGCCAGCACGCTGGTCAGCGCCTCGATCGCCGCCTTGCTGGCGGCATACATGCCGTACCCCGGCTGCAGCAGCCCCACCACGCTGGAGGAGAAGTTGATGATGCGGCCGTTGTCGCGCAGGCGCTTCGCCGCCTCGCGCATCGTGTTGAAACTGCCTTTCAGGTTGATGTCGATCAGGCGATCCGCGTCTTCATCGCGCATGTCCGCCACCGGTGCCAGCGCCATCACCCCGGCGTTGTTGACCAGCACGTCGACGCCGCCAAACGCCTGTTCGGCGCTGTCGAACAATCGGGAAACCGCTGCCGCATCGCTGACGTCGGCTTTGGCGCCGAGCGCGCGGCCGCCCGCCTGTTCTATCTTGCGCACCAGTTCATCGGCCGGCGCCGGGTTGCCTGAATAGTTGATGATGACGGTAAAACCGTCGGCGGCCAGACGCTCGGCAATGGCGGCGCCGATGCCGCGAGATGCGCCGGTGACGATGGTGACGCGTTGAGTGGCGTTCTGCATAAGTCTCTCCTCCTGGGTCAGTGAGTTGTCATCATGCACCTTTCGGCACGGCGAATAATCCCCTATTCTTCGTTATCACTATCCGAAATAAACGAACAATTATGGACAGAATCGACGCTATGCGCCTGTTCACCCGCGTGGTAGAACAACGCAGCTTTACCCAGGCGGCGCAGGATCTGAACCTGCCGCGCTCCACCGTGACCGACGCCATCAAACAGCTCGAAGCCCGGCTGCAGGTCAGGCTGCTGCAGCGCACCACCCGCCACGTCAGCCCGACGCTGGACGGCGAAGCCTACTATCAGCGCTGTCTGAGCATTCTGGCGGACATCGAAGAGGCGGAGATGGCGTTCGCCGGCGCCAAACCGCGCGGGCTGCTGCGCATCGAGGTGCACGGCACGCTGGCGCGCCATTTTCTGTTGCCCGACTTGCCTGATTTTTTGGCGCAATACCCGGATATCGAGCTCTATATGAGCGAAGGCGATCGGCTGGTGGACGCGCTGCGGGAAGGCATCGACTGCGTGGTGCGCGTCGGCAAACTGCGGGACAGCGACATGGTGGCGCGCCGCCTGGGCGAGCTGGAAGAGGTGACCTGTGCCGCCCCGGCCTACCTGCAGCGCTTCGGCACGCCGCAAAGCCTGGACGATCTGCGCCATCACCGCATGGTGGGCTTTCGCTCTTCGGCGACCGGCGCGTTAATGCCGCTGGCGTTCACGGTGACGGGGCAAGCGCAGCCCATCACGCTGCCGGCGACGGTATCGGTCAGCGCGGCGGAGAGCCTGGTCGCCGCCGCCCGCGCCGGGTTGGGCATCATTCAGGTGCCGCGCTATCACCTGCGCGGCGATCTCGCCGACGGCAGCCTGTTGCCGCTGCTGCCGGATTGGCCTTCTCCTCCGATGCCGGTCTCGCTGCTTTATCCGCGCAACCGCCAGCTGTCGCCGCGGGTGCGCGTGTTTCTCGACTGGTTCAGCCGGGTGTTCGCCGAGCGGAACCGATAACAAGAGCGTGCGTTACAGCGCGCCGTAGTTCAACGGCACCCAGGTGTAACCGTCGCCCTGGCGGTTCAGATACCCCAACCCCGGGAACGACAGGTGTGCGCCGCCGACCAGTTCGCTCTGCCGCGCGCTGTCGCCAAATATCCGCAGCCGCTGAGCAACCGCCGCCTTGGCGTCGCTGTCAAAGCTGATAGCCACCTTCGGATGCGGCAACTGTACCGCTGCTACGTGGATCAGATCCCCCAGCAACAGCAGCTTTTTGCCCTGACTCGTCACCTGATAGACGCTGTGGCCCGGCGTATGCCCGTGGGCGGCAAAGGCGGCGATGCCCGGCGAAAGCTCGCCGTCGCCGTTGAATGGCTTAAAGTGCCCGGCCGCCTGATAAGGCTTGATCACCGCCTGGGCCCGTTCGAAGTTGCTTTTACTGCCCGCGCCGGCCTGTTTCAGTTTGTCCGCGCTTAGCCAGAAGTCCGCGTCCTGACTGGCGGCGCGCACCACCGCATTGGGGAATACCGCCTTGCCGTCGTGCGTCAGGCCGCCGAGGTGGTCCGGGTGCATGTGGGTCAGGTAGATCTCATCCACCTGCTCCGGCTGGTAGCCCGCCGCACGCAGGTTATCCACCAGCTTGCCCAGGCCGTCGCCCAGCAGTTGGCCGGCGCCGCTGTCGATCATCACCAGCTTATCGCCGGTATTGATCAGATAGGCATTGACCGAGGTGACCACCGGCAGGCTTTGATGCCGCTCGGCCAACCCGGCGGCGATCTGCTGCGGCGTGGTGTTCAGCAACAGCTTGTCCGCCGGCAAACGAATAATGCCGTCGGACAGCGCGGTCACTTCAAAGCTGCCCAGCATGATGCGATAAAATCCCGGCGTCGGGGTTTTGGCCTGCGGCGCGGCGGCCCCGGCCTGTAATGACATAACGGCCAGCGCCGCGCCCAGCAGACAACGTTTCCAGAACATGATGACTCCTTGCGAGAATTGGACAGCGCTAAGTATTGACGCAAAAGGCCCGATGCGCCTGTTTAATAAATGCCTTTGATAAATATATAAATAATATATTTATTATGAATAATTTTGTTTGCCGAGCCACACAACCCCAATCCATATTTTCTCGCTCGCCACTTGGTTATTTTTCTTACTCCCTAAACCAAGAGTGAGGAAATATCATGAACTATCAATTCGAAAATCTGGTCTTTGAAGGCGGCGGCGTAAAAGGCATCGCCTATGGCGGCGCGCTGGAATTACTGGAAGCCAAAGGCATCATGCCGCAGATCAAGCAAACCTCCGGCGCCTCGGCGGGCGCCATCGCCGCGCTGCTGGTCGGCCTGGGCTGCAGCTCGGCGGACGTCACCAAAATTCTGTCGGCGATGGATTTTAAAAAATTCCTCGATTATAACGGCGGCTTTTTCGGTACGCTCCAAGACGCCTACCGCCTGTTCAATCAATACGGCATCGCGCCCGGCGATTATTTCTATCAATGGTCGCGCGATATTATCAAGCAATATACCGGCAAGCCGGATATTACCTTCGAGCAGTTCGAAGCGATGAAGGCGGCGAAAGGGTTCAAGTCGATTTACTTTATCGGCGCCAACCTCAACAGCGGCCAGCGCGAGGTCTATTCGCATCGCACCACGCCGCGCATGAAAGTGGCGGACGGCCTGCGTATTTCGATGTCGTTCCCGTTCGCCTTCGTGGCGAAGAACAATACCCTAGGCGATCTGTGCTTCGACGGCGGCATGATCGACAACTACCCAGTGCGGCTGTTCGACTATGACTTTTCCGCCACGCCGCCTTATATCGACAGTTCCAGCCAGCGCATCAACACCCGCACCCTGGGCCTTCGCCTGGACTCCGCCGGCGAAATCGCCCAGGCCGCCGGGCAGGCCGGCCCGCGCACGCCGGTCAACAACCTGTTTGATTTCACCCTGGCGGTGGCCAACGTGATGCTGGACATCCAAACCAAGGTGCACCTGGACAGCGACGACTGGAAGCGCACCGTGTATGTCGACACGCTCGACGTCGGCACGCTGGAGTTCGGCATCAGCGAGGAGAAGAAACGCGCGCTGATCGAATCCGGCCGCCGCGGCGTAGAGCGCTACTTCGCCTGGTACGACGCCGCCATGAAACAGGCAGCGTAACCGGTATTATCCCTGCCCGCGCGTACGGCCGGCGCGCGGGCAAAAAAAATCCCCGCGGGGGCGGGGAAAGGCAAAGTAACGCTAAGGATTTATAGGAGTTATACGAAGAACTTGGCCAACACCAGCAGCGACAGCGAGACGTTGATAGCGCCCCCGATACGCGTCGCGATTTGGGCGAACGGCATCAGCGACATGCGGTTGCCGGCGGTGAGGATAGCGACGTCGCCGGTACCGCCCTGCCCACTCTGGCAGCAGGAGACGATCGCCACGTCGATAGGGTGCATGCCGATTTTCTTGCCGACGAAGAAACCGGTCGCCACCAGCGCGCTGACGGTTGTGACGATCACGATCAGATTCTGTACGGTGAACGCGTCCACCAGCTCCTGCCACGGCGTGATGGCCACGCCGACCGCGAACAGGATCGGATAAGTCACGGCGGTGCGGAAGAATTTGTACACCACCTGCGAGCCTTCCTGAATGCGCGGCGACACCCCGTGCGCCAGCTTCACCGCCACGGCGGCGAACAGCATGCCCACCGGCGCCGGCAGACCGATCAGGCGGTGCAGCAGCATGCCTACCATATACAGCAGGATGGCCAGCAGCGCGCCGCAGGCGATGGTGCTGACGTCCACCTTGCCGCTGATTTTTTCCACCGCGTTCATGTCGCTGTCGCCCTGCTTGCTCGGCATCAGGCTGCCTTCGCCGGTCAGGTGCGGATAACGCTTGCCCAGTTGGTTGAGCAGGCCGGCGATGACGATGGCAGTCAGGCTGCCGAGCATCACGATCGGCAGAATGCGCCCCAACGCCACGCCCTGCTCCATGTGCAGGATCGCCGCGTAGCCCATCGACAGCGGGATCGCCCCTTCACCCACGCCGCCGGCCATGATCGGCAGGATCAGGAAGAAGAAGATCTGGAACGGCTCCAGGCCCAGCGCCATGCCGACGCCCATCCCCACCAGCATGCCGACGATCTCGCCGCACAGCATCGGAATGAAGATGCGTAGGAAGCCCTGGATCAGCACCTGGCGGTTCATGCTCATGATGCTGCCGACGATGATGCAGCAGATGTAGAGATAAAGAATGTTGGTCGATTTGTAGAACTTGGTGGTCGACTCCACCACCACGTCCGGCAGCAGGCCGTAGTGCACCAGCGCAGAAGGAATGAAGGTGGCGCAGATCGCCGCCGCGCCCATTTTGCCGATCAGCGGCAGGCGCTTGCCGAATTCGCCGCAGGCGAAACCGAAGAACGCCAGGGTGGCCACCATCACCACGATATCGCTCGGCAATTTGCCTTCCAGGCAGTCGAGCAGAATCAATACGCCGGCCAGAATAAAGAACGGTAACGGAATAATCCCTACTTTATAATTGTCCAGTATCCGCCACCATTTCTCACGCAGAGGAATATCGGCGGCCTTGTCTTTGGCTACGAGGTAAGAATCATCTGTTGTGCTCATAATCTGGCCTCTTATTAGTTTGTTCAGCCATCATAGAGAAGCGCACGGATTATCTGCTGTGATTATGTTCAAAGTTAAAAAGGGTTTTTAATGGTGGTTATGGTTTCTATGGGGTTAATTAAGATTATGTAAAAACCGGCGTGGTTTTAATGGTGTTAATACCGTTTTTATTTTAAAGCTTATCAACTTTATCGCAGACGAACAATTCTTGTCCGGTTCACTCTAATCCCGTGTGAGGGATCACAAGTTGATCGGGCGCAATATAACAGACCCCGCTTCTCGTGATAGGGTAAGGCTTCAGGATCTCTTTACGGTGAAGCACCGCCATGCGCCTCAAACTCTCATTTCAAATCAAGCTGTTTCTGTGCCTGGTGGCCTTCTCCTGCCTGCTGCTGACCTGTATCGGCGCCTATACCTATTACCAGCTGGATGCGCAGCTGCACCGCGATCTCGGCGCCCGCGCCCAGGTACAGGCGCGGGAAATCGCCCTCATTCCTTCGCTGGTGGACGCAGTGGAGAACAACGACGACGCCCGGATCGCCGCGCTGATGAAAAAAATCCGCGCCAGCAGCGACGCCAGTTATATCGTCATCGGCGATAATCATGCCCGCCACCTTTATCATTCCGAATATGAAGGCCGCCTGGGCACGCCGATGATCGGCGGCGATAATAAAGAGGTGCTGGAAGGAAAAAGCATTATTTCCATTCGCAAGGGCGGCATTGGCGTTTCATTACGCAGCAAGGCGCCGATCGTGGATGAAAATAATCGCGTGATCGGCATCGTTTCCGTCGGCTATTTGAAATCGCATATCGATAATTTAAATGCCAGGACGTTGACGCAAATTATCGGCTCCATCGTCCTGCTGCTGATCGCCCTGTTCGTCTTTTCCTGGCTGCTGTCGAAAAACCTCAAGCGCCAGATGTTCTGGCTGGAGCCGAAAGAGATCGCGCTGCTGGTTCGCCAGCAAAAAGCGCTGCTGGAAGCCATCTATGAAGGGGTGATCGCCATCGATCCGCAGCTGCGGATCATCACCATCAACCATGCGGCGCGCGAGCTGCTGGATCTGCACCAGCCCGCCGCCGGCTTGCTGGGCCGGCCGATCGGCGACGTGATCCAGGCGCAGCCGAACTTCTTCGCCGCCGCGCAGCTGGGCCAGGATACGCATGACGAGGTGTGCCGCTTCAACCACGTGCGGGTGATCGCCAGCCGGGTGCGCATCATGCAGGAACAGGAGCTGCAAGGCTGGGTGATCAGCTTCCGCGACAAGAACGATATCAATACCCTGAGCAGCCAGCTCAGCCAGGTGAAACGCTATGCCGACAACCTGCGCATCATGCGCCACGAGCAGCTGAACTGGACCGCCACGCTGGCCGGGCTGCTGCATATGCAGCGCTACGACGAGGCCATCCGCTACGTGGAGGCCCAGTCGGAGGGCGCGCAGGAAATCCTCGATTTCATCTCGCAGCGCTTCAGCTCGGCGGCGCTGTGCGGCCTGCTGCTGGGCAAATACTCCAGCGCCAGAGAAAAAGGCATCGAGCTGCGCTTCGATCCGGCCTGCCAGCTGCGGCAGATCCCGGCGGCGCTGAATGAGACCGAACTGATGTCGATCGTCGGCAACCTGTTGGATAATGCCGTGGAGGCGACGCTGCACTACCCGGCCCCGCACGAAGCGATCGAGCTTTATATCAGCGACGGCAGCGACGAGCTGGTGATCGAGGTGGCGGATCGCGGCACCGGCATCGCCGAGGAGATTCGTGATACGCTGTTTGAACAGGGCGTCACCACCAAAGCGGATAAAAGCGACCACGGCATCGGCCTGCATCTGGTCGCCAGCCACGTGGCGCAGGCGCACGGCAGCATAGAAGTGTCGGACAACGAGCCGCACGGCGCGATATTCTCTATATTTATCCCTAAATAAAACCCATAACCCGATTTTTTGAGCACCCGATTATGTCACACCAAGCACTGGACGTTCTGATCGTGGAAGACGAGCCGCAACTGGCGACGCTGCACGCGGAGTTCATCGAGAAAAATTTCAACCTACGGGTGGTGGCTTACGCCGCCACGCTGGCCGAAGCGCGGGCCAAAGCCAATACGCATCAGCCGCGGCTGATTCTGCTGGATAACTTCCTGCCGGACGGCCAGGGCATCGAGCTGATGGAAGAACCGGCGGTGAAGAACCCCGCCTGCTCGGTGATCTTCATCACCGCCGCCAGCGACATGCATACCTGCAGCCAGGCGATCCGCAACGGCGCCTTCGACTACATCATCAAGCCGGTGTCTTACAAGCGGCTGCGCAATTCGCTCGAACGCTTCATGCAGTTTGTGCAGACCCAGCGCACCTTCAAGATTATCGATCAGGACAACGTCGATGCGCTGTACAACCTGCAGTCGAAGCAGTTCTCCAGCGAGCCGAGCGCCAAAGGCATCGAAACCAATACCCTCGAGCTGGTGCAGGCGCTGTTTATCGCCCAGCCGGCGGTGGCGCATGCGGTGGAAGACGTGGTGGAGCAGGTCGGCATCAGCAAGACCACCGCCCGCCGTTATCTGGAATATTGCGTCGCCACCCAGTTCGTGCGGGTGGAGATGCTGTACGGCAATATCGGCCATCCGCGGCGGCTGTATCGCAAGGCCTGAGGCTGCCATCTGGCTGTCATATTACGGCGATAACATAGCGCCCGACGATATCCCCCTCGATATCGGCACCTGTCGTTAAAACTGATGAAATACTGATGACTTTTGCCCGGCCTCTGGTCGGGTTTTTTATTATCCGAACGGCAGACGCAGAAGCGAAATATCCCATTGCTTCACGCCGCGTTATTTCCCCCAAAACCAATCCATTATGGCGAATAACGGCCGTCAATTTTGAGTCGCGGGCCAAATTACCATAACTAATTAAAACCTTGATGTAAACCACTAATATCCCATTTAAACGACATTCAGGGTTGTCTCAGATATTCACTGTGTTAGGGTAAAAAGCTCTTTTATTTTGCTAAGGACAGCTCATATCGCTTTAATTAAACCAGAGGAAACAGCAAATTGCATGGCAATTAAACTTGAAGTAAAGAACCTGTATAAGATATTTGGCGAACACCCGGAACGCGCATTCAAACTGCTGGATAAAGGTCTGACAAAAGATCGGCTGTTTGAAAAAACCGGCTTATCGCTCGGCGTAAAAGACGCCACTCTGGCCATTGAAGAAGGCGAGATATTTGTCATCATGGGGCTCTCCGGTTCCGGCAAGTCCACCCTGGTACGCCTTCTCAATCGTCTGATAGAACCCACCCGCGGTCAGGTACTGATCGACGGTGAGGACATCGCCAAAATATCCGACACCGCGCTGCGCACCGTGCGGCGAAATAAGATCAGCATGGTATTTCAGTCATTCGCGTTAATGCCGCACATGAATGTCCTGAATAATACCGCCTTCGGTATGGAATTAGCCGGCATACCGCTGCAGGAGCGCCAGGAAAAAGCGCTGGATGCCCTGCGCCAGGTCGGGCTGGAGAATTATGCGCTGTCTTATCCGGATGAATTATCCGGCGGTATGCGCCAGCGCGTGGGATTAGCCCGCGCCCTGGCCAATAACCCGGATATATTATTGATGGACGAAGCCTTCTCGGCGCTCGATCCGTTAATTCGTACCGAAATGCAGGATGAGCTGGTGAAATTACAGGCCCAGCATCAACGCACCATCGTGTTTATTTCCCACGATCTGGACGAAGCGATGCGCATCGGCGATCGCATCGCCATCATGCAGGGCGGTGAGGTGATCCAGGTCGGTACCCCGGACGAGATCCTGAATAACCCGGCCAACGACTATGTGCGCACCTTCTTCCGCGGCGTGGACATCAGTCATGTGTTCAACGCCAAGGATATCGCCCAACGGCGCCCGGTGACGCTGATCCGCAAAACCCCCGGTTTTGGCCCCCGTTCGGCGCTGCAGCTGCTGCGCGATGAGGACCGGGACTATGGTTATGTGGTTGAACGCGGGAAGAAATTTATCGGCGTGGTGTCGATAGAGTCGCTGAAAAAGGCGCTGTCCGCCAATCAAACGCTGGACGATGCCCTGCTCGAGGCCCCCGCCGCCGTGCCGGCCGACACGCCGCTCAGCGATCTAATCTCCCTGGTCGCCCAGGCGCCGTGCGCGGTGCCGGTGGTGTGCGAAGAACATAACTATCTCGGCATCATCTCCAAGGCCATGCTGCTGCAGGCGTTGGACAAGGAGGGCTCCGCCAATGAGTGATACCACGCAAACCCAAGATCCCTGGGCTACCGCACCGGCCGATACCGGCGCCGCAAACGATGCCGCCGCCAACGCCGGCGACGCCTGGTCCAGCGCGCCGCCGCCGGCCGCCCATGACGCCGCCGCGTCAGGCGCCGATTGGCTCAGCGGCGCCCCGGCGCAGCCGGAACACTTCAGCCTGCTCGATCCGTTCCACAAAGCCTGGGTGCCGTTCGACGCCTGGGTCACGCAAGGCATCGACTGGCTGGTGCTGCACTTCCGCCCGCTGTTCCAGGGCATCCGCGTGCCGGTGGACATGATCCTGAGCGGCTTCCAGCAATTGCTGCAGGGCATGCCGGCGCCGATCGCCATTCTGGTGTTCTCGCTGCTCGCCTGGCAGGTCTCAGGCCTCGGCATGGGCGCCGCCACGCTGCTCTCCCTGGTTGCGATCGGCGCTATCGGCGCCTGGTCGCAGGCGATGGTCACGCTGGCGCTGGTGCTGACCGCGCTGTTCTTCTGCATTCTTATCGGCCTGCCGCTCGGCATCTGGCTGGCGCGCAGCAAGCATGCCGCCAAGATGATTAGACCGCTGCTCGACGCCATGCAGACCACCCCGGCCTTCGTCTACCTGGTGCCGATCGTCATGCTGTTCGGCATCGGCAACGTGCCGGGCGTGGTGGTGACCATCATCTTCGCGCTGCCGCCGATCGTGCGCCTGACCATTCTGGGCATCAAGCAGGTGCCGGAGGATCTGATCGAGGCCGCCGAATCCTTCGGCGCCAGCCCGCGCCAGCTGCTGTTCAAGGTGCAGCTGCCGCTGGCGATGCCGACCATCATGGCCGGCGTTAACCAGACGCTGATGTTGGCGCTGTCGATGGTCGTCATTGCCTCGATGATCGCCGTCGGCGGTCTGGGCCAGATGGTGCTGCGCGGCATCGGCCGGCTGGACATGGGCCTGGCCGCCGTCGGCGGCGTCGGCATCGTGATCCTGGCGATCATTCTCGATCGCCTCACCCAATCGCTGGGGCGCGATCGCCGCAGCAAAGGCATCAGCCGCTGGTATCGCCGCGGCCCCATCGGGCTGCTGACTCGCCCGTTCATCAAACAGGCCTGACGCTTTTCCCGCCGGCGGCTGCGGCCCCGGCGGGCTATGACACCACCACATCGAAAAAAGGGGAAACACTATGCGCACTACGGGCATCTGGGCTCTCGCCCTGACGACGCTGATTGGCTCACAGAGCGTGAGCGCGGCAGATTTACCCGGCAAGGGGATCGCGGTACAGCCGGTGCAAAGCACCATTTCCGAAGAGACGTTCCAGACGCTGCTGGTCAGCAAGGCGCTGGAAAAATTGGGTTACGACGTGAAGGAACCGCGTGAAGTGGATTACAACGTCGCCTACACCTCGATCGCCTCCGGCGACGCGACCTTTATCGCGGTCAACTGGGATCCGCTGCACGCCGATCAGTACAAGGCCGCCGGCGGCGACGCCAAGTTCTACCGCGAAGGCGTCTACGTCAACGGCGCCGCGCAGGGCTACCTGATCGACAAGAAAACCGCCGAACAGTACCACATCACCAACGTCGAGCAGCTCAAGGATCCCAAGATCGCCAAGCTGTTCGACACCAACGGCGACGGCAAGGCCGATCTGACCGGCTGCACCCCGGGCTGGGGCTGCGAAGCGGTGATTAACCACCACATCAAGGCCTATGGCCTGAGCAATACCGTCGAACACAACCAGGGCAACTACGCGGCGATGATCGCCGATACCATCACCCGCTACAAAGAGGGCAAACCGGTGCTGTATTACACCTGGACGCCGTACTGGGTCAGCGATGTGATGGTGCCGGGGCGCGACGTGGTCTGGCTGCAGGTGCCGTTCTCCTCCCTGCCGGGCGAGCAAAAGAACGTCGACACCAAGCTGCCTAACGGCGCCAACTACGGCTTCCCGGTCAACACCATGCGCATCGCCGCCAACAAGCAGTGGGCCGAAGCCAATCCGGCGGCCGCCAAGCTGTTCGCCATCATGAAGCTGCCGATCGCCGACATCAACGCGCAAAACCTGCGCATGCATGAAGGCCAGGCTTCGGAAGCCGACATCCAGAACCACGTCAACGGCTGGATCAAGGCGCACCAGGCCACCTTCGACGGCTGGGTGAAAACCGCCGCCGAAGCGGCGAAGCCGTAACCGTTCAGGGGCGCCGCCAGTGCCGCGCCCCTACCCCGCCATATCGATGCCGCTGAAATGCAAAAAGCGCTCGGCGATAGTCGACATGGGCTGCGGCCAAATGCAATACACCTGGCGCCGCGGCCCGTCTTCAATCGGAATCGACACCAGCGCGCTTAAGCGTTGCGCGGTCGAAATCGGTACGATGCCCGCCGCCAGCCCGCGCCGCACCAAATTCTCCAGCCATTCGATATGATCGATTTCAAAACTGACGTGCCGACGAATGCCCGCCGCCTGAAAGGCGCGATCGGTTTGGCGCCGCGCGCCGGTGCCGCTGTAGAAATCCACCAGCGGCACTTCCGCCAGCGCCTGCAGGTTCACCCGCTCGCGGCCGGCCAGCGGATGCTGCGGCGCCACCAGCGCCACCAGCGGCTCATCGGCCAACTGCCGGTGCGACATCGGCAGCAGATCGGCATCGCCCGGCCAGATGCCGACGAACGCCATATCGCATTTTTGCTGGCGTACGTCCTCCAGCAGCGCTTCGCTCATGCCGACGTACAGGCGGATATTCACCGCCGGATAGTGGCGATGAAACTTGTCGAGCCTTTCGGTCAGAGCCATCACGTTTATCGTTGAAATGGTGCCGATGGTCAGGGTGCCGGACACCGCGCCGTCGGCCGCCGTCACCTCCTCCACCAGCGCCTGCTGCGCCGCCAACAGGCGCTGCGCAGGGGCCACGAAAGCCTGGCCGGCGGGGGTCAACCGCACCCGACGCGAAGTGCGTTCAAACAGCGTACAGCCCAGCTCTTCTTCCAGTTTGGCGATCTGGTGGCTCAGCGCCGACTGCACCGTATGGCAGCGCTGCGCCGCCCGGGTAAAGTTCAGCTCTTCCGCCACCGCCAGCGCATAGCGGATCTGTTTCAGGTTCATGGCATCTATCTTGAAATGAGATAAATAAAATGAAAATTATACATTGGTTTCCCGGCGTGCGTTGCCGGATACTGCGCGCCATCTTCTCCCGTGATGAAAAAACCATGAGCCAACAAAACGCCCACCCGGGCCTCAGCCCGGCGCTGACCGTGCTGATCGCCATCGCTACCGGCCTGGCGGTCGCCAGCAACTATTACGCGCAGCCGCTGCTGGAAACCATCGCCACCGGCTTCAACCTGTCGGTCAATCAGGCCGGCTTTATCGTGACCGCCGCGCAGCTCGGTTACGCCACCGGGCTGCTGCTGCTGGTGCCGCTCGGCGATATGTTCGAGCGCCGCGGGCTGATCGTGTTCATGACGCTGCTGGCCGCCGGGGGCATGCTGATCACCGCCACCTCCGCCACCCTGCCGATGATGATCCTCGGCACCGCGCTCACCGGGCTGTTCTCGGTGGTGGCGCAGATTCTGGTGCCGCTGGCCGCCACGCTGGCCCACCCGGAAAAGCGCGGCAAGACCGTCGGCATCATCATGAGCGGCCTGCTGCTCGGCATCCTGCTGGCACGCACCGTCGCGGGCGCGCTGGCATCGTTCGGCGGCTGGCGCACCATCTACTGGGTCGCCAGCGTGCTGATGATCCTGATGGCGCTGATCCTGTGGCGCGCGCTGCCGCGCTATAAGCAACACTCCGGGCTGAACTACCCGCAGCTGCTGGCCTCGATCTTCAGCCTGTTCTGCCGCACGCCGCTGCTGCGCACCCGCGCCATCCTCGGCGCCCTGTCGTTCGCCAACTTCAGCGTGCTCTGGACCTCCATGGCCTTTCTGCTCGCCGCGCCGCCGTTCAACTATTCCGAGGGGGTGATCGGGCTGTTCGGCCTGGTGGGCGCCGCCGGGGCGCTGGCCGCTTCACGCGCCGGGCATCTGGCGGACAAGGGCAAAGCCGGATTGACCACCACCGTCGGCCTGGTGCTGCTGCTGCTGTCCTGGATACCTATCGCGTTCGCCAAACAATCGCTGTGGGCGCTGATCGCCGGCATCCTGATCCTCGATCTGGCGGTGCAGGCGGTACACGTCACCAACCAGAGCGTGATGTACCGCATCATGCCGGACGCGCGCAACCGCCTGACCGCCGGCTATATGACCAGCTACTTTATCGGCGGCGCCCTCGGTTCACTGCTCTCCGCCTCGGCCTATCAGCATGCCGGCTGGTACGGCGTGGCCGCCGCCGGCGGGGTGTTATGCCTGCTCAACCTGCTGACCTGGTGGCTCGGCAAGCACCACGATCCGCAGGGGCCGGCGACAATCTGATTATCGTGCAAATAGTCACTTAAGAAATTTATTAACGGTGCAGGGTATAAACATTACTTACTCTCTGGTAATGTTCTGGGCATAAACTATTGAAGTCCTATCTACCCTGCGACCCACAACCATGCAAAGCCAAACTGCAGACAGCCTCAATCCGCCCGCCGTCAGCGCCACCTTCGCCAACGGCGTCGTCGACAGTTTGCCGATCGTCATCGGGTATGTCCCGGTGGCGTTCGCCTTTGGCCTCAGTGCCGTCAAACTGGGCTTTTCCCCGCTGGAAAGCATTTTCTTCTCCTGCATTATCTACGCCGGTGCCAGCCAGTTCGTGATCACCGCCCTGTTGAGCGCCGGGATGTCGCTGTGGGTCTCCGCGTTAACGGTGATGGCGATGGATGTGCGCCACCTGCTCTACGGCCCGGCGCTGCGCCACCGCATCGTCTCGCGCATGTCGCCCGGTAAAACGGCGATGTGGGCCTTTGGCCTGACCGATGAGGTCTTCGCCGCCGCTACCGCCAGGCTGATGCGCAATAACCGCAGCTGGAGCGAAAACTGGATGCTGGGCATCGCGCTCTGTTCCTGGCTTTCCTGGGTGGCCGGCACCGCGCTCGGCGCGCTGTTCGGCAACGGCCCGCTGGAGCAGTTCCCGGTGATCGAAGCCTCGCTGGCCTTCATGCTGCCGGCGCTGTTTCTCAGTTTCCTGCTGGCCGCCTTCCGGCGCCCGCAGAGCCTGACCATTGCTGCCGCATTGGCCGGCGCGCTGCTCGGCGTGGTGCTGTTCTCCATTCCGGTCGCCATTTTGGCCGGTATCGGCGCCGGTTGCGTCGCCGCCCTGTTCCAGCCCGCCCCTGCGGAGGCCAACCATGAACACTGATGTGCTGGTGATCGGCCTGGTGGTGGGCTGCGCCAATTACCTGTTCCGTTATCTGCCGCTGCGGCTGGCGCCGGCGCGCGCCCAGCCCGGCCTCAAACGCGGTAAAGCCGCCCTGCTGCTCGACAGCATCGGCATCGCCTCGATCTGCGCCCTGCTGGTAGTCTCCAGCACGCCGGTCGTCATGCGCGAACCGGACAAGCTGCTGCCGACGTTGGTAGGGTTCGCCGCGCTGGCGCTGTGCTTCTATCGCAGCAAAAGCATCATTCTGTCGACGCTGCTCGGCGCGACGGCCTTTGGCGTCACATTAAAGCTGTTAATGCTTTTCGGTCCGGGCTGACGCCGCTCCCGATCGTTTGGCTTCACTTTGGCGTTTTCATGCGTCACATCTTTACAAACACTGACAAATGACACGAATTGCTAAATTATCCGCACGGCTGAACATTTACATTATTAGTCACCGTCGTTACTATCTCGAACGAAATTAATGAGGCCCTAAATTATGGAAAGTTCGTTTGCCCCCATAGAACAAATGCTGAATTTCCGCGCCACCCGGCAGAAAGATTTCCCTTATCAGGAAATCCTGCTGACCCGCCTGTGCATGCACATGCAAGGCAAGCTGCTGGAAAACCGCAATAAGATGCTGAAGGCGCAGGGGATTAACGAAACACTGTTTATGGCGCTGATCACCCTGGATGCGCAGGAAAGCCACAGCATCCAACCTTCTGAGCTAAGCTCTGCCTTAGGCTCCTCGCGCACCAATGCGACCCGCATCGCCGACGAGCTGGAGAAACGCGGCTGGATCGAGCGCCGGGAAAGCGACAACGATCGCCGCTGCCTGCATCTGCATCTGACGCCGCAGGGGGAAGAATTTCTCAGTCAACTGCTGCCGCCGCAGCACCAATGTCTGCATTTCCTGTGGTCCACGCTGACCGACGATGAGCAAAAACAGCTGGAACAGCTGACGCGCAAATTGCTGGCACGTCTGGATCAAATGGAAATCACAGAACAGTTATCCTAATTCACAATTTCTGTTCAGGTACCTACTTATGCGATCCCCATTTAACTGGAGATTCACCCCGCTGTTCGCCGTGTTGCTGCTGGCCGGGTGTGCTTCGACCGATAATATTGCCCCGCAATCCACGCTGATGGATCCGCAGAGCCTGCAGTTGGCTCAGCCGAAAGTCAGTTCGCTGGCCGTCAGCCCGCAGTGGTGGCGCGCCCTCAAGGATCCGCAGCTGGACGCCTTGATGACGCAGACGCTGCAAAGCTCGCCGACCCTGCGGCAGGCCGCCGCCCGCGTGCGCGAAGCGCAGAGCGTGGTGGGTGAAGCCAGCGCCGCCAACGGGCCGAACCTGGATCTGAACGCCAGCACCCAACGCCAGCGCGTGCCGCAAAACGTCAATATGGGGCTGGGGTATCCGCATAAGCCGATCTACGAAAGCTCCAATTCGCTGGGGCTGAACCTGGCGTACGAGTTCGACTGGTGGGGCAAATACCGCAACCAGGTGAACGCCGCCAAGGCGCAGGTCAACGCCGCGCGCGCCGAGCAGGAACAAGCGGCGCTGACGCTGACCAGTTCGGTGGCGTCCGCCTATTATCAGCTGCAGAGCAACCTGGCGCTCGAAAAGCTGCTGCAGCAGGAAGTGAACAACAATGAGCGCCTGACCGCGCTGCGCCAACAGCGCTATCAGGCCGGCCTGACCGGCGTCGACGTGCCGCAACAAACCCAGGCGCAGTCCGACGTCGCCAAGCAGCAGATCCTGCAGCTGCAATCGCAGATCGAGCAGCTCAGACACCAGCTCGCCGCGCTGGCCGGCCAGGGGCCGAACGCCATGCAGCACCTGCGTCAGGTGCCGTTGCCCGCAGACAACCTGATGGCGCCGCAGGGCGAGCTGACGGCGGATCTGCTGGGCAAACGCCCGGACATCGCCGCGCAACGCCAGCTGGTGGAGTCTTACAGCCAGCGCGTCAGTGCCGCGCGTAAAGAGTTTTACCCCAGCCTGACCATTTCAGCCTTCGCCGGCCTGATGACCACCAATACCAGTGGCACCAGCCCGAATCTGTTTGAAGCGGCCAGCCAGGCCTGGAACGTGATGCCGGCGATTTCGCTGCCGATCTTCCACGCCGGGGCGCTGCGCAGCAAGCTGGGCGAGGAATCCGCGCTGTATGACGAAGCGGTGGAATCCTACAACCAAACCATCCTGAATGCGGTACAGGAAACCGCCGACGCCATCACCATCCAGCAGAGCTCTGCGCAACAGCAGCTGCAGGCGGCGTCCGCGGCCCAGTCGATGCAACAGGTGTATCAGGTCGCCAACGCCCGTTACCAGGCAGGGATTATCGGACGCGACGATCTGTTGACCAGCCAGACGCAGCTATTACAGCAGCAACAGGCGGAGTTGAATGCCAGCAGCAATTTACTGCAGGCGAAGATAGGACTGATCCGCGCGCTGGGCGGTGGCTATCAGGCCCCGGCCGCAGCGGATTCGAAAGCATAATAATATAAGGCTTGGAGAACACCATGAGCGCAAGCGCGGAAATCCAAAACCCGCAGCAGCCGAACGGCAAAAAGAAGCAGCGTAAATTTTGGCTGCTGTTGCTGACGGTTATTTTCATTGTTATAGGGGTGGCTTACTTAGTGTATTGGTTCCTGGTGCTGCGTCATCACCAGGAAACCGACGACGCCTACGTCTCCGGCAACCAGGTGCAGATCATGGCCCAGGTGTCCGGCAGCGTGAACAGCGTCAATTTCGACAACACCGACTACGTCAAGCAGGGCGACGTGCTGCTGACGCTCGATCCGACCGATGCCGAGCAGGCGTTTGAACGCGCCAAGACCGGCCTGGCCAACAGCGTGCGTCAGACCCACCAGCTGATCATCAACAGCAAGCAGTATCAGGCCAACATCGCCCTGCGCAAGACCGATCTGAGCAAGGCCGAGAACGATCTGAAGCGCCGCGTGGTGCTGGGCAGCGTTGACGCCATCGGCCGCGAAGAGCTGCAACACGCTCGCGATGCGGTCGACAGTGCCAAGGCCGCGCTGGAAGTGGCGGTGCAGCAATACAACGCCAATCAGGCGATGGTGCTGAACACCCCGCTGGAACAGCAGCCGGCGATCCAACAGGCCGCCGCGCAGATGCGCGATGCCTGGCTGGCGCTGCAGCGTACCAAAGTGATCAGCCCGATCACCGGCTATGTCTCGCGCCGCAGCGTGCAGGTCGGCGCGCAGATCGCCGCCGGTTCGCCGCTGATGGCGGTGGTGCCGGCCGATCACATTTGGGTTGACGCCAACTTCAAGGAAACCCAGATCGCCAACATGCGCATCGGCCAGCCGGCGACGGTGGTCAGCGACGTCTACGGCGACGACGTGGTGTATCAGGGCAAAGTGGCCGGTATCGACATGGGCACCGGTAGCGCCTTCTCCCTGCTGCCGGCGCAAAACGCCACCGGCAACTGGATCAAGGTAGTGCAACGTCTGCCGGTACGTATTGAGCTCGACGCCAAGCAGGTGGCCGATCATCCGCTGCGCATCGGTCTTTCTACGCTGGTGACCGTCGACACCGCCAACCTGGACGGCCGCGTGCTGGCCGACGTGGTGCGCGACAAACCGCTGTATCAGAGCGATGCGCTGGCGTTGAATCTGGCGCCGGTTAACCAGCTGATCGCCGACGTGATCCATGCGAACGCCGGCTAAGCGCGCGGGAGGCCATCTTGCCACAGAAACCGCTTGAAGGCGCCCAGCTTGCCTGGATGACGGTCGCGCTCGCCATGGCGACCTTCATGCAGGTGCTGGACTCCACCATCGCCAACGTGGCGATCCCCACCATTTCCGGTAACCTCGGGTCTTCCAACTCGCAGGGCACCTGGGTGATCACCTCGTTTGGCGTGGCGAACGCCATCTCGATTCCGATCACCGGCTGGCTGGCGAAGCGCTTCGGCGAAGTGCGGCTGTTCCTCTGGTCCACCGCGCTGTTCGCCCTCGCCTCCTGGCTGTGCGGCATCTCCAACAGCCTCGGCATGCTGATCTTCTTCCGCGTGATCCAGGGCGTGGTGGCCGGGCCGTTGATCCCGCTGTCGCAGAGCCTGTTGCTGAACAACTATCCGCCCGCCAAGCGAGCGATGGCCCTGGCGCTTTGGTCGATGACCGTTATCGTCGCGCCGATCTTTGGGCCGATCCTCGGCGGCTACATCAGCGACAACTACCATTGGGGCTGGATCTTCTTCATCAACATCCCGATCGGCGTCTTCGTGATCGTGGCGGCGATGGCGACGTTGAAGGGGCGGGAAACCAAAACCGAGATCAAACCGATCGACACCGTCGGCCTGGTATTGCTGATCGTCGGCATCGGTTCACTGCAGATCATGCTCGATCAGGGCAAGGAGCTGGACTGGTTCAACTCGACCGAGATCATCACGCTCACCGTCGTCGCGGTGGTGGCACTGCTGTTCCTGGTGGTGTGGGAGCTGACGGACGACCATCCGGTGGTGGATCTGTCGCTGTTCAAGTCGCGCAACTTCACCATCGGCTGCCTGTGTATCAGCCTGGCCTACATGCTGTACTTCGGCGCCATCGTGCTGTTGCCGCAGCTGCTGCAAGAGGTGTACGGCTATACCGCCACCTGGGCGGGGCTGGCGTCGGCGCCGGTTGGGCTGATCCCGGTGCTGCTGTCGCCGATCATCGGCAAGTTCGGCAACCGGCTCGACATGCGCCGGCTGGTCACCTTCAGCTTCATCATGTATGCCGTGTGCTTCTACTGGCGCGCCTATACATTTGAACCGGGCATGGACTTCGGCGCTTCCGCCTGGCCGCAGTTTGTCCAGGGCTTCGCCATCGCCTGCTTCTTCATGCCGTTGACCACCATCACGCTGTCCGGCCTGCCGCCGGAACGCATGGCGGCGGCGTCGAGCCTGTCGAACTTCACGCGAACGCTGGCGGGGTCGATCGGTACCTCGATCACCACCACCCTGTGGACGCAGCGCGAATCGCAGCACCATTCGCAGCTGACGGAGTTCGTCAACCCGTACAACCCGCAGTCGCAGGAGATGTACCGGCAGCTGGAGCAGCTCGGCATGAGCAAACAACAAGCGTCGGCGTATATCGCCAACGAGATCACCGCTCAGGGCCTGATCATCTCCGCCAACGAGATCTTCTGGCTGTCGGCCGGGGTATTCCTGGTGCTGCTGGTGCTGGTGTGGGTGGCGAAACCGCCGTTCAGCTCCGGCGGCGGTGGGGGCGGCGGCGCTCACTAAGCTTCAATAAACGAAACGGGCGCCCTGGGGCGCCCGTTTTTTTATCCGACGTAGAACAGATTACGCCTGATTCTGACGCCACCAGTCCGCCAGCAGAATGCCGGTCGCTACGGAAACGTTCAGGCTTTCCACCTTGCCGGTGCCGCCGATAGACACGTTCATGTCGCCCTGCTGCCAGGCGCTGTCGCTCAGACCGTCACGTTCCTGGCCCAGCACCAGCACCATCTTGGCCGGCAGCTTGGCCTGCGCCAGCGCGGTGCCTTTGTGGCTGGAGGTGGTAACGATGGTGTAACCCGCCTTGCGGAAGGTGTCCAGCACCGACAGGAAATCGTCGGCGTTGATCGCCTTGATGTGCTCCGCGCCGCCTTCTGCGGTACGCACCGCCGCGCCGGATTCCAGCAGCGCCGGATCCTGCAGCAGCACGCCGTTGACGCCGAAGTGAGCGCAAGAACGGACGATAGCGCCCAGGTTATGCGGGTTACCCACTTCTTCGAGCGCCAGCACGCAGTCGGTCGCCGGTGCGCTTTTCAGGTAGGTCTGCGCATCCAGGCCCTGACGCTTTTTGATCAGGAAGCAGACGCCGCCGTGGTGCTCGGTGCCGGAAGCCTTGGCCAGCTCTTCCTCATCCACCACGTGGTAAGCCTTGCGGTTAGCCGCCATCCAGCGCAGCGCTTCGCGGAAACGCGGGGTGACCGACTGCACGAACCAAGCGCGCACGATCGCTTCCGGGCGGCTGGCGAACAGCGCCTGACAGGCGTTTTCACCGTAAACGCGGGTTTCTTCCGCACGCTGACGGCGCAGCTGTTCCGGATCGATAAAGCTTTTGCCGCTGATACCGCCGTGATCGAACGCCGGCTCTTCATTCGGCGCGCGCGAAACGGTTCTCCACGGCGACTCGTTGCCACCGCGATCTTCAGAGCGCGCCGGACGGCGAGGACGATCGCTTTCACTGCGGCGGGAGTCGGCGCCGCGGCGATCGTTGCCGCCGCGCGCCTTGTCTTGACCGGTGCGGCCCGAGCGCGCACCGTCAGCCGGACGGCCTTTGCCGGCCGGACGTTTATTCTTGTTGCGGTCGTCGCCGTTGTCGTCGTCATTGCGGACGTACATCACTTTGACTTTACCGTTCTTGCCACTAAATGAATCGTTCATTGTCTTCTCCACCAACGCGCAGGGCGCGAAGATTACCTGATGTTGGTGCATGAAGCCACCAACTTGCGCTAAAAGCTCCCAACTATCACATCCATTGAACAAACCTCATTGTTCATGCGCCGGGTTTTGCCGATAATTGTCAGTATTAAAGAAACATCTCTGCAACTGCGTTGCGGGGACCATGCTTTCTCTGTACCCGAGGTCAACATGAATACAGTTTGTGCAGCTTGCAATGCCACCAACCGCGTGCCGGAAGAACGTCTGGCGGACAACGCGAAATGCGGCCGCTGCGGCCATGAGCTCTTCGACGGTGAAGTGATCAACGCCACCGCCGCCACGCTGGACCAGCTGCTGCAGGACGATCTGCCGGTCGTGGTCGATTTCTGGGCGCCATGGTGCGGCCCGTGCCGCAGCTTTGCGCCGATCTTTGAAGACGTGGCCGAAGAGCGCGCCGGCAAAGTGCGCTTCGTGAAAGTGAACACCGAAGCCGAGCCGGAACTGAGCGCCCGTTTCCGCATCCGCAGCATCCCGACCATCATGGTGTTCCGTCAGGGCAAGATGGTCGACATGCTCAACGGCGCGATGCCAAAAGCGCCGTTTGACAACTGGCTCAACGAGTTAGTGTGATTCGGCAAGTATAGGCCGTATCCCGCCATCGCGCGCGAACGCGCCCCGATCGAGCCTGCCCCTCCCGGCGGGCTTTTTTCTGCGTTACAATGGCGGTTTTTCCCCGGGATCGTTATGACCGACAACGCCGTACTTCGCCTGCGCCAATTCCGTTTAGACCGCGCCACCCGCCCTTTTCTGGCGCGCGGTTGCCGGGTGGCGCGTTGTCAGGGTTGCCTGCTGCCGCATAAAAACTGCCTATGCGACACCATTCGCCCGCAGCAGGCCGGCAGCCGTTTCTGCCTGCTCATGTTCGGCGCCGAGCCGCTCAAGCCCAGCAACACCGGCCGCCTGATCGCCGATATCCTGCCGGACACCCAGGCGTTCCTCTGGTCGCGCACCGAAGTCGATCCGGCCCTGCTGGCGGCCATCAACGATCCGGCGCGGCAGCCTTATGTGGTGTTCCCCGCTTCCTACGCCGACGCCGAACGGCCGGTGTTCAGCGAGCTGCCCGCCGGTGGCAAACCGCCGCTGTTCATCATGCTGGACGGCACCTGGGCGGAAGCGCGCAAAATGTTCCGTAAAAGCCCATACCTCAATCAATTCCCGGTGTTTTCCCTCAACGTCGACGCGGCATCGGACTACCAGCTGCGCGAAGCCAGCCGCGCCGAGCAACACTGCACGGCGGAAGTGGCCGCCGCCCTGCTGCAACAGGCGGGCGATCTGCCGGCCGCCGACGGATTGAATCAGCATTTCCGCTATTTCCGTCAACAATATCTGGCGGGAAAACCGACCCGGCCGGAGGCACCGGTCACAGCAATGTAGCCAGAAAGCGCCTAAAATCAGGCGTAACGTTGCCAAAAGGAGCCGTGCATGAGCCAGCGAGGGTTAGAAGCGCTACTACGTCCCAAATCGATCGCCGTGCTGGGCGCTTCGCAGCAGCCCGGCCGCGCCGGCAACCTGATGATGAGCAACCTGCTGGCCGGCGGTTTCGGCGGGCCCATCTTGCCGGTCACGCCGCGCTACAAGGCGGTCTGCGGCGTGATGGCCTACCCCGACGTCGCCAGCCTGCCGCTGACGCCGGATCTGGCGATCATCTGCACCCACGCCAAACGCAATCTGGCGCTGATTGAAGCGCTGGGCCAACGCGGCTGTAAAACCGCCATCGTACTCTCTTCGCCGCCGGAACAGTTTGCCGAGCTGAAGGCCTGCGCGCAGCGCTACGCCATGCGGCTATTGGGCCCCAACAGCCTGGGGCTGCTGGCGCCGTGGCAGGGCATCAACGCCAGCTTCTCGCCGGTGCCGATCCAAAAGGGCAAGCTGGCGTTTATCTCGCAGTCCGCCGCCGTGGCCAACACCATTCTCGACTGGGCGCAGCAGCGCGAAGTCGGCTTCTCTTACTTTATCGCACTGGGCGACAGCCTGGACATCGACGTCGACGACCTGCTCGACTTTTTGGCGCGCGACAGCAAGACCAGCGCCATTCTGCTGTATCTGGAAAACATCAGCGATGCGCGGCGCTTTCTCTCCGCCTCGCGCAGCGCCTCGCGCAACAAGCCCATTCTGGTGATCAAAAGCGGCCGCAGCCAACAGGCGCAGCTGTTGCTCAACAGCCAGCTGGGGCTGGACGCCGCCTATGACGCCGCCATCCAGCGCGCCGGCCTGCTGCGCGTGCAGGATACCCATGAGCTGTTCTCGGCGGTGGAAACCCTCAGCCATATGCATCCGCTGCGCGGCGAGCGGCTGATGATCGTCAGCAACGGGGCGGCGCCGGCGGCGATGGCACTGGACGAACTGCTCGGACGCAACGGCAAGTTGGCCACGCTGAGCGATGAGAGCCTGGCGACATTGAGCGACGCGCTGCCGGATTTCATCCGCGCCGGCAATCCGCTCGACCTGCGCGACGATGCCACGCCGCAGCGCTTCCTGGCGGCAATCGAAGCGCTGCTCGACAGCCACGACTATGACGCGCTGCTGTTAATCCACGCGCCGAGCGCGGCGGCGCCGGGCACCGCCACGGCGCAGCGGCTGATCGAGGCGCTGCACCGCCATCCGCGCGGCAAACGCATCACGCTGCTGACCAACTGGTGCGGCGAATACTCTTCGCAAGAGGCGCGCCGGTTATTTACCGAGGCCGCCATTCCCACCTACCGCACGCCGGAAGGCGCGGTGACCGCCTTTATGCATATGGTGGAATATCGCCGCAACCAGAAGCAGTTGAAAGAGACGCCGGCGCTGCCGGTCGGCCTCACCGCCAACACCGCCGACGCCCACCGCCTTATCCATCAGGCGCTGGCCGAAGGCGCCACCCAGTTGGATACCCACGAGGTGCAATCCATCCTGCAGGCCTACGATCTGAGCACCCTGCCGACCTGGATTGCCGAGGACAGCGCCGAAGCGGTGCACATTGCCGAACAGATCGGCTACCCGGTGGCGCTGAAGCTGCGTTCGCCGGATATCCCGCATAAATCGGAAGTTCAGGGCGTCATGCTCTACCTGCGCACCGCGACCGAAGTGCAGCGCGCGGCGGAGGCGATCCTCGACCGCGTGAAGCGCACCTACCCCCAGGCGCGTATCCATGGCCTGCTGGTACAGAGCATGGCCAACCGCGCCGGTGCCCAGGAGCTGCGCATCGCGGTAGAGCAGGATGCGATTTTCGGCCCGCTGATCATGCTGGGCGAAGGCGGCGTAGAGTGGCGCCAGGAAAATCAGGTGGCGGTCGCGCTGCCGCCGCTGAACATGGCGCTGGCGCGTTATCTGGTGCTGCAGGCGGTGAAAGGCGGCAAGATCCGCGGGCGCAGCGCGCTGCGGCCTTTGGATATCCCTGGGCTGAGCCGCCTGCTGGTGCAGGTCTCCAACCTGATCCTCGACTGCCCGGAGATCGCCCGGTTGGATATTCACCCGGTGCTGGCCTCCGGCAGCGAGTTCACCCTGCTGGACGTTTCGATGCAACTCGCGCCGTTCAGCGGCGATCCGCAGGCGCGGCTGGCGATCCGCCCTTATCCGCAGGAGCTGGAAGAGACCATCGCGCTGAAAGACGGCAGCCAATGCCTGTTCCGCCCAATCCTGCCGGAAGACGAGCCGGCGCTGAAGCATTTCATCGATAGAGTGACCAAGGAAGATCTCTATTATCGCTACTTCAGCGAGATCAACGAGTTTACCCATGACGATTTGGCCAACATGACGCAGATCGACTACGATCGAGAAATGGCCTTTGTAGCGGTGCGCGCAGACGAGATCATCGGCGTGACCCGCGCGCTGTCCGATCCGGACAACACCGACGCCGAATTCGCCGTGCTGGTGCGTTCCGATCTGAAAGGCGTGGGCCTGGGTCGTCAGCTGCTGGAGAAAATGATCGCCTATGCGCGCGCTCATGGCCTGACTCGCCTGAGCGGCATCACCATGCCGAATAACCGCGGCATGATCGCACTGGCGCAGCGGCTGGGCTTTGGCATCGAGGTGCAGCTTGAGGACGGCATCGTCAATCTGACGCTGCCGCTGCAGGCCGCCGACGCGCAGTGACCTGCGTCGCAATGCGCTACGAATCCACCACTTAACGCCAAAACATACGCACAATCGAGGCAACTAATGGTATTATCGCCCGATTATTCGGTTTATTGTTTTTAAGCCTGTGGCGTTCCGGCCATCAATCATGAGAGAAGAAACGCACTGTGATGTTGTCAAAATTTAAACGTAGCAAACATCAACAACACCTTGCACAACTGCCCAAACTCCCCCAGACGGTTGCTGATGTTCGTACGCTGTACGCGCCGTCCGACTTTCGCACCACGCTGCTGGACGCCATCGCCAACGCCACCCAACGTATCTATCTGGTGGCCCTGTATCTGGAGCATGACGACGCCGGGCGCGAGATCCTCAACGCGCTGTATCAAGCCAAGCAGCAGCGGCCCGAGCTGGAAATCTGCGTGCTGGTCGACTGGCACCGCGCACAGCGCGGGCGCATCGGCGCCGCCGCCGCCAATACCAACGCCGACTGGTACTGCGCCATGGCCAGCCAACATCCAGAGCAATCGGTGCCTATCTACGGCGTGCCGGTCAATACCCGCGAAGCGCTGGGCGTCCTGCACCTGAAGGGCTTCGTGGTCGACGATACCGTGATCTACAGCGGCGCCAGCATCAATGACGTCTATCTGCATCAGCATGAGAAATACCGTTACGATCGCTACCAGCTGATTACCAACGAGGCGTTGGCCGATACCCTGATCGATTACATCAAGCAGCATCTGCTCACCGCCGGCGCCGTACAGCGCCTCGATCGCAGCGATCGGCCGAAAAGCCCGGAGATCAAAAACGAGACCCGTCTGTTCCGTTTCGCCCTGCGCCGCGCCGGTTACCACTTCCGCGGTAAAGCCGGTAACGATGAGCTGGCGGTGACGCCGCTGGTTGGGCTTGGCAAGCAAAGCGTGCTGAATAAAACCATTCATCACCTGATGTCGTGCGCCGACCAGAAACTGACGCTGTGTACCCCCTATTTCAACCTGCCGGCGCTGCTGGTGCGCAACATCATTTATCTGCTGCGCCAGGGCAAACAGGTGGAGATCATCGTCGGCGACAAAACCGCCAACGACTTCTATATTCCGGAAGACCAGCCGTTCAAAATCATCGGCGCGCTGCCCTACCTGTACGAGATCAACCTGCGCCGCTTCCTGAGCCGCTTGCAGCGTTACGTCGACACCGGTCAGCTGATCGTGCGTCTGTGGAAGGATGGCGATAACAGTTATCACCTGAAAGGCATGTGGGTAGACGAAGAGTGGCAGCTGGTCACCGGCAATAACCTCAACCCGCGCGCCTGGCGGCTGGATCTGGAAAACGCCATTCTGATCCACGATCCCAAGCAGGAAATGCGCGAGCAGCGGCAAAAAGAGCTGGAATGCATCCGCACCCACACCACCGTGGTCGGCCATTATCAGGAGCTGCAAAGCATTCAGCAGTACCCGATCAAGGTGCGTAAGCTGATTCGCCGTCTGCGGCGCATCCGCATCGATCGGCTGATTAGCCGTATCCTGTAAGATGTACTCTGACCCCGGCCAAGGCCGGGGTTTTTATTACAGCTGTATCTCCTTGCCTTTGCGATGCAGCCGGAGTGAGACCAGCAACGCCAGCAGGCACATGCCGGAAACGTACCAGAAGAAAGCGTTCTCCACGCCGAACGATTTCAGCGACAGCGCGACATATTCCGCCGAACCACCGAACAGGGCATTCGCTACCGCATAAGACAAGCCTACCCCTAACGCCCGCACCTCCGGCGGGAACATCTCGGCTTTAAGCAGCCCGCTGATCGCGGTGTAGAAGCTGACGACGAACAACGCCAGCACGATCAGGCCGAACGCCATGAAGGGATTGGTCACCTCTTTCAGGGCAAACAGAATTGGCACCGTCAACACGGTGGCCAATGCCGAGAAGATCAGCATCGAACTGCGACGGCCAATTTTATCCGAGAACGCGCCGACCGCCGGCTGCAGCAGCATAAAGACGAACAGCGCGACGGTCATGATGGCGCTGGCCAGCTTGGCGTCCATACCAGCGGTGTTCACCAGATATTTCTGCATGTAGGTGGTGAAGGTGTAGAAGGTCAGCGAACCGGCGGCGGTAAAGCCCAGCACCATCAGAAACGCTTTGCGGTTTTTCCACAGCCCCGTCAGCGAACCGGCATCCTTATGGTTACGCGTCTTCGCATCGGAGGTTTCATTCAGAGAGCGGCGCAGGTACAGCGCCACTACCGCCAACACGGCACCCAGGGCAAACGGAATACGCCATCCCCAGGCCTTCAGCTCTTCGCCGGACAATATTTGCTGCAGGATCACCAAGACCAGCAGCGCCAGCAGTTGCCCGCCGATCAGCGTGACATACTGGAACGAAGCATAAAAGCCACGGCGGCCCTTGATCGCCACCTCGCTCATGTAGGTAGCGCTGGTGCCGTACTCGCCGCCCACCGACAGCCCCTGGAACAGGCGCGCGATCAACAACAGCGCCGGTGCCCAGCTGCCGATCGACTCATACGTCGGCAGACAGGCGATCACCAGCGATCCGGCGCACATCATGCAGACCGAAATCAGCATTGAGTTTTTTCGGCCATGTTTGTCGGCAATATAGCCGAACAGCCAGCCGCCGATAGGTCGCATAAAGAAGCCGGCGGCGAATACCCCGGCGGTTTGCAGCAGCTGCGTGGTGCTGTTGCCCGCCGGAAAAAATGAGGCGGCAAAGTAGATTGAGCAGAAGGAGTAAACGTAAAAATCAAACCACTCCACCAGATTGCCTGACGAAGCCCCAACGATAGCGAAAATGCGTTTTTTGTTATCCAGCGCCCCCTGTTCGACGCCGCGCTCACCCTCAAGAGCCGAGGTTGTTTCTGTCATGATATGTTCTCCGAGCCATAGCAATGATGAAATTCGGCTTCCTGCCGCCCTGGTTGTTACTTTATTGTTATTTATAAGTTAACAGCCAAACTTAATAGCGGACGAAGAATATCTGGAGTTCATTCAAAAAATGAATTGGTTTTGTGATGAATATAGAATCGTGAGATGAAAGATGAAGCGGGTTACAACGGGGATTTTCCATTTTACGCATAGCCGAAAGCCCTGAACGTCAGTTCAGGGCTTTCGGCTTGGTTTGATGCCTGGCAGTTTATGGCGGGCGTCCTGCCCGCCCCCCCTTCGGGCCGTTGCTTCGCAACGTTCAAATCCGCTCCCGGCGGATTTGTCCTACACAATTCGTCTCATCCTGAGACTCTCCCCTGTGGGGCCGCCGCACGCGGCGTTAAGGCT
>NZ_JBBBDV010000014.1:0-127860 GCF_037137105.1 Serratia sp. TMDUHS_CL
GGTTGGCATCCTGGACCAGCGTGCTGTCGGCATTACTGCCCGCCAGCAGGTGGCCGCTGCTCTGGATGCCACGCGCGGCGTTCAGGTGCACATCCCCGGCCGCCGCCAGCGTTCCGGACTGCGTTAACATCCCCTCGCGACTCTGCACGGCCAGTTGGCCACCGCTATACACTTTCCCGTGCGTCTCAATGTCACCTTTTGCCGCCAGTTGGATATCGCCGCCGGCCTGCGTGGCCGCATCCGGCGTATCAGACCGCCAGCTGAGCTTGCCTTCGCTGCTCACGGTGAGCGTTTTGCCCGCCCGGACCTGTCCGCCCTGATTACGTACGCCGACGCCGGCCTCGGTGCCAATCATGCGGATACTGCCGCTGTACATGCCGCCCATCTGTCCCATGTCGATGGCAAGCTTTGGTCTGGTACTGCCGTCGTCCGAAAGCGGTGTCGCGGTTTTACCGTCCGCACTCACGCGGTTACGACCGGCCACCACCGACACGCCTTCTTTAGCCCAGACGCCGGCGTTGACTTCCACCGCGCGCGCCAGAATGTCGACGTACTCGGTATCATGACGGGCATCGCCGTTGAGTCCACCACCCTCGATGCGCACCACGCCGCGCTCAACCTGGTAGCCCGCCAGGCTGCCGTCGGCGTTCAGTTGCGGCTTGCCAGTGGTCAGGGTCATGCGCCCGGCGTTGATGGTGCCGCAGCCGTTGCAGACAATGCCGGCGGGGTTGGCCACAATCACCTGCGCCTTGCCGCCGGCCACTTCCATAAAACCGCGCAGCTGGCTGGGATTGTTGCTGTTGACTTCGTTGAGGATGACGCGCGCCGGCGCGGAATTGGGATTGAGGTTAGGGTTACCCTGGATCATCCCGGCCATCTGGGTCGAGGTCATCACCGCCGAGTTGTTGAGGATGGCGCCTTTGGCGTCGACATCGAACTGCTGATACTGGTTATGTGAGACCCCAGCCTGGTTGGGGGCGGTGATGTTGACCTGCGGCAAGCCGTTCTGGGTATTGATGACCTCCGGCCGCTGGGAAGGATTGGCACCGCCGTCCGCGACAATGCCGTCTGCCATGACGGGGCCGGCGAACATGAGCAGCCCCAGCAGCCACACTGACCGACGCACGGTGACCCACAGACGACTCCCAGCCGTTATTCCTGAACCGATGCGCTGCCCCGGTTCGCTGCTGCAGCTGCGAGCCAGTTCGGACACCACCCGCAGCTCCCCGTGGGTGCGGCTGAAGATAAGGCGATAGCAATGTTTGTTCATGGGTCACATCCGTGAGAAAAGTCAGTCCGTTTAGATCGGTGTCAGCAATGCTGCCGGTATCGCGATGTTCAGATTTCCAGATTTACGCTAAAACCCGCGGTCGCGCCGGAGGTATGGAACCCCGCGGGCTTGTACAGCGGCACGCCGGCAAACAGGTCGTAGCTGAATCGCCCCCACAGCGCACCGCGCACACCGAGCGCACTGCCCGCCAACTGATGACCCACCAGGTAGCGGGTGCCCGGGCCGTCCACCCGGCCGTAGTCGGCAGCCAGGTACAGTTCGTGCCCGCGAGAAAACATATTCCAGGCGATTTCGTTGCGCCACAGCAGCCCTTTTTCGCCGGACAGCATCTGCTCGCCGTCAAAGCCGCGCACCGTGTAACGCCCGCCAATGGCCATCCGCTCCTGCGGCGTCAACGCATTCGGGCTCCACTGGCCCCGCACGCTGGTGTATACCCGCCAGGGCTGCTCGCCCCAGGTGAAAGGCAGGTTGATACCCAGGTCGCCGAGCAACATGCCGGTACGCGCACTGCCTTCGTGACGCGATTCTTCCGGCGCAGGCAGGGCATTGAATGCGCCGGTGCCGCGGCGCCAGCTGATATTGGCGTCCAGCGTAGTGGTGCCGAAATAGCTGCGCTGATTCAGCCCCAGCTCCCAGCCGGCGGTCCGACGTTTTTGCGACGCAATATCAACGTCGTCCACGGCGTTAGTGGAATGTTTGCGGTAGCCGCGCAGGTTGAGCGTGGTCTTGTGCGACTGGTCGCGGTAGAGCAATCGGGAGACGGTCAACTGAATGTTGTCGCTCTTGCCGCTATAGCGCAGCACCTCGTTGGCGTTGGGGATGTTCTGATGGTAGGTGTAGTCGTTGTAGTTGGCCGAGAAGGCCCAATACCCCACCGGGAAGAGGTAATTCAGCGTATGTGAACGATTGCCGAACGGCCCGTGCTGAAACACATCCTTGCCGATGTTGGCGTAGAAAAGATCGTTTTGCGCAAACGGCGCATCGAGTGCCAGGGTGGCCGAACCGAGATAGCGCCCGGTACTTTTGGAGCCGCTGTCGTCCAGCCCCAGACTGAGCCGCACCGGCCGCCCCTCGTGCCAGTTGACCTGCAGGTCACTGGTGGCCTCCTGGGCACCGGGCACGATTTTAATGTCGGCATTGGCGCTGGGCACTCGTCTGAAGTTCTCCAGCCCCTGTTCGATATCACGCAGGTTGAGGATATCGCCGCGCGAGGCCGGAATAGCGTTCCACAGCCGCCCACGCCAGGAGACCGGCTCCTCAAAGCGGATGTCACCAATACGCCCCGGCTGCAACGTCAGCGTCAACACGCCGCTGGTCAGGTCCTGCTCCTGCGCCATCACCCGCGTGGTGACATAGCCTTTGGCCAGTATGGCATTCTGTACTTTATTGATGGCAAGCATAATGCCCTGGCTACCCAGACAGCGGCCTTTGGCATCTGCTGCGGCGTCCAGCGCCCACTGAAAGCGGTCGGCCGCTTCCCCGACCAGGGTGAGCCGGTTGATGGTGAAGCAGGGGGACTCATTAACCGGGTAATCCGGCAGCACAGCCTCGGGACGGGAAAGGCGCGCATCGGCCTGCGGGGCATTTTGCTGTTGCAGAGCGCGCTCACGCTCCTGCTGGCGCTGTTGCTCACGGACATCAATAGCGGAAGCGGCCTGCTCCGGGGCGTCGGAGGGCGTGGCGGCCATGCCCGGGAAAGTGCCGGTGAAAAGAACACCCGCGAGAACGTGGCTCAACGCCTTCGCTCTTGATTTGTGCGAAAGAAAAATCCTTTTCATGAAAATCCATTTCATAAAGTGTAAAGGTATGTAATTTGGCGCATTATCCGCCAGAAAGCTCGAAAAGCAAGCAAATTATGTTCGGGGGAGATGAAGTTCTCTATGTTGTCTGCTGGATCACATCAAACTTGCCCTACGGCCAGAAGAGAGAGCTTAATAATGTGTCTTTAGTGCGACGAGAATACGCCAAGTAAAATGGGTTGGGTTTCCAACAACGAGTTCAGAAAGAAGAGGGGAAGTGAAGGCGGTTATGTTTTCTTACGGTAACAGTTCAGTACCAGCCCCCTCCCATTCCAGTAAAAAATAATTTTCAATGCATTAGGTGAAATGTTACGGGAAAGAATAGCCCGCCAGAGAGGGGGCGTTTCGGTGAATCGGCCTATGCCTTTATCGATTCTCGGGGGTAACAGGGGTTACATAGGTTACAGATATGATTTAAAAGGGAAAAATGTGTTACCCCGGCGAGAATGGTTGGGGTAACAACGGGTAACAGGATAAAACGACGCCGATATTGTTACCCCTGTTACCCCAAACCAAATAAAAAGGGTAACAGATTTTCTCCAGTGATTACAACGTTGTAACCCCTGTTACCTCTGTTACCCCTTAATAATAAGACTCGCGTAAACCCCTACCCTAAGACGTCACTGGTGAAGACATACAGCTTCTTGACGCCCATCTCTGGCGGGCGGGTGGCCGTTTGCATTTTGCCGTCCTTGGCCGGAACCAGAAAACCGGCTTCCGCACACAGCCTTGCCACCTTCCGCGCATCGTAGCCCTTGCAGATTTCCTTCCAGCCGGACGGCATCACATAGAACGTCGTCACCGCCTCCACCTGCCGGGCATGGTTGCCTTTCTCCACCTTGCGCCAGCCCACCATGTTGCCGGGGCGGTTCATCTCGTTATGCCAGTCGGCAAAGCGGCTGAACTGCCCGGCCGTGAAGAAGGTGCGCACCTGCTCCAGCGCGGCAATGTCTTCCTGATTGGCGCTGTGACCCCGGTCAGCCAGCCATGCGCGCATACAGGTCTGGGTTGCCCGCAGTGCTTCCCCCTCCGGCCAGCCGGTGATGCCGAGTCGCGTCGCCAGCTCCCCGGCCATGGCAACCAGCGCAAAGCGGTTGATGGCCCGTCCGACCTGATTACCGGCGTTATCCGGCATCAGTAGTTGGGTGTACTCCTTCATCAGCGCCTTGGCGCTGGCCGTCATGCCGTTCAGGTCGGCGGTGAGGGCTTTCAGCCAGGCGCGGAACGGCGTGCCGTACACCGTCGCGGTGGCAACTTCAAAATGTTCCGCCAGCGCCTTACCGCTGTCGAACCCATGCAGGCTTTCAAATACGCCGTATTTACCGGAGTCACTCGGTATCTGGAGCATCCGCACTTCCATCCCGGCAAACGTCCGTTCGCCGGCGCGGGCGGCGTGCTCGGTAAGCGACAGTTCCCCGGTAGAGAAGAACAACAGCCGCCACTGCTTGCGGGCGCGTAACTCGCCGTCGGTGCCTGCCCGCCCCTTGCCTTGGCCGTTCGCCAGCATATAGGCGATGTTTCCGGCCTCGCGGCCGTCCACCTCCCGGATTTCATCGAGCATCATCGCCGCGTCGTTACGGCGGCTGGCGGTGCCTTCCAGCGCATTACCGGTGGAGCGCCACGTGTGCCAGTAATCCGGGCCGCCGCACACTGAGGTGGCCGCCTTCATGGTGGTGGTCTTGCCATCGGTGGATTCGCCCTTGAGGTGATAACCGCCGCCGTCCATTCCCACCAGTCGCAGCAGCGGCGCGGCAAACGCCAGACTGACCGCAAAGGCCACGCGGGAGTTGCCGACACAGTACCGGCCAATCTGCTCCTGCCAGTCGTTCAGCGTCCCGGCCACGCGAAAATCTTTGCCCTGCACGCTGGCGGTTTGCAGAATCACCGCTTCCGCACCGTCGCCGATCACCTCGTCCTGCAACACATACACATCGCCGTGCCAGCCGGTTTTGTTCACGCAGGTGACTTTGCGCTCCGGCTTGCACAGGGAGATGTACTCCATCAGCCGGGCGCGGGCCTCGCCAGTGGTGCTGATGTACGACAGGCCGTTGACCAGCAGGATACGGCGCAGCTCTTCGCCGCTGCCGCTCAGCATCTCCATTGGCATCGCCCATTTACGCGGCTGACCGTAGGTGTCCTCCCATTCCAGCAAACGGCCAAAGTTGCCGCCGTCGGCATCGCAGGTGATGGCCGTCACCCGCAACGGGTTGCTGATTTTGATGTTGCGGATTTCGGTGTCGCCGTCCGACTTCTGCACCTGCTTGTCGAACCACAGGTATTCCTGCGTCAGCCGAAAGCCCTGCGGCAGTTTCACCGCCGACTTACCCAGTTGCACCAGTTCTTCGTTAAATGCCTCCTTGGCGCGTGCCGGGCCGTTCTCCTGCATAAAGTCGTTCCAGTCCGCCTTATGGCGGGTTGGTGGCAGCGTGACGCAGCCGTTGACGGCCTTGGCGGCTTTCTCCGCCCAGACCTTGCCGGTGTTCTCTTTGCCGTCGTAGAAGTCATTGTCTGCGGCGATGACTATACGGGCCTGCGGCCAGCGGGCGTGCACCGCCTGCGCCACGTTCGGCAGATTGCTGGCCGAGATGGCGGCCACCACCCAGCCTGTGGCGAGCTGGGCGGCCGTCAGCGCGGTGGCGTAACCTTCGGTGATAATCACCTGCGTCGGCGGCGCGTCGCTCTGTGGGGGCGCACTGAGGGCGATAAACGCCCCCTTTTGCACCGTCCCCGGCAACAGTCGCTTATCACCCAGCGGAGAAATCAACTGCGCACCCGTCACGGCGCCGTCGATGTCCGTCAGCGACAGCAGCAACGACCCCGGCGGAAAGTCCACGCCGCCGCTCTTGCGGGCCGTGGTGGTCAGCGGCTGCGGCAGGCTGGCAAACCCCTTGCCGGTAAGATACTCGCTTTGCCCCGTCGTGCAGGCGGCCAGCCACTGCGCTACCGTGTCGGCCACCGCCGGTGCCGGTTTGGCGGCTTCTCTTCTGGCGGGCTTGGGTGGCTGTTGCTGCACCTGACTCAGTTGCAGCACGTCGGCCACTTCGTTGACGGCCTGACCGAGGCTGAGGCCGTTGACCTTCGCCACCAGGTCCAGTCCGTCGCCGTGTGTGCAGTGCGTGCAAATCCAGCGGCCGTCGCCGTTCTTGTCGTCCATGCGAAACGGCTTGGTGCCGCCGCACGACGGGCAGGGGCCGTGCTGACCGTGAGGGGGTACCGTGACCCCCAGCAGCGGAAAAATAACGTCCCAGCGGCCGCGGGCGGCCTGTTTGGTCTGTTCTAACTTGGTCATTGCGCCCCCTTAATGCAGCGTCGGTGCCGGATGGCCGGATGTGACCGCCACGCCGCACAGCTCCCCCATGATGTTGCAGCCTTGCGCCGTGAGCTGCGGTGCCGCCAGCAGAATGTCCGGGGCCACCATATCGCCCAGCAACGAGCAGGCAATCGCCATGCCTTCGTCAACGCCGTGCAGCTTCACAAACAGCGCTTCGATGTCGCTGGCAATCAGCATCTGCAGGCTGTCCAGCGTGTGGGGAAGCGTCATGCCCTGCGCCGCACAGGCGGCGAGATAGGCCTCGGCCACCGCGCGACGAAACAGCGCGGTGCGCACTTCCAGTGGAATGCAGGAGGCAGAACCGTTATCCAGCGTCATGCGACCACCTCCCCGTTAATTGCGGCGCACTGTGCCTGAACGAAGGCCAAATCCTCCGACAGATAAGCCACCATAGCGGCCATTTCCTGCGTGGTGATACCGGTCGGGAACGGCGCTGATGCGGCCTGCCCGGCGAACAACATATCCAGCAGCGAACACGCCTGCTTGGCGCGATTAAGTTTTTCAAAGGCGTCTTCGGTCATGCCGTAAGACAGGTAGCGGCAGGATGGCGGCAACAGCGTGCCCTGAGCTGATGATTGCCCATGTGATGAAGTCATGATTTTTGTCCGTCAGAATCGAAAATGAAGCGTGATAAACCGCGTTACAAGAAGCGGGAATAATGGGTGTCGTCGTGCTCCGATGTCGGCCGTCGCGTCTCCCACTGGCGGCTGTAGACCACCTTTACAGACGGGTGCAGCCGGAGCGGCGACTGACCGGCGGCAGACCGGGGAGCAAGGTTGCGCGGCGCATCAGCGATTTTGCTGTACACCTCGGTGAACCACGGTAGCGGCATGGAGGTCATGTTGCCGGACAGGTCATACTCAAATACCACTTCATAGGCGAACTCCGGGTTGTTACGGGCCGTTGTCTCATCGGCGCGATACAGGCTCAGGATACGCACCGTTCTGCCTTCCTGATGGCGATAGCGCTCGCCGCGCTGGGGAAACTCACGCATGGCAGTCTCCCTGTGGCAGGCGACCGGCGAACAGGAGTACGTAGTCACCGGCCAACTGGCGGCGGGCGCTGCGTTCGTCACCGGCGGTAATGCGCAACATCACCGGGCGGATTTTGCGCTGGGTGCGGTTGATTGCGGCAAAGATGTAGGTACACTTTGATGTAGCCATAGCGTTGCTCTCAATTTACGTGAATGGTGAGGCTCTGGCAGTGTTGCCGCACTGTTCAGAGCCGTTGTGTTTAATACGCACGCCGTGATAGTGTACGTACATAACAGTGATGATACTAAGAGGTTATGTACGTACATGTCAACTGCAAAACGAGACAAAAGTCCTAAAGGCGAAGGTTTTTCTCCGACTTTTCAAATTAGAATCCCGGCAGACCTAAGAGAACAGCTAAACACTGAAGCAGCCAAAGACGAGATGAGCCTCGGAAACTGGTTCAAAGAATTAGCCAGAAACGAATTAAAACGCCGTGGTATTGAGCCGAAAGGTTAAATAGTTAAATAGGCGGCGAGCTTGTCGCTTATTTTATTTCATTCAATGCAGTCCTTTTCTTATCTCTTTTGCTCTTACTCTTCCTTTTTCATATTCCTGTCGTGAATTTTTTTCCTGCTCGTCACGCCAATCGTAATAGTCAGCAGCCCGCCAGCGTGACATTCTCCCTAACTTAATAGGACGAGGAAAACGTTCTTGAGAAATAAGACGGTAGATCCATTTATCGCTTAGAAGACAATCGGCTGTTATGAACTTCATATCAATCAATGCATCCAAAGGCGGGCGCTGTACATTCACATATTCTGATGCAAAAGCCATCTGTAATTCTCCGTATATTCAAGTCAACTAACCTCAACACGGAGAATTTAATCATATTATTTAAGCACGAAAAACATGACTAAAGGATCTATCGAAAATCGCCTTTAGTCACCACATTTGTTACTGAAATGTTAACCCATCTTTTCTCATGCTTTTCCGTAAAAGATTAACGATCGTGTCATAACTCAATGGCGGCATCCCCTTCTCTGGCCAGAAATCCCTCGCGTGAAGAAAAAGATAGTCCGCTATTGCGGTAGGGCTTTCTCTTCTTAAATTCATATCTCGGTGATACAAAGCAACGATGGCCATGAGGACTTCAACTCGAGGTACTGCATGTTTCTGTTTCTGAGCCTCCGATTGAGCTTGATAATTCTTCTCAGACTTCTGAGGTTTCTGTTGCTTTGCAACTTCTCTTAAGAAAAAACCTATTTGTTTTTTTGTAATCCATAATGTATCCAACAAATAGTAATTTTCTCTCTCATCATAGTTAACAAATAATCTTACAGGAAAATCAAGATTGGAATTGCCAGATGGGAAAAAATACTCCGGCCATTCATCTGGCTGACCTTCATGCTTAACTAGATGTTCTTTATACTCATCATTGATGGCAAAAAATCCTTTTATATAACAAGTCAAAAAACCATTTTCATCATACTTGTCCTGTTCAGGATGAAGCCTTAATGTACAACTCTCAGATAAAACATAATAACCACCCTCATCTTTATTTAATGATTTAATCTCAGTAAGCAATTGCTCATTTTCAATGTCTGAATCAAGTCCATTAGATACCTCAAGTTCATCATCATAGAACTCCATACAAAGTTCTATCCCTTTTTTAAACGAAAACCAAAGTATATCTTTTACATCACAACCGATAATCTCAGCAGCTTCCGTTAATTGATAAGAATCACGCAAAAGATAATCTGTATTCTTTATTTTAAAAGGAGTCATTTAAAAATCTACATCCATCCCAGATAAATAATCAGCATACCACTGCATCATTTTCCTACGTCCATCTAGATATTGCGCGTGGTTATAAGCTCCCCGAATTGCATTCTTATCTACATGTGCCAGTTGCATTTCAATCCAAGTGGAGTCGTAACCTTGCTCATGCAGGATAGTGCTCATAGTATGTCTAAAACCATGACCGGTAAGCCTACCTTTATACCCCAGAAGTTCAATAACCTGATTAATACTTTCCTTGCTAATCGGTTTACGTGGATCGTTCCTACCAACAAATACAAGTGGATAATGGCCGGTGATTGGCTTGAGTTGCTTTAGCAAGGATATGGCCTGCCTAGATAAGGGCACTTTATGAGGGCGACGCATTTTCATATGTTCGGCCGGAACTTCCCACATTGCTTTATCAAGATCAATATCTTCCCAACGAGCAAAACGCAACTCCTGAGTCCTGACTCCAGTATACATTATTAAATAGGTGGCGCTCTTAGTGATGATGCTACCTGTATACCCTGCTAAATCTTTCATAAACTCAGGCAGCTCTTGCGCTGTCAAGAATGGGAGATGTTGTTTCTTATGCACGGCTAAAGCACCAGCTAAATCAGGGGCAGGATTATACTCTGCACGACCAGTAATAATCGCATAGCGAAATACTTCACCACAACGTTGACGCACTTTGCGCATTTTCTCCAGTGCACCACGCTTTTCCATTCGTTTGAGAGTTTCCAACAACTCTAGTGGTTTAATTTCTGCAATAGGTCGTAACCCGATATAGGGGAAAATGTCCTTTTCGAAGGTATCAATGATTTCATCGCGGTAACGCAGTGACCAACGATCAGCTTTAGCTTTGTGCCACTCACGAGCGATCGATTCAAAGGTGTTTTCCGCCGCTATTTTTTTCGCCTGCTTTTCCGCCTTTTTTACCGCACTGGGATCATTCCCCTCAGCAAGAACTTTCCTTGCTTCATCTCTTTTCTGGCGCGCCACTGCTAGGGATATATCAGGGTAGACTCCTATCGATAACAGCTTTTCTCGCCCCATAACGCGGTACTTCAAGCGCCAGTAACGAGAGCCATTAGTATTAACCAATAGGTATAGACCGCCACCATCAGCGAGCTTGTAGGGTTTATCTTGGGGTTTGGCTGTACGCACCTTTACGTCAGTCAAAGGCATTACGTCTCCTTCTGGGGGTATCAATTTTCAGGGGTACTTTTCAACCCCCAAAAACACCCCTAAACGGGGGTAGATTTGAGTAGACATAGGTTGACACCAGAAGAGATAAACTTCAAGTTAACCATTGGTTTTAAATGAAAAATATAGACTTTAATTGACCTAAAGAGATGTGTTTTGGCGGAAGATCACAGGAGTCGAACCTGCCCAGGACCGCTGGCGGCCCCAACCGGATTTGAAGTCCGGCCGCCCCACCGGGGACGAGGATCTTCCTTGGGGAAGAGAGGAAGCAAGGCGCTGATTATAGCGCAGTTTGTGCGCTGCGCTAAGCGGGAAATCGTGCGGCCGCCGGCGATTCGGCGGCCGGGGAGCGCTACTTCAGGAAATCCTTCACGTCCAGCAGGATGAACTCGTTGTCATCCGCCATATTGGGCTGGCGGCTGGAGGAGAACGGGAAGTTGTTGTCGTTGCCGATGATGATGTGGTTGGCGTCCACCACGTCCACGTTCTCGATGGTGAAGAACGGGAAAGTCAGCACGCCGTCGTTCAGCGGCTTGCGCGCCAGCTTGTTCGGATCCTGAATGTTCATCAGGTCGATATAGCCCAGTTTCTCGACCGGTTTGCCGACGTTGGCGTCCGAGAAAGCGATTTTATACACCCGCTTGAACTTGGCCACCTGGCTGAAGCAGTTGTCGGTCGGCGCACCGGCGGCGCAGGCTTTATCCGGCGTGCCTTCGCCGTTGTCGCGCTCGATCACCAACCCGTGGGTGGCGTCGATCATGTTGAAGTCGCCGATGGCATTCTGGTTGTCTTCCAGCACGTACTGCCAGCTGCGACCGGTCCAGGCCTGCTGTTTCACGTCGAACTCCAGCACCCGCAGATAGCGTTTGCCGCCGACGTTCTCGAACTGCTCGCCGTCCCACAGCGCCCCTTCCAGCAGCGGGTACAGCTTGCTGCCGTCCGGCGAGGCGGCCATGCCTTCAAAGCCTTTGGAGCGTGCCACCTGGAAGTTCTGCTTGCCGTCCGGCGCGCCCGGCAGGGTCAGCGTCGGGTTGTCCGGCGATTTCACTACCTTGCCGTCCACCAGGGTGTCGAACACCGCCAGCACTTTGCCGTTCAGGTCGGCCTTGATCAGGTAAGGGCCGAATTCTTCGCCGATCCATAAGGCATCGTCGGCAAACTGGAAGCTTTCCGGGTCGAAATCGCTGCCGGTCAGATAGCGCTGCTCGGTGCTTTCGTTGATGATGTGGAACGGCACTTTTTTATCCGGATCGTGCAGGAACACCGTCTTCAGCGGCGCGACCGTGCCGTCTTTGAAATCGATCTTGTAGTGGTTGAGATACAGCGTGGCGTCCGGCGAGTTGGCCTTACTGCCGAAGCCGTTGTCGGTCAGCACCCAGTAGGTGCCGTCGGGCATGTGTTTGATGCCGGAGTGGCCCTGCAGCGGCTGGCCGTCGATCGGCAGGCCGAGGCCGGTCAGGCGATCAGCGGATTTGCCCGCCACGCTGCCCAGCTCGGTGACACGTTTACCGCTGGTGTACTTGCCGCTCTGCTGCAGATCGCTCGGCGCGTCCTTCGGTGTGGATACGGCGGATTTCACCGGCAGCAGCGCATGCCCGGCCAGCGTCGCTTGCACCGGCTGCGCGTCGGCCCACAGGTTGGCGCTCAGCGCCATGCAGCCGACCAGCAGCGCCAGCCGGGTTTTGGTGTTGTGCATGTCATTGTCCCTTTTCGTTGTTATCGCCCAGAAGTAAAAGCAACGTCACTATAGGGAGCGGCAATGACAGAAATATTATTCCGCGAACGCCCGCCGGTAGCTGTGCGGATGGAAGCGCCAGGTGATGGCGATCAGCACCACCACCAGCAGCGCGTGGATCTGCCAGTCCAGCACGAAGCCGCCGCTGTAGTCGCGCAGCAGGCCGGAAAGGTAGGGCGTGACGCCCGCCAGCAGGAAGCCGACGCCCTGCATAAAGGCCACCAATCGCCCTGCCGCCGCCGGCTGGTGCAGGTGATCGAGCGCCAGCACCAGGCACAGCGGGAACGCGCCGCCCAGCCCCAGCCCGGAGAGCAACACCCACAGCCACGGCAGCGTCTGCGGCAGGTAAATCAGGCCGATAAAGCCGATCAGTTGCATCATCAGCGCCAGCAGCAGCAGCGGCCGCCGGTCATTATTGCGCGCCAGCGCCGGCAGCAGCAGCGCGCCCACCACCTGGCCGAAGGTCATCAGCGCCAGCAGCGAACCGCTGGCCTGCGGCTGCCAACCGAGCTGCATGTAATACGGCGGCAGCCACGCAATCAGGCTGGTATAGCCGCCGTTGATCAGGCCGAAATAGGCGCCGAGCAGCCAGGCGCGCCGGTTGCGCAGCAGGCCTGGCCCGCGGTTTTCACCCGCCGCGCTCAGGCGAGACAACCCGCGGCTGACCGGCCACCAGGCCAGCAGCGCCACCAGCGCCGGCAATGCCCACCAGGCCAGCGCGCTGTGCCAGTCGTGCCCCGCACTCATCAACCACGGGGTGATCGCCGCGCCCAGCCCGCCGCCGCCCATCAGCGCCGCCGACCACAGCCCGGCCACCAGCGCCATGCTTTTGAGGAAATGATGCTTGATGATGCCGGGCATCACCGCCTGGATCACCCCGATGCCGAGCCCGCCCAGCACCGCGCTCATCAGCAGCTGCACGCTGCCGGGGGCCAGCTCGCGCCAAAGCGCGCCCAGCCCGATCGCCAGCAGGCTCAATGCTACGGCACCGCGTTCGCTGAACAGCCGGTTGATGGCGCCACCCGCCAACGCCATCAGGCCCATCATCAGCACCGGCAGCGTGGTCAGCAGCGCCGCGCCGCCAAAGCTCAGCCCGGTGGCCTGGCGCAGCGTCGGCAGCAACGGGCCAATCGAGGTCAACAGCGGCCGCATGTTCAGGCCGATCAACACCAGCGCCAGCAGCAGGGCATTGAACCAGCGGCGCGAAGAGGATGAATTAACAGAATGATTTAACACGGTATATTCCTGGTACTGCAAAATGAAGAGTGCGGTGTCACAGCGCGATCGCCGCAGCGTTGCGTTACTGTAGGCAACGCCGCTAGTATTGGGAAATTAAATAATAAAATAGCCAACAGTGGGAAAATGAATCGCTACCCGATGTTCAATCCGCAGCTGCTGCTCAGCTTCGTCGCCGTATGCGACAGCAACAGCTTCACCCGTGCCGCAGAGCGGGTGTTTTTGTCGCAGTCCACCGTCAGCCAGCAGGTGCGCCGGCTGGAAGAGATGCTGGGCAAGCCGCTGTTTGAGCGCTCCTCGCATCAGGTGCTGCTGACCGAAGAAGGCGTGAAGCTGTTGAGCTACGCACGCCGCATCATCGCGCTGAATGAAGAAGCCCACGACGCGCTGACCGGCATCTGGCGCGACGGCGTGCTGCGGATCGGCATGCCGGAAGATTTCGCCGTGCCCACCACCGAGCTGCTGGCCGACTTCAGCCGTGAGCACCCGCACCTGCGGCTGGACGTCGCCAGCGGCCTGAGCGCCGATCTGCACAGCGCCTACGCGCGTGAAGAGCTGGATCTGATCCTGGTGAAGCAGCGCCGCCGGCAACCGCCGCGCGCCGCGCGGCCGGAACCGCTGCTGTGGCTGGACAGCCTGGCCTTCCCGGCCATTGAGCAATCGCCGGTGCCGCTGGCGGTATTTCCGCTCAGCGGCCTGTACCGCGACGAGCTGTGCCAGGCGCTGGACAACCTCGGCAAACGCTGGCGCATCGGCTACAGCAGCGCCAGCCTGGCGGCGCTGACCGCCGCTTCCGCCGCCGGGCTGGGCGTTACCCTGCTGCCGGCCGGCTGCCGTCTGCCCACGCATCGGGTGTTGGGCGAAGCCGAAGGATTACCGCCGATAGACAGCTTCGAACTGGCGCTCTACTACCGCGACGGCGCTCCCGCCGCCACGCTGGCGCTGGCCCAGCGGCTGGCGGTGTTTTGCGGGTTGAAATAAACGCCGGCAGACGCCGATCATTACCAAATCGAATAGTCACCAGTGGCAAATGTCGCTGCCAACCGGCCGGTTCCTCTCCTAAATTGGGGGATGTTTCACCCCTCACCTCTGGATTAAGGAACCGAACGTGGAAAACCCTCAACAACCGGGCCGCAGAGCCTTCCTCAGCCAAACCGGCAAACTCACCACCGCCTGCGCGGTGATCGGCCTGACGGGCGGCATGGCGCAGGCCGCGTCACCGGGCGACGGGCAGTGCGCACCGGCACCGATGACCCTGACCGATCGCCACTACTGCCTGAGTGAGGTGCGGCTGGAAGACGGTTTTGAATACGACGGCGAAACGGTGATCGGCACCCGCACCGCGCTGTACACACTGGAGATCAAAGACGGCAAAATCGCCGCCATTCACGCCGCCAACGCCTCCCTGCCCGCCGGCGTGCCCCGCTATCAGGCGCAGGGCCAGCTGCTGCTGCCGGCGTTCCGCGACATGCACATCCACCTGGACAAAACCTTCTACAGCGGCCCGTGGCAGGCGCCGCGCCCGCGTCAGGGCAAGACCATCATGGACATGATCGCGCTGGAGCAGACGCTGATACCGAAACTGCTGCCCACCTCGCAGCAGCGGGCGGAAAACCTGATCGCCCTGCTGCAGTCCAAGGGCAGCACCGTGGCGCGCAGCCACTGCAATATCGATCCGGTCAGCGGCCTGAAAAGCCTGGAGCACCTGCAGCGCGCGCTGGAAAACCACCGGGCGGATTTCAGCTGTGAAATCGTCGCCTTCCCGCAGCACGGCCTGCTGCACTCCAGGGTCGATGCGCTGATGCGCGAAGCGATGCAGATGGGCGTGCAGTACGTCGGCGGGCTCGATCCGACCAACGTCGACGGCGCGATGGAGAAATCGCTGGACGCCATGTTCCAGATCGCCCTTGATACCGGAAAAGGCGTAGATATCCACCTGCATGAAACCAGCCCGGCCGGGGTCGCCGCCATCAACTACATGATCGCCACCGTGGAGCAAAACCCGGCGCTGCGCGGCAAGGTCACCATCAGCCACGCTTTCGCCCTGACCACGCTGACGCCGGGCGAACTGGCGGAAACCGCCACCCGGCTGGCGGCGCAGCAGATCACCATCGCCTCCACGGTGCCGATCGGCGGCCTGATGATGCCGCTGCCACAGCTCAGTGAGAAAGGGGTGTTCGTGATGACCGGCACCGACAGCGTAATCGACCACTGGTCGCCGTTCGGCACCGGCGACATCCTGGAGAAGGCTAACCTGTATGCCCAGCTGTACCGCGGTTCCGACGAGTATCACCTGTCGCGCGCCATGGCCATCTCCACCGGCGGCGTGCTGCCGCTGGACGATAAGGGGCAGCGCACCTGGCCGAAAGCCGGCGATGCCGCCGAGTTCGTGCTGGTCAACGCCAGCTGCTCTGCCGAGGCGGTCGCCCGTCTGCCGGCGCGCAACGCCACCTTCCATCAGGGGCGTCTGGTGGCCGGCCAGGTGAGCAAAACCTAAGGTCGGTCCGCCGTTGTCATCATGATGGCCGTTTTTGGCCTTCTGCCAGAGTCAGTAGCGGCGCAAGATGGTCGCTACACACACTGGCGGAGGGCCGAAAATGTCACAGAGCGCGTTATTAATCATCGATGTCCAGCAATCATTCCAGCACCGTCCATTCTGGCAGGAGGACGATCTGCCGGCGTTTCAACAGGCGCTGACCCGCCTGATCGCGGGCTGCCAACAACGCGGCGCAGCGCTGGTCGACGTGCTGCACGTTTCGCCGCAGGGGCCTTTCTCGCTGGCTTCAGGCCATGTGCAGCGCCTGCCGTTCCTCACCCACCAGGCGGATATCACCGTGCACAAGCATGTGCACAATGCGCTGACCGAATCCGGCCTCGACGCCTGGCTGCGCGCGCGGGATATCAACCATCTGATCGTCTCCGGCATCCGCACCGAGCAGTGCTGCGAGACCACCACCCGGATGGCGTCCGATCTCGGTTATCGGGTGACTTTCGTCACCGAGGCGACGCTGACCTTCCCGATGCGCCATCCCGACGGCGAAGTCTTTACCCCCGCGCAGTTGAAACGGCATACTGAAACCGTACTGGTCGATCGTTTTGCCCGCATCGCCAGCGTGGATGAGGCGCTGGCGCAACTCGCACAGGAGTAACCATGTCGCAGGCCGTCTATTTTCTGCTGTTGCCCAACGTGTTGTCGCTGGACGTCAGCGGCCCGGCGGAAACCCTGCGCCTCGCCGGGCAGTTCACCCTGCGTTATCTCAGCCCGGCGCCGCAGATCGTCTGCTCCATCGGCATGACGCTGAGCGGCCTGCAGTCGTTGCCCGAGCGCCTGGAAGACGGCGCCATCCTGGTGCTGCCGGGCGTCGGCGATTCGCAGCGCTATTTCGCCGGGGAAGAGGCCGAGCAGGCGCGCCGCTGGCTGGCGACGCTGCGGCCCGACCTGCAGCGGCAGCGCATCACCCTGGTGTGCATCTGTTCCGGCGCGCTGCTGGCGGCGCAGGCCGGGCTGCTCGACGGCTATCAGTGCACTACCCACCACGACGTCATCGAACGTATCCGCCGGCAGGCGCCGGCGGCGCAGGTGAAAGAGAACCGTATCTTCGTCGAAGATCGCGGCGTCTACACCAGCGCGGGCATCACCACCGGCATCGATTTGGCGCTGCACCTGGTCCACCGCCACTACGGTTCCGGCCGGGCGCGCGACGTCGCCCGCGATATGGTGGTCTATTTCCGCCGCGCCGGGGACGATCCGCAGCTGTCGCCCTGGCTGCGCTACCGCAACCACCTGCACCCGGCGGTGCACCGCGCGCAGGACGTGATGGCCGCCGAGCCGGAGGCCGACTGGTCGGTGCCGCAGATAGCGGAGAAGGCGCACGTCAGCAGCCGCCACCTGGCGCGGCTGTTTCGCAGCCACGTCGGCATCAGCGTGCGGGAATATCATGAGCAGCTGCGGCTGGCGGTGGCGCAACAGCGCCTGCAGCAAGGGTATGGCTTGGAGAAGGCCGCGCTGGCGGCCGGTTTTTCTTCCGGGCGGCAGCTGCGCCGCGCCCAGCAGCGCCAGCACTCGCCGCTATGACACCAGCCGGCGGGTATCCAGCCGCTGCAGGCCGACAGACAGCAGCAGGCTGAGCCCCAGCGCCACGCCGAACACCCAGAAGATATCCAGCAGCGGGTGGCCGGTGAAGTCCAGGTGCCGGCTGCGCATCACGTTGACGATCAGGGCGTGAAAACCGTAGGTCGCCAGCGAATGGCGGGAGAACGCGCTCAGCCAGCCGATCGGCTGCGGCAAACAGTGTTTCACCCATACCAGCAGCGCCACCGCCGCCATAAACACCAGCGGGCCACTGTAGATGTAGTAGGTATCGGCGAAGTTGCCGTTGATGAACAATTGGTGTTTGGTGCCGCGAGCGATCAGCGCCACGCACAGCGCAAATCCCAATGCCGCCAGCCAGCCCACGGCGCGCCCGCGCGCCTCCATCATGCCAATCGCCCGCCCGGCCAGCGCATACAGCAGGTAGTAGAAGGTATCGCCGTAGATATACAGGTTAACCGGCAGCAGGTGCGCGTTGCCGAAGGTCAGCTTGTCGGTATTCGGGTTGGCGATCACCGCCAACACCACCAGCGCGGCGGCCAGGGCGTAGCGCGACACCGGTTTGACGCTGATCAGCGGAGACAGCAGGTAAATCACCGCGATGGCGTAGAAAAACCACAGATGATAGAACACCGGCTTTTGCAACATGCCGCGCAGCGATGGCCAGAAACCGATCTTGGTAAAGGCCGCGATATAGATCAGCGCGATGGCGCTGTAGAACAGAATGCAGCAGATGATGCGGGTGAAATGCCGGCGGCCGGCGCTCTTTTCGCCGAAGAACAGGTAGCCGGAAATCATAAAGAACAGCGGCACCGATACGCGCGACAGCGAGTTCAGCACGTTGGCGATATCCCAGTTGTGCAGCCCTATCGCCGCGCCGTTGGTGACGTAATAGGTGGTGGCGTGGATCATCACCACCATCATGCACGCCATCGCCCGCAGGTTGTCTATCCAGCCGATTTTCTCGCTCAAACGCTCGCCCGATCTTGTGTCATATTGATATGTTAAGAAGAGGTTATCGGGCACGGCGTTCGGCGACAACCCAAAAGCGAAATATCAGAATGCACTTAAACAACACCTTATGATTGCGAAGGTGAACAATTGGCGGCAAAATAGCCGCCATAACTCGCTCAGTTTGCGCTTCCCGCCCTGGCAGTTCCTTTTTCTCTTTTACTATCAGTACAATAATATGAAAACGACATTACCACCTGCGGCACGTTTGGGCCGACAGGCGCTTTTATTCCCTCTTTGTCTGGTGCTGTTCGAGTTCGCCACCTATATCGGCAACGATATGATTCAGCCGGGCATGCTGGCCGTCGTGGCGGATTTCAACGCCGGCGAAGAGTGGGTGCCTACCTCGATGACCGCCTATCTGGCCGGCGGCATCTTCCTGCAGTGGCTACTCGGGCCGCTGTCGGATCGCCGCGGCCGTCGCCCGGTGATGCTGGCCGGGGTGGCGTTCTTTATCGTCGCCTGCCTGGCGATCCTGCTGGTCACCACCATCGAACAGTTCATCGCCATGCGTTTCCTGCAGGGCATAGGCCTGTGCTTTATCGGCGCCGTCGGCTACGCCACCATTCAGGAGTCGTTTGAAGAATCGGTGTGCATCAAAATCACCGCGCTGATGGCCAACGTGGCGCTGATCGCCCCGCTGCTCGGGCCGCTGGCCGGCGCGGCGCTGATCCACGTCGCGCCGTGGCAGAGCATGTTCGTGCTGTTCGCCGCGCTGGCGGCCATCGCCTTCTACGGCCTGTGGAAAGCGATGCCGGAAACCGCCACGCTGCAGGGCGAGGCGTTTTCCGCCGCCAACCTGTGGCGCGACTACCGCCAGGTGCTGGGCAACCGCCGCTTCCTGTGCGGCGCGCTGGCGATCGGTTTCGCCAGCCTGCCGCTGCTGGCCTGGATCGCCCAGTCGCCGGTGATCCTGATCAGCGGTGAGTCGCTGTCGACGCTGGACTACGGCCTGCTGCAAATCCCGGTGTTCGGCGCGCTGATCCTCGGCAACCTGACGCTGGCGCGCCTGACCGGCAAAAACAGCGTAGAGCGTTTGATTAAGCTGGGCGCAGGCCCAATGCTGTTGGGGCTGCTGATCGCCGCGCTGGCGACCCAGTTCTCCAGCCACGCCTACCTGTGGATGACCGCCGGCCTGAGCCTGTACGCCTTCGGCATTGGCCTCGCCAACGCCGGGCTGTATCGCCTGACGCTGTTCTCCAGCAACGTCAGCAAGGGCACGGTGTCAGCCACCATGGGCATGCTGAGCATGATGGTGTTCACCGTCGGCATCGAACTGGCCAAGGTCGCCTACGTCTGGGGCGGCAGCGGGCTGTTCAACCTGTTCAACCTCATCAGCGGCCTGTGCTGGCTGACGCTGGTGGCGCTGTTCCTCGGCAAACGCCGCAACGGCGACCCCACGCCGCAGCCGACCGGCGCGGCTTAAATGCCACGATAAAACGCCGGTCCGGTTTCCCGACCGGCGTTTTTTATGCGGCTTCAGCCGAGCAGCCCCCACAGCGCATACCCCGCTCCCACTACCGCCACCCCCAACAGCAGCGACGCCGACAGGACAGAGATCGCCCGCCGCGCGTGCTGCAGCGCCATTCCCGACAGCAGGGTGATATAGATCAGCAAGATGGCGAAGTCCGCCAGCACCCACAGCGCGGTCAGCAGCGTCAGGCTGGCGCCGATCGAGGGGGTGACGGCGATGAACTGCGGGAAAAAGGCGACGAAGAAGACAATGTCTTTGGGGTTGGCGATGCCCACCAGAAAACCGTTCAGGATCGCCGAGCGTTTTTGCGGCGGCGCAACGGGCTGCGCATCGGGGGTTCGCGCGGATAAATCCTCATACAGCGAGACGATCGCCATACGGCCGATAAACAGGCAACCCAGCAGACCTACCCACTGCAGCATGCGCATATCCACGGCGAACAGCCCGGTGATAATCAGCGCGGCGATGCCGATCAGCAACAAGGAGGCCCCGTTGCTGCCCAGCGCGGTCAACAGCGCACGCCGGGCGCCAAAGCGCGCGGCGGTGTTGGCCACCATCGCCACCACCGGCCCCGGCGTGGCGATCAGCAACAAAATGGCGGCGAAATACGCCGCCAGTAACGACAGGTTCATCTTTATTTCACTCACATTCAGTCAGTTGGCGTCGCGCCATTATCATGCCGCCGCCCCCGCCTTGAAAAAGGAGTAATCCTGTCGTTTACTGTGAATCAGACTCATTATTAGAGACGCCGCGATGGCCAGTTCCCTTCCGCCGCTTTACGCCCTGCGCGCCTTCGAAAGCGCCGCCCGCACCGGCTCGTTCACGCTGGCCGCCGAGGAGCTGCATCTCACCCCGAGCGCGGTCAGCAAGCACATCAAAACGCTGGAGCAGCACTTCGGCTGCCGGCTGTTCCAGCGCAACGGCCCGCGTATCGAGGTCACGCCGCAGGGGAAAATCTTCGCCGCCGAGCTGCAGCAAGGGTTTGGCCGCATCGAGCAAGCCTGCGAGCTGTTCAGAAGCCACCGCGATCTGCTGCGGCTGAAGGCGCCTTCCACCCTGACCATGCGCTGGCTGCTGGACTGCCTGAGCCGGTTCCGGCAAACGGCGCAGGCGTTCGACGTGCAGGCAGCCAGCGTCTGGATGGACATCGACAGCGTGGATTTTTTCAGCGAACCCTACGACTGCGCCATCCTGCTCGGCAACGGCCATTTCGGCGCCAATACCGCCGCCGCCAAGCTGTTCGACGAATGGCTAATCCCGATTTGCGCCCCCGCGCTGCTCGCCGACGGGCAGCGCGATCTCGCCGCCTGCCCGCTGATCCACCCTTCGCCCGATCGGCGCGACTGGCGGCGCTGGCTGCAAAAAAGCGGCATAGCGGCCCCGTTCGATCTTGCACGCGGCCAGGTATTTGATTCGCTGGAACAGGGCAACGCCGCAGCCATCGCCGGGCACGGTGTCTCGATCGGCGATCTGGCGCTGAGCCTGCGAACCATTGAGGAGGGGTTATTGGCGCTGCCTTGTGACACCGCCGTGCGCACCGGCGACGGTTACTATCTGGTTTGGCCGGCGGAGTCGGCGAAACGGCCGCTGATCGAACGCTTACAGGCGTTTCTCACCGCCCAAACGCCCGACGTCAGCCGGGCCGCCGTCAGGTTTATCGGCTAGGGGAATTCGGCCTATCGCTCTTCGCGGGTATGCCAAATACGCAGAACATAAATCGCTGCCGGCTGCACCTGGTAACGTATCTCATAGCGGTCGACCAGAATACGCCTCACTTCCTGCGGTAAAAACTCGTCCAACCTTTCACCCAAGCGAGGATTATCAAGCAACGCTTTAGGCGCGGCGACCAAAGCCTTCACCGAATTCGCTGCCGCAGTACGGTTAGCCAAGGCAAGAAACTCAAACAAACGCGCCAAATCCGATAGCGCCTTACTCGTCCATTTTAACTCCATCAGCGCGGTACCGGCAGCGGATCGTCACTGTCCAGGCTGGCAGCCCAGGCTTCTACCGACTCATGATCGATAACGTTTTGCTGTTCGACATCGGCCAGCGCCGCCAGCGTTAATCGACGACGCTCTTCCTCTTGCTCAAGCCAGGCGGCGAGGGCTTGCTTCACTATCCATCCCCGTGAGCGGTCAAGTTTGGCGGCCATTTCATCCACCTTTTCAGCCAAAGGCAGCGGCACATGAGCGGTGATGACTTTCGTATTCATCGTCTTGCTCCTCAATACAATCGACATCAATCAAAGTGATTAAAGCTGATTATACCGCCATCAGAGAACAAAAAACACGCAATCAGTTGCCGAACAACCCGCCGTCGCGCAGCAGATGCTCGTTACCCTTGCGGCGGGTAAAACCGCTGCGATCGAAGAACTCCAGCACCTGGATCGCCAGCTTGCGCCCGACGCCGAGCCGATCGCGGAAGTCGGCGGCGTTGGCGCCGCCACGCTCCGCATCCAGCTCGCGGATCAGCGCCGCGAACTGATCGATGCGTCGGCTGAGGTAGTAGCGGTCCACCACCACCGCCGTCACATGGCCCAGCTGAGCCGCCTTGCGCAGCAGCGCCCGTACCCGGCTCTCTTCCTCGCCCAACTCGCTCGCCAGATCGCGCACCCACCACGGCTCGTCGCCGAACAGCGGTTCGATGCGCGCCCACAGCGGCGCCTCTTCGGCGCTGAATGCCAGACCGTGTTCCGGCAGATACAGCCAGCCGCGCGTATTGCGCAGCGCACCGGCCTTCAACAGCCGATCGATCATCATAAACACCAACGCTTCCGGCTGCTGAGGCAGCGCCATGCGCCGCAGGCGGGCGCGCCCTAACCCCAGCTGGTCGGCGTGCTGTTGGTGGTACTCCGCCAGCACCTGCAGCAGCCGGCTCTCCGCCTGTTGCACCTGATCCTGCGCGAGCGCCCGGTCACCGACGATCAGCAGATCGCGATCCGCCAGCAGTGCCGCCAGACCGTCGTCGGTCAACTGACGCGCCCAGGCGAACGCCGCCAGCGACAGCGCGCCCTGCGGCAGCTCAAGCGCCAGCACCTGCGCATCGTCTTGCGCCTGCGCCAGAGCCTGCAGCCATGCCAGGTAGTCCGGCTGGCGCTTGCCGCGCTTGGGCGCGCTCAGCCTGAGCACCCGGGCCGCGCCCAGCGTTTGCCGTGCGCCGATGTCGCGCAGCACCAGCCGATCGTTTTCCGCCAGCCACAGCGGGCGATCGAGGATCAGTTCCGCCAACCCGTCGTTCAGCAGCGAAATGCGCCCGGTGATGTGGCTGGCGGCATGGTGCAGATGCAGCGGCTGCCAATGGCGGATCGGCCGATCCGCTTCCAGCGCCACCAGAATGCGTTCCGCCGCCTCCGGCGGACGCTGCGCCAGCAGCCAGTCGCCGCGCGCGATCCGGTCTTTATCGACATCGCCGCTGATGTTCAACGCAATGCGTTGCCCGGCCTGCGCCTGCTCCACGGTCTGATTTTGGGCGTGCAGGCCACGCACCCGCACCGGCGCGTCGGCGCCGGTCAGCCACAGCGAATCCCCCACCTGCACCCGGCCACCGAGCGCGGTGCCGGTCACCACCAGCCCCGCCCCTTTGACGCTGAACGCACGGTCTACCGCCAGGCGAAAACGGCGCGTCAGCGCGTGCTCGCCGGAGGGCAGCGCCAGCAAATGCGCGCGCAGCGCCTCGATGCCTTCCCCCGCCGCCGCCGCGGTAACAAACAGCGGCGCATCGGGCCAGCCCTGGCGCACCAGTTCGTCGCGCACCTGACGGCGTACCTCGTCGACACGCGCCGCGTCCACCCGGTCGGCCTTGGTCAACGCCACCGTCAGCGCCGGGCGCCCGCTCAGGCGCAGGATCGCCAAATGCTCGCGGGTTTGCGCCATCACGCCGTCGTCGCAGGCCACCACCAGCAATGCATGGTCGATACCGCCGACGCCCGCCAGCATATTGGCGAGGAATTTCTCGTGGCCGGGCACGTCGATAAAGCCCAGCACCCGGCCGTCCGGCTGCGGCCAGTAGGCGTACCCCAGATCGATGGTCATGCCGCGGCGCTTTTCTTCCGGCAGGCGATCCGCGTTGATCCCCGAGATCGCCTGCAGCAGGGTGGTTTTGCCATGATCGACATGGCCGGCGGTGGCGATGATCATGAGGCGCTCAGCGCTTCGATCAGCGCCCCTTCCTGTTCCAGACAGCGCAGATCCAGCCACAGCCGGCCGTCGCCGAGGCGGCCGATCACCGGCTGCGGCAGGCGGCGCCAGCGTTCAGCCAACGCCTCCAGCGTGGCGCCGCGGCCGTCGCGCGGGGTGAAGGTCAGCGCATAGCTGGGCAGGCGATCCACCGGCAGTGAACCGCTGCCAATCTGCGACCAGCACGGTTCGGCACGCAGCTCGAAATCGGCGGTGAACCGTGGCGTCAGCGCCGCCAGCATCCGCTCGGCCGCCTGTTGCATCTCCTGCTGCGGGCGGGTCAGCAGCCGCAGCGTCGGCAGCTGCTCAGCCAGTTTTTCCGGCTGCAGATAGAGCCGCAGCGTGGCCTCCAGGGCCGCCAGCGTCAGCTTGCCGACGCGCAGCGCGCGTTTGAGCGGATGCTGCTGCAGGCGAGCGATCAGCGCCTTTTTGCCGACGATGATGCCGGCCTGCGGGCCGCCCAGCAGCTTATCGCCGGAGAACGTCACCAGATCGACGCCGGCGGCCAGCAGCCGCTGCGGCATCGGTTCGGCAGGCAGGCCGTACTGCGCCATGTCGATCAGCGAGCCGCTGCCCAGATCGGTGGCGGTCGGCACGCCCTGTTCGGCCCCGAGCTGCGCCAGTTCGGCCTCGCCGACCGCCGCGGTAAAGCCCTGAATGCTGTAGTTGCTGGTGTGCACCTTCATCAACAGGCCGGTCTGCTCGTTGATGGCCTGGCGGTAATCTTTCAGATGGGTGCGGTTGGTGGTGCCGACCTCCACCAGTTGGCAGCCCGCCTGGCGCATCACGTCGGGTATGCGGAACGCGCCGCCGATCTCCACCAGCTCGCCGCGCGACACCACCACCTCTTTGCCGGGGGCGATCGCCGCCAGCATCAGCAGCACCGCCGCCGCGTTGTTATTGACGATGCAGGCGTCCTCCGCACCGGTCAGCCGGCACAGCAGACTCGCCACCGCCCGATCGCGATGGCCGCGCCCGGCACCGTCCAGATCGTACTCCAGCGTCACCGCCTCCCCCATCACCGCGCTTACCGCGTCCTTCACCGGCTGCGCCAGCAGGGCGCGCCCGAGGTTGGTGTGCAGCACGGTGCCGCTGAGGTTGAACACCGGCAGCAAAGCCGGGCGTTGCTGCCGGGCCAGCTCCGCCCGCAGCGCCTGCGGCCAGTCGCCGCACCAGTCCGGTAAACGTTGCTGTTGCTTGATAGCGTCGCGCGCCTGGGCCTGCAGCCGGCGCAGCAATTCGCCGATCAGCGTCGGGCCATGCTGCGCCACCAGCGGTTCAATCGCGGGTTCACGCAGCAGACGGTCGATGGCGGGCAGTTGGCTGTAAAGAAGGTGGGATTCTGTGCTCATGGTCGCTCGGTTTTCAGTTTAGACGTATCGGCATAGCAAAACCCCGCCGCGGCGGGGAGAAAAGGAAGTTTAGGGCGGCGCAGTGCGGGCGAAGCTTTCGCGGGCGAACAGGCGTTCGGCCAGCTTGACCAGCGCCGGGCGCTCGACGCACCAGTTGGGCAGGATGCGGCGGAAATTGAGGTAGCCCAGCGCGCAGCCGGTGGCGATATCCGCCAGCGTCAGCCGCTCGGCATTGAGCCACGTTTTTTCCCGCGCCAGCGCCTCCAGCGCATCCAACCCCTGCGTCAGTTTGTCACGCTGGCGCAGCATCCAGTTTTCGTCCTGTTTTTCCGGCGCGCGCCGGCTTTCGCGAAACAGGGTCGCTGCCGCTTCGGTCACGCCGTCCGCCAGCGCCGCCACCTGGCGGACGCGCAACGCGGCGGCGCGATCGGCCGGCAAGAACGCCGGTTCCACCGCCAGCAGCTCAAGGTATTCGGCCACCACCGGCGAGTCGTAAAACACCTCGCCGTCATCGGCGATCAGCACCGGCACCTTGGCGAGCGGGTTCAGCTCCTTCACCCGGCTGCCGGGCTCATACGGCGGATCGTTGACGAATTCGAACGCGATCCCCTTCTCCAGCAGCATCACGGAAATCTTGCGCACAAAGGGACTGGTGTAACTGCCGATAAGCTTCATCCGTTCTCCTCCGCTTCGTCCTGGCCGCGGCGCGGCGCCCTTACTTCACCGCCAGGGTATCGATAATCCTCTGCACCAGCGCCTGGTGCACTTCCGGCGTTTTGGCCGGCGACAGCATTTGCAGCGTCACCACCCGCTTGTTGAACACCGTCAGCATCAGCGTGGACACCACCTTCTGCCCGTTGACGGTCTGCTCGGTATCCACCCGGCGAAACTTCTGTTTGCCGACGGTGAAGTTCTCTTCTTTGGTGGTCTGGATATTCTGATAGCGCTCGGCCAGCACCGTGATGGCGCTCTGCGCCAGCTCTTTCAGCATTTTGTCGCTGGCGTTGAGCTTCATGTCGTCCGGCGGGATCACCTCGGACGAAACCGCGCTCTGGCGCGACTTGCCGTCGAGGAAGCGCTGAATGGTGGAGGTGCTGTCGTTGATGATGCCGCTGTTCAGCGTCTGATCGCTAAAGCCAGGCGGCAGCTCGAAGGTGATTTTGCCCTTCTGCAGCGACACGCTCAGCCCCGGTGGCGCGGGCGGGGTTTCTGCCGGCGCAGGCGGCGGCGGTGGCGCGGGCTGCGTCACGGTCGGCTTGGTGTCCGGTGGCGGCACCGCCGGTTTGGTGTCGTCTTTGTTGTCGCAGGCCGCCAGTCCCATCGCCAGCACGGCGACCGCGGTCAATTTTGCCAGGGTGTTTAACATCGTGGTTCCTTTCGCTTGGCGCGTTATGGCCTAAACGTAGCAACTCGCCCGGGCGAATGCCAGAAGCCCGTTCTGAAATTGCTGGTCCGGCCCCGCGCGAACGGGGCCGGGCGGTTACTCCGCCGGGAACAGGAACGGATTGATGCTGCTGCGGCCGAAGCCTTCTTCTTCCATGCGGGCGTCCAGCACCAGCGAAGCCAGATCGTCGGCCACCGCTTCGACCTGCGGGTCTTTTTCCTGATAGAGGATCTTCAGGTAAGTGCCGCAGTCGCCGCAGCTCTCCGCCTTCACCGCCGCCTGCTCGCTGTCCAGCGACCAGTAGTTGAGATCGCGGGTCTGCTCGCAGTTGCTACACTTCACCCGCACCACGTGCCATTCGCTTTCGCACAGGTTGCAGTGCAGGTAGCGCAGGCCGTTGACGGTGCCGATGTGCACCATGCTGGAGACCGGGATGCTGCCGCACACCGGGCAGAATTGGCGCTGCTCGCCGTATTCGGCGCGCGCCTTGCCGGGGATCAGGCTGGCCATCTGCGCCCAATAGAGCGACAGCGCGGCCCAGAGGAACGGCGCCTTCTCGCTGCCCACCTTGCCGAACTCGCGGTTGAGCAAGGCGTCGGCCATCAGCTCCAACTCGTGCGCCGAGGCTTTCTCCAGGTTGTCCAGCACCGCCAGGATATGCTCCGGCGCCTGCGGGCGCAGCTCGGCGATCAGCGACGTCAGCAGCTTGCGCCAGTGCTCGCTACGCGGGAACACGCTCAGATCGAGCGGCGGTTTGCCGCTGGCGGCGCCCTGCGCCAGCGCTTCGCTCAGATCGAGCTCCAGCGGGTTATCGTGCAGCGCATGCTGCTGCGCCTGCGCCAGCTCGGCGGCGAAGTTCAGGTAGTCGCCCAGCGGATTGTCGACCGCCAGCTGACGCAGACGATCGGCGCGGCGGCTGTACAGGCTTTTCAGGTTGGCGAAAAGTAACGGCGGGATGTTCTCCGCCGTTGTGGACTTCTCACGCTGTGCCCCTAACTGCTCTTTAGGAACGATGCGGATACTCATCAGGGTTTATCTTCCTGTCGTTTCTCGCGGACCTCACGGTACCAGCGCGGATGATGTTTCTTGGCCCAGGCCGCCGGTACCCAGCCTTCCACCATCGCGGTAATGGTGCCTTTTACCCACAATGCGGCGTAAATGTGCACCATAATCACGATAATCAGGCCGACCGCGGCCAGCGAATGCACCAGCAGCGCGATGCGGATCAGCGGGATGGAGAACGACGGCGCAAAATACGGCCGCCAGATCACCACGCCGCTGGCCAGCAACAGCACCAGGCTGATAATCGCCGCCCAGAACACGCACTTCTGGCCGAAATTATAGCGCCCGGTGTCACCCACTTCCTCGTTCATGGCGATTTTGTGGATGTTCTTGGCCCAGACGATATCTTCCCGGTTGATCAGGTTATGCTTCCAGTAGCGCAGGAACATCAGCAGGAACGCGGCAAACATGATCACCCCGACAAACGGGTGCAGAATGCGCGCCAGCTGCGGCGTCCCGAAGATGTTCATCAGCCAGTTGAAGGAGGGGAAGAAGAACCCCAGCCCGCTGATGGCGGCGAACACGAAGCAGAACGCCACGATCCAGTGGTTGATGCGCTCCGGTGCGCTGTAACGCTGAATGGGCTTTTCCTTTCTCATTTGCGCGTCTCCTCGTCATGCGACTCGTCGTGCTCGTCCTCATCGTCGACGCGGTTAGGCCCGACGCCGACATAGTGGAACACGCTGGCCGCGAAGGTGGCGGCAAAGCCGATGGCCGCCAGGGGTTTCCACACGCCCTTCCAGAAGGTCACCGCCGGGCTGATGCTCGGGTTGTCCGGCAAACCGTGGTACAGCTGCGGTTTGTCGGCGTGGTGCAGCACGTACATCACGTGCGTGCCGCCCACCCCCGCCGGATCGTACAGACCGGCGTTCTGGTAGCCGCGGGTGTTCAGCTCGCTGACGCGATCTGCCGCCACCTGCTTCATCGCTTCCTTGGTGCCGAAGTGAATGGCGCCGGTCGGGCAGGTTTTCACGCAGGCCGGTTCCTGGCCGACGTCCACGCGGTCGACGCACAGGGTGCACTTGTACACCCGGTTGTCGTCCTTGTTCATGCGCGGTACGTCGAACGGGCAGCCGGCGATGCAGTAGCCGCAGCCGATGCAGTGCTCGGACTGGAAGTCGACGATGCCGTTGGCGTACTGAATGATCGCGCCTTCCGACGGGCAGGCCTTCAGGCAGCCCGGATCGGCGCAGTGCATGCAGCCATCCTTGCGGATCAGCCATTCCAGCTTGCCGTTTTCCTCCACCTCGGAGAAGCGCATCACCGTCCACGACTTGGCGGTCAGATCGGCGGGGTTATCGTACACCCCAACGTTGTGCCCCACCTCGTCGCGGATGTCGTTCCATTCGGAACAGGCCACCTGACAGGCCTTGCAGCCGATACAGGTGGTGACATCGATCAGTTTGGCCACTTCTTCCTGGTGGTCACGGGCGCGCGGCGCCGGCGTGAAACCATTGGTGGCGGATTTACGAATGATGTCTTGAGATTGCATGGCCATAATTCGTCTCCGTTACACCTTTTCCACGTTGACCAGGAACGCCTTGAACTCCGGCGTTTGCGTATTGGCGTCGCCGACGAACGGCGTCAGCGTGTTGGCGATAAAGCCTTTCTTCGCCACCCCTTCGTAACCCCAGTGGATCGGGATACCGATGGTGTCGACTTCCTGGCCGTGCACCTGCAGCGTGCGAATACGCTTGGTCACCACCGCCTTGGCCTTGATGTAGCCGCGGTTGGAGCTGACCTTCACGGTGTCGCCCTGCTTGATGCCTTTCTTCTCTGCCAGCTTCTCACCGATCTCCACGAACTGCTCCGGCTGCGCGATGGCGTTCAGCCGCGCGTGCTTGGTCCAGTAGTGGAAGTGCTCGGTCAAACGATAGGTGGTGCCGACGTAAGGGAACTTGTCGGATTTGCCCATCGCCGCCAGATCGTCCTTGAACACGCGCGCCGCCGGGTTGGACACCACGTTCGGGTGCAGCGGGTTGGTGCCGAGCGGCGTTTCGAACGGCTCGTAGTGTTCAGGGAACGGCCCTTCCGCCATCTTGTCGGTGGCGAACAGGCGGCCCATGCCCTCCGGCTGCATGATGAACGGCCCGACGTCGCTGCCCGGCGCGGCGGTGCTGTAGTCCGGGATATCGGCCCCGACCCACTTGGCGCCGTCCCACTCCAGCAGCTGGCGTTTCGGATCCCACGGTTTACCCTGCGGGTCCGCCGAGGCGCGGTTGTACAGGATGCGGCGGTTGAGCGGCCATGCCCAGGCCCAGCCCAGCGTATTGCCGAGGCCGGACGGATCGGCGTTGTCGCGCCGCGCCATCTGGTTGCCGGCCGGCGTCCAGCTGCCGGCGAAGATCCAGCAACCGCTGGCGGTGGTGCCGTCGTCGCGCAGCTGCGCGAACGAGCTGAGCAGCTCGCCTTTTTTCACCAGCACTTTGCCGTCGGCATCCAGCAGATCCGCCAGCGCCTTACCGTTATTCTCCTGCGCCACCTCTTCCGGCGACGGGTTGTCCGGCGTCAGGTAGTCCCAGCGCATGTTCAGCACCTGTTCCGGCACCGCACCGCCGTCGCGCGCATACATCTCGCGCAGGCGGCTGAAGATGCCTGCCAGGATCTCGCCGTCGTTCAGCGCTTCGCCCGGGGCATCTGCGCCTTTCCAGTGCCACTGCAGCCAGCGGCCGGAGTTGACGATCGAGCCGTTTTCTTCGGCGAAGCAGGTAGACGGCAGGCGGAACACTTCGGTCTGGATCTGCGAAGGATCCACCTCGTTGAACTCGCCGTGGTTCTGCCAGAAGTTGGAGGTCTCGGTGTTCAACGGATCGATGGTCACCAGGAACTTCAGCTTGGACAGCGAAGCCACTACCTTGTTTTTGTTCGGGAACGACGCCACCGGGTTAAAGCCCTGGCAGAAGTAGCCGTTGACCTTGCCCTGCGCCATCATTTCGAAGTACTGCAGCACGTCGTAGCCTTTGTCCCACTTCGGCAACCAGTCAAAGCCCCAGCTGTTGTCCTTCTGCGCTTTGTCGCCGTAGAAGGTCTTCATCATGCTGACGAAGAATTTCGGGTAGTTGCCCCAGTAGTTCACCTGGCCCGGCAGCAGCGCCTTCGGCGTGTTGGCCTTCAGGTAGGTGTCGAGATCGGTCTGTTTCTCCGACGGCAGCGTCATGTAGCCCGGCAGGCTCTGCGACAGCAGGCCGAGATCGGTCAGACCCTGGATGTTGGAGTGGCCGCGCAGCGCGTTGACGCCGCCGCCCGCCATGCCCATGTTGCCGAGCAGCAGCTGGATCATCGCCATGGTACGGATGTTCTGCGCGCCGACCGAGTGCTGAGTCCAGCCCAGGGCGTACAGGAACGAAGCGGTTTTATCCGCGACGCAGGTTTCGGCGATGTATTCGCACACCTTGAGGAAATCGTCCTTCGGCGTGCCGCAGATGTTGGTCACCACGTCAGGCGTGTAGCGGCTCACGTGCTGTTTCAGCATGTTCCACACGCAGCGCGGATCCTGCAGCGTGACGTCGCGCTTGGCGAAGCCGTTCTCGTCGAACTGGTAGTTCCAGGTGGTTTTGTCGTACTTGCGATTTTCCGCGTCGTAGCCGCTGAACAAGCCGTCTTCGAAGGCAAAGTCTTCCCGCACCAGCAGGCTGGCGTTGGTGTAGGCCTCGACGTATTCGCGGTTGAACTTGTTGTTGGTCATCAGATACAGCAACACGCCCGACAGGAAAGCGATGTCGGTCCCGGAGCGGATCGGCGTGTAAAAGTCCGCCACCGATGCGGTTCGGGTAAAGCGCGGATCGATCACGATCAGCTTGGCATTGTTGTGTATTTTGGCTTCCATCGCCCAGCGGAACCCCACCGGATGCGCTTCCGCCGCATTACCGCCCATGACGATAATCAAATTCGCGTTCTTGATATCAACCCAGTGGTTGGTCATCGCACCGCGACCAAATGTTGGAGCAAGACTTGCTACCGTTGGTCCGTGTCAGACACGCGCCTGGTTGTCTACGGCAAGCATGCCGAGAGCGCGACTAAATTTTTGCGACAGAAAACCGGTTTCGTTGCTGGCGGCCGAGGCGCACAGCATGCCGGTGGTCAGCCAACGGTTGACGGTAACGCCCTGGTCGTTGGTTTTGATGAAGTTGGCGTCACGGTCTTCTTTCACCAGCTTGGCGATGCGGGTAAAGGCGTCGTCCCAGCTGATGCGTTGCCATTTGTCCGACCCTGGCGCCCGGTATTCCGGGTACTTGAGGCGGCTTTCGCTGCGGATGAAGTCAACCAGGCCGGCGCCTTTCGGGCAAAGCGCGCCGCGGTTTACCGGATGATCCGGATCCCCTTCGATATGGAAAATGCTTTCTTTGGCGTTCTTGGCGCCATCACCAAGGCTGTACATCAACAGCCCACAGCCGACGGAACAATACGTACAGGTATTACGGGTCTCGCGGGCGCGCAGCAGTTTGTACTGCCGGGTTTCCGCCAACGCCACTTCGGGGGCAAAGCCCAGCGCGGCCACCGTCGTTCCTGCCATACCGCCAGCGCAGATCTTAAAGAACTGCCTTCTGCTGACCTGCATGGGGGTCTCCTTTCACTCTCGATTGTCACATTGTTCAAATGCGCCTGCCCCGCTAGCGCGGCAAACGCGAATGTCACTGTTGTTATGCTTGCTACGAACGCCGGCCATATTACCACAGCGTGCTTGTGGTTGTTACACACTCGTGCTCATTCAGTGAACGCATTGGCACATTTCGATACATTTCGGCGTGGGTGCACCCTACAGTATAGAGAGTAACCCACGCGCCGGATCGACGGCTTGAGGCGGCCATCCGCCGCCCTCTTCTATCAGTATGTTAGCGCAGCGATTTGCTCATTAACCACACAGCTCACAGGGCATTGATAATCATTTTCAATATCATTTAATTAACTATAATGATCCGACTGCTTACGCGGTGCTCGCCCTTTGCGCCGCCCATACACCACTGGAGATGATGATTATGAGTTATTCACTGCCATCCCTGCCGTACGCTTACGACGCACTGGAACCGCATTTCGACAAGCAGACGATGGAAATCCATCACACCAAACACCACCAGACCTACGTCAACAACGCCAACACCGTGCTGGAAGCCTACCCAGAGCTGGCCAAATACAGCGTTGAAGAGCTGATCCAGGATCTGGATAAAGTGCCTGCCGACAAACGCACCTTCATGCGCAATAACGCCGGCGGCCACGCCAACCACAGCTTCTTCTGGAAAAACCTGAAAACCGGCACCACGCTGGGCGGCGATCTGAAAGCGGCCATCGAGCGCGATTTCGGCAGCGTTGAGAAATTCCAGGAAGAGTTCGAGAAAGCCGCAGCCACCCGCTTCGGTTCCGGTTGGGCCTGGCTGGTGCTGAAAGACGGCAAACTGGCCGTGGTGTCTACCGCTAACCAGGACAGCCCGCTGATGGGCGAAGCCGTCGCCGGCGCTTCCGGTTTCCCAATCATCGGTCTGGACGTGTGGGAACACGCTTACTACCTGAAATATCAGAACAAACGCCCTGACTACATCAAGGCGTTCTGGAACGTGGTCAACTGGGATGAAGCCGCCGCACGCTTCGCCGCGAAGAAGTAATTCGCCCCCGTTGATGAAGATGCCCGCCACCGGCGGGTATTTTTTTGCCTGAAATCCGCTAAAGTTTGACCACTTCTTGCCGATGGTTTGTTCAATTGACGTTCGCCCGGAGAAGGAAAAACGCTATGGCGGCATTGCAAGCATTGGCAGGAAAGTTCACTCATCTCACCGTAGGTAAAAAGCTCGGTCTCGGCTTCGCGCTGTTGCTGCTGTTGGCGGTCGTCATCGCCGGCACCGGGGCGCAATATCTGCACATCATCGAATCCCGCGCCGATCGCATCGACTTCAGCAACCGGCTGAACGAGGAGATCAACCAGGCCAAATACAATCGCGCCATGTACGGCCAGACCTACCGGCCGGAGTACATTCAGAACAACCGCGCCAATATTGAGAACGCCGTCAAACTGATAGACCAGGGGCAGGCGCTGGACTGGGACGCCCAAAGCCGCAAGGATCTGCAGCGTCTGGTGACGCTGATCGGGGAATATCAACAGCAGCAAAAAGTCTTTGAGCAGGCGGTCACGGCGAAAGACGCGGTGCGCCAGAGCTGGAACATGTCGGAAGTGCAGGCCAGCCTGAGCCAGGTGGAACGCCAGCTGACCAACGGCGATCTGCAGCTGGCCTTCATCCAGCTGAACCAGAAGCTGACCCAGGTGCGCTACGGCGCGCGCGGCCTGCTGCTGAGCCTGAACAAGGAAACCGAAGCCCCGCTGATGGCGGCCATCGACGACGCGCGCGACGCGGCCAACGCCCTGAGCCGCAGGGTGAGCGACGCGCAGCGCCCGCAGCTGCAGCCGCTGCTGGCCGCCCTGGACGATTACAAAAACCGCATCGCGGCTTACCTGCCGGCCTATGAGCACGAGCAGCAGATCAGCCGGCAGCTCGGCGAACGCGCGCAAGCGATCGGCATGCTGGTCAACGCCTTTATGCAGGACGAGCTGGTGCAGACACGCAACAACATCAATCTGGCGCAGCTGCAAATGGGCATCACCACCCTGATCGCCATCATCGCCGGGGTGCTTATTGCCTGGCGCATCACGCTGCAGATCACCCGTCCGCTGCACAGTACGCTGGCGATGGCGGAACGCATCGCCGGCGGTGACCTGCGCCAGGCGCAGACCAGCACCCGCCGCGACGAGCTGGGGCAGTTGCTGAACGCGGTGGCGGCCATGAGCCAAAACCTGCGCACCATGATTGAGAAGATCCAGATGGGGGTCAGCCAGGTTTCTACCGCCTCTGCGGAAATCGCCGCCGGCAACACCGATCTCTCTTCCCGCACCGAGCAGCAGGCGGCGGCGGTCGAGGAAACCGCCGCCAGCATGGAACAGCTGACCGCCACGGTGAAACAGAACGCCGACAACGCCCATCACGCCAATCAGCTGGCCACCGATGCCTCGCAGACCGCGCAGCAGGGCGGCAAGCTGGTGGAAAACGTGGTCAGCACCATGCGCGATATCTCCAGCAGTTCGCAGCGTATCGCCGAAATTACCACCCTGATCAACGGCATTGCCTTCCAGACCAACATCCTGGCGCTCAACGCCGCGGTAGAAGCGGCGCGCGCCGGCGAACAGGGTCGGGGCTTCTCGGTGGTTGCCAGCGAAGTGCGCAGCCTGGCGAGCCGCAGCGCCCAGGCGGCCAAGGAGATCGAAGGGCTGATCGCCGAATCGGTCAGCCGGGTGAAAACCGGCACCGAACTGGTGGAAAGCACCGGCAACACCATGGAACAGATCGTCCGCTCGGTCACCCACGTGCGCGACATCATGGCCGAGATCGCCGCCGCCTCCGATGAGCAGACGCGCGGCATCGCCCAGATTGGCCAGGCGATCGTCGAGATGGACCACACCACCCAGCAGAACGCCGCGCTGGTGGAAGAGTCCGCCGCCGCCGCCGATTCGCTGGAAGAACAGGCCGACATGCTGCTGCAGAGCGTCTCGGTGTTCCGTTTGGCGGAGCAGACCGAACCCGCCGCCGTGAAAGCCGCCGCGCCGAAAGCGCCGGCGGTAAAACCCGCGGCCGCCAACGCCGCAGCGGAAGAGAACTGGACCACCTTCTGATGCCCCGCCGCCCGCCCGAGGATTTTCGGGCGGGTTGTTATGTCCCCCCGGCACAACTCAGGCTATGCTGAGCCCTCGACGCGAGACACGGAGGCGCACATGCATCACCCAGACGTTTACATCGGCAATATTCAACCCTACGAAGGCGGGCGCCCCAGCGCCATCGCCAAACGCCAGGTGGATGGCGCCATCCGGCTCACGCCGCTCGGCCTGGAAGGCGACGAACAGGCGGAAAAAAGCTACCACGGCGGGCCGGATCGCGCGCTGTGCCACTACCCGCGCGAGCATTACGTCCACTGGCGCGAGCAGTTTCCGGCGCAGGCAGAGCAGTTTTGCGCCCCGGCCTTCGGCGAGAATATCTCCACCGAAGGGCTGACCGAACACAATGTGTTTATGGGCGACATCTTCCGCTGGGGCGAAGCGCTGATCCAGGTCACCCAGCCGCGCTCACCGTGCTTCAAGCTCAATTATCACTTCGCCATCGAGGACATTTCGGTGCTGATGCAGCAAAGCGGCCGCTGCGGCTGGCTGTATCGGGTGGTGTCGCCGGGCGCGGTCAGCGGCGATCGTCCGCTGGAGCTGGCGGCGCGCAACAGCGACGTGTCGGTCGCCGAAGCCATCGCCATCGCCTGGCACATGCCGTTCGACGCGGAACAGTATCGCCGCCTGTTGGCGGTGGCCGGCCTCTCCGCCAGCTGGAGCAAGACCATGCTCACGCGGCTTGCCGAAGGGCGCCTCGAGGACTTCAACCGCCGCCTGCTCGGCCGTTGAAATCGCGGGCGGAAAAGATGAAAAACGTGCGCCGAATGCCGCGTTAACCCTATTCTTCCGCCTATACTGTAGCCGCACGTTTTTTCAGCCAGGAGCCAGGTAATGACCACCCCGATCCATTCGATTCATCACGCCGCCGCCGAAGGCTATCAGGCCAACGCCGATCGCTATGTGAAAGGCCGGCCGGATTACCCGCCGGAAATCGCCGTCTGGCTGCGTGAAACTATCGGCCTGCACGCCGGCATGACGGTCATCGATCTCGGCGCCGGTACCGGCAAGTTTACCCCGCGCCTGCTGGAAACCGGCGCGCAGGTGATCGCCGTCGAACCGGTGCCGCAAATGCTGGAAAAACTGTCGGCGGCGCTGCCGCAGGTGAAAACGCTGGCGGGCACCGCCGAGGCGATCCCGTTGCCGGACGAGTCCGTCGATGCGGTGGTCTGCGCCCAATCCTTCCACTGGTTCGCCACGCCGCAGGCGCTGGCGGAAATCCAGCGCATCCTCAAGCCCGGCGGCAAACTCGGTCTGGTGTGGAACATGCGCGATGCGCGCGTCGGTTGGGTGCGTAAATTGAATCAGATCGTCGATAGCCACGAAGGCGATGCGCCGCGTTTCTATACCGGCGAATGGCGCAAATTCTTCCCGTTCAAAGGCTTTGAACCGCTGCAGGAGCAGGTGTTTATGCTGGGTCACCGCGGCGCGGTGGAGGACGTGATCTACAACCGGGTGCGTTCAACCAGCTTTATCGCCGCGCTGCCGCAGCCGCAACAGGAGCAGGTTATCGAGCAGTTGCGCCAGCTGGTGGCGGAAGAAGAGGAACTGCGGGGCCAGGACACGGTCACCGTGCCCTATCAGACCAAGGCGTATTTCACCACCAAGGTCTGATGCCCGGGGGTTCAGAACGCTTTCTTGGCGTAACCGGTGACCGCTTTCAGGCCCATCTCGCGGCCCAGCGCGGTCATCGGGTGCACCACGATCAGCCCGCGCGCGCTTTTCTTCAGCGCACCCATATCGGCCTGCTCTTTCTTGGTGATCTCGCGGCTGAACGGCAGCTTGCTCAGCTTCTGCGCTTCGGCGCTCAGCTTCTCGCCGCGCACGTTTTTCAGGCGTTCGATCTCCGTGGCCAGTTTCTCTTTCTCTTTGGTGTGCTGCGCGATCAACTCAGGGTTGCCCTGTTGGATCACGGTGGCGTCTTTGTGGTTCAAGGCGTCCAGCAGGTCGCTCAGGCGCTTGATCTCTGCCTTTTCTTTCTCTTTCATGGTCTCTGGCCCGTTGTGCCCAAAATGGCACGCTAATCAATGATACCGGCATTGTAGCAAAAGGCGCGCGCCGTTACCCGTCCTGCGCAATGCCGGGCGGCAGGCCGCTCATCTCGCAGGCCCTGGCGCCGAGCCGGGCCAACGCCTGGGTGTAGCGCGCGTTGAACGGGTAGCAGCAGGAGAGCCGCAGCGCGTTGCGGTAGCGCCCGCTCGGGGAATACAGGGTGCCCGGCGTCAAACAAATCTGCTCCTCCAACAGCTGATGGAACAGTGCCACGCTGTCCACGCCGGGGGGAAATTCGACCCAAAACACGAATCCGCCCGCCGGCTGCGTGGCCAGCGTGCCGCGCGGGAAATGCCGGGCGATCAGCGCCCGCGCCTCGTCCACCTGCGCCGCATAACGCTTGCGCAGGTTGCGCAAATGATGATCGTAGCCGCCGCTCTCCAGGAAGGTCGCCAGCGTTTCCGACAGCAGCTGCGACTCGGACATCGATGACACCGCCTTCAGCTTGCGCAACGCCTCGTGGAAACGGCCGCCGCAGATCCAGCCGACGCGAAAGTCCGGCGCCAGCGTTTTGGTAAAACTGGAGCAAAACAGCACCCAGCCGTCGCGATCGAACGCCTTCACCGCCGGCGACAGCGCGCCGCCGAACTGGATCTCGGCATACAGCCCGTCTTCAATCAACGGCACCTGATGATCGTTCATCAGCCGCGCCAGCCGCTTTTTCGCCGCCAGCGGCATAGTGCAGCCCAGCGGGTTTTGCACCGTCGGCATGGCGATCACCGCGTTCAGCCGTTTCTCGTTCAATAGCAGTTCCAGCGCGTCCAGCGACAGCCCCAGCTGCGGATCGGTGGGGATTTCCAGCGCTTTCAGCCCCAGGCTGGCCAGCAGCGGCAGCAGATAGAAATAGGTTGGCGACTCCAGCCCGACGCAGTCACCCGGTTTGGTGGTGACGCGCAGCGCCAGCTGCAGCGCTTCCATGCAGCCGTGGGTCAGCACCACGTCGCCCGGCTCCAGCAGCATGCCCAGCGTCATCGAGCGGCGGGCGATCTGCTGACGCAGCCGCAGGCTGCCGGGCGGCAACGGGTACTGCCCGATCAGATCCGGCTGACGGCGCAGCTGAGAGGACAACATGCGCCCCAGCTTGCCGCCGGGATAAAAATCGCTGGTCTGCGGGCAGGCCAGCGCAATGTTGGTGAAAGCCGGGTTTTGCTGGGCGGCAAACACGGTGTCGATCAGCGCCAGCACGTCGTCCGCCGGCGGTTCAATGCGCCCGCTGGGCGCCGAGGCCATCTTCAGCGCCGGCAGCGTGCTGCGAACATAAAACCCCGACTGCGGCCGCGCTTCGATCAGCCCGCGATCCTCCAGCGTGCGGTAAGCCGACACTACCGTATTGATGCTGACGCGATGGGTTTGCGCACAGCGCCGTACCGACGGCAGGCGGTCGCCGGGCCGCAGCGTGCCGCGGCGAATGGCCTCGGCCAGCGTATCCGCCAGCTGCAGGTAACGGGTATCCGGGGTTTCATCGAGCAGGGTCACAGTTTCTCTCCAGGCAATGGGTACAGTTTACATTTTGCACAACTGTAACCATGACAATATCCGATTTGTGGTTCTGTCACCATCCCATCGCAGCGATTATGCTGATCCTCTCGTGATTACCGCCATTTTCAAGGAACCTGTCATGCTGGACTCCGCCTTTGTCAGCTACGTCACCGTCATGTCGATTACCCCCGGCCCCAACAACCTGCTGCTGGCCTCGTCGGGCGTCAACTTCGGCCTGCGCCGCACCCTGCCGATGCTGTTCGGCATCTGCGTCGGCTGTGCGGTGCAGCTGGCGATCATTATCCCGCTGCTGGCACTGGCACTGAGCTGGGCCGGCGTCATCCGCCTCCCGCTGGCGGTGATCGGCTGCGCCTACCTGCTGTGGCTGTCGTGGAAACTGTTCCAGGCGGCCTCGCCGGACGCCAAAGAGCAGGCGCAGCCGATGAGCCTGCTCAATGGCGCGCTGTTTCAGGCGGTCAACCCCAAGGCCTGGCTGATGGTGATCAACGTGGCGATCCTGTTCACCCCGCGCGAAGGCGCCACCTTTGTCCATACGCTGTCGGTCATCGCCGGCTTCGCGCTGCTGAACCTGCCGTGCGTGCTGCTGTGGGCGGTGCTGGGCGACCGGTTGCGCAACGCGCTGCGGGTCACCTGGAAACTGCGCGCCTTCAACGGCGTGATGTCCGGCCTGATGGCCGCCACCGCGCTGTGGTTGTTGTTCGACGAGTGGCGCGCGGCCTTTGCTTAGCCGCGGCCGAGAGGAGAGAGTCGGGAAGGTTGTTTGGCGCCGATGCCGGCGATCAGATCGGTAATGGACAGCACCATGGTGGAGCGCACCATCTGCTGATAGCGCTGGCGCTGCATGGCGATCAGCGCTTCATCCGCTTCGCCCGGCTGCAGGAAGGTCGGCACCGGCGGCAGCGCGGCCACGCAGTGCAGCTCGCCGAAGGGCCCGAGGATTTCGTCGTCGACGAAGCGGTATTCCGAGCCGTCGTGGTTCAGCTCTTCGCGCATCGCCATCAGCAGCTCGGCGTCTTCATATTCGTGGCGGGAGATCACCCCCAGCCCGTACATCAGCTTCAGGCGCACCGACAGCTCCCCGAGCGGGCCGCTGCCGGACAATAGCGGTTCGACGGCATATTTCACCGCGTAGTCATCCTTGCGGAATACCTGCACCACCAGCACGTTGAGCGCTTCCGCCAGCAGCTCTACCGCCGCGATCAGGAAGCTGCGCACCGTTTTGCCCGCGTTCAGCTTTTCCAGAACCTGGTTTTCAAATGCCTGTGCTTCTTCCATCGTCGCTTTTCGAAAGGCGTGGGGAGGGCCGTCGATGCCGAACTCGGGTTGCAGGAGCGCAGCAAGCTGCGCTCGGGTGTTCATCATCACGATTCTACTTGTGCATGGCGTTATACACAGCAACGGCCTCTTCTACAACCTCGCTTTCCGCCGGCAGGCCGGAAATTTGCGCCAGCGCGGCTTTCGGCCCGAGCGTGTTCAGCAATTCCGCCAACTCCAGCGCCTGCGGATCCTGTTCGCTGCGGTAGCTCATGGCGGCGGCGATGCCCTGGATCAGGTTGGCGTGCGGCAGGCCGTATTCCAGCGTGCCCAGCAGCGGTTTGATCAGGCGATCGCCGGCGCTCAGTTTGCGCAGCGGCTGGCGGCCCACGCGCTCGACGTCGTCGTGCAGATACGGGTTTTCGAAGCGGCCGAGGATTTTGTTGATGTAGGCGGCGTGCTTGTCGGCGTCGAAGCCGTAGCGCTTGATCAGCACCGCGCCGCTCTCTTCCATCGCCCCTTTCACCACGCGGCGGATCGCCGGGTCGAGAATGGCGTCACGAATGGTTTGCAGCCCGGCCTGTTGGCCGAGGTAGGCGGTGATGGCGTGACCGGTATTGAGGGTGAACAGCTTGCGCTCGACGAACGCCATCAGGTTGTCGGTCAGCTCCATGCCGGCGATCGCCGGAGGTTGGCCTTTGAACTGGGTCTGATCGACGATCCATTCGCTGAAGGTTTCCACCGTCACTTCCAGCGGATCGCTGCTGTCCGCCGGCGGCACGATGCGGTCGACCGCCGAATCGACGAAGCCGACGTGCTGCTCAACCCATGCCTGCTCGTCCTGCGGCAGCGCGGCGAACACATGCTGTTTCAGCTGGCTGGTGCCGCGCACCATGTTCTCGCAGGCGATGATGTTCAGCGGCTGCACATTGCCCTGCTGATGACGCAGCACCAGCCCTTTAGCGATCGTGCCGGCGATTTTACCGAGAATTTGCGGGCCAACGGCGGTGGTCACCAGATCCGCCTCAGCGATCAGCGCCACCGCCGCCTCGCTGCCGCTGTTGACGGCGCTGACGTTGTTGACGTTCTCCACGCGTTCTTGCTCGCCCACCACGTGCACCGCGTAGCTTTTACGGCTGTTCAGCAAATCCAGCACCGTTTGATTGACGTCGGCGAAGGTCAGCTCAACCCCTGCGTCCGCCAGCAGCTTGCCGATAAAACCGCGGCCGATGTTCCCTGCGCCAAAATGTAATGCTTTCATAACTCTACCTTCTTAATGTCGAAGGGTGCAGCAAGCTGCACCCTTTAAAATGATTCTGTTATCCGGCTTTTTTGCCGCCGAGCAGGTCCAGCACTTCCTGCACGCTGGTGGTATTCGCCAGCCGCTCGATCACGCTCTCGTCATCCAGCGCGTTGGTCAGGCTGGTGATCACCTGGATATGCTCGTTGTTGCGCGCGGCGATGCCGATCACCAGGCGGGCCACTTCATCCTCTTCCTCGCCGAAGCGCACGCCCTGCGGGTACTGGCAGAACACCACGCCGGTGCGCAGCACCCGGTCTTTGGCCTCGATGGTGCCGTGCGGCACGGCGATCGACTCGCCCAGGTAGGTGGAGGTGAGTTTCTCGCGCTCCAGCATCGCCGGCACGTACTCCGCCTCGACGTAGCCGCCTTTCACCAGCTGCTCGCCGGCGAAGCGGATCGCCTGCTCTTTGTCGCTGGCCTGCAGGTTGAGGAACACGTTGCTCTCGCTCAGCTTGAACAGGTTCGGCTCACCGGCTTCGAAGCTGTCGTCCAGCGCGCCCAGCACCTTCTGCTGGTTGTCGCTGGTTTTGTTGACCGCCACCAAGCGATCGACCAGATCGCTGTACAGCTTGCTGTCGAGGAAGTTGGTCAGCGAGATGTGCTGGGCCTGCGGCGCGTGGCGCATCGCGCGCTCGGTCAGATCGCGGTGGGTGATCACCAGATCCACGTCGTCCGGCAGGCTGTTGATGGCGCTGTTGGTCACCGAGATGTTCTTCAGCCCGGCGTCGGCCACTTTCTTGCGCAGCACCCCGGCGCCCATGGCGCTGGAGCCCATGCCCGCATCGCAGGCAACGATGATTTTGCGCACGGTGCTCAGATCGCCGTCGACCGATGCCGGCGCCGCTGCGCCGCCTTTGGACTGCGATTTCATCTCTTGCATGCGACGGGTTGCGGCTTCCAGATCGTCATCCTCTTTCACCTTGGAGGTTTTCAGCAGGAAAGCGGACACCACGAAGGAGACGGCAAAGGCTGCGCACACCGCCGCAATGTTGGCGAAGTAGGCGCCTTTCGGCGTCATCGCCAGCACCGCCAGGATCGAACCCGGAGAAGCCGGAGAAACCAGGCCGCCGTTCAGCATCGTCAGGGTGAAGACGCCGGTCATGCCGCCCAGGATCACCGCCAGCAGCAGGCGCGGGTTCATCAGCACGTAAGGGAAGTAGATTTCGTGGATGCCGCCCAGGAAGTGAATGATTGCCGCACCGCCGGCGGATTGCTTGGCGCTGCCGCGGCCGAAGAACATGTAGGCCATCAGTACGCCCATGCCCGGGCCTGGGTTGGCTTCAATCAGGAAGAACACCGACTTACCGGCTTCCGTAGCCTGCTGGATACCCAGCGGCGAGAAGATGCCGTGGTTGATGGCGTTATTCAGGAACAGGATTTTCGCCGGTTCAACGAAGATGGACGCCAATGGCAGCAGGTTGTTCGTCACCATGACGTGTACGCCCGCCGCCAGCAGCTTGGAGAGCACCTCCACCAGCGGCCCGATGCCGAGGAAGGCCAGGATCGCCAGCAGCATGCCGATGATGCCGGCGGAGAAGTTATTCACCAGCATTTCAAAGCCGCTTTTGATCTTGCCGTCCACCCAGCGGTCAAAGTGCTTGATAGCCCAGCCGCCCAGCGGGCCGGCGATCATCGCGCCGAGGAACATCGGCATGTCGGCGCCAACGATGACGCCCATGGTGGTGATGGCGCCGACGACGCCGCCGCGATCGCCGCCCACCAGCCGCCCGCCGGTATAACCGATCAGCAGCGGCAGCAGGTAGGTGATCATCGGGCCGACCAGCTTGGCTAAGGTTTCATTCGGCAGCCAGCCGGTTGGAATGAATAGCGCGGTGATAATCCCCCAGGCGATAAAGGCGCCGATGTTGGGCATCACCATGTTGCTCAGGAAGCGGCCAAAGTTTTGTACTTTGACCTTGATGTCTGGTGAAAACATAAAACACACCCCTATTGTTACGCGCTGACAATAGAGCGCGTGATTATTGTTGTGACGATCCAGCCGTGTTGCCGCTGTATGCGAAACGGACTCTATCACGCTGTTTTTGTCACGCGAACTTCACGGATTTTTTGTGATACAAATCACATACAACACCCCAACAAACCACCCTTTATAGTGACAAAGATCACATTTATGGCGTGTAAAAAAAGCACAGTGAGAAAAAAACCGCCTTGAAACCCATAATAATGTGATATTTGTCACATTTTTAAATTGATGGTTTGTTTTTAAATTGTGATAAACATCACAATTTATTTTTGGCTGCAGCGCCCGATCGCGACGCTCTGTTTGATCTTCCCTGTGAGCACTCATCCCGCCGGGAACTAGCGAAGTGATGAATGAAAGAAAACTACATTGCCGAATGAATGGATTAATTGAAGTGTAGTACAGAAGCCTGCGCAATAAACCAGCAAGCTATTGGAAACGCTGAGGGGAAATAAAACAGGCCGGCAATGCCGGCCTGCTGCGTGCGTGGAGGCTTTATTGCGTCACGCTTTGAATGGCTTTCTGCGCGTTTACCAGGTTCTGCTGTTTGGCCACCAGATTCGACATCATGGTGTTGTACTGCGCCACCTGCTGCGCGGTACGGAACTGCACGCCGTTGTTGTTGAAGCTGACCTGATTGCCCTGGCTCTGCAGGAAATCGCCAACCTGCACCAGATCCTGCACGAAGCTGGCGGTGGTCGGGATCGCCGGCATCAGGGCGTTGGCCGGTGCGGTGACGATTTTGTCATAGGCCTGGTTGTATACCGCCTTCAGATCGTCGGGCTGCTTCAGCGCCGCACGGGCGGTATCCGCCTGTGATTTGGCGGACTGGATCTGCTGGCCCAGCAGGTTCAACGCCCCGACCGATTGCTGCAGCGCATCGCGTTTGTTCAGATAGTCCTGCGCGGTGCGGATCTGGTTAATCTGATCCAGCGCCGGGGTCAGGCTGGCGCCGACCGACTTGGACAACTGCTGCGAGAAGCCGACCAAAATCGCGTAATCGCCGGCATAGTTGCCGAACTTCTGCTTCTGATCTTCGCTCAGCGTGGGGATGTTCGCCCCGCTGCGCATCACGGTATTCTGTAAGTAATCGATAAATGCTTTGCGCTGTTCCGGCTCTTTATCGCCGCAGGCGGTCAATTGCATGACCACCAACAATGCCAATACCGGTGCCAACCAACGCGCGAAACCTCTGCTCTGGATCCCTACCGCCATGTGACATAACTCCTGTTATAAACCTGCTTTTTCATTGGACTCCGCCCCTTTTTCCGCACTCCGTGCGCCTATAAGAATAGATCAACTGGCGGCGTTCCGATACGCGATTCCGCCTGCGGTGAGCATTACCCCGGCCGGATGCGGTTGAAAATCGTGCGCAAAACGCACTGAGGTTCATTGCCGTCGGCGACCGGACGCTTCAATTTCCCCAAGTCGCCCCCCAAGTCGCCCCCCAAGTCGCCCCCCAAGTCGCCCCCCAAGTCGCCCCCCAAGTCGCCCCCCAAGTCGCCAGGCGACCTTGCCTTCGCGCCCAGGAAACGGAAATAAAAAAAGGCGCCCGCAGGCGCCTTTTCACGGCAGAGAATCGCTTACTGCAGCACGGAGATGTCCGCCACCTGCAGGAACAGTTCACGCAGCTTGCTCAGCAGCGTCAGGCGGTTCACGCGCACTTCCGCATCGTCCGCCATCACCATCACGTTATCGAAGAACGCATCCACCGGCTCGCGCAGCGCGGCCAGCTCCACCAGCGCTTCCTGGTAGTTGCCCGCCGCGAAGTACGGCTGCAGCTTGTCGCGCAGCACCACCAGGTGAGTCGCCAGCTGGATCTCCGCCGCGTCCTTCAGCACCGAGGCACGCACGCTGTCGTTCAGCGTTTCGGTGGACTTGGCCAGAATGTTGGAGACGCGTTTGTTGGCCGCTGCCAGCGCCGCCGCCGCTTCCAGCGTGCGGAAGTGAGACACCGCCTTGACGCGTGCGTCGAAGTCGGCCGGCTTGGTCGGACGGCGCGCCAGCACCGCCTGAATGGTATCGACCGCGTGGCCTTCTTCCTGATACCAGGCGCGGAAGCGGCCCAGCATGAATTCCACCACCTCGTCGACCACCTTGGCGTTGGTCAGCTTGCTGCCGTACAGGCGCACGGCCTCTTCGGTCAGGGTCTGCAGATCCAGCGGCAGGTTTTTCTCGACGATGATGCGCAACACGCCCAGTGCGGCGCGGCGCAGCGCGAACGGGTCTTTATCGCCTTTCGGATGCTGCCCGATGCCGAAGATGCCGGCCAGGGTGTCCATCTTGTCGGCGATCGCCAGGGAACAGGCCACCAGCGACTGCGGCAGCGCATCGCCGGCGTAGCGCGGCTGATACTGCTCGTTCAGCGCAACGGCGACGTCTTCCGCCTCACCGTCGTGGCGCGCGTAGTGCATGCCCATCACGCCCTGGGTGTCGGTGAATTCGAACACCATGTTGGTCATCAGGTCGCACTTCGACAGCAGACCCGCGCGGGTGGCGTGGTTGACGTCGGCGCCAATCTGGCCGGCAACCCAGCCCGCCAGCGCCTGAATGCGGTCGGTTTTGTCGCGCAGGGTGCCCAGCTGCTGTTGGAACAGCACGGTTTCCAGGCGCGGCAGGTTATCTTCCAGGCGTTTCTTGCGGTCGGTGTTGAAGAAGAACTCGGCGTCGGCCAGGCGCGGACGCACCACCTTCTCGTTACCGGAGATGATCTGTTGCGGGTCTTTCGACTCGATGTTGGCCACGAAGATAAAGTTCGGCAGCAGTTTGCCCGCGGCGTCATACACCGGGAAATACTTCTGGTCGCCCTTCATGGTGTACACCAGCGCTTCCGCCGGCACCGCCAGGAATTTCTCTTCGAATTTAGCGGTCAGCACCACCGGCCATTCCACCAGCGAGGCCACTTCTTCCAGCAGGCTGTCGCTCAGATCGGCCTTGCCGCCAATCTTCTGCGCCGCCAGCTCGGCATCGCGCTTGATGAGGGCTTTACGCGCTTCATAGTCGGCGACCACTTTGCCGCGCTCCAGCAGGATCTGCGGGTATTGGTCGGCGTTGTCGAGGGTGAACTCGGCTTCGCCCATGAAGCGGTGGCCGCGCACGGTGCGCGCAGAGTCGATGCCCAGCACGGTGCCTGGGATCAGATCGGCGCCCAGCAGCATCGTGACGGTATGTACCGGACGCACGAACTGCACGTCGGAGTCGCCCCAACGCATCAGTTTCGGGATCGGCAGTTTAGCCAGCGCGGTGCTGACCATGCCGGCCAGCAGTTGCTGCGCCGACTGGCCTTTGACGTGGGCGCGGTACATCAACCACTCGCCCTTGTCGGTCACCAGGCGTTCAGCCTGATCGACGGTGATGCCGCAGCCGCGCGCCCAGCCTTCGGCCGCTTTGCTCGGTTTGCCTTCGGCGTCGAACGCCTGGGCGATCGCCGGGCCGCGTTTTTCAATTTCGCGATCGGCCTGCGCCGCGCTCAGGTTGGCCACTTTCAGCGCCAGGCGGCGCGGTGCGGCGAACCAGCTCACGTCACCGTGTTCCAGGCCGGCGTTGTCCAGCTCGGCGGTGAAGTTGGCGGCGAAAGATTCCGCCAGGGAACGAAGCGCCTTCGGCGGCAGCTCTTCCGTGCCGATTTCCACCAGGAAAGTCTGTTGAGTCATGGCTGCCTCTTAGTTCTCGTTCTTCTTGTTGCACATCGGGAAGCCCAGCGCTTCGCGGGAAGCGTAGTAGGCTTCGGCAACGGCTTTGGTCAGCGTGCGGATGCGCAGAATGTAGCGTTGACGCTCGGTCACCGAAATCGCCTTGCGCGCGTCCAGCAGGTTGAAGGTATGGCCCGCCTTCAGGATGCGTTCGTAGGCCGGCAGCGGCAGCGGTTTTTCCAGCGCCAGCAGCGATTGGGCTTCTTTCTCGTACTGCTCGAAGCAGGAGAACAGGAAGTCGACGTCGGCATATTCGAAGTTGTAGGTGGACTGCTCCACTTCGTTCTGGTGGAACACGTCGCCGTAGGTGGTAACACCCAGCGGGCCGTTGCTCCACACCAGATCGTACACGCTGTCCACGCCCTGGATGTACATCGCCAGGCGCTCCAGGCCGTAGGTGATCTCGCCGGTCACCGGCTTGCACTCCAGGCCGCCGACCTGCTGGAAGTAGGTGAACTGCGTCACTTCCATGCCGTTCAGCCACACTTCCCAACCCAGGCCCCAGGCGCCGAGCGTCGGGTTTTCCCAGTTGTCTTCCACGAAGCGAATGTCGTGGATGGTCGGATCCAGACCCAGCTCTTTCAGCGAGCCCAGGTAGAGTTCCTGAATGTTGTCCGGCGACGGCTTAATCACCACCTGGAACTGGTAGTAGTGCTGGAGACGGTTCGGGTTTTCGCCGTAGCGGCCGTCGGTCGGGCGGCGGGATGGCTGCACATAGGCGGCGGCCATCGGCTCCGGCCCCAGTGCGCGCAGGCACGTCATCGGGTGTGAGGTTCCCGCGCCGACTTCCATGTCCAATGGTTGAACGATGGTGCAGCCCTGGCGCGCCCAATAATCCTGCAGTGTCAGGATCAGGCCCTGGAAGGTCTTGGTATCAAACTTTTGCATGTTGAATTCGCACGCGATACAAGTGGATTTAGATGGAATGGGCCAGTATACCCTTTGACCGTAAGATATACAGCCAGAATCCGGCAACAAGTGCGAATCGGGGCGAGAAGCGCTGGATTTTCACACGTCGGCCGCAGCGTGAAGACACAGCGCTCCGGCCGGCCCCCTCGCCATCCACGAGCCGGCCTGAAAGGCGTGACGCCGCCAAATCCATTAGATGAGCTTAACAAAAATATCACTCACCGCCGTTTAAATAAGCAATTAGCTGAACGCGATATCTCCCCTCGCCGGCCAAATTCAGGCTGATTTGCGTACGCATATCCTTATATTTGCCACAAGATAAAGTTGCGCCAATGTTATTTTTGTTAATTTTATCAACTAAAAAACTCCCCTCACCGAGAGATAATGTGATCAAGTGCCAGATTATTTCTTATGAACGTGAAAAATAAGGCGATAGCGCACGGCGGACCGAGGCTCTGGGTATGAAGGGAAGGTCAGGGATGAAATACGGCGCAAACGGGCCACAGAAACAAATTGACAGTTAATCTTTGGTTATACAATAATAAATAAAATTTTCCCTGGTGTTGGCCAAGTGGCTACCTGATCCTTTCATAGGATCAGTTTTTTTTTGTATTTCCGCCAACGTCATTGCGGCCCGCATAATTCACGCCAGGCCGCCCCCCGCTTAAATCCCTTATCAGCCCTTATGGCTTCTCCTGCGCCGTTGAGCGCGCCGATGGCCAATTCAAAAACGCGCGCTGACGCCGACGTTATACATAAACTGCTCGCCGCTGCTCAGCCCGCCGGTTTGCGACACGGTGGCGAAGGCCGATACCCTGTCCGTCAACGGCATGTTGGCCCCCAGCGTGACATCCACCCAGTTTTTGTCCTGGCCCGCACTGTCGCGGGTGAACGAGGTTTGCGTCGATTTCAGGCCACCGCCGGCGCGGTAGACGTCGTCGCCGAACTGATGCTGATAACTCACTTCCGCATAAGGGTTAAACACGCCGAATTGCGTATCCAGCCGCCAACCCAGCGCGCCGATCTGCGAGTGATAAGTTTGATCGTTGAAGCGCATGGCGGTGCTGTCATCGCCATCTTCACCGTAGCCGGAAACGCGGCTGTAATCCCAGGCGAACTGCGCGACCGGCCCGGTGGTCAGGTAAGAAGTAATCGGGAAGTCATAGCCGGCGGTCACGCGCGCGCCCCACTGCTTGCCGGTGGTCGAACCGGTTTCGGTGCGCGTCAGCGGCCCCAGCCGCATGCTGCGGCGGATGTCGTCATAATCCATCGTCGCATAGTGCAGATCGGCGTTGACCCAGCCATGCTCGAATAGCGCCAGCGAACTGAAGGCCGACAGCAGCAGCCCGCGCGACTTGTAATCAAAGCGGCTGGAAGGATGCTGATCGTCGTTGGAACCGGCGATCAACGCGCCGATTAACCAACCGTCGGTCAGCTGATAGTCCACGCCGACGGTCAGGTTGTGGGTAGTGGCGTTGCCGTCCCCCGCCGCCCGGTTATCGGCATAGTCGTAGTGCTGGCCGGCGTAACCGCCGAACACGCCCAGCGATCCCTGCGGGTTGTCGCCGTTGCGCAGCTGCTGGAAGCGACTGTCGAGCGTGGCGCGGCTGTCGCGCGCCATCGCCGCGGTCGCCTGATTCAGCGCCACCACCTGCGCCGGGCCATCCAACACCGCCTGGATATAATCCGCAATCAGCAGGTGCGCCTGCGGGCTGGGGTGGAAATGGTCGGAGAACAGATAGGACTGGCTGGCGTCGAAGCCGGGCATATCGGAACGGCAAACCGCCGAGGAAACGCCCGGCGGGCAAGCCATACCGGCGGTGTTGGCGAAGCCGAACTGCGCCGGATTGGCGATCGCTTCGGCGAACAGCTTGTTGACGTCCACCCGCACGATATTGCCGCCGCCCTGCGCCAGCAGACGGTCTTCACTTTGATTATAGAAATCGGTCAGCTGGGCGGCCTGCGCGCTCAGGCTGTCATACGCCGCGATAAGCTGCGCGGCGATCGCCTGCTGCACCTGAGGAATGGCGCTGCCCTGCTTCGCCGCGGCGGCCAACGCCGCGTGGATCGCCTGCGTGCGTGAAGCGTTGTCCGGCGTCGCCACCGAATTAAGCGTGGCATAGGCCGCCTGGATCGCCGCCCCCTGCACCGGCGACAGCGCCTGTTGAATGATCAATTCCATCAGCTGCGGCGTGGAGCCGATGTTCGGCACCGTTGGCACGATCACCGTGCCGGCGCCGGCGTTCAGCAGCGAATGCACCTGCGCAGCGGCGGCCGCAGCGCTGTTATAGGCCACGCCGGGCGCGGTAGCGGCATTCAGCGCCGCCGCCGCCAGATCGTTGCCGCCGATCCAATGAATATACAGCCCGTCGCCGTCGGCCTGGCCATTGACCCGGTTCAGATAGCGCTGCACCTGATCCTGGGTGTTGTCGACCGGGTTCAGGCCCGGCACCGCCACGGCGCCGCCGGCGGCGTAGTTTTCACCGCCGTTGTCCGAAGCCACCAGCGCCGCCCCGATGCGTTGCGCCAACGCTTCGTCGTACAGCAAGTGCTGGTTGCCGTCATAGGTGAACCGGCCGTTGTTGCCGGTATCGCTCAGGCTGTCGCCAAAGACGTACAGTTGATCGTACGCCTGAGCCGGTAGGGTCACACTGCAAAGTAGCGCCACTGCAAGCGCCGCCGGGCGGGGCATGCACGTTATTTTTAGAGGCATGAATCGACTCCTGAGAGCCTGCAAATGAAGGCAATGTCGTTTTTATCGTTGACCGGTTTTCCACCGGCCATGTAGTAACTATTGTCGGCTTTTTCGTCACGTCAAGCGGGCTGATGACAAAACAATCAGAGGCTTGCCAAGTTCGGCGCTACGAGCGATGATTACTGTTCATAAACACAGCATAAGGACAGTCAGGATGGCAGACGAACGTTGCGGTTGGGTGACGGCCGATCCGTTGTATCTCGAGTATCACGACAAGGAATGGGGCGCGCCCACCACCGACGCGCGCGAACTGTTTGAAATGCTGTGTCTGGAGGGGCAACAGGCCGGCCTTTCCTGGATCACCGTTCTGAAAAAGCGCGAGAATTACCGTCGCGCTTTCCACGGTTTCGATCCGCAGCGTGTCGCCGCCATGACCACAGAGGACGTGGAAAACCTGCTGCAGGACAGCGGCATCATCCGCCACCGCGGCAAGATAGAAGCCATCATCACCAACGCCAAAGCCTATCTGGCGATGGAAGCGGCCGGCGAAGATTTCGTCGCTTTCATTTGGGACTTCGTCGGCGGCCGGCCGCAGCTCAATCGCTGGCAGGCGCTGAACCAGGTGCCGGCCAAAACCGAACAGTCCGACGCCATGTCCAAAGCGCTGAAAAAGCGCGGCTTCAAGTTTATCGGCTCCACCATTTGTTACGCCTTCATGCAGGCCAGCGGGCTGGTGAACGATCATCTGACGGGGTGCATCTGCTACCCAAAGCCACGGTGATCCGCCCCTGTGGACCGGAGGATATCGAACGGCTGATGGCGCTGTGGCTGCCCAGCACCATCGCCGCCCATCCGTTCGTGGCGGAAAAGTACTGGCGTGAGAGCGCCGCGCTGGTGCGGGAAAACTACCTGCCGCGCGCGCAAAGCTGGGCCTGCTGGCATCACGACGAGATCGTCGGCTTTATCAGCGTGCTGGACGAGCAGTTCATCGGCGCGCTGTTTGTCGATCGGGCGTTTCACGGCCGCGGCGTCGCCCAGGCGCTGATGACGCACGTGCAGCAGCGCTACCGCCGGCTCAGCCTGGAGGTGTACCAGCAGAACCTGCGTGCCTGCGCGTTCTACCACAAGCACGGCTTTCAGGTGACGCAGCGCCTGTTCAATGAAGAAACCCAGGCCTATACGCTAATCATGAACTGGTCGGCAGTCGAAAATTCAACCCATTAGGCTTAAAAAAGGCGCATCCACACCCCGGATGCGCGCAATTAGGAATCCGCTGCATGGCGCCGCCCGGCGTTTTGTCGCATAACTCCCCCCAGCACTTCCCCGCGCTCATCATTTGTCACGTTTTTCTCCGGAACTGCCGGCGAGTCAACGCGTCATAGTAGCGCGGTGACGCGGGCCCCACCTGCGTCGCCTATTTTTTGCGCCCCCGTTTTGGGCAGGCGCGTACAGATTTTGATGCCATTAAGGACAAGAACATGAAAAAACGCATTGCAATTATTGCCGGCGCAGTGAGCGTAGCGCTCACGCTGTCGGCCTGTACCACTAACCCATACACCGGCGAATCCGAGGTCGGCAAATCCGGCATCGGCGCAGGCCTCGGGGCCGCACTGGGCGCCGGTGTCGGCGTGCTGTCCTCTTCCAAGAAAGATCGCGGCAAGGGCGCGCTGATCGGCGCGGCGGCCGGTGCGGCACTGGGCGGCGGCGCAGGTTATTACATGGACGTGCAGGAAGCCAAACTGCGCGACAAGATGAAAGGCACCGGTGTCAGCGTCACCCGCCAGGGCGACAACATCGTGCTGAACATGCCGAACAACGTGACCTTCGACAGCAGCAGCGCCACGCTGAAACCGGCGGGCGCCAACACCCTGACCGGCGTCGCCATGGTGCTGAAAGAGTACCCGAAAACCGCGGTCAACGTTGTCGGCTACACCGACAGCACCGGCTCCCGATCGCTCAACATGAACCTGTCGCAGCAGCGCGCCGACGGCGTAGCCAGCGCGCTGATCACCCAGGGCGTGGCGGCAAACCGTATCCGCACCACCGGTGCCGGCCCGGACAACCCGATCGCCTCCAACAGCACCGCGGAAGGCAAGGCGCAAAACCGCCGCGTCGAGATCACCCTCAGCCCGCTGCAGTAATCCCGTGCGGGGCGCGCAACCGGCGCCCCGCCGCCTCCCTGCGATTTTCTCCTTACCCTTCAATACTCCCGCCCGCACATCGGGTATGGTAGTCTCCTTGGCAATTAACCGCAGGAGGGATCGGCTGTGAGCACTGTCAAGGCAACGCGCGCCTCAGGGCGCGCCACCATCAGCGATGTGGCCAGCATCGCCAAAACCGGCAAGACCAGCGTGTCGCGCTATCTGAATGGTGAACAACACCTGCTTTCCGACGATCTCAAACAGCGCATCGAACAGGCGATCCGGCAGCTCGACTATCGGCCAAGCCAGATGGCGCGCAGCCTGAAAGGCGGCCAGACCCGCCTGATCGGCCTGATCCTCGCCGATATCACCAACCCCTATTCGGTGGACGTGATGCGCGGCATCGAGGCCGCCTGCCGCCAGCACGGCTTTACCCTGCTGGTGTGTAACACCAACAACGAAGTCAATCAGGAACAGCACTACCTGCAGCTGCTCAGCAGTTACCGGGTGGAAGGCATCGTGGTCAACGCGGTCGGCATGCGCGAGGAAGCGTTATCCACGCTGCAACAGTCGATGCTGCCGATGGTACTGATCGACCGCAAAATCCCCGACTTCGCCTGCGACGTGGTGGGCCTGAACAACCGCGAAGCCGCCACCGTCGCCACCGAACATCTGCTGCAACAAGGTTTCGAAGCAATCCTGTTCCTCAGCGAGCCGCTCGGTACGGTCAATACCCGTCTCGAACGCCTGCACGCTTTCAGACACACCATGGCGCAGCACCCCACGCTGTTGGCGGAGCAGGCCGAAACGCCGCTCAACGATCGGCAGAAGCTGGAGCAGGTGCTGAGCGATTTCAGCGGCCGCCATCGCGGCATGCGCAAGGCGGTGATCTCCGCTAACGGCGCCCTGACGCTGCAGGTGGCGCGCGCCATGCGCCGGCTCGGCATTCAGTGGGGCAACGACATCGGCCTGCTGGGCTTCGACGAGCTGGAGTGGGCGGAGCTGGCGGGCGTCGGCATCACCACGCTGAAACAGCCCACCTACCAAATGGGGCACGCGGCGCTGGAGCGGCTGGTGCAGCGCATTCAGGGCCTGGCTGCCCCCAGCGGCGAGCAGATGTTCTCCGGCGAGCTGATCGTCCGCGGCTCCACCACCCGCTAACCCGCCTTCTCCGGGGCCGTTGCCCGCCCCGCCCTCATCGGCTGTTTTTTGCTCAGCTTCGTGATTGCGATCATATTTTTACACTCTGTCGCTTTCCGCTGGAACCGGTTCCATTTAACGTACCGGTAACAGCAGCGGCGGCGACAATGCCGCCTCAGGAGTCAAAATGAAAACAGAAATCATCGTGGTCACCGGCGCCTACGGCACCGATACCGTCAAACAACACGGCGGCCAGCGCGCGCTGTTGCCCATCATCGCCGGCGCAGGCGCCGACGGGGTCGAGATCCGCCGCGAACTGTTCGCCGCCGGCGAACTGGACAGCCTGCCGGCCCTGGCGCAAGAGATCGATCGCCAGCAGCTGTTCGCCGTCTACTCCGCCCCTGAGGCGCTGTTCACCCCGCAACATACGCTGAACCCCAACCTGCCTGCGCTGCTGGCAGAAGCGCAGGCGCTGAACGCGCGCCGGTTGAAGCTGTCCCTCGGCCATTTCCGCCCCGGCTTCGATTTTACCGAGCTGAAAGTGGCGCTGGAGCAGCACCCGGTCAAACTGGTGGTCGAGAACGATCAGACGCCGGACTGCGGCATTTTGTCGATGCTGAACGCCTTTTTCCACGCCGCAGAAGATAGCCACCTGCCGGTCAGCATGACCTTCGATATGGCCAACTGGCTGTGGGTGGGGCAAGACGCCTTCGCCGCCGCCGAACGCCTGGCCCGCCACGTCGGTTACGTGCACGTCAAAGCCGCCACCCAAGGCCCGCGTGGCTGGCGCGCCGTCGCGCTGGACGATACCGACGGCAGCTGGCGCGATCTGCTGGCCCGCCTGCCGCACGATGCGCCGCGCGGCATCGAATTCCCGTTGCAGGGCGATGATCTGGAAGCCGTCACCCGCCATTACGTCAATATCTTGCGTGCGGAGTAACCCCATGATGACAACGTTAACGGCAACGACGGCGCAGCAGGCGCCCCTGGATGTGGTCACGCTGGGCGAAGCCATGGCGATGTTCGTGGCGGCGCAAACCGGCGATTTGGCGGAGGTGGAAACCTTCACCAAACGCATCGCCGGCGCCGAATTGAACGTGGCGATCGGCCTGGCGCGTCTGGGCATGAACGTCGGCTGGGTCAGCCGCGTCGGCAACGATTCGTTCGGCCGCTTCACCCTGCAGCAGCTGAAAAAAGAAGGCATCAACTACCGGCAGGTGACGGTCGACGGCCACTATCCCACCGGTTTTCAGGTGAAATCCAAAACCACCGATGGTACCGATCCCAGCGTGGAATACTTCCGCAAAGGCTCGGCGGCCAGCCACCTGTCGGTCGCCGATTTCGACCCTGAGTATTTCGGTTCCGCACGCCACCTGCACCTGAGCGGCGTTGCAGCGGCGCTGTCCAGCGAGTCGCTGGCCCTGTGCCACCATGCGGCGCGCGAAATGCGCGCCATGGGCAAAACCATTTCGTTCGACCCCAACCTGCGTCCGGTGCTGTGGCCTAGCCGCGAGGTGATGATCGAGCAGCTGAACCAGCTGGCATTCGCCGCCGACTGGGTGCTGCCGGGGCTGAAAGAGGGGCAGATCCTCACCGGCCAATCGACGCCGGAAGGCATCGCCGATTTCTATCTGGAACGCGGCGTGCAGGCGGTGATCATCAAAACCGGCCCGGACGGCGCCTGGTTTAAAACCGCCGCCGGTGACAAGGCGGCAGTGGCCGCAGTGAAGGTCGACAACGTGGTGGATACCGTCGGTGCCGGTGATGGCTTTGCCGTCGGCACCCTCAGCGCCCTGCTGGAAGGAAAAACGCTGATACAGGCGGTGCAGCGCGGCAACAAAATCGGTTCGCTGGCGATCCAGGCCATCGGCGACAGCGAAGGCCTGCCAACCCGCGCGGCGCTGGCCGAATAACAATAAAAAAAACGACTTCTCCGCATGACGTCAGCCTCTGGCCCTACAACCGGGACGCGTCGGGAGAGCATCTGCCCCTTTGTCTTGCATGCCCAGCGTGCCGGGCGAAGGGGATGCAACACCACTGAAGGATACTGAACATGAACAAAGCGACTGTCGCGGCCAAACGCTGGTGGTACATCATGCCCATCGTGTTTATCACCTACAGCCTGGCCTATCTCGATCGCGCCAACTTCAGCTTCGCCTCTGCCGCCGGCATCAATGAAGATCTCGGCATCACCAAAGGCATGGCCTCGCTGCTGGGTGCGCTGTTTTTCCTCGGTTATTTCTTCTTCCAAATTCCCGGCGCCATCTACGCCGAACGCCGCAGCGTCAAAAAATTGATCTTCTGGTGCCTGATCCTGTGGGGCGGTTGCGCCTCGCTGACCGGCGTGGTCAGCAATATCCCGATGTTGGCCGCCATCCGCTTTATCCTCGGCGTGGTGGAAGCGGCAGTGATGCCGGCGATGCTGATCTACATCAGTAACTGGTTCACTAAATCGGAACGGTCACGCGCCAATACTTTCCTGATCCTCGGCAATCCGGTGACGGTGCTGTGGATGTCGGTGGTGTCCGGTTATCTCATTCACGCTTTCGGCTGGCGCGAAATGTTCATCATCGAGGGCATTCCGGCGGTTATCTGGGCGTTCTGCTGGTGGGTGCTGGCGAAAGACAAACCGGCGCAGGCCGGCTGGCTGAGCGCCGAGGAGAAACTGGCGCTGCAACAGCAGCTGGACGAAGAGCAGAAAGGCATCAAGGCCGTGCGCAACTACGGCGAAGCCTTCCGTTCGCGCAACGTGATCCTGCTGTGCGTGCAGTACTTCGCCTGGAGCATCGGCGTGTACGGCTTCGTGCTGTGGCTGCCTTCCATCCTGCGCAGCGGCATGCAGATGGGCATGGTGGAAGCCGGCTGGCTGTCGGCGGTGCCTTACCTGGCGGCGACCATCGCCATGATCGTGGTCTCCTGGGCGTCGGACAAAATGCAAAACCGCAAGCTGTTCGTCTGGCCGCTGCTACTGATCGGCGCGCTGGCGTTCTTCGGCTCTTACGCCGTCGGCACCAACCACTTCTGGATCTCCTACGGCCTGCTGGTGGTCGCCGGCGCCGCGATGTACGCCCCCTACGGGCCGTTCTTCGCCATCATTCCGGAAATGCTGCCGAAAAACGTCGCCGGGGGCGCCATGGCGCTGATCAACAGCATGGGCGCGCTGGGGTCGTTCTTCGGTTCGTGGTTCGTCGGCTATCTGAATGGCGCCACCGGCAGCCCGGCGGCCTCTTACATGTTTATGGCCATCGCACTGGTGGTGGCGGTGGTGCTGACGCTGATCGTCAAACCCGCCCGCAACGAGATCCAGCCGCAATTGGCTTGATCCGGTTATACTTTTTATCTGTTAACCCAACCGGGGGGGCGCCATGCCCCCTTTGGCCCAGCTGGAGTTCGTGATGAAGCCTTCTATCGTATTGTACAAAAGCCTGCCTGCCGATCTGCGTGAACGTCTGGAACAGCACTTCACCGTGCACGCCTTCAACGGCCTGCAGCCGGAGAACCGCGACGAACTGCGCCAGGCGCTGCAGCAGGCCGAAGGGATCATCGGTTCCGGCGGTAAAATTGACGAAGCCTTCCTGCAGCAGGCACCCAAACTGCGCGCGGCCTCGACCGTTTCCGTCGGCTACGACAACTTCGACGTCGAGGCGCTCAACGCCCATAACGTGCTGCTGATGCACACCCCGACGGTGCTGACCGAAACCGTCGCCGACACCATCATGAGCCTGGTGCTGGCGACCGCGCGCCGGGTGGTGGAAGTGGCCGAGCGGGTGAAGGCCGGCGAATGGCGCGGCAGCATCGGGCCGGACTGGTTCGGCGTCGACGTGCACCATAAAACCATCGGCATCCTCGGCATGGGGCGCATCGGCCTGGCGCTGGCGCAGCGCGCGCATTTCGGCTTCGGCATGCCGGTGCTGTACAACGCCCGCCGCACGCATGAAGAGGCGGAACAGCGCTTCAACGCGCGCCGCTGCGATCTGGACACCCTGCTGGCCGAGTCGGATTTCGTTTGCATCACGCTGCCGCTGACCGAACAAACCTTCCACATGATCGGCCGCGAACAGCTGGCGAAAATGAAGAAAAGCGGCATTCTGATCAACGCCGGCCGCGGGCCGGTGGTGGATGAGCAGGCGCTGATCGAAGCGCTGCAAAACGGCGTGATCCACGCCGCCGGGTTGGACGTGTTCGAGAAAGAGCCGCTGCCGGCCAACTCGCCGCTGCTCAGCATGCCGAACGTGGTGGCGTTGCCGCACATCGGCTCCGCCACCCATGAAACGCGCTACGGCATGGCCGCCTGCGCGGTGGATAATTTGATCGCCGCGTTGACCGGCACGGTGAAAGAAAACTGCGTCAACCCGCAGCTGTTGCGGAAATAACTCAGCGCGGCCGGTGCTCTGCGGATAACCGGCCGTGTTGCTCTTCCTGCTGCGGTGCGAACAGCGCCTGCAGCTGATGTTCTTCGGCGAAGTGCTGCAATTCGGCATCCTGAATTGCCTGAACGATCTCTTCTCGCCAGTTTTTGTCCGTCATCGCTAACCTCCTTTGATGTTCATCGTTTAATCTGCCGCAGCGCGCGCGCAAAGCCAAGCCGAATCAATCCGAAAACGCTCCGCCCTTCCTCTCCTCCCCGAAAACCCCCCGCAGGGAGGAGGCCATTTTTCCACCGTTTGCCACACTGGGCGCTACCCTGCGAAAAAACGCTTCCTGCCGCGCGTAAGGAGAGCCATGAAACTGTTACCCCTGCCCTTGTTGATGCTGCTGTCGCCTTCGGCGCTGGCCGGCTGGACGCTGCCGGGCTTCCCGGCCTTCGACGAAACGGCCGCCGGGCTGTTCGCCAGCCAGGCCGCGCTGCCCAAAGGCCAGCTGCCGCTGCGGCTGTATCAGGATAACCATTGCTGGCAGCCGGCCGAGGCGGTGAAGCTTAACCAGACGCTGTCGCTGCAGCCCTGCGGCACTCATCCGCCGGTCAGCTGGCGGCAGTTCCGCGCCGGCGACTATCAGGTGCGCATCGACACCCGCAGCGGCACGCCGACGCTGCAGCTCAGCCTGAGCAGCGCGCCGGAAAGCACCGCCGTTGCCGTCCGCAGCTGCCCGCGCTGGGACGGCAAGCCGGTCACGGTCGACGTCGCCTCCACCTTCGCCGAAGGCGAAACGCTGCGCGATTTCTATTCCGGTCAAACGGCGCAGGTGAGCCAGGGGAAAATCACGCTGCAGCCCGCCGCCGCCAGCGGCGGCCTGTTGCTGCTGGAATCCGCCGCCACGGCGAAACCGGCGGCGTTCAGCTGGCATAACGCCACGGTTTACTTCGTGCTGACCGATCGCTTTGAGAACGGCAACCCGGCCAATGACCACAGCTACGGGCGCCGCAGCGACGGCCTGCAGGAAATAGGCACCTTTCACGGCGGCGATCTGGCCGGCCTGACGCAGAAGCTGGATTATCTGCAGCAGCTGGGCGTCAACGCCTTGTGGATCAGCTCGCCGCTGGAGCAGATCCACGGCTGGGTTGGCGGCGGCACCAAAGGCGATTTCCCGCATTACGCCTATCACGGCTATTACGCGCTGGACTGGACTCGCCTCGACGCCAACATGGGCACCGAACAGGAGCTGCGCACGCTGGTCGAGCAGGCGCATCGGCGCGGCATTCGCATTCTGTTCGACGTGGTGGTGAACCATGTCGGTTACGCCACGCTGGCGGATATGCAGACGTTCCACTTCGGCTCGCTGTATCTGCAAGGTACAGAGGTGGAGAAAACCCTGGGGAAAAACTGGAGCGACTGGCGCCCCGGACCGGGGCAAAACTGGCACAGCTTCAACGACTACATCAACTTCAGCGACAAAGCGGGCTGGCGCCAATGGTGGGGGAAAAACTGGATCCGCACCGACATCAGCGACTATGACTCACCGGGCTATGACGACCTGACGATGTCGCTGGCCTTCCTGCCGGACATCAAAACCGAAGCGCCCGGCGCCAGCGGCCTGCCGCTGTTCTATCGCCACAAACCCGACACCGCCGCGCGCGACATTCCCGGCGCCACCACCCGCGATTACCTGACCGTCTGGCTCAGCCAGTGGGTGCGCGATTACGGCATCGACGGTTTCCGCGTCGATACCGCCAAGCACGTGGAAAAACCGACGCTGGCGCTGTTGAAACAGCGCGCCACGGCGGCATTAGCGGCGTGGAAAGCGGAGCATCCGCAGCAGGCGCTGGATGACGCGCCGTTTTGGATGACCGGCGAGGCCTGGGGCCACGGGGTGATGAAAAGCGACTATTACCAAAACGGCTTCGACGCGATGATCAACTTCGACTTCCAGGACCAGGCGGCGCAGGCATTGGGCTGCTTTGCCGACATCGATGCCACCTACCGGCAGATGGCCGAGCGGCTGCAGGATTTCAACGTGCTGAGCTACCTCTCTTCGCACGACACCCGGCTGTTCTTCGCCAGCGACGCCAAAGGCTCGCTGCCGCTGCAACAGCGGGCGGCGAACCTGCTGTTGCTGGCGCCGGGCGCGGTGCAGATTTACTACGGCGATGAAAGCGGCCGCCCGCTCGGCCCAACCGGTTCCGATCCGCTGCAGGGCACCCGCTCCGACATGAACTGGCGTGAGCTGCTGGGAGAAAAAGCCCCGCTGCTGGCCCACTGGCAACGGTTGGGGCAGTTCCGCGCTCGCCACCCGGCGATCGGCGGCGGCGTGCAAACCCCGCAGCCGCACGCCGCCTACTACGCCTTCAGCCGCCGGCTCGGCGACGATAAGGTGATGGTGGTGTGGGCCGGCGAACGGTCACAATAATCCAGTGTAATATGCTACCAATCGGCCAATGGGCGAAGTTTGTGCCCATTGGTCGATTTGTCGGCCGCATTGCAGCGGGATTTGTCTGGCGGTATGGTGGGGGATTACCTGCTAAGAAACAGTACTGCTGCACCTATGACTTTCTCACTTTTCGGCGAAAAATTTACCCGTTATGCGGGCATTACCCGTTTGATGGACGACCTGAACGAAGGCCTGCGCACCCCCGGTGCCATCATGCTCGGCGGCGGCAACCCGGCGCAGATCCCAGAGATGGAAGCCTACTTCAAACAGCTGTGCCAGGAGATGCTCGATCAGGGCAAACTGACCGAAGCGCTGTGCAACTACGACGGCCCGCAAGGCAAGGACGCGCTGCTGAAAGCGCTGGCCAATCTGCTGCGCGACGAGCTCGGCTGGGAGATTTCGCCACAGAATATTGCACTGACGAACGGCAGCCAAAGCGCGTTTTTCTACTTGTTCAACCTGTTCGCCGGCCGCTATGCCGACGGTTCGCGCCGCCGCGTGCTGTTCCCATTGGCGCCGGAATATATCGGCTATGCCGACGCCGGGCTGGACGAAGGGCTGTTCGTCTCCGCCAAGCCGAACATCGAGCTGCTGCCGGATGGCCAGTTCAAGTATCACGTTGATTTCGAACACCTCACCATCGGCGACGACATCGGCATGATCTGCGTTTCACGGCCGACCAACCCGACCGGCAACGTGATCACCGACGAAGAGCTGATGAAGCTCGACCTGCTGGCACAGCAGCGCGATATTCCGCTGGTGATCGACAACGCCTATGGCGTGCCGTTCCCCGGCATCATCTTCAGCGACGCCACGCCGCTGTGGAACCCGAACACCATCCTGTGCATGAGTCTGTCCAAGCTCGGCCTGCCGGGCTCGCGCTGCGGCATCGTGATCGCCGACGAGAAGGTGATCACCGCGCTGACCAACATGAACGGCATCATCAGCCTGTCGCCGGGCAGCATGGGGCCGGCGATGGCGACGGAAATGATCGCGCGCGGCGATCTGCTGCGCCTGTCGAACGAGGTGATTCGCCCGTTCTACAAACAGCGCGTCGAGCACACCATCGAGATTATCCGCCGCTACCTGTCGCCGGAGCGCTGCCTGATCCACAAACCGGAAGGGGCTATCTTCCTCTGGCTGTGGTTCAAGGATCTGCCGATCACCACCGAAGTGCTGTATCAGCGCCTGAAAAAGCGCGGCGTGCTGATGGTGCCGGGCCACTACTTCTTCCCGGGGCTGGAGCACGACTGGCCGCACACCCACCAGTGCATGCGCATGAACTACGTGCCCGACCCGGAGAAAATCGAGCGCGGCGTAGCGATCCTGGCGGAAGAGATCGAACGCGCGCATCAGGAAGGCTAACGCCAGCTGATTGAAAATCGACCGATAAAGATATACGATGCATATATCGTATATCTTTTTTTTGGAGGGCTAGCGATGACCCGCATCGTGATCGATTTACCTGAAGAAGACCTGCGGCAGCTCGACAATTTGAAAAATATCCGCCACGTTCCCCGGGCCGAAATCATCCGTCAGGCCGTCTCCCGTTATCTGACGGAGAACCACGTTGAAGATCCCAGCAATGCTTTCGGGCTCTGGTCCGGGGCGATGGGCGATGGCGTAGACTACGAAAATCGTCAGCGCGAGGAGTGGGAATAATGGTGGTTCAACGGGCGCTATTCGACACCAATATCCTGATCGATTATCTCAACGGCATTCCTCAAGCCAAAGACGTTCTGACCGAATACCACATCAACCCGGCTATTAGCGCCATCACCTGGATGGAAGTGATGGTGGGTGCCAAAAAACAGGGGCCGGCGCTGGAGCTGAAAACGCGCCAGTTTTTAGGGCAATTCCTGCTGTTGCCTATTACCGATGAAGTTGCCGAACGCGCCGTAGAACTACGCCACTCACAGCATGTGAAGCTGCCGGACGCCATTATCTGGGCCACCGCGCAGGTGGGGTTCCGGACGCTCATCTCCCGCAACCCCAAAGATTTCGGCACTGACAACGGCGTGTTAATGCCTTACCGGCTGTAGTCGGGCAGCGTTACAGCGTCCAGAACAGCACCGCCAGCAGCTGCGGCGACATGATGCGCAGGAACATCGCCAGCGGATACACGGTGGCGTAAGACAGCGCAGCGGCGCCGCTGGTAGGATGCAGACCGTTGGCGAAGGCCAGCGCCGGCGGATCGGTCATCGATCCCGCCAACATGCCGGACAGCGTCAGGTAGTTCATCTTGCCCACCGTGCGCGCCAGAATGCCGACGCTCAGCAGCGGAATGGCGGTGATCAGCGCGCCGTACCCGACCCACGTCAGCCCCTCGCCGTGCAACAACGTATCGATGAAGTTGCCGCCCGACTTCAATCCAACCACCGCCAGAAACAGCACGATGCCCAGTTCGCGCAGCGCCAGGTTGGCGCTCGGCGGCATAAACCAATACAGCTTGCCGATGCTGCCGATGCGCCCTAGGATCAGCGCAGCCACCAGCGGCCCGCCGGCCAACCCCAGCCGCAATGCCGCCGGGAAGCCGGGCACGAACAGCGGAATGGAGCCGAGCAGCACCCCGAGCCCGATGCCGATAAAGACCGGCAGCATCTGCACCTGCTGCAGTTTTTGTTGGGCGTTGCCGACGATTGCCGTCACCGCGTCGATGGCCTCCGGTCGACCGACCAGGTTGAGAATGTCGCCGAACTGCAGCGTCACGTTGCTGCCGGCCACCAGCTCCACGCCGGCGCGGTTGAGGCGTGAAATCACCACGTCATACTTCTGCTTCAGGTTCAGATCGCGGATTTTCTTGCCCAACACCTGTTCGTTGGTCACCACCGCCCTCACCACCTGCAGCGCGGTGCCGCGCGTCGACAGCGAGGCATCCACCTCTTCGCCGATCACCAGCCGGGCATTTTCCAGATCTTCGCGTTTGCCCACCAAATGCAGGTAGTCGCCAAGCTCCAGCCGCTCATGCGGCGCCGGCACCATCAGCAGCTCCCCGCGTTTGAGGCGCGAACAGACGATCGCTTCACCGTTGAGCAGCGGCACCTGCTTGATCGCCATGCCCTGCAGATTGGGATTGCGCACCGCCACGTTCATGGCGTGCAGCAGCTCACGCTGATTGCCCAGGCTGCTTTCAAACGCCTGCGCCTCGCGCTCGATGTTGATGCGGAAAAACAGCCGGATCAGCCACATCACCAGCAGGATGCCGCAAATGCCGAACGGATAGGCCATGGCGTAGCCCATGCCCATCCCGTCCACCAACGCCGGATCGGAACCGAGATCGGTCAGGATTTGTTGACCGGCACCCAGCGCCGGAGTGTTGGTGACCGCGCCGGAGAACACGCCGAGGATGATCGGCAGCGGCACGTCGAACAGCTTGTGCACCGCCGCCGCCACGACGCCGCCGGTCAGCACCAGCAGCACCGCGAAGGCGTTGAGGCGCAGACCAGAGACGCGCAGCGAAGAGAAGAAACCGGGGCCGACCTGAATACCGATGGTGTAGACGAACAGGATCAGGCCGAACTCCTGGATAAAGTGCAGCATGTCCCCGTTCAGGCTGATTTGCCCGCTCTGGGCGAAGTGACCGACCAGGATGCCGCCGAACAGCACGCCGCCGATGCCCAGTCCGACGCCGTACAGCTTCCAGTTCCCCATCCACAACCCAATGACGGCCGCCAGCGCCAACATGCTGACGGTCAGGGCGATATCGCTCATAGGTCACATCCTTGCCAAAGTTGAAACGGGAATTCACGGTTAAAAGCACACAATTAACAAGGATTATGACATCGGACAGACGGGGGGACTGTGGCGTGCGCCACATAACGCAGCGGGGGAGATCCGTCTGGATCTCCCCCGCATGATGATGACCGTTTTTCAGTCGGTTATTTGGCTTCCAGCTCCGGCGTCGCACCGATGGCGATGCGCTGCGGCTGCAAGGCTTCCGGCACCTGACGCACCAGATCGATGTGCAGCAGGCCATTTTCAAATTTGGCCTCGGACACCTGCAGATGCTCCGCCAGGGTGAAGGTCAGCTGGAACTCTTTGCACACCAGGCCTTGATGCAGGTATTCGACCTGTTTTTCCGGCGGCGTAGGTTTACCGCTGACGGTCAGCCGCGGCCCTTCCACCTCGATATTCAGTTCGCTCTGCCGGAAACCGGCCAGCGCCAGAGAAATGCGGTAGTGATTGTCATCGCTTTTCTCGATGTTGTACGGTGGGAACCCCTGGGGTTCCTGGCCCCCCATTGAACTGGCCAATTTATCAAAACCAATCCACTGACGCAGAAGCGGGGATAAATCGTAATTACGCATAGGAACAACTCCTTTCATTAAGCGAGATGTGTTTATTCAGCCCCCTGACGGCAGGCTAGGTATTATTTGCCGGCAGCGTACCTGCCGGCGAAACGGAAATTTATTTAATTTCGATGCGGCGCGGTTTTAATGTTTCCGGCACGATGCGTTGCATGTCGATATACAACAGGCCATTCTCCAGTTTGGCGCCTTTAATTTGAATATGTTCGGCCAGCTGGAATTTACGCTCAAAATTACGCTCGGCGATGCCCTGGTATAAATAGGTTTTTTCTGCCGGTTCGTTATTGTGCGCCCCGCGCACGATCAGCAGATTATCTTGCGTGGTGATCTCCAGCTCCTGCTCGGCAAACCCGGCTACCGCGATGGCGATGCGATAATGATTTTCGTCCACCAGCTCGACATTATAAGGCGGATAACCGCCGTTGCCCTGACTCTGACCGGCTTCCAGCGCGTTGAACAAGCGATCGAAACCAATGGCGGAACGGTATAGCGGGGAAAGATCAAAATTACGCATAAAACAGCCTCCTAAGGCACTTCAGCGAGGTTGAAATAAATACGCCTTCCACTCTGGACAGGCTAATTAAGCCAGAATTCCCTTACGGCGAATTCTCAATTCGGCTCTGATGATAAAATGGGGGTTGATTTCATCAATTCAACAGGCGAGGATCAAAAAAACTTCGCACCGATTAGGCGAAAGTTTTTTTACCACTTACACTAAAGTGAGAGAGCCGCCACAGAGCGGGATTTTGCTTCTTTAAAAGCAGCAACAGGATGTTATAAATCAGCTTAATTTAGGGGAACAGCAACCCTGCAGGATGGATTAATGACGACGATGAAAGCGATAGCGACGGGCTGCATGTTGTTGGCGACCAGCGGTTGCTCCAGCGTGATGAGCCATACTGGCCCGAATCAGGGTTACTACCCCGGCACCCGCGCCAGCGTGGACATGCTGAAGGACGACAACACCAGCTGGGCGATGATGCCGCTGGTGGTGCTGGATCTGCCGTTTTCCGCAGTGATGGACACCGTACTGCTGCCTTACGACTATCTGCGTTCCGGCAACGACGCCACCGCAGACTCGCCAAAAGCGCGCATCCTGCGCAGCGAGCAGCAGAATCTGGCGGCAACCGGCAATCCCGGCGAAGGCAACGACAGCACCGCCACCCACTAATCGCGCACGCAGCGGGCCGCCAGGCCCGCCTTACACCTCAACCACAAAGATCTGGTTGAACCCCGCTATCTCGCGCATAAACGCCACTTTCTTGCCATCCGGTGAAAACACCACGGCATCCGCCGACGGCGGCTGCGCGCTGCGCTGCGTTAAACGCTGCAGGCGGCCGCCGGCGACCTCGCACAGCATCACGCTGTTGTCGCACACCAAGGCAATCGCCCCGCCCTGCGGGTGCCAGCTGAACGCTGACTGGATGTCATGCTCGCTGCGGCTCACCTGCCGCGGCTCCCCGCCGTTCGGCGACACCGTCCACAGCTGCACCACGCCGCCGTCGTCCTTCATCAAAAATGCGATTTGGCTGCCGTCCGGCGAGCTGCGCAGCCAATGGCGCGGCGCACCGGCAACGCCCGGATAACGACGATCGCCGGTAAAGGTTACCCGCCGCTGCCTGACGCCCTGCGGCGGCGCCGGCAACTCGCTTTCCGTCCCCTGCAACGGCAAAGCGCCCGCCCTGGCGTAATCGGCATCGTTCTCCGGCAGATCGACAATAAACACCTCCGGCAGCTTCTCGCCGGCGGCGGACAGCGTATCGCCGATGAACGCCAACGCCCAGCGCTGCCGGCTGCCGTCGGCCTTACGGTAACCCTCGCGGCCGATCCAGCCTTCTTCGTAGGCGCGATTGATCTGATCGCTGCCCGGCTGCGGCTGCGGCACCGTCTCGCTGACCAGCACGCAATAGTGGCTACCGTCATACTCGCGCGGGTGCTGTTTCGGCGGATTGACCCCGTGCAGCGGCACGGCCACCCCGACGTTGCGCAGATCGCGCGCCGGATCGCGTTCGTGCATGACGTGGTCGTTGTAGGTAAAGCTGAGGCGGCTGCCGTCCGGACTGAAAACGTGCACATGGCTGCCGCCGCGCAGCGCACCGGGCGTGTAGGGGGCGGTGATATCCAGCGCGTCGAGGGTGATGGCCAACTCGCGATCCGGTTCGCTGACGATCACCCCGCGGCGGTGGTGAAAATCATACTGCCAGGCGCTGTCGGGGTGCTCCGGACCGTGGATAAAGGCATAGCGCGCCGGCGCATCGGGGCTGACCGTGACCACGCCGACGTGGGCGCCGTGCTGGGCGCGATAAACCACCTCCACCGCGCCGCTGGCGACGTTGACCCGCTCGATGCTCAGACCGGTGAAAGAGGCGCCGCGCGGGCGCACGTCATAAGCCAGCCATTGGCTGTCCGGCGTCCAGACGTTGATATTGGTTAACTGATGCCCGCGAGGGTCGAAAGTCAGTTGTTTTTCCCGATGGCTCATGGCGGTTCTCCTGCGCATGCCGGCACTGAGTCGCCATCTTACCGGATCGGCGACAGCGTTTCACATGGCCTGCGCGGGTAAGGCGGGAGGATTTTTCGGTTCGAAATGACGCAATTATTTTTCAGCGTCTTATCATTTAAACCGAACGACGGCGTCGGCAGGAAATAAGCGGCCGATTAGGCATTCGCATTCCTGGCGGCGAAACTCAACGGCGCCCATGCCGTATAGGCGGATGCCGCGAGCGCTATTTTTTTCATTCTCATTTCCTTCATCAAAATAAATCAGCGGCAGCACCTTCCTTAACGCAAATAAATAAAAAATCGTGTCGCTAAACGACAGGTTAATGATTATTTTCAACGCCAATGCGATGCTCTTCCCCGGCCGTTGCCGCTGGCGGGCCGGGTTGCCCGGCGGTCGGGCGACGGGGTTTACAATCAATACAAAAAAGTACAAACTGGATTTTTAAGTCCAAAACATTCTGGAGCCGGTATGAACGCCCTCTTCGATGCCATTGTTTCTGCCCATCAGCAACTGCGCCCTCAGGTACGGGTCACGCCCCTGGAGCGCAGCGTGCTGCTTTCACAGCAGCTCGGCTGTGAGCTGTATCTGAAATGCGACCATCTGCAGCACACCGGCTCCTTTAAATTTCGCGGTGCCAGCAACAAGCTGCGATTGCTGGATAGCGAACAACGCCGGCGCGGCGTGATCGCCGCCTCAACCGGCAACCACGGCCAGGCGGTCGCCCTGGCGGGGCAGCTGATGGGCGTTGGCGTCACGGTGTATGCGCCAGAGACGGCGGCGAGCATCAAGCTAGACACCATCCGCGCGCTGGGCGGCACCGTGGAATTGGTGCCGGGCGATGCGCTGAACGCCGAACTGGCGGGGGAACAGGCCGCACGCGAACAGGGAAAAACCTATATCTCGCCGTATAACGACGAGCAGGTGATCGCCGGCCAGGGCACCTGCGGCATGGAGCTGGTTGAACAGCTCACCGGTCTGGACGCCGTGTTCGTGGCGGTGGGCGGCGGTGGCTATATCGCCGGTATTGGCACCGTTTTGCGACAATTGTCGCCGAACACGCAGCTTATCGCCTGCTGGCCGGAAAACGCCACCAGCATGTACAGCGCGCTGGAAGCGGGCCATATCTTCCCGGTGGAAGAGCAAGAAACGCTGTCCGACGGCACCGCCGGCGGCGTCGAACCGGGCGCCGTGACCTTTCCCCTGTGCCAGCAGCTGATCGACCGTAAAGTGCTGGTCAGCGAGGCAGAGATCAAACACGCGATGCGCCGGATCGCCGCCAGCGATCGGTGGATTATCGAAGGCGCGGCCGGCGTGGCGCTGGCGGCGGCGATCAAACTGGCGCCGGAATATCAGGGGAAAAAAGTGGCGGTGGTGCTGTGCGGTAAAAACATCGTGCTGGAAAAATACCTTAAGGCCATCGCCGATGCGCATCCTTAATCAGCAGCAAATCCTCGCCGCGTTCGACGCCGAGGCCATAACCGCGCTGCTGAAGCAGGGGTTTATCGCCTATTCGCAGCGGCAGGTGCAACAGCCGCCGGTGCAGCATTTCCTGTTCGAACAGGCCGCCGGCGATTGCTGCATCAAATCCGCCTGGCTGGAAGGCGACGAGCTGTTCGTGGTCAAGGTGTCCGCCGGTTTCTATCGCAACGCCGAACGCGGCCTGGCCAGCAATCAGGGATTGGTGATGGCGTTCTCCGCCCAGACCGGCGAACCCCGGGCGCTGCTGCAGGATGAGGGCTGGCTGACCGCGCTGCGCACCGCACTGGCCGGCCGCATCGCCGCCGAGCTGTGCGCGCCGCCGCATATTCAGGCGATCGGCATGGTCGGCACCGGCCTGCAGGCGCGGCTACAGCTGCAATGCCTGAAACCGGTGACCGATTGCCGCGAGGTGTGGGTGTGGGGCCGCAACGAACAGGCGCTGGCGGCGTATCGGCGCGATGCCGAGGCAGAAGGTTTTCGGGTGCTGACCACGCAGGACGCGGCGGACCTGGCGGCGCACTGTCAGCTGATCGTGACCACCACGCCCAGCCGCGAACCGATCTTGCAGGCGGCGGATATCCGGCCCGGCACGCACATCACCGCCGTGGGCGCCGACGCGCCAGGCAAGCAGGAGCTGGCGACCGATCTGGTGGCCAATGCGGACGCGCTGCTGGTCGATGCGCTGGCGCAATGTGCTGACTACGGCGAGATCGCGACGGCTTATCGGCAAACTAGGCTCACTTCAACGCCAATCGTCGAAATGGGCGCCCTCTTGGCGCAGGGCGGGCGGTTGCGAAGCGAGTCGCAGCACATCACCATCGCCGATCTTACCGGGCTGGCGATTCAGGATCTGCAGATCGCCAAAGGGGTGTTGGCGGCAATATAAAGGGGCGCCGCAGCGCCCCATTTTATCAGCCGTTGAGCACGAACTTCTCGATGGCGCGCGCCACGCCGTCTTCGGTATTGGCGCTGGTGACAAACTGCGCCACCGCTTTCAGCTCGGGAATGGCGTTGCCCATCGCCACGCCGACGCCGGCATACTCGATCATCGCCGTATCGTTGGCCTGATCCCCCAGCGTCATGATGTTTTCCCGCGCCACGCCGAGATGCTCGGCCAGCATTCTCACCCCGGCGCCCTTATCGACGTTCTTATGCAGGATTTCGAGGAAGTAAGGCGCGCTTTTCAGAATGGTGTAACGCTCGCGCGTTTCCGCCGGGATGCGCGCGATAGCGCGGTCCAACAGCTCCGGCTCGTCGATCATCATCACTTTAGGGAAACGCATCTGGCGATCCATCTCTTCCACGCTGCGGTATTTCAACGGAATACCGGTCATTGCCGCCTCGTGTATGGTGTATTTGCCAATGTCCTTGTTCGGGGTATACAGGGTGTCGAAATCAAACGCCTGGTAGTGAACGCCGAACTCGCGCGCCATCTGCTCGAAGTGCAGATAGTCCTCGAAGCCCAGCGTTTCCTGCAGGATGCAAGCGCCGTCGACCGCACGCAGCACCAGTGCGCCGTTATAGGTTATACAGAAATCGCCGGGGCCCTGAATGTCCAACTGGCGCAGATAATCCTGCACGCCGACATAAGGCCGCCCGGTGGCCAGCACCACGTGCACCCCTTTGCGCCGCGCTGCCGCGATAGCCTGCTTTACCGCCGGCGTGATTTGGTGCTGCGGATCCAGCAACGTGCCGTCCATGTCGATCGCAATCAGTTCAATAGCCATTCAACGCTTCTCCCAGTGGTTTTTTCTCATGCTAACGCGTTTCAGCCTCGGCTGTCAGCGCCAAAAAAGGCGTAAAAAAATCCGCGCGGGTCGCCCGGCGCGGATTTTCACAGCCATTAACGCATCAGATATCGATGTTCGCCGCTTTCAGGGCGTTTTCTTCGATAAAGGCACGGCGCGGTTCAACCGCATCGCCCATCAGCGTGGTGAACAGCTGATCGGCAGCGATGGCGTCCTTGACGGTCACGCGCAGCATGCGGCGGCTTTCCGGATCCATGGTGGTTTCCCACAGCTGCTCCGGGTTCATCTCGCCCAGACCTTTATAACGCTGCACCGACAGGCCGCGGCGCGACTCTTTCACCAGCCACTCCAGCGCCTGCTCGAAGCTGTCTACCGGCTGACGACGTTCGCCACGCTCGATGAACGCACCGTCTTCGATCAGCCCGCGCAGCTTCTCGCCCAGCTGGCAGATCTTGCGATATTCGCCGCCGTGGATGAAGTCGAAGTCCAGCTTATAGTCGGTATCCACGCCGTGGGTGCGGATGCGCAGCGCCGGCTCGAACATCTGGCGCTCACGGTTCTCGAAGATCACGAAGTCATAGCTGCTGCCGTGCTGCTCTTTGTCGTTCAGCGCCTGCACCAGCGAAGCGATCCAGGTTTTCACCTTGGCTTCATCGCTGAGATCGCCTTCGTTCAGCGTCGGCTGGTAGATCAGGCTGTTCAGCAGCGCGCGCGGGTAGCGGCGCTCCATGCGGCCGATCAGCTTCTGCACGCCGTAGTGTTCGGCCACCAGTTTTTCCAGCTGCTCGCCGCCGAGCGCCGGTGCGCTGGCATTGGTGTGCAGCGTAGCGCCGTCCATCGCGATGGCGATCTGGTACTGATCCATCGCCTCGTCATCTTTGATGTACTGCTCTTGCTTGCCTTTCTTCACCTTGTACAGCGGCGGCTGCGCGATGAACACGTGGCCACGCTCGATGATTTCCGGCATCTGGCGGTAGAAGAAGGTCAACAGCAGCGTACGGATGTGCGAACCGTCGACGTCGGCATCGGTCATGATGATGATGCTGTGGTAACGCAGCTTGTCCGGGCTGTACTCGTCGCGGCCAATGCCGCAACCCAGCGCGGTGATCAGCGTCGCCACTTCCTGCGAGGAGAGCATTTTGTCGAAACGCGCTTTCTCGACGTTGAGGATTTTCCCCTTCAGCGGCAAGATAGCCTGGTTCTTGCGGTTGCGCCCCTGCTTGGCAGAGCCGCCCGCGGAGTCCCCTTCCACCAGGTACAGTTCGGACAGCGCCGGATCGCGTTCCTGGCAGTCCGCCAGTTTGCCCGGCAGGCCGGCCAGATCCAGTGCGCCTTTGCGGCGGGTCATCTCACGCGCTTTACGCGCCGCTTCGCGCGCGCGCGCCGCGTCGATGATTTTGCCGACCACGATTTTCGCATCGCCTGGATTTTCCATCAGGTAATCCACCAGCTTCTCGTTCATCAGCGTTTCAACCGCGGTTTTCACCTCGGAGGAGACCAGCTTGTCCTTGGTCTGAGAAGAGAACTTCGGATCCGGCACCTTCACCGACACCACGGCAATCAGGCCTTCACGCGCGTCATCGCCGGTGGCGCTGACCTTGGCCTTCTTGCTGTAGCCTTCCTTTTCCATGTAGCTGTTCAGCGTACGGGTCATCGCGGTACGGAAACCGACCAGGTGCGTGCCGCCGTCGCGCTGCGGAATGTTGTTGGTGAAGCAGTAGATGTTTTCCTGGAAACCGTCGTTCCACTGCAGCGCCACTTCCACGCCGATATCGTCTTTCACGGTCGAGAAGTAGAACACGTTCGGGTGGATCGGGGTTTTGTTCTTGTTCAGATACTCGACAAACGCCTTGATGCCGCCTTCGTAATGGAAGTGGTCTTCACGGTCGGTGCGCTTGTCCTTCAGGCGGATAGACACGCCGGAGTTGAGGAAGGACAGCTCGCGCAGACGCTTGGCCAGAATGTCGTACTCAAAATCGGTCACATTGGTGAAGGTCTGGTGGCTCGGCCAGAAGCGCACCATGGTGCCGGTCTGTTCGGTTTCGCCCACCACGGTCAGCGGCGCCTGCGGCTCGCCGTGGCTGTAAGTCTGTTCGTGTACTTTGCCTTCGCGGCGGATCACCAGCTCCAGTTTCTCCGACAGGGCGTTAACCACCGAGACGCCCACGCCGTGCAGGCCGCCGGAAACTTTATAGGAGTTGTCGTCGAATTTACCGCCGGCGTGCAGCACGGTCATGATGACCTCTGCGGCTGAAACCCCTTCTTCCGGGTGAATGCCGGTCGGAATGCCGCGGCCGTCATCCTGTACCGATACCGAGTTGTCGGCATGGATGGTGACCTGAATGTCACTACAGTGGCCCGCGAGCGCTTCGTCGATAGCGTTGTCCACAACCTCGAATACCATGTGGTGCAGACCGGTGCCGTCATCGGTATCGCCGATATACATGCCCGGGCGCTTGCGCACCGCATCCAGCCCTTTTAATACCTTGATACTTGAGGAGTCATAAGAATTCGACATCAACGTTTCTCGCTCATTTTAGTCCTGTGGTTGAACCTCTATTTTACCCTGTTCCACGCGGAACATCTTGCCCTTTTCACCGGCCATGTCGGTCACTTGTTCAGCGCTGACCGCGCTGACAAAAACCTGGGCCTGGGTGGCTTTCAGGCGATCGGCCAGCAACCGGCGACGGCCGGTGTCCAGCTCGGAGGCAAAATCATCAATCAGATACAGGCAACGCCGCCCGCTCTGCCGGGTGAGAAACTCACCCTGCGCCAAGCGCAACGCGCACATCAGCAGCTTAAGCTGACCGCGCGATAACAAATCCTCTACCGGCGTGCCGTCGGCACGAATGCGGAAGTCCGCTTTATGCGGCCCCACCGCGGTATAGGTCAACGCCCTGTCGCGCTCGAACTGGCGCTCCAGCAGCTCGCCGTAGTCGCTCTCTTTGTCCCAGCCGCGCTGGAAGGAGAAGCTCAGGGCGAATTCAGGCAGAAACTGCGCGCAGGTCGCGGTGATATCCGCGGCGATCGCGTCGCTGTATTCCGCCCGCCATTCGCTGATGCGCTCCGCGAGCGGGATCAGTTCCTGATCCCAGGCGCGGATCTGCGCATAGCGACTCACCTGGCGCAGCGCGGCATTGCGCTGCTTCAGTAACCGTTTCAGGTTGCTCCAGGCGGTGAAAAAACCGGGTTCGTTATGAAAACAGCCCCAGTCAAGGAAGGCGCGCCGGAATTTCGGCCCGCCGTTCAGCAGGGTAAAACCTTCGGGGGTGATCAGCTGCATGGGCAGCAGCTGCGCCAGCTCGGCCACCTTGTGGCCGTCGCTGCCATCGATGCGTACTTTGCTGTCACCCTGACGGCTCTTGCTCAATCCTACCGACAGCTCGCGCTCCGTACCTTCTATGCGGCCGTGCAGCACGAACTCCGGCTGGTCGTGACGGATCACCCGACCGGCCTGCAGGCTGCGAAAGGCGCGGCCGTGCCCGAGCGTATATACCGCTTCCAGCACGCTGGTCTTGCCGCTGCCGTTGGCGCCGACCAGGAAGTTGAATCCCGGCGCCAGCGCCAAATCCGCCGCCTCGATATTGCGGAAATCTTTAATCAATAAACGCGTCAGAGCCATGCAATCTCTTTACCGATGACGGTGCTGTAATTCAAGGTAACGAGACTACAACCGCATTGGCATGACAACGTAGGCCGCCGCCTGGCTGGCGCCGTCTTCGATCTGCACGCTGGAGACCGAGTCGGTCAACAGCAGGCGCACGTCTTCACACTTGAGCGCGTTCAACACGTCCAGCACGTAGCTGACGTTGAAGCCGATCTCCATCTCCGCGCCGTCGTAGCTGACGTCGAGGATCTCTTCCGCCTCTTCCTGCTCCGGGTTGTTGGCGGTGATCTTCAGCTGGTTCTGGCTGACGTACAGCCGCACGCCGCGGAATTTCTCGTTCGAGAGAATGGCCGCGCGCGCAAACGCCTGCTTGAGCAGATCGCAGCCGGCTTCCAGCGTTTTATCCGGGTTCTTCGGCAAGACGCGGCGATAGTCCGGGAAACGGCCGTCAACCAGCTTGGAGGTGAAGATGAAATCGCCGACGTGGGCGCGAATGTTGTTGCTGCCGATCTGCAGCTGCAGCAGCGAATCGCCGCCGTCCAGCAGACGCACCAGCTCCATCACCCCTTTACGCGGCACGATCACCGAATGCGACGGCAGCTGTTGGCCGATCGGCATCGAACACACCGCCAGGCGGTGGCCGTCGGTCGCGACGGTGCGCAGCTCTTCGCCTTCGGTTTCAAACAGCATGCCGTTCAGGTAGTAACGCACGTCCTGATGGGCCATCGAGAACTGGGTGGCTTCGATCAGGCGCTTCAGCGTCGCCTGCGGCAAGGTGAACTCCACCTCGCTCTGCCAGTCGTCCAGGTTCGGGAAGTCCGCCGCCGGCAGCGTGGACAGCGAGAAGCGGCTGCGGCCGGACCGCACCAGCATGCGCTCGCTCTCCAGCGTGACGGCGATCTCCGCCCCTTCCGGCAGGCCACGGCAGATATCAAAGAATTTACGCGCGGGCACGGTGGTCGCGCCCGCCTCGTGCGGTTGGGACAGGGCGACGCGCGCCACCATCTCCATCTCCAGATCGGTGCCGGTCAGCAGCAGGGAGCCTTCCGTCACCTGCAGCAGCAGGTTGCCCAGGATCGGCAAGGTCGGGCGGCCGCCCAGCGGGCTGCTCACCTGTTGCAGCGGTTTTAGCAGATGCTCACGTTCAACGATAAATTTCATAGCGCTATGAAGATAATGTTCTGATTAAATTGGAGAAATCTTCTTTGATGTCGTGACTTTCCTCACGCAGCTGCTCGATCTTCCGGCAGGCGTGCAACACCGTGGTATGGTCGCGGCCACCAAACGCATCGCCGATTTCCGGCAGGCTGTGGTTGGTGAGTTCCTTCGCCAGCGCCATCGCCATCTGGCGCGGGCGGGCAACGGATCGCGAACGCCGCTTGGACAGCAAATCCGCGACTTTAATCTTGTAATACTCCGCCACCGTCTTTTGAATATTGTCGATGGTGACCAGCTTTTCCTGCAGCGCCAGCAGATCGCGCAGCGCTTCGCGCACGAAATCGATGGTGATGGCCCGGCCGGTAAAGTTGGCGTTGGCGATCACGCGGTTCAGCGCCCCTTCGAGCTCACGCACGTTGGAACGCAGGCGCTTGGCGATGAAGAACGCCACTTCGCCCGGCAGGCGAATGTCGTTCTCGTCGGCCTTTTTCATCAGGATCGCCACGCGGGTTTCCAGCTCCGGCGGCTCGATCGCCACCGTCAGCCCCCAGCCGAAGCGGGACTTCAAACGATCTTCCACCCCGTTGATCTCTTTAGGGTAGCGATCCGAGGTCAGGATGATCTGCTGATTGCCTTCCAACAGGGCGTTAAAGGTATGGAAGAACTCTTCCTGCGAACGCTCCTTGTTGGCGAAGAATTGGATGTCATCGATCAGCAAGGCGTCGACCGAACGGTAGTAGCGCTTAAACTCTTCGATGGCATTGTTCTGCAACGCTTTGACCATGTCCTGCACGAAGCGTTCCGAGTGCATGTAGACCACTTTGGCGTTGGCTTTGCGCGCCATGATGCCGTTGCCGACCGCGTGCAGCAGGTGAGTTTTACCCAGGCCGGTGCCGCCATACAGGAACAGCGGGTTGTAGGCGCCGCCCGGGTTGTCCGCCACCTGGCGAGCCGCCGCGCGCGCCAGCTGGTTGGACTTACCCTCGACGAAGTTGTCGAAGGTGTGCTTGGGGTTGACGTTGGAGCGGTAAGAGAGCTCGGGTTGCGCCGCCGCGTTGTCCCAGCTCGGGCGCGAAGGCGCGGCCGTGCGTGCCGCCGGGGCTGCGGGGGCGCTGCTGACGCTGGCGGTCACGGTCTGGCTGATCACCTGCGTGATCGGCTTGCTGCCGACTTCAAAACGCAGCAAAGGCGCATCCGTGCCGCAGAAATCATTCAGCAGACCATTGATGTTGTTTAAGTACTTATCGCGAACCCAATCCAGCACAAAACGGTTAGGCGCGTACAGCGCCAGGGTGTTGTCACTCAGTTCCGCCTGCAATGGGCGAATCCACATACTAAATTCTGTGGCAGGTAACTCATCCTGCAATCGGGCAAGACACTGCTGCCAAAGCGAAAGTGACACGGCGGACTCCACTCGAACAAGATCAATAAAGAAAAGAAACGGGCAACTTTTTTATAACTCATGATTTTTGACACATACCCAGCATCGGCTGTTTGCCTGTGGGGGATGCGAACCGCCTTTCACGGTTTGTGTCCCTCACGATCCCGGTATGAGGGATCGCGATCGGAATGACGGATCATAGCGCAATCCGCGCAAGAGATCCTCCCCTTCCTCACAGATTAGATCCATTTTATCCACAGGCCGCAGCCGGCGGCGATCTTTTCGCCGCTGGCGCCGAATGGCCGCGCAGATCCCGGCCGCTGCGCCGCGTTTTTTACATTGTCAACCGGTTATACCCTGTTATCCACGCCGGATCCTGCGATCGCGCGCAAAGGATCTCACGGGGATCCTTGCGATTTCACCCCGAGTCCGTATAATCTTCGCCCTACGTGTGATACCTGGTTCCTTATGGTGCGTCATTAGCCAGACAGGATTCTGCGGTGACCACGGGCCAAGACCGGATTTTGTTCCGTTATTGGCAGACAACCAGGTAGGCTGGCGCGATGCGAATTGACTCAGGACTGTACAATTATTACAATCCCGCTTCTTTATGTATTGCGATTGAGGCGTCGGTCATCTTCACGCCGAGTAGCCAAACGCGTTTACTGATCAGTAATTATTTTAAGTTTAGGTAGAAATCGCTATGAAACGCACTTTCCAACCGTCCGTATTGAAGCGCAACCGTAGCCACGGTTTCCGTGCTCGTATGGCCACCAAAAATGGTCGTCAAGTTCTGGCCCGCCGTCGTGCGAAAGGCCGTGCTCGTCTGACTGTTTCTAAGTAATAAAGCTAACCCGCTGAGTGGTTAAGCTCGCTTTTCCCAGGGAGTTACGTTTGTTAACTCCCACTCATTTCACTTTCGTCTTCCAGCAGCCACAACGGGCTGGCACGCCGCAAATCACCATCCTCGGCCGCCTGAACCAGCTGGGGCATCCCCGCATCGGTCTTACCGTCGCCAAAAAACACGTCAAACGCGCGCACGAGCGTAATCGGATCAAACGCCTAACCCGCGAAAGCTTCCGCCTGCGTCAGCACGAATTACCGGCGATGGATTTTGTCGTGGTGGCCAAAAAGGGGATAGCGGATTTGGATAACCGCGCGCTGACGGAAGCTTTGGATAAATTATGGCGTCGCCACTGTCGCCAGGCTCCCGCATCCTGATCGGGCTGGTGCGGGCCTATCAGCTCGTCATCAGTCCGCTGCTAGGGCCTCGTTGTCGCTTCCAGCCGACATGCTCTCATTACGCAATTGAGGCATTAAGCAGGTTTGGCATGATAAAAGGCAGTTGGTTAGCATTGAAACGCGTATTAAAATGCCACCCTTTGAACCCAGGTGGCGATGATCCGGTGCCGCCAAAAACCGACGATAACAGAGAACACTAACGATGGATTCGCAACGCAATCTTCTCCTCATCGCTCTGCTGTTCGTGTCTTTCATGATCTGGCAGGCATGGCAAACGGACAACGCTCCGCAGCCGGCCGCACAGACCACGCAACAGACTTCGAACGCAGTAGCCGGTGATGCCGCCAGCCAGGCCGTGCCAGCCAGTGGTCAGGGTAAGCTGATTACCGTGAACACCGACGTGCTGTCACTGACCATCAACACCCGTGGTGGCGATATCGAGCAGGCTAAACTGTTGGCCTACCCGGATACTCTGGGTTCATCGACTCCGTTCCAACTGCTGGAAACCACTCCGTCATTCGTCTATCAGGCGCAAAGCGGCCTGACCGGTAAAAACGGCCCGGACAACCCGGCCAACGGCGAACGCCCGCTGTATCAGGCGGCGCAGGACAGCTACACCCTGCCGGAAGGCCAGGACGAGCTGCGCATCCCGCTGACCTACACCGATAAAGACGGCGCGGTCTACACCAAGACCTTCGTGCTCAAACGCGATCACTATGCGGTCGGCGTGGATTACAGCATCGACAACAAAGGCGCGACGCCGCTGGAGCTGACCCTGTTCGGCCAGCTGAAGCAGACCACCGAATTGCCTAAGCACCGCGATACCGGCAGCAGCAACTTCGCGCTGCACACCTTCCGCGGCGCGGCGTACTCGTCCAGCGATGACAAGTACCAGAAATACGCATTCGACAAAGACGAAAACCTGAGCGTCACCACCAAAGACGGTTGGGTCGCCATGCTGCAACAGTACTTCGCCACCGCGTGGGTACCGGCGACCAAGGGTGACAACACCTTCTACACCGCCAAACCAGGCGACAACCTGTCCACCATCGGCTTCAAATCTACGCCGGTCGTGGTGCAGCCGGGCGCTCAGCAGCAGCTGAACGCGACCCTGTGGGTCGGCCCGGAGCTGCAGGACCAGATGGCCCAGCTGGCGCCGCACCTGGACCTGACCGTGGATTACGGTTGGCTGTGGTTCATCTCCCAGCCGCTGTTCAAACTGCTGAAGTTCATCCACGGCTTTATCGGTAACTGGGGCTTCTCCATCATCATCATCACCTTCATCGTGCGCGGCATCATGTACCCGCTGACCAAGGCGCAGTACACCTCGATGGCGAAAATGCGCATGCTGCAGCCGAAGCTGCAGGCGATGCGCGAGCGCATCGGCGATGACAAACAGCGCATGAGCCAAGAGATGATGGCGCTGTACAAGGCGGAGAAAGTGAACCCGCTCGGCGGCTGCCTGCCGCTGATCATTCAGATGCCGATCTTCCTGGCGCTGTACTACATGCTGATGGGTTCGGTCGAGCTGCGCCACGCGCCGTTCGCCCTGTGGATCCATGACCTGTCGGCGCAAGACCCGTACTACATCCTGCCAATCCTGATGGGCGTGACAATGTTCTTCATTCAGAAGATGTCGCCGACCACCGTGACTGACCCGATGCAGCAGAAAATCATGACCTTCATGCCGGTGATCTTCACAGTGTTCTTCCTGTGGTTCCCGTCCGGTCTGGTACTGTACTACATCGTCAGTAACCTGGTGACCATCCTGCAGCAGCAGCTGATTTACCGTGGTCTGGAAAAACGCGGTCTGCACAGCCGCGACAAGAAAAAAAGCTAAGCGTATTGTAGGGGTTCGGCGCGCCGACCCTTGCAGTCACACCAAAGGCGGTCATTAGACCGCCTTTTTGCATCTTAATCGTCAGAGAGAACCGTTATGAGCACCACCGATACCATCGTAGCCCAAGCCACCCCGCCGGGACGCGGCGGCGTCGGCATTCTGCGCATTTCCGGAAGCCAGGCCAAAGACGTCGCCCAGGCGTTGCTCGGCAAGCTGCCGAAGCCGCGCTACGCTGACTATCTGCCGTTCCGCGACGCCACGGGCGCCACCCTCGATCAGGGTATCGCGCTGTGGTTCCCGGGGCCGAACTCCTTTACCGGCGAAGACGTGCTGGAACTGCAGGGCCACGGCGGGCCGGTGATCCTCGATCTGTTGCTCAAGCGCGTGCTGGCGCTGCCCGACGTGCGCATCGCACGGCCCGGCGAATTCTCCGAACGCGCGTTCCTCAATGACAAACTCGATTTGGCGCAGGCCGAAGCGATTGCCGATCTGATCGACGCCAGCTCCGAGCAGGCGGCACGTTCGGCGATGAACTCGCTGCAGGGCGCCTTCTCCACCCGCATCCACCAGCTCGTGGAAGCGCTCACTCACCTGCGAATCTACGTGGAAGCGGCGATCGACTTCCCCGACGAGGAAATCGACTTCCTGTCCGACGGTAAAATCGAGGCGCAGCTCAACGACGTGATGGCGGATCTGGACAGCGTGCGCGGCGAAGCGCGCCAGGGCAGCCTGCTGCGCGAAGGGATGAAGGTGGTGATCGCCGGGCGCCCCAACGCCGGTAAATCCAGCCTGCTCAATGCGTTAGCCGGGCGTGAGGCGGCGATCGTCACCGATATCGCCGGCACCACCCGCGACGTCCTGCGCGAACATATCCATATCGACGGCATGCCGCTGCACATCATCGACACCGCCGGCCTGCGCGACGCCAGCGACGAAGTTGAGCGTATCGGTATCGAACGTGCCTGGAACGAGATCGAACAGGCCGACAGAGTGCTGTTTATGGTGGACGGTACCACCACCGCTGCCACCGAGCCGGCGGAGATCTGGCCGGAGTTTATGGCGCGCCTGCCGGGCACGCTGCCGATCACCGTGGTGCGCAACAAGGCCGACATCACCGGTGAAACGCTGGGTCTGACAGAAGTGAACAACCACTCACTTATTCGCCTGTCGGCGCGCACCGGCGAAGGCGTCGATGTGCTGCGCGATCATCTGAAACAGAGCATGGGCTTCACCAGCAACATGGAAGGCGGCTTCCTGGCGCGCCGTCGCCACCTGCAGGCGCTGGAGCTGGCGGCACAGCACCTGGTGCAAGGCAAAGAACAGTTAGTGAGCGCTTACGCGGGCGAGCTGTTGGCCGAGGAGCTACGCCAGGCGCAGCTGGCCTTGAGTGAAATCACCGGCGAATTCACCTCCGACGACCTGCTGGGCCGCATCTTCTCCAGCTTCTGTATCGGTAAATAACACCGCCAGACGCCTTCACGGCCGGGACAAACCCTTGTTCCGGCCGTTTTTCTTTCCCGCGCTCGCTCTGCGCGCCGGCTCACAGAGCCGCTACCGCCCTCCACGCTATACTGAAAAGTCAGGAATCTCTCTCAGGAACGAGTCAACATGGCATTGACCCTCAAGGTACTGCTGGAAAACCGCCGCGCCGCCGGCGCCGACCCATTATTGCAGGCCAAGGCCGGGCTAAGCCTGCTGATTGAGGATGAGACGACGTCCATACTGTTCGATACCGGCCCCGACGACAGCTTTCTGCGCAATGCGGCGCTGATGGGCGTCGATCTCTCCCGTATTACCGCAACGGTGCTCTCCCACGGCCACTATGACCACTGCGGCGGCGTCGCCTGGCTGCCGGACAACAGCCGCATCATCTGCCACCCGCAGATCGGGGATGAACGCTATGCGGCGCTGAAGGTGCTGGGCCACACCCGCAAAATCAAAAAGCTCTCCTTGGATATCGACTACTCGCGCCACCGCATGCACTACAGCCGCGAACCGCTGGCGATCGGCGATCGCTTTATGTGGTCAGGCGAAATCGCGGTACCCGCCCCGCGCGCCTACGGGGTGATCGCCGGGGAAAACGCGGCGGTAGATTACGTGATCGACGAAGGGGTGCTGATTTACAAATCGGATCGCGGTCTGGTGATCGTGACCGGCTGCGGGCACCGCGGGATCGTCAATATCGTGCGCCATTGCCAGAAAATCACCGGGATCGATCGGATCCACGCCCTGATCGGCGGTTTTCATCTACGCTGCGCTTCCCCGCGCACGCTCTGGCGCGTCCGCCGTTTTTTACGGCAGTATCCGCCGGAAAAGATCATGGGCTGCCACTGTACCGGCGCCTGGGGCCAGCTATGGCTGCCGGCAGGGATCTCACCGGCCACCGGCGATACGCTGATCCTGGATTAGACGTACCGCCTTACACAAATAGCGTCGCTATCACCGCGATGCCGCAGCACAGCACCGCTATTCCCACCATCTTTTGCCGGCCGTCGCCCCGCTGTAAAAAATACAGTGATGGGATGAAAAAGACGGTCATCACGATAACGGGTATCGACCAGCTCGAGATGATCTTGATAATACTCGGATTAATCGTGCCGATAAGCGTACAGACAATAATGTTCCCCGCGATAATTCCCTTTTTTCCCGCCATGCCGAAGGACGTAATACCGTCGATTACACCAGTCAACGTGCCCATATAAGCACCACCGGTGAGCAAACACAGCAATAGGGCTGCGCCTAACCATGCCATCGAGTTGCCGGTCAAGCCGGCGGTATAAAACAGCGCATCCACATTACGGCCGTTAATGATCGAGATATCATCCAACGTCAGCAAGCGGCTGATAGCGATAACGATCATGGCGATAAACGCCAAGATCAGTATCTTGCCGAACAGAATACTGCGCGCCTGCGGCCGCACTGCGCTTTTCGCAAACCGCTGGATGCACGGGGTAAAGTTAAACGTAAAAAGAAAAATCGGCAGCAGCATCAACGTCTGCAATGAAATGCTCGGCGGCGCAGGCGCCAGCTGAGCCCCAGCAGGTTGTAACAGGAAAAACACCGTCAGGATCGCCACCATCACGATAGAAACCAGTGCCATTCTGGAGATCAGGTGCTCAATTCGCTGGCTAAACGCCAACCATGCAGCCGACAGCATCACACTCAACAACAGCGAAATGCCGCCCCGAATCCAGAATCCATCGTGGAGAAAAGACACGACGACGTTAACCAGGGTAATGAAATTTATCAGCACGATAATGATCATCGACAGAATAAACAGCACACAGACAATTGCCGCCGCCCGCTCGCCGATAAACGTCGATGATGCCGCCAGGAAATCTTTCTCCGGGTGCGAAGTGATGAATTTGAAAAAAAGATAGTGCGCCATCATCGATACCGACATGGCGATAACGATAAACAGCGCGAACGCTTTCATCCCCAACACGCCCGGCCCCACAGCCTGGGGCAAAAAGAAAATCCCGGCGCCGAATGCCGTGGAGAAAAAGGTAACTGGCCAATACAGGTGTGAAATTTTCATGATGATGCTCGACCATCATGGCTATGCGGCAACGCATAGCCAACTGGCACAAAAAATGTCATTCGAAACAGGATCTGCCGAAGAAGACCAGTAAGGAAGGCAAGGAGAAGTTATCGTAAAAAGTCGCGGCTGCACGATAGCCGTTAAGCACGTTAACGCACGAACACAGCGGAAAAACGCCAATATGCGACGTGTAATTATCGAAGACTTTATTGGAGGAAATGCGATACCGAATGGCCCTGAACGTCGCGGCATTTCCCGCCGCGCAGGTCGGTTTATTTTCCTTGATGATATCGAACCTATGCTCTCCCACCGTCATCTTCACATTGCCGTCTTGGCGCTGAAAATACGCCTCTTTATCCATACGGTTCTTAATATGGCGTTTAAAGCGATCCGCCATGTTTTTTTCACTGACATAAAATGTATTTATATCAATACTATGGCTTTGATTCGACGCCAGAATGTAGTCATTTATTTTTTCCGGAATAATATACGGCGATGTCGCTATCTTCCTGAATTCGTTAGCGCCGTCTATCTCGCTGCCATCGCTTTTTTCCATATAGAAATCATTTATTTCCATCAAGAAGTCAGGCTGAACATTGAGCTGTCGAATGGATTCGACTATGTAGTCAATGCAGAATTGCGCTGATTTTTCCACTTCATTGCTGACAGAAAAACGATCGTCCAAATTAACCACGGTATGCCCACCGGAAATCAGCACCTTATCCGTCAAAAAAGACGATGCCAGCGCGATGAGCTCTTCGACGTTGTTATTTGAAACCTCATTATTTACCACCTCAATGATTCCATTCTGATCGGCTTTGTAGACGATAAAACGATCTTCGCCCTTCCAACCTTTTTTGCAGTTGCATTTATATTCTTTAAAAACAACACGTTCAGCTGTCTTATAAAATTCGGCGCTTTGCAGCGGCATTAACTCGAGATCTGGCATGCCCTTCTTCCCTATTCGTAGCCAATGACGCCAATTTTTTATAACAATAGCTAATGTAAATTTAGTGATCTGACTCTGATAATTAACAACCACCCACATAAATCATGGTTTTTTTTGGCCTTGGTCACACTTCCAAGTTTAGGTTATTTTAACCATTTTTATTTTGTGGTTTTATGTGTCCAACAAACGGATGCGGAGAGGTGGGCGAGTGATTTAAGCCAGATTTAAGAAACTAACCGTTTCTTAAATCCACACGAGTCATCGTGTCGTAGGTTCGAATCCTGCTCTCTCCGCCAACTTTTTCTTATCTGATAGTTATTTTTATAGATTCATTAGACGCCGTCGATTCGAACGTGGTTGGTTTCGGTACTGATTAATTTTATGCGCTTATTCAGATCCGCACGCTCTTCTCCCTCCCCCGCCTATATAGCGCAAAAGCCAACAAATCGGATAAAACGCATAGTGTTTTTTGATGATAAATCCTCAACTTAGTCTTAATCTAACACCCCTGCGTTCTTAGCGACCCTCTGTCATGGAGTGAACAATGGCGTGTCATTTTGCCCGCTGGACCCCGGCCTCCGCTGTCCTGGATACCCAAAGACTCTCCGACGAAGTGATAGCCGCCACCCGCACCTTTTCCGTTAAACGCCGCACGCGCTTTCTGCAAGGGCGCATTCTGCTCGCCGAAATGATGTTCTATCTGTACGGCCTGCCGACGCTGCCCCCCATCGCCACCACGCCGACCGGCCGCCCCTGTTTCGCCGATCATCAGCTGCCCGATTTCAGCCTCGCTTACGCCAGCAACACCGTGGGCGTGCTGCTCAGCGACGAAGGCAAAGTCGGACTGGATATCGAAGTGATGCGCGCGCGCGGCACCCGGCAAAGCGCGCTGCAACACGCGCATCAGACGCCGGCAGAAAGTGCCTGGATCGGCGCGCAGGACGATCGGCTGGAGGCAGAGACTCAGCTGTGGAGCATCCGGCAAAGCGTGCTGAAAATTTCCGGCCTCGGCAACAGCGGCCAGGCTACGCTGCGTCTGCATCCCTTCTCCGGCCACCTGCGCTCCAGCGCCACGCCGGACGTTCAGGTGATGAGCGACGCCGACGAATACCTGAGCTGGGCCTGCGCCGGCAGCCCCGGCCTGGACCGCCTGCTGTGCTGGCGCTACGAAGAGCGCCGCGGCCTGCACAAAGACGGGGAAATCTCGCCGCGCAGCCCGGCGGCATCCTCGCGCTTCGTTAAACTGACGGGCCTGAAGACGCCCGGTTAACGCAGCGCAAAGCGGATAACGCTGTCTTTACCGCACAAGTTGCTGGATTAAATTGTAAAGACAGCTAAATGTTGAGCAATCGCCTATTCTCGACCCGCGCTTTAGCCTACTATTCGCCCATGTTGTACGCTGAATCTGCTCATTCGAAAGGGAGAATCACCATGTCAGACCAAGCCTTGAAAATCGTCACTCTGCTCGGCAGCCTGCGCAAAGGCTCCTACAACGCCATGGTGGCCCGCGCCCTGCCTGGGCTGGCCCCACAGGGCGTCACCATTGAAGCGCTGCCTTCCATCCGCGATATCCCGCTGTACGACGCCGACATGCAACAGGGTGAAGGCTTCCCTGCCGCTGTCGAGGCGATCGCCGAACAGATCCGCCAGGCCGACGGCGTGATCATCGTCACCCCTGAATATAACTATTCCGTGCCCGGTGGGTTGAAGAACGCCATCGACTGGCTGTCTCGCTTGCCGAATCAGCCGCTGGCCGGCAAGCCGGTCGCCATTCAAACCAGCTCGATGGGGCCGATCGGCGGCGCGCGCTGCCAATACCATCTGCGCCAGATCCTGGTGTTCCTCGATGCGATGGTAATGAACAAGCCTGAGTTTATGGGCGGCGTGATCCAGAGCAAGGTCGATGAACAGGCCGGTGAACTGAGCGATCAGGGAACGCTGGATTTCCTGACCGGCCAGCTGTCCGCGTTCAGCGATTTTATTCGCCGCGTGGAGTGACCGTCTCGCGGTGCCCGCGGGGCGCCGCAACAGGACATGAAGTCCGTCAATTCATTGAAAATTAAAGCCATAGCATCATGTATTTTTTCATTTTAGCGTTATTTTTTGTTTCCATCACCAGTCCCGCTTTCGCCGCAGACATGCGTTATCCCGCCGGTGAAGAGCCGCTGGAGCTGCCGGCACACAGCGCGCTCAACGCCCAGCTGTCGCGATCCGCGCAAAACCAGGAAGACAAAAAGCTGGGCGCCATGTCGCTGTACCTGACGCTGATGCGCGAAGACGGCCGCAACGTCTGGGCGCCCTACCAGCTGGCGGTATCGTCGGCGGAGAAAGGCCAAACCGAGCTGGCGGAGCGCTACCTGCAGCTGAGCGCCGACCGCGGCCTGTGGTACTACTACAACCTGCTGGAGGACGACGCCTTCAACAGCATCCAGCACTCCGCCACCTACCAATCGATCCTGGCCGCCACCAAAGCGCGCTATCTGCAGCACGCCCGTCACTATGAAGGCAAGGCCAGCTACGCGATGCCGGACGGCGAAGCGCCGCCCGAAGGCTGGCCAACGGTGATCTTCCTGCATACCTACGGCAAAGCCGCCGCCATCAGCCCCGAAGAACGGCTGCTGTTCGGCGAAATGGGCGTGGCGTACATCGAGATCAACGGCACGCAGATGCTGTCGGAAAACAGCTTCCGCTGGTCGAATTACAGCGACGAGAGCACCCACACCGCCATTCAGCGTACGCTGCAACAGCTGGCTCCCCAGCTAAAGCTGAATACCCAACGGATTTACCTCAGCGCCCGCGGCCAGGGCGCACTGCACGCCGCCAACCTGATCGCGAAGTACCCGCAGTTTTACGCCGGCGCGCTCCTGATCGCCCCCAACGGGGAGATCAAGCCGGCCCAGCAGTCGCTGGCGGCGCAAAAGAAAATCGTGATGGCGTATTACGATCGGCAGAACTTCAGCGAGCAGGCGCTGGCATTGCACTTCGCCAATCTGTTCGGGGAGGATAATCAGGTGCAGACGCTGCACTTCGCCCAAGGAGAGGATGCCGCCGGCAGTTGGCAGGCGCGCTTCAGGCGGCCGTTGCAGTGGGTGTTGGATCGGGCGCCGGATGCGACGCCGGGCGTCTAGGGGTTCAGGGCCGGCAGGCGCCGGCCCTTTGGCGGTCAATGGCCGTCGACGAAGACGATCTTCAGCACGAACAGCAGCGCCACCACCACCACACACGGGCTGATTTCACGCCAGCGGCCGGTGCCGAGCTTCATCACGCAGTAGGAGATAAAGCCGAGCGCGATACCTTCGGTGATCGAGAAGCTGAACGGCATCATCACCGCGGTAACAAACGCCGGTACCGCTTCGGTCAGATCGTCCCACTTCACCCGCGCCAGGCTGGAGGTCATCAGCACGCCGACGTAGATCAGCGCGCCGGCGGCGGCGTAAGCCGGCACCATGCCCGCCAGCGGCGACAGGAAGATCACCAGCAGGAACAGCAGGCCGGTGACCACCGCCGTCAAACCGGTGCGGCCGCCGACGGCGACGCCGGAAGAGCTTTCGATGTAAGCGGTCACGGAAGAGGTGCCCGCCAGCGAACCGGCCACCGAGCTGATGCTGTCGACGTACAGCGCCTGCTTCATGCGCGGGAACTTGCCCTGGCTATCGGTCAGGCCGGCTTTATCGGTAACGCCGATCAGGGTGCCCGAAGAGTCGAACAGGTTCACCAGCATAAACGAGAAAATAACCCCGGCCAGCCCGATGTTCAGCGCACCGGCCACGTCGACCTGGCCCACCACTGAGGTGATGCTCGGCGGCAGGGAGAACAGGCCGCCGTATTTCACGTCGCCCAGCATCCAGCCGATAAGGGTGGTGACCACGATCGACACCAGCACCGCCGCGTGGAAGTTACGCGAAGAGAGCACGGCGATGATGAAGAAGCCGAGCGCGCCCAGCAGCACGTTGTGCGAAGTCAGGCTGCCGATGGTCACCAGCGTGTCCGGGTTGGCCACTACGATGCCGGCGTTTTTCAGCCCCATCATGCCGATGAACAGACCGATGCCGCTGGTGATGCCGACCCGCAGGCTGACCGGAATGTTGGCGATCATCCAGTAGCGGATGCGGAAAATGGTCAGCAGCAGCAGGCCGACCGCTCCCCAGAAGATGGCGCCCATGCCCACCTGCCAGGAGATGCCCATCGCCCCGACCACCACGAAGGCGAAGAAGGCGTTCAGGCCCATCGCCGGCGCCAGCGCCACCGGCAGGTTCGCCAGCAGGCCCATAAAGATGCTGCCGAAGGCGGCGATCAAACAGGTAGTGACAAATACCGCCTGGGTATCCATGCCCGCCGCGCCCAAAATTTGAGGGTTAACGAACACGATATACACCATGGTGAGGAAGGTGGTGATACCGGCAATCGTTTCCGTACGCGCCGTCGTGCCATGTTGCTTGAGTTTAAACACGCGCCCAAGCAAGCCTTGCTCAGCGTCAAGGCCAGATACTGGTTTGGTCATTATCAGAATTCCGAAAATGGGAATGGACAGTCGCCGGCTATCCTATAACAAAAAGTGGGGCTTTTGACGCCGGTCACAGGTTTTTTTCGCCGTCTTTACGGCTAAACGCGTCAACGGCTTGTATTTACAGGCTTTCATCCCCCGTTCCCGCCCGCTGCGTTGCCGTTTGCCGGCACGGCCGATAAAATGGCCTATCGCATCTCTTACCCTACCCGCTAAAAAAACAGGAATCCGCATGTCTTCGACCTTTATCGATAAGCTCGCGTTAATTACGCTGAAAGATGACAAAGTGGCGCTGGTGCGTTCACACAATAAGACGCTGTTTTATGTCCCGGGCGGTAAACGCGAAGCGGGTGAAACCGACGAACAGGCGCTGTGCCGCGAAATCGACGAAGAGCTGACCGTGGCGCTGCTGCCGAGCTCCATCGCGTTTTACGGCGAGTTCACCGGCCCGGCGGACGGCAAGCAGGACGGCACCCAGGTGCGCATTCGCTGCTATCAGGCCGACTTTACCGGGCAGCTGCAGCCGGCCGCCGAAATCGCCGAACTCAGGTGGTGCGACAGCCGCGATTTGCCGCACTGCTCACACGTCGCCGCGCTGATTTTGCACGATCTTAAGGCGCGTAACCTGATCAAGTGATCGCTGAGCGGCCTCAGCGGCGTTAACCCGAAGGAACCTGTCCCGCATGAATCAGATTGACTGCATTTTGTTCGACTGCGACGGCACGCTGGTGGACAGCGAAGTGCTGTGCAGCAAAGCCTATGTGCACATGTTCGCCCGATACGGCATTCACCTGTCGCTGGAAGAGGTGTTCAAGAAATACAAAGGGGTGAAGCTGTACGAGATCATCGATCGGGTCAACGCCGAGCAGGGCACTAACCTGGCAAAAGAGGCGCTGGAACCGCTGTATCGGCAGGAGGTGGCGCGGCTGTTCGACAGCGAATTACAGCAGATTGCCGGCGCCCGCGAGCTGCTGGCGCAGGTGACGGTGCCTGTCTGCACCGTCTCCAACGGGCCGGTCAGCAAGATGCAGCACTCGCTCGGCCTGACCGGCATGCTGCCTTATTTTGATGACCGGTTGTTCAGCGGCTATGACATTCAGCGCTGGAAGCCGGATCCGGCGATCGTGTTTCACGCCGCCGAACGGATGCAGGTGCCGGTGGCGCGCTGCATCCTGGTGGACGATTCGCCCGCCGGCGCCCAGGCCGGCATCAACGCCGGCATTCCGGTCTTTTACTTCTGCGCCGATCCGCATAACCCGCCGATCGACCACCCGCTGGTGACGACGTTCGACGACCTGGCCCAGCTGCCGGCGCTGTGGCGCGAACGCGGCTGGCGACTGACGGCCGATTAACTGGCCGGCAACGGCGGCTTGTTGCGCCACCAGCGCCAGGACCGCTTCAGCGCGCGGGTTTGCGCGCCGAAGCGGCGGTTAACCGCGTTGGCCAGCAGATCGAGCGCCAGGCAGAACACGAAATAGACCAGCGCCACGAACAGGAACACTTCCATCGGGTAAACCATGCTGCGGTTGTTGACCTGGGTCGCCAGGAAGGTCAGTTCGCCAACGCCGACGATATAAGCCAGCGAGGTGTCCTTGATCAGGGAGATCCACTGGTTAATGAACGACGGCACCATCATGCGCAGCGCCTGCGGCAGCACGATCATGCGCAGCGTCTGCCAACGGGTCAGCCCCAGAGAAAGCCCGGCCTGCCACTGGCCGGGGCCGATCGCGGCGATGCCGGCCTTCACCGCATGGGCCAAATAGGCCGAAGCGATCAGCGCCAGCGCGCACACCACGGTAGTGATTTCCGGGATCTCGACGCCAAACACCATCGGCAGCAGGAAATAGGTCCAGAAGATCAGCATGATGACCGGAATGGCGCGGAAAAAGCCCAGCACCGCCGCCAGCAATCCGGCAGCGACGCCGCGTGACATCGCCAGCGCCACGCCGAATAACGTGCCGAGCACCGCCGAAGCCACGCCGGCCATCAGGCTGATCGCCAACGTCAGCGCCGCGCCGCCCAGCGGTCCGTCCGGCCAGGTGCCCCACAGCAGGTAGCCCAGGTTATCGTGAATTACGCTGAAATCCATCTCAATGTCCTCCCAGCGGTTTACGCTGTTGGCACCACATGCCCCAGCCTTCCAGCAGCGCGATGATGGCGATATACAGCACCGTCGCCACGCCGAACGCCTGGAAGGTGCGCAACGTTTCGGTTTCGACCTGACGCGAGGCGTAAGAGAGTTCGGCAACGCCGATCGCCATGGTCAACGACGAGTTCTTGATCACGTTCATGTATTGCCCGAGCAGCGGCGGCAGCGCGATTTTCAGCGCCTGCGGCAGCACCACGTAGCGCATCGCCTGCCAGCCGGTCAGCCCCAGCGCCTGGGCGGCATATTTCTGCCCGCCGGCGACGCCGCGAATACCGGAACGGATCTCTTCGGCGATAAAGGCGGTGGAGTAGAGCGTCAGGCCGAAGAAACCGGCGAGAAACTCGAACGACGGCCACTCCAGCGGGCCGACCTGATGCGAGCTGTTCAGCCACTGCATGGCGGCGGACGGCAGGATCTGCCCGGCGGCGAAGTACCAGAAGAACAGCTGCACCAGCAGCGGCGTATTGCGAAACAGCGAGCTGTACTCCATCGCCAGCCAGCGCAACGGCCGCAGGCTGCTGTCGCGCATTGCCGCCAGCACAAAGCCCAGCAGCGTGGCCGCCAGGCCCGCGCAGGCGGAAAGCCACAGCGTCAGCAGGAAGCCGTGCCACAGCCAGCTCAGGTATTGCGGCGCCAGCAGCCAGTCCAGGTTCATGTTCAATCCTTGTCTTGCAGAATGCATCAGGGGCGCAGCAAGCTGCGCCCCTCCGTGCCGATCTCAGCGCGAGCGGTTAAATCAGGCTTTCGGTTGCTGATCCAAAGGCGCGATTTTGAAATCACCGCGCGGTTGGGCGGATTGGGTTTCCGGCCCGAACCAGCGATCGTAAATCTTAACCGCTTCGCCGTCTTTTTCCAGCTTGATCAGCGTCTCGTTCACCGCGGCGGTCAGGCGATCTTCGCCCTTGGGAATGCCGACGCCCTGGTACTCTTTGGTCAGGCTGAACGGCGAAATTTCAAACTCCGCCTTCTGCGCCGCCGGCAGGTTGCCGAGCAGGCCGACCAGCTTGGCGTCGTCCTGAGTGATCGCCTGCACGTTGCCGTTACGCAGCGCCACAAACGCCAGCGGGGTGTCATCATAAGAGATCACTTTCGCCGTCGGGAAACGCTCGCGCAGGGTGATTTCCTGCACCGTGCCCTTATCCGCGCCGATGCGCAGCTTCTTGATGTCTTCCGGGGTTTTCAGCACGCCTTTGCGGGCGATGAATTTCTGGCCGGTGGCGAAGTACGGCACGCTGAAGTTCACTTCCTTGGCGCGCTCGTCGGTAATGGTGAAGTTGGCGGCGATCAGGTCAACCTTCTTCGACACCAGCAACGGAATGCGGTTGGCCGGGTTGGTGGCGCGCAGCTCCACTTTTACCCCCAGCGCTTTGCCGATCGCATCGGCGACGTCCACATCGTAGCCCACCAGCTTCTTGCTCTGCGGATCGATGTAGCCGAACGGCGGGTTGCTGTCGAACACCGCGATACGCACCACGCCGGCTTGCTTGATATCGTCAAGTTTGTCCGCGTGCGCGGCGCCGGCGGCGAGGCCGGTCAGACTGGCTAACAACGTTAAGGCCAAAGCGCGATGTTTCATAGAAAGCTCCTAAGTGGTTGATGTCCTGCTGGCGGATAAGCTAGCAAGCGCCACATAGGTCAGGAAATAATATAAAAAGCTATATTTATAACCTTTTTATCTTTACGCGCTTAAGATGGAATAAAGGCGCGGGAAACCGCGCCTTTGAAGGATATTACCCGGAAAGGGTTAGTCGGCCTTTTCGTCTTTACCGCCCGGAGAGAGAAGCTTTTCCAGGGCGTCACCGCCCAAATGACGGAAGTCCTGCCCTTTGACGAAATAGAAGATAAATTCGCAGATGTTCTGGCAGCGGTCGCCGATGCGCTCGATAGAACGGGCGCAGAACAGCGCGGTCAGCACGCTGGGAATGGTGCGTGAGTCTTCCATCATGTAGGTCATCAGCTGACGCACGATGCCTTCATACTCCTGGTCGACCTTTTTATCTTCACGGTAGATACGGATCGCCTCGTCCAGATCCATGCGCGCGAAGGCGTCCAGCACGTCGTGCAGCATCTGCACGGTGTGGCGCCCCAGCGATTCCAGGCTGACCAACAGCGGCTGGTGCTGGTGCGAGAACTTTTCCAGCGCGGTGCGGCAAATTTTGTCCGCCACGTCGCCGATGCGCTCCAGCTCGGAAATGGTTTTGATGATCGCCATCACCAGGCGCAGATCGCTGGCGGTTGGCTGGCGCTTGGCGATGATGCGCACGCAGGCTTCGTCGATCGCCACTTCCATCATGTTGACCTTGGCGTCGCCTTCGATCACGCGCTTGGCCAGCTCGCCATCCTGATTGTGCATCGCGGTGATAGCGTCAGTCAGCTGCTGCTCCACCAGCCCGCCCATGGTCAGCACCTGGGTGCGGATATGCTCAAGCTCTGCGTTGAACTGGCCGGAAATGTGTTTGTTTAAATTCAGGTTATCCATGATGCTTCCTATCAACCATAACGGCCAGTGATGTAGTCTTCAGTCTGCTTTTTCTGCGGCGCAGTGAACAGGTTATCAGTATCACTGAACTCGATCAGCTCGCCCAGATACATAAATGCGGTAGAGTCGGAGCAGCGCGCCGCCTGCTGCATGTTGTGCGTCACGATCACCACGGTGTAGTCGGCCTTCAGCTCGCTGATCAGCTCTTCAATCTTGCCGGTGGAGATCGGATCCAGCGCCGAGCAAGGCTCATCCAGCAACAGCACTTCCGGACGAATGGCGATGCCGCGGGCGATGCACAGACGCTGCTGCTGGCCACCGGAGAGGCTGTAGCCGCTCTGGTGCAGCTTGTCCTTGGTTTCGTTCCACAGCGCCGCCTTGGTCAGCGCCCACTGCACGCGCTCGTCCATATCGGCGCGCGACAGCTTTTCAAACAGGCGAACGCCGAAGGCGATGTTGTCGTAAATCGACATCGGGAACGGCGTCGGCTTCTGGAACACCATGCCGACCTTGGCGCGCAGCAGCGCGATATCCGAGTTGTCGGTCAGGATGTTCTGGCCGTCCAGCAGGATGCCGCCTTCCGCACGCTGTTCCGGGTACAGCTGATACATCTTGTTGAAGGTGCGCAGCAGGGTGGATTTGCCGCAGCCGGACGGGCCGATAAACGCGGTGACCTTGTTTTTGGCGATATCCAGCGTGATGTTCTTCAGCGCATGGAATTTGCCATAGTAGAAGTTCAGATCGCGTACCTGAATTTTGCTGCTGGAAGCGTCAGTAACCATACTCATCAAGACTTCTCTCTTTTCATCAGCGCCGCCAAAGCGGCGCTCAAAATTTTATGAATGCTTTTTCTTGGCGAAAATCACGCGCGCCAGGATATTCAGTAACAGTACGCACAGGGTGATCAACAGCACCCCGGCCCAGGCCAGCTGTTGCCATTCGGCGAACGGGCTCATGGCGAATTTGAAGATGGTCACCGGCAGGTTGGCGATCGGCTGCATCAGGTCGGTGCTCCAGAACTGGTTCGACAGCGAGGTGAACAGCAGCGGTGCGGTTTCCCCCGCGATGCGCGCAATCGCCAGCAGCACGCCGGTGATGATGCCGGACACCGACGCCTTCAGCGTGATGGCGGAAATCATGCGCCATTTCGGCGTACCCAGGGCGTACGCGGCCTCGCGCAGCGTATCCGGTACCAGCTTCAGCATGTTTTCGGTGGTGCGAATGACGATCGGCACCTGCAGCAGCGCCAGCGCTACGATGCCGGCCCAGCCGGAGAAGTGTTCCATCTTCGCCACCACGATGGTGTAAACGAACAGGCCCACCACGATCGACGGTGCGGACAGCAGGATATCGTTGATAAAGCGGATCACTTCCGCCAGCCAGGATTTACGGCCGTATTCCGCCAGGTAGATGCCGGCCATGATGCCCAGCGGCGTACCGAAGATGGTCGCCCACAGGATCAACAGGCCGCTGCCAGCGATGGCGTTGGCCAGGCCGCCGCCCGCGGTATTCGGCGGCGGGGTCATTTCGGTGAACAGCGCCAGCGACATACCGTCGAAGCCTTTGGTGACGGTGGCGATCAGGATCCAGATCAACCAGAACAGCCCGAACGCCATGGTCGCCATCGACAGGAACAGCGCGAGGCGGTTTTTCTGCCGGCGCCAGGCCTGCATTTTGCGGCGGCTTTCCGCCAGAACGACTGCGTTTTGCATATCCATCGTCGCCATGTTAACGCCCCTCATTCTTGGCCAGACGCATGATCATCAGTTTCGACAGCGCCAGCACGATAAAGGTGATAACAAACAGAATCAGACCCAGCTCCATCAACGCGGCGGTGTGCACGCCGGACTCGGCTTCGGCGAATTCGTTGGCCAGCGCCGAGGTGATACTGTTGCCCGGCATGTACAGCGAAGCGCTGTCGAGCTGGTAGGTGTTACCGATGATAAAGGTCACCGCCATGGTTTCCCCCAGCGCGCGGCCCAGGCCCAACATCACGCCGCCGATGACGCCGTTTTTGGTGAACGGCAGCACGATACGCCAGATGACTTCCCAGGTGGTGCAACCGATGCCGTAGGCCGACTCTTTCATCATCACCGGCGTCTGTTCGAACACGTCGCGCATGACCGCGGCGATGTAAGGAATGATCATGATCGCCAGGATCACCCCGGCGGCCAGAATGCCGATGCCGAAGGCCGGGCCGGAGAACAGCTCGCCGACGATCGGAATGCCCGACAGCACTTCGCCCACCGGCGTCTGGAAGTATTCGGCGAACAGCGGGGCGAACACGAACAGACCCCACATGCCGTAGACGATGCTCGGGATGGCCGCCAGCAGCTCAATGGCGATGCCCAGCGGCCGCTTCAACCAGTTCGGCGCCAGTTCGGTCAGGAACAGCGCGATGCCGAAGCTCACCGGCACGGCGATGATCAGCGCGATAAGCGAGGTGACCACGGTACCGTAGATCGGCACCAGCGCGCCGAACTGCTCCGCCGGCGCGTCCCACTCTTTGGTCCACAGGAAAGCGAAGCCGAATTTCTGCATGCTTGGCCAGGAGGCGAAGATCAGCGAAACGATAATGCCGCCCAGCAACAATAGGGTAATCAGCGCAGCCAGTCTCACCAGCGCGCTGAAAATGATGTCACCGTTTTTGCCCGGTGCTTTGATGGTCGGCTTGTACTCAGCCATAGATTACTCTCTGTTTGAACCCTGTCAGCCCCAACCGGGATCGGAGCCTGAAGAACTGTGTGGGGCGCGGCGAACCCGCGCCCCTGCGTTGTTAGTACAGCGCTTTACCTGAACTGTCTTTTACGTTGGTTTTCCAGGCCGCGCGCACCTGCTCAACCACTTCTTTCGGCAGGGTGGCGTAATCCAGCTCGTTAGCCTGTTTGCCGCCGGTTTTGTAGGCCCAGTCGAAGAACTTCAGCACTTCGGCGCCCTGAGCAGGGTTTTTCTGCTCTTTGTGCACCAGGATGAAGGTGGTGGAGGTGATTGGCCACACGTTGTCGCCTTTCTGGTCTGTCAAATCCTGAGCGAAGGTCTTGCTCCAATCCACGCCTTTGGCCGCGTTGCTGAAGCTCTCTTCGGTCGGGCTGACCGGTTTGCCGTCGGCAGAAACCAGCTTGGTGTAAGCCAGGTTGTTCTGTTTGGCGTAAGCGTATTCTACGTAGCCGATAGAGCCAGGCAGACGCTGAACGAAGGCGGCGATGCCGTCGTTGCCTTTGCCGCCCAGACCGGTCGGCCAGTTAACGGTAGAACCGGCGCCAATTTTTTCTTTCCACTGCGCGTTGGCCTTGGACAGGTAGCTGGTGAACACGAACGAGGTGCCGGAACCGTCGGCGCGGCGTACCACGGCGATGTTCTGGTCAGGCAGTTTCACGCCTGGGTTCAGCTTGGTGATAGCCGGATCGTTCCATTTTTTGACGTTGCCCAGGTAGATATCGCCCAGGGTTTTGCCGTCCAGCGTCAGTTCGCCGGATTTAATGCCCGGAATATTCACGGCCAGCACCACGCCGCCGATCACGGTCGGGAACTGGAACAGGCCGTCAGCCGCCAGCTTGTCGTCAGACAGCGGGGCGTCGGAGGCGCCAAAGTCAACGGTGTTGGCCACGATTTGCTTCACGCCGCCAGAGGAGCCGATGCCCTGATAGTTAACTTTGTTGCCGGTTTCTTTCTGATAAGAATCTGCCCACTTGGCGTAAACCGGAGCGGGGAATGTCGCACCTGCACCGGTCAGGCTGGCAGCAGCGAACGCGGACACGGCGGTCAGGGAGAAGGTCGCTGCCACAATACTGGCGACGGTGGTACGCATCAGTTTCATAATCCCTCCTAATGGGATATTTAAAATCGACTTCGAGTCGTTTTAATCAGAGTAAGTATTGCTGCAGGAGGGAAAATAGGACAGTTTGGTGACAGAAAAATGTACGCAATATGACAGTTATATTACAGTGCGTTTTAGGGGTATTGATTTATATTAAAATCAATTTGTTATATTGAAAACAGCGCAATTGACAAGCAATAAAAAAACCGTTTGGCCACGCCCTATCCGCTTGAATATGACAACGTTTATCCCTGAATCGGCGCCGCTGTTATCTTTCGCGTTGCTCATGAAAAAAGCCGGCGCTAAGGCCGGCTTTTGCAGTTTACCTGCGGCAGATTACTCTACGGTGACAGACTTCGCCAGGTTGCGCGGCTGGTCAACGTCGGTGCCTTTGATCAGCGCCACATGGTAAGACAGCAGCTGCAACGGCACGGTGTAGAAGATCGGCGCGACGATTTCCTCGACGTGCGGCAGAGGAATGATGGTCATGCCTTCGCTGCTGACGAAGCCGGCATCCTGATCGGCGAACACGTACAGCTGGCCGCCGCGCGCGCGCACTTCTTCAATGTTGGACTTCAGCTTTTCCAGCAGTTCGTTGTTCGGCGCCACGACGATCACCGGCATGTCGGCATCGATCAGCGCCAGCGGGCCGTGTTTCAGCTCCCCCGCCGCATAAGCTTCAGCGTGAATATAGGAGATCTCTTTCAGCTTCAGCGCCCCTTCCATGGCGATCGGATACTGATCGCCGCGGCCGAGGAACAGCGCATGGTGCTTGTCGGAGAAACCTTCCGCCAGCGCTTCGATCTCTTTATCCATCGACAGCATCTGCTCGATGCGCGCCGGCAGCGCCTGCAGGCCGTGCACGATCTCCTGCTCCACGCTTTCTGCCATGCCTTTCAGGCGGCCCAGGCGCGCCACCAGCATCAGCAGCACGGTGAGCTGCGTAGTGAAGGCCTTGGTCGAGGCTACGCCGATTTCCGTGCCGGCCTTGGTCATCAACGCCAGATCGGATTCGCGCACCAGCGAAGAGCCCGCAACGTTACAAACGGCCAGCGAACCGAGATAACCCAGCTCTTTGGACAGGCGCAGCGCCGCCAGGGTATCGGCGGTTTCGCCGGACTGCGACAGGGTGATGATCAGGCTGCCCGGACGCACCGCCGATTTGCGGTAACGGAACTCGGAGGCGATCTCGACGTCGCACGGCACGCCGGCCAGCGCTTCGAACCAGTAACGCGCCACCATACCGGAGTGGTAAGAAGTGCCACAGGCGATGATCTGCACGTGCTGCACCTTGGCCAACAGCTCATCGGCGCGCGGGCCCAGCTCGCTCAGGTTGATTTGGCCATGGCTGAAACGCCCTTCCAGGGTGTTTTTCAGCGCCAGCGGCTGTTCGTAGATCTCTTTTTGCATGTAGTGACGGTAAGCGCCCTTGTCGCCGGCGTCATACTGCACCTGGGATTCGATCTCAGGGCGCTCGATGGCGTTGCCCTGCTTGTCGAAGATGTTGACGGTGCGGCGCGTCACTTCCACCACGTCGCCTTCTTCCAGGAAGATGAAGCGGCGGGTGACCGGCAGCAGCGCCAGCTGATCGGAAGCAATGAAGTTTTCCCCGACGCCGCGGCCGATAACCAGCGGGCTGCCGGAGCGCGCCGCGACCAATACGCTCGGATCGCGGCTGTCCATCACCACGGTGCCGTAGGCGCCGCGCAGCTGTGGGATCACGCGCTGAACCACTTCCAGCAGCGTACCGCCCTGCAGTTGTTCCCAGTGCACCAGGTGCGCAATCACTTCGGTGTCGGTTTCGGAGCTGAAGCGATAACCGCGTTCGATCAGCAGTTCGCGCAGCGGTTCGTGGTTTTCGATGATGCCGTTATGCACCACGGTAATGTAGTCGGAAACATGCGGGTGCGCGTTCGCCTCGGTCGGTTCACCGTGCGTTGCCCAACGGGTGTGAGCGATGCCGGTACCGCCGTGTAGATCGGTCTGCTCCGCTGCTTCGGCCAGTTTTTGCACCTTGCCTACGCGGCGCAGGCGGCTGACGTTGCCCTGCGCGTCGACCACCGCCAGACCGGCGGAGTCATAACCGCGGTACTCGAGACGGCGTAAACCTTCCAACAGGATTTCTGCGATATCACGTTGCGCTACTGCGCCTACAATTCCACACATCAGTTGTATTCCTAATGAACGCCCTTCATGGGCGCTTTCGATGCCTTGACCTGATTTTTGCCGGTTTTTACCGTGCGTCCCCCGAGCCTGTAGATGGTGGGGGTTATTATGTTTTGTATTGGGCTCGTGAACGGAGCCCAACGAAAAACACACTATGACTTCTTCTTCACCGGACGTTGCCAGCCCTGAATGTGCACCTGCTTGACGCGGCTCAGCACCAGTTCGTTCTCGGCGATATCGCGCGTCACCGTGGTGCCGGCGGCGATGGTGGAGCCTTTGCCGACCGACACCGGCGCCACCAGCTGAGTATCGGAACCGACGAATACGCCGTCGCCGATCACCGTCTTGTGCTTGTTGGCGCCATCGTAGTTGCAGGTGATGGTGCCGGCGCCGATATTCACGTCATCGCCGATTTCGGCATCGCCCAGATAGCTGAGGTGGCCAGCCTTGGAGCCTTTACCCAGACGCGCCTTTTTCATTTCCACGAAGTTGCCGACGTGAGCCCCTGCCGCCAGCTCCGCGCCTGGGCGCAGGCGGGCGAACGGCCCCACGGTGCAGTCAGCCTCCAGCACGCTGTCTTCCAGCACGCTGTAAGGGCTGATCTCGCAGTCATCGCCAATCACGCAGTTTTTCAGCACGCAGCCGGCGCCGATTTTCACCCGGTCGCCCAGCTTGACGTGACCTTCGATAATCACATTCGCATCAATAGTGATGTCGCGGCCATGAACAAGTTCCCCGCGCAGATCGAAACGCGCCGGATCCAGCAACATCACGCCGGCCAACAGCAGCTTTTCAGACTGTTCCGACTGGAAGACGCGCTCCAGGGTCGCCAGCTGCAGGCGGTTGTTCACGCCTTCCACTTCGCTCAAACGCGACGGGTGCACGGTTTCGATTTTCTTGCCGTCGGCATGGGCCAACGCAATGATATCGGTGATGTAGAACTCACCCTGTGCGTTGTCGTTATTCAACATCCCCAGCCAGCGCTTCAGATCGCGCCCGTTCGCCACCAGGATGCCGGTATTGATCTCGTTAATCTGGCGCTGCGCCTCGCTGGCATCCTTGTGTTCGACGATGCCCACTACGTTGCCCTGCTCCCGCACGATGCGGCCATAACCGCTCGGATCGTCCAGCTTGACCGTCAGCAGCCCGATACCGCCCTGTGGCTTGGCCGCCAGCAGGCGTTGCAGCGTATCCACGGAGATCAACGGCACGTCACCGTACAGCATCAGCACGTCTTCATCGTCGGCAAAGTGCGGCGCGGCCTGCTGCATCGCATGGCCGGTACCCAGTTGCTCGGCCTGCAGCACCCAGTTCAGCGCGCCGTCAGTCAACGTACTCTTCAGCAGATCGCCGCCGTGGCCGTATACCAGGTGGACATGTTGCGCGCCCAGTTTCATCGCGGCATCAATGACGTGTTGCACCATCGGCTTGCCGGCCAACGGATGTAAGACCTTGGGAAGATCGGAATACATGCGTGTTCCCTTGCCCGCGGCGAGGATAACCACGCTCATTGCGCTGTTCGACATAAGCAACCTGATAACTCCATTTTGATAGACGAAAGTAAAACCGTTTAGCGACGATATTACTACATATTTCTCTGCACGAACCCGGCGCAGACCACGTGGGCCTTGGCCTGCCGCCATCGCGGCCAATTCGGCGTCGGGACGAAAAAACTGTCGGCGATCGGCGACGTTTATTTCCCGATATCAGGGGTTATACACCACACTGTCCGCCGGGCTGAAATGCTTATTTTAAAGTAAAAAAAAAGCGACCCTATAGGCCGCTTTCTTAAAGTTGGGTGCCAGGCACCCAAACATTACATCGCTTTTCTGGTGAGCTCGATAACGCGCAGTTTTGCGATCGCTTTCGCCAGTTCAGCGGATGCCTGAGCATAGTCGACATCGCCATGAGAGCTGCGAATGTGTTCTTCAGCTTTACGCTTAGCTTCCAACGCTCTCGCTTCGTCGAGGTCAGTACCACGGATAGCAGTGTCCGCCAGCACGGTAACCACGCTCGGCTGCACCTCTAGGATGCCGCCGGACAGGTAGATGAATTCTTCTTCACCGTGCTGCTTAACAATACGCACCATGCCAGGCTTGATGGCAGTCAGCAGCGGCGCATGGCCAGGGAAGATCCCCAGTTCACCTTCGCTGCCTGTCACCTGGATCTTCTGCACCAGGCCGGAAAACATCTGTTTTTCCGCGCTGACTACATCCAGATGGTAAGTCATAGCCATATCACCCTCCTCTCAAGGCGTTACAGTTTCTTGGCTTTTTCCACTGCTTCTTCAATGGTGCCAACCATGTAGAACGCCTGCTCCGGCAGGTGGTCATAGTCGCCGTCCATAATGCCTTTGAAACCACGGATGGTGTCTTTCAGCGATACGAACTTGCCCGGAGAACCGGTGAAGACTTCTGCCACGAAGAACGGCTGAGACAGGAAGCGTTGGATCTTACGCGCACGAGATACGACCAGTTTGTCTTCTTCAGACAGCTCGTCCATACCCAGGATCGCGATGATATCTTTCAGTTCCTGGTAGCGTTGCAGAATGGACTGCACGCCACGCGCTACGTCGTAGTGCTCCTGGCCAACAACCAGCGGATCCAGCTGACGGCTGGTGGAATCCAGCGGGTCAACGGCCGGGTAGATACCCAGAGAAGCGATGTTACGGCTCAGTACCACGGTTGCGTCCAAGTGCGCAAAGGTGGTGGCTGGTGACGGGTCAGTCAAGTCATCCGCAGGAACGTAAACGGCCTGTACGGAAGTGATGGAACCGGTCTTGGTCGAGGTGATACGTTCTTGCAGAACGCCCATCTCTTCCGCCAGCGTTGGCTGATAACCTACCGCGGATGGCATACGGCCCAAAAGTGCGGACACTTCGGTACCGGCCAGGGTGTAACGGTAGATGTTGTCAACGAACAGCAGAACGTCACGGCCTTCGTCACGGAATTTCTCCGCCATGGTCAGACCGGTCAGCGCAACGCGCAGACGGTTACCTGGTGGCTCGTTCATCTGGCCGTAAACCAGGGATACTTTGTCCAGAACGTTGGAGTCGGTCATTTCGTGGTAGAAGTCGTTACCCTCACGAGTACGCTCGCCCACGCCCGCAAATACGGAATAACCGGAGTGCTCGATCGCGATGTTACGGATCAGCTCCATCATGTTTACGGTTTTACCCACGCCCGCACCGCCGAACAGACCGACTTTACCGCCCTTGGCGAATGGACAAATCAGGTCCATTACCTTGATACCGGTTTCCAGCAGTTCCTGGGAGCTGGACAGCTCTTCGTAGCTTGGCGCCGCGCGGTGAATCGCCCAACGCTCTTCTTCGCCGATGTCGCCTTTCATGTCGATCGGTTGACCCAATACGTTCATGATACGGCCCAGGGTAGCTTTACCCACCGGCACTTCAATCGGGTGGTCCAGGTTGTTCACTTTCAGACCGCGACGCAGACCGTCGGAGGTCCCCATTGCGATACAGCGAACCACGCCACCGCCCAGCTGTTGCTGAACTTCCAACACCAGTTTTTCGGTGCCGTTTTCTACCTCAAGGGCATCGTACACTTTTGGTACGGCATCCTGAGGGAACTCGACGTCCACCACGGCGCCGATTACCTGGATAATCTTTCCAGTAGCCATCTTGAATCCTCTACGTAATTCGTAAACCTAGCTTAAACCGCGGAGGCTCCCGAAACGATCTCGGTGAGTTCCTGAGTGATGCTGGCCTGACGCGCCTTGTTGTATACCAACTGCAGCTCTTTGATCAGGCTACCGCCGTTATCGGTTGCGGCTTTCATCGCGACCATTCGTGCGGCCTGCTCGCTGGCCAGGTTTTCCACGACGCCCTGATAAACCTGCGACTCCACATAGCGGCGCAGCAAGGTATCAAGCAGCACTTTTGGATCGGGTTCATACAGGTAATCCCAAGGCGTTTTCTTCAGCTCTTCGTCATCGGCTGGCGGTAACGGCAGCAGCTGAAGCACCTGTGGCTCTTGGGACATCGTATTAACAAATTTGTTGCTGACAATGTACAGCTTGTCCAAACGACCTTCGTCGTAGGCCTGCAGCATCACTTTCACCGGCCCGATCAGATCCGACAGGGAAGGTTTGTCCCCCATGCCGGTCACCTGGGCAACCACGTTGCCGCCCACGGAACCAAAGAAAGAGGCCGCTTTAGAGCCAATCAGCGCCAAATCGGTTTCGACGCCTTTTTCGGACCAGGCTTTCATCTCCGCCAGCAGCTTTTTGAACAGGTTGATGTTCAAGCCGCCGCAGAGACCACGGTCAGTAGACACCACCAGATACCCGACGCGCTTAACGTCACGCTCATCCAGGTACGGGTGCTTGTACTCCAGATTCCCTAACGCAAGGTGACCAATCACTTTGCGCATGGTCTCTGCATAAGGACGGCTGGCCGCCATGCGATCCTGCGATTTACGCATTTTGGAGGCGGCGACCATTTCCATCGCTTTAGTGATCTTTTGCGTGTTTTGCACGCTAGCGATCTTACTACGTATCTCTTTTGCGCCGGCCATCTCTGCTTCTCCTCAGTGCCAGACGGCCTGCTGTCTTTCAACAGCAGGACCGTTCGGCGTTACCAGGACTGGGTTTTCTTGAAGGTCTCGAGGATGTCTTTCAACTTGCCCTCGATCTCATCATTGAAGTTGCCAGTTTGGTTGATGTGGTTCAGCAGTTCGGCGTGCTCGCGGTCCGCATAGGCGACCAGCGCGGCTTCGAAGCTCACCACTTTGGCGACTTCGACGTCGTTCAGGTAACCGCGTTCTGCGGCAAACAGCACCAGAGACTGTTGTGCAACCGACATCGGCGCATACTGTTTCTGTTTCAGCAGCTCGGTCACTTTTTGACCGTGGCTCAGCTGTTTGCGGGTCGCGTCGTCCAGATCGGAGGCGAACTGGGAGAACGCAGCCAATTCACGATACTGCGCCAGCGCGGTACGGATACCACCGGACAGTTTTTTCATGATCTTGGTCTGCGCGGCGCCACCAACACGGGATACGGAGATACCCGGGTTAACTGCCGGACGAATACCGGAGTTGAACAGGTTGGATTCCAGGAAGATCTGACCATCGGTAATCGAGATTACGTTGGTCGGAACGAACGCGGAAACGTCACCCGCCTGGGTTTCAATGATCGGCAGAGCGGTCAGTGAACCGGTTTGGCCTTTAACTTCACCTTTGGTGAAGGCTTCAACGTATTCGGCGTTAACGCGCGCTGCACGCTCCAGCAAGCGGGAGTGCAGGTAGAATACGTCGCCTGGGTAAGCTTCACGACCTGGCGGACGACGAAGCAGCAGGGAAATCTGGCGGTAAGCAACGGCCTGTTTGGACAGGTCATCGTACACGATCAGCGCATCTTCACCGCGGTCACGGAAGTATTCGCCCATTGCGCAACCGGCGTATGGCGCCAGGTATTGCAGTGCAGCGGATTCGGAAGCGGTCGCCACCACCACGATGGTGTTGGCCAGTGCGCCGTGCTCTTCCAGTTTGCGCACCACGTTAGCGATGGTGGACGCTTTCTGGCCGATAGCCACGTAAACGCATTTGATGCCGGAGTCGCGTTGGTTGATGATCGCATCGATCGCCAGCGCGGTTTTACCGGTCTGACGGTCACCGATCACCAGCTCACGCTGGCCACGGCCGATTGGAATCATGGCGTCAACGGATTTGTAGCCAGTCTGAACCGGCTGATCAACGGACTGACGCTCGATAACGCCTGGCGCGATAGCTTCTACCGGAGAGAAGCCGTCGTTCTCAATCGGGCCTTTGCCGTCGATTGGTGCGCCCAGGGTGTTAACTACGCGGCCCAGCAGACCACGACCGACTGGAACTTCCAGGATACGGCCGGTGCATTTAACCTTCATGCCTTCGGCCAGATCCGCGTACGGACCCATAACCACGGCACCTACGGAGTCGCGCTCCAGGTTCAATGCGATTGCGTAACGGTTGCCAGGCAGCGCGATCATTTCGCCCTGCATAACTTCAGCCAGGCCGTGTACGCGGATGATCCCGTCGCTGACGGAAACGATAGTACCTTCATTGTGAGCTTCGCTCACTACATTGAACTGAGCAATGCGCTGCTTGATCAGTTCGCTGATTTCGGTGGAATTCAGTTGCATGCTCCAGTCCCCTTAAGACTGCAAGACGTCTGTCAGGCGTTCAAGACGACCGCGAACGCTGCCATCAATCACCATATCGCCGGCGCGAACAACGATGCCGGCCAGTACAGACTTGTCAATTTTGCAATTCAGCTTAACTTTGCGTGACAGACGTTTTTCCATCGCAGCGGCGATTTTCGCCTGCTGTTCGTCGCTCAGCGCGCTCGCAGAGAGCACTTCGACTTCGACGGTGGATTCCAGCGAGGCGCGCAGTTCGATGAACTGCTGCAGCACGGCAGGAAGAACCAGTAAACGTCCATTTTCGGCCATTACACGGATAAAGTTCTGGCCATGTTCGTCGAGCCGATCGCCACAAACCGCGATGAACGTCTTGGACAGCGTTTCTGGCGCGACCGCGCCAGACAGCAGTTCAGAAATCTGTTCATTGCGAGTGACTTCAGCCGCAAACGCCAGCATTTCCTGCCAGCGCTCTACGCTTTGGTGCTCAACGGCAAAGTCAAAAGCTGCTTTGGCGTAGGGGCGAGCTACAGTTACAAATTCAGACATCAGCCCCTCCCTCCTTACAGTTCAGCGACCAGTTTATCAACGATGTCGCTGTTAGCAGCTTCATCCACGGAACGTTCGATGATCTTCTCGGCGCCGGCAATTGCCAGCATCGCGACTTGCTTACGCAACTCTTCACGAGCGCGCTTACGTTCGGCTTCGATCTCAGCCTGAGCCTGCGCCACGATTTTGTTACGTTCCTGCTCGGCTTCGGCTTTCGCTTCATCCATGATCTGAGCTTTGCGTTTGTTCGCTTGCTCGATGATCACCTGAGCTTCTGCTTTAGCAGTTTTCAGCTGGTCGGTCGCATTGGCTTGCGCTAAGTCCAGATCTTTTTTGGCACGCTCTGCAGAAGCGAGGCCGTCAGCGATTTCTTTCTGACGTTTCTCGATGGCAGCCATGATCGGCGGCCATACGTACTTCATGCAGAACCAGACAAACAGAACGAACGCGATGGCCTGGCCGAGGATTGTTGCGTTAAGATTCACAGCACAATGCCTCTTTAAAAGTTAATAGTTTGGTTACGTCGTAGAGAGTTACTCTACTTACGCGACGGCGAACATCACGTACAGACCCAGACCTACAGCGATCATCGGGATGGCGTCGACCAGACCCATAACGATAAAGAACTGTGTACGCAGCAGAGGAATCAGGTCAGGCTGACGAGCAGCGCCTTCCAAGAATTTACCACCCAGGATGCCGATACCGATCGCAGCACCGATTGCCGCTAAACCCATCATCACAGCGGCAGCCATGTACAGCAGATCCATACTCAGGTTTTCCATGACAGTCTCCAGTTTGTTTCAGTTTAAAAGTGCAAGTGTTTTAAGAAAATCAGTGCTCTTCAGACGCCATCGACAGATAGACGATCGTCAGAACCATGAAAATAAAGGCTTGAAGCGTAATGATCAGGATGTGGAAGATAGCCCAAGGCAAGCTCAGGACCCACTGTGACCACCACGGCAACAGGCCGGCAATCAGGATGAAGATCAACTCACCCGCATACATGTTGCCGAACAGTCGCAGACCCAGTGAAACAGGTTTGGACAGCAGGCTGACACCTTCAAGAATCAGGTTGATAGGAATGAATACAGGGTGGTTGAACGGCTGCATGGTCAACTCTTTAACGAACCCGCCAACGCCTTTCATTTTGATGCTATAGAACAGAATCAGGATAAACACGCCCAGCGCCATCGACAGCGTGACGTTCACGTCGGCGGTAGGCACGACGCGCAGCGCAGGCAGACCGAGAACGTGGGTGCCGAGATAAGGCAGGAAGTCAACCGGGATGAGGTCCATCAGGTTCATCAGGAACACCCAGACGAACACGGTCAGTGCCAACGGCGCAATGACCTTGCTCTTGCCGTGGTACATATCGCGCACGCTGCTGTCGACGAAACCGACCACCAGCTCCACGGCGGTTTGCAGTTTACCCGGCACGCCGCTGGTGGCGTTTTTGGCCACTTTGCGGAAGATCACCAGGAAGAGCGCCCCGAGGACGACGGAGAAAAACATCGAGTCGAGGTTAATCGACCAAAACCCAGTCCCGACCTGAAGCTGCGTCAGGTGGTGACCGATATACTCCTGTGGAGTCAAGACTTCTCCTGCAGACATGATGCCTCTTACCCTTATTTAGTTAAGTTCGGTAACTGTTAATCACGGCCGGTGCCACTATCTGCACCACTAACACCGCTAAATAGGTCAGGCCAAGCGGTATAAACTCCGCCTTGAACACCCCCAGCGCCACGATCAGCAAAACGATGGTGATCACGACCTTTAGCCCCTCGCCGATGGCGAACGACCAGGCAACCCTACCGGGCGCCGGCGTTTGCGCCTGATGGCGCAAGGCAAACAGCATAAACATTGCACTCGGCAACCAGGCGGCGAGACCGCCTGCCAGCGCCGAAGCGCTCCATTCCGGGCTTTTCAGCCAGAAAGCAACGCTGATCAGAACAAAAGTCATTAACTGCAAAAACAGCAGTTTGCGTGCGACTTTCCCGCTGTAAAGGGACACAGACATGACGTTTGTTCTCTCCGTACCCCAGAGGGGGTATGCTGAGTGACGTATACAACTGTTTTTGCTGTCCTGAGTCAAGCAGCAAAAAACGAGCAAATTATACGGGGCATACCAACGAATTCAATCGATAAGTAGCGAAAAGGTGAACAATTATTTAAATTTCCCTATTCCAGCCTATTTTCACAAGAAAACGGTCGGAATAATAGGGCGCATTTAATTGTCTGATTATTCCAGCGTTGCGTTTAGAAACGCGAAGCCGATCACAGTAATGTCCCTTCCTGATTTATAGCCGATGGTCAACCAAACCGTCTTTAGCAATTTGAGCGATCAAAAGATTATATAAATCAAAACATTATCAGTTAACTGTTCAAAAACAATCCGTATACCCGATGAAAACCTTTTATTGACAAGCAGCGGGGCAATATTCCAACAGCCAATTAACATTAGCAGCAAACGCCAATCTTTCGCACATGATTGCTAACGTGACTATTTCCAAATGCAATTACTCTATTGTCGCTAATTAGCCGCGTTTTTTGTGTTAATAGGAAGTAAATTAACTAAAAAAAGCGGCCAACTAATTAGCCTGCTTATCTTTCTGCCTGGTACTGCCTTTAATTCACGCTTGTTTGATCAAAAGCAAACTCAGTTTGCCTTAAGAATCACCAGATGGCGTTCGCCTTCCAGTTCAGGCACCTGCAACCGCACGATGGACTCCAGGCTAACGCCAGCCGGCAGCTGCGTCAGCTCTTCATCCGGGCGCACGCCCTTCAACGCGTAAAAACGCCCCTGCCCTTTCGCCGGCAGATGATGGCACCAGGACAGCATATCCTGCAGCGAAGCGAACGCGCGGCTGATCACGCCATCGAACGGTGGCTCGGCCGGAAACGCTTCGACGCGGCTCTGCACCGGCTCGATATTGTTCAGGCCCAGCTCATGCTGCACCTGGCGCAGGAAGCGCACGCGCTTGCCCAGGCTGTCGAGCAGCGTGAAATGCGCGTCCGGGCGCACGATCGCCAGCGGAATGCCCGGCAAGCCGGGGCCGGTGCCGACATCGATGAAACGCGAGCCCTGCAGATGCGGATTGACCACGATGCTGTCGAGGATGTGGCGCACCAGCATTTGCTGCGGGTCGCGCACCGACGTGAGGTTATAAGCCTTGTTCCACTTATCCAGCATGCCAACATAACCCAGCAGCTGTTGTTTTTGCTGATCGGGCAGCTCAATGCCTGCCTCCGCAAGCAGCGAGTCTAATTTTTTTTGCACAACGGATCCTCTGGCAGGCGCTGAACGACCAGCGGATGGTTAGCTGGCGCAATGAGGCGACTATGATAATTCAGGGCGCAAGTGATGTCAGCGGCCGTTTGGCTACGGGATGAACAAACGGCCGCCTGGATGCGAGATTTATGCGCTGCGGCGCAGCAGTCCCTGCTTTTTCAGCCAGATCAGCAAAATCGAGATCGCCGCCGGCGTAATGCCGGAGATGCGCGAAGCCTGGCCGATGGAGTTCGGTTTGTGATCGTTCAACTTGGCGATCACCTCGTTCGACAGTCCCGAAACCTGACGGTAGTCGAGATCCAACGGCAGCAAGGTATTCTCGTTGCGCTGCTGTTTTTCGATCTCTTCCTGCTGACGAGCGATGTAGCCTTCGTATTTGACCTGGATCTCGACCTGTTCAGCGGCTTGCACGTCGTCCAGCGGTGGCGCGAAGGCGTCGGTGCCGGTCAACTGCGCGTAATCCATCTCCGGGCGGCGCAGCAGCTCTTCGCCGTTCGCTTCACGCGACAGCGGTGCTTTCAGCAGCGCATTGACCTGTTCGACGTTCTCGGCGTGCGGGTGCATCCAGATGTCGCGCAGGCGCTGGCGTTCGCGTTCGATTCGCTCCAGCTTCTCGCTGTAACGTGCCCAACGCACGTCGTCCACCAGACCCAGCTCGCGGCCTTTTTCTGTCAGGCGGAGATCGGCGTTGTCTTCGCGCAGCATCAGACGATACTCGGCGCGTGAGGTAAACATGCGGTACGGCTCTTTGGTGCCGAGGGTGCTGAGATCGTCCACCAGCACGCCCAGGTAAGCCTGATCGCGACGTGGCGCCCAGCCTTCTTGTTCGTCGGCGAAGCGCCCGGCGTTCAAACCGGCCAGCAGGCCCTGCGCAGCGGCTTCTTCATACCCGGTGGTGCCGTTGATCTGACCGGCGAAGAACAGCCCCTGAATGAATTTGCTTTCCAAAGTAGGCTTCAGATCGCGCGGATCGAAGAAATCGTACTCGATGGCATAACCAGGGCGAATAATACGCGCGTTCTGCATCCCTTCCATCGAACGGACGATCTGCATTTGCACGTCGAACGGCAGGCTGGTGGAAATCCCGTTAGGGTAAATCTCGTTGCTGGTCAGGCCTTCCGGCTCGAGGAAGATCTGGTGCGCGTTGCGATCGGCAAAACGCATGACCTTGTCTTCGATCGACGGGCAATAACGTGGGCCGATCCCTTCGATGATCCCGGCATACATTGGGCTGCGATCGAGGTTATTGCGGATCACGTCATGGGTTTTTTCATTGGTGTGGGTGATGTAGCACGCCATTTGTTCCGGATGCTGGCTGGCATCGCCCAGGAACGAGAATACCGGTACCGGCGTATCGCCGTGTTGCGGCGCCAGTACGCTGAAATCGATAGTGCGGGCGTCGATGCGCGGCGGCGTACCGGTTTTCAAGCGGTTAACGCGCAGCGGCAGTTCACGCAAACGCTGTGACAGCGAGATCGAAGGAGGATCCCCGGCGCGGCCACCGCTGTAATTTTCCAGACCGATATGGATCTTGCCGTCCAGGAAGGTGCCTACGGTCAATACCACCGCCTTGGCGCGGAATTTCAGACCCATTTGGGTGACGGCGCCCACGACGCGATCGTTTTCGACGATCAGATCCTCAACGGGTTGTTGGAAGATCATCAGGTTGGGCTGGTTCTCCAACGCGGTACGGATCGCCTGGCGATACAGTACGCGATCCGCCTGGGCGCGAGTGGCGCGAACGGCAGGGCCTTTGCTGGCGTTTAGTATCCTAAACTGGATGCCGGCATGGTCGATCGCTGTCGCCATCAGGCCGCCGAGTGCATCAATTTCCTTAACCAGATGCCCTTTACCAATACCGCCAATCGCCGGGTTGCAGGACATCTGTCCCAGCGTATCGATATTGTGTGTCAATAATAAAGTCTGACGTCCCATGCGCGCCGCGGCCATGGCGGCCTCGGTACCTGCATGGCCACCACCGATGATGATGACGTCAAATTGATCTGGATAAAACATGGAACTGCACCTCGCCGTATTGCGAACGATCGTATTTGCCCTGGGGTGGGGGATTCTACTCAAGTTTAGACGATCGACCAAGTGGTCAGGATCGTCGGTAATTAAAAGAAGATCTTTTTTATTTAAAGATCTCTTTATTAGATCTCTTATTAGGATCGCGATCCTCTGTGGATAAGTGACTATTCACGATGAAGATCAGCAGATTAAGGAGGATCGTTTGCTGTGAATGATCGGTGATCCCGACGCAGATAAGCTGGGATCTAAAAGGCTTGTTATGCACAGGACAAAAAGCGAACAACGGTTGTTATTGGGATAACTACGGCTTTTACCCTGCTTTTAAGCATAGTTATCCACAATCGTTCGCGCGATCTTTAGACGAATTAGAGTAAATTAATCCAGGTTTTTACCCATTCCTCGGCCGGATCCTCGGGAATTTCATGCTCGGTCACGTCGATCTCGAGACGATCGCCGATCCTTTTAGCGCCTCTGGCGATCAACAGATCGTCGATCTGTTTGATCGCGCCGCAGAAGGTGTCGTATTCCGAACTGCCCAAACCGACGGCGCCGAACTGCACCTCGGAAAGATCCGGCTGTTGTTCGGCGATCTGCTCCAGCAACGGCTGAAGGTTATCCGGCAGTTCGCCGGCGCCGTGCGTGGAAGAGACCACCAGCCAGCGACCGGTCAACGGCAGCTCATCCAGTTCAGGGCCGTGCAGCATCTCGGTAGAGAAACCCGCGTCTTCCAGCTTTTCAGCCAAATGTTCAGCCACGTATTCGGCGCTGCCAAGCGTACTGCCACTGATCAGAGTAATGTCTGCCATGAACCAACGATCCCAACCTTCTCACTCAAAGTGGCTGCATTGTACGCTGTGAATCGGCTGGGATCTACCTGTGGATAATGTGGGTATGCAATTTGGCGGGTTACGGCACGATGGTACGCATAATGGGGTTCTGCAGCGAGATCAGCGTTTCGGTAGACTGGATCTCGTCGATGGTCTGGATCTTGTTGATAAGTACCTGTTGCAGCGCGTCGATCGATCGACACATCACCTTGATAAAGACGCTGTAGTGGCCGGTGGTGTAATAGGCTTCCACCACTTCTTCCAGGCTTTCCAGCTTCTTCAGCGCCGAAGGATAGTCTTTGGCGCTCTTTAATATGATGCCGATAAAGCAGCACACGTCGTAGCCCAGCTGTTTGGGGCTGACGTCGATGCGCGCGCCGGTGATGATCCCGGCCTGTTTCATCTTCTCTACCCGCACATGAATGGTGCCGGGGCTGACGGCGAAGTTTTTCGCCAGTTCGGCGTACGGTGTGCGCGCATTGTCCATCAGAGCGTTGAGGATGCCGCGATCGAGATTATCGATCTGATAAATTTCCGCCATTTAATCCCCCATTAATTAACGATTGTTGAATTCTGTCCGGGTAAAAATGAACGATTAAAAGTGAAAAGGCAATATTGATTAGTGGATATTGAATTGGCGTATCATTTTGTTGCTTAATCGATGGCAACAGAGACAGGTTTACAAGAGATACGGCAATGAAAAAACAGTTTATCCAAAAACAACAACAAATCAGCCAGGTCAAATCCTTCTTCTCCCGCCAGCTGGAGCAACAGCTCGGTCTGATCGAAGTGCAGGCCCCGATCCTCAGCCGTTTGGGCGATGGCACGCAGGATAACCTCTCCGGCAGCGAGAAAGCGGTGCAGGTTAAGGTCAAAACCCTGCCGGACGCCACCTTCGAAGTGGTGCATTCACTGGCGAAATGGAAACGCAAAACCCTGGGTAGCTACGATTTCGGCGCCGGCGAAGGCCTGTACACCCATATGAAGGCGCTGCGCCCGGATGAAGATCGCCTGACGCCTATCCACTCGGTGTACGTCGATCAGTGGGATTGGGAGCGGGTAATGGGCGATGGTGAGCGCAGCCTGGACTACCTGAAAAGCACCGTGCGCAGCATTTACGCCGCCATCAAGGCGACGGAGGCGGAAGTCAGCCGCGAGCATGGTCTGACTCCGTTCCTGCCGGAACAGATCCACTTTGTGCACAGCGAAACCCTGCTGCAGCGCTACCCGGATCTGGACGCCAAAGGGCGCGAGCGGGCGATCGCCAAAGAGCTGGGCGCGGTATTCCTGATCGGCATCGGCGGCAAGCTGTCGCACGGCAAATCGCACGATGTGCGGGCGCCGGATTATGATGACTGGACCACGCCGGCGGCGGATGGCCTGGCGGGCCTGAACGGCGACATCGTGGTGTGGAACCCGGTGCTGCAGGACGCTTTCGAGCTGTCCTCTATGGGCATCCGCGTCGACGCCGCCGCGCTGAAACATCAGCTGGCGCTGACCGGTGACGAAGAGCGCATGAAGCTGGAGTGGCACCAGTCGTTGTTGCGCGGCGATATGCCACAGACCATCGGCGGCGGTATCGGCCAGTCGCGTTTGGTGATGCTGCTGTTGCAACTGTCGCATATCGGCCAGGTGCAGTGCGGCGTGTGGTCGCCGGAAGTGCGCGGGGCGGTCGAAGGCCTGCTCTGATCCTGCCTAGCGCCGCCAGCGGCGCATCAAACGGCTTTTCAGCCCGGTATCAAAGCGCCAGATATGATCGAAGATGCGCATGATGCCGGGTTTGCCGTAGGCGGACATCGCCACCGCATGGAAACGCTGCTGGTGGCTTTGCTGCTGCTGTTTTACCTTCTTTATTACCTCCTCCGGCAATCGCTGGGCGATAAAATCGGAAATGATCACCGCATCGGCGTCGAACCAGCCGCTTTCCGCCATTTTGGTGACGGTGGCGTTCAGGCAGGCCGCCAGATCGGTGCCGCCGCGAAACTGCTGGCCGAGAAAGCGCACCGCCTGTTCGATGCCGCTGGCGGCGGTGAGTTCGTAATGCACGATCTGGTTGGCGAACAGCATGATGTAGCAGCGGCGGTTGTCCGCCAGCGCAATGCGCAGCAGCGCCAGGCAGAACGCCTTGGCGCACTGTTCGTTGAAGCCGCCCATCGATCCTGAGGTGTCCACGCAGACGATAAACGGCCCGCGCGGCTGTTGATCCTGCTGCTGGTGGGTGACCTGGCGGATCAGGATCTGTTCCTGCCAAACGTCGCCCTGCAGGCGGTAGCTCAGCAGCCGCTTTTCCAACAGGCGGCGATAAAACTCGAACTCCAGCTCTTCAATCCCCAGCGTCGCCAGCTCCGGCGGCAGCAGGCGCAGGATGTCATCGCTTTGATGAATGCCGCTCACTTCTTCCGGCAGCGTGGCCGGCACCTGTACCATGACCCTGAACGGTTCGGGCTGCGCGTCCTGTTGCTGCACTGCCTTGGCCTGATAGCTGCGGCCCAGCTGCTGCGCCAACTTTTTCAGCTCTGGCTGCTGCTGCAAAAAGTTGCCGTACTCCACCAGCCGTTGGTAATCACCGCGCTGCAGCTGGCCTTTGCTCATGTCCCACAGCCTGCCGGCGGCGGTGTCGTTCTCCGACAGCAGCGGCTCCAGCGCGCCGCTCAGCGCCAGGCGCTCCTGCAGTTCCGCCATCAGCTGCTCGCGCTCTTGTTCCAGCAGCTGGTGGTGCAGCATGGTGGCCTGCAGCGTCAGGCTGATGCGCCAGCGCTGCAAGAATAGGGTTTGGAAGCTGTCGTCCAGCGGATGATTGGGCAGATCGGCGGCGTCCACCAGCGCGCGCGCCTGTTCATAAAACGGCGAGACCAGCTGGCGCAGCAGCTCCATCGTGTCGTTGAGGTTGTGATAGAACTGGGTGTTATTCTCCAGTTGGCACTGTTGGTAGCGGTAAAATTCCTGCGCCAGCGCCGGCGGCACCATGGCCTCCTGCAGACGCTCCTTGAGCTGCAGTTTCCAGCGTGGCAGATCGCGATCCAGCGCCCGGCGAATGGCCGGAAACTTTTTAAAGAACACCGACAGCTGCGGCGCCGCCAGCATGCCGACGATCATCTCCTCGATCATCTCGCCTTCGGTGATCGCCAGCAGCAGATCGAGCGTCTCCAGACTGAGCATGGTTACTGGCCGCGCATTTGCTGCAGTTGCTGTTTAACCTGCTCTGCCACCTGCAGCAGACTGGCTTCGATCTTGGCCAGGCCGGCGGCGGGGGTGAACAGACAGGGCTGATGCTGGCTGAAGGCGCGGCGCTGCTCCGCCAGGCGCTGGGCCAACGCGTCCATTTCATCCAGCAGCGCCTGCGGCGTGGCGGTGGCCTGTTTGCCCGGCAGCGCCAGCAGCGAAGGCTGGCGGCTGACGTCCAGCACCGTCAGGTGCAGTTGGTCGTCGACCTCCAAATCGATCGGCTGCGCGAAGCCGATACCGTTCAGCTTGGCGCGCACGTCGCCGCCTTTTTGCAGCCAGTTATCCAGCACGCTGCTCTCGATGCTCAGATGGTTGACCTGAATGTCATGCAGCTGCAGCGGTTTTTGCAGCAGCAGAGTGAGAGTGCCGCCGGCGAACGGCGTGGCCGGCGCGTATTGCGGTTTGCGGCTGAACATGCCGCCCTTTTTCACCAGGCTGATGGCCTGCCGGTCGCTTTGTTGTTGCTGATCCTGCAGCCAGCGGGTGTGGATTTGTTGCAGTTGGATCAACATCGACTGCTGCTGATAGGCCGATTCGGTCAGCAGCTGATCGATCTGCTGTTGCAGCAGCTTCAGCGAGGTGAGATCGTGCCACAGGCAGTCTTTCAGCAGCATCAGGTCGAGCGGGGCGATGGCGTCGCGCCCGCTGAAGAAGGCGCAGGCCTGCAGCAGGCGCAGGGCCTTTTTCCAGCGTCGGTCGGAGACGTACGGCGCCTGTTCCAACGCGTCCAGCCGCTGGCGCAGCTGGAAAATCAGTTCAAAGCAGGCTTCCGGCAGCGCCACCTTGTCGATCTGCGGTTGCCACTGCAGAAACTCTTCGTCGCTGACGCTCAGCGCCGCCGGCACCGGGTTTTGGCTCTCGTTCTGGCGGTTGACCAGCAGCGAGCGGAAATTCTGTTTATCCTGCACCTTGTCCAGCCACAGGCGGATCAGCATGCGGTCATACAGGGCTTCGAGGCTGTTGTCTGCTTCGGGCAGTTCGTTGGAGGCGGTGACCAGCAGGCGCAGCGGGATCGGTTCTTCGCTGTTGCCGTTGCGAAAGCGCCGTTCGTTGATCGCCGTCAGCAGGGTGTTGAGGATCGCCGGGCCGGCCTTCCAGATTTCGTCCAGAAACACGATCTCCGCTTCCGGCAGGTAGCCGGTTGTCAGGCGCTGATAGCGCCCTTCATCTTTCAGCGCCTGAATAGAGAGCGGGCCGAAGACCTCTTCCGGCGTGGAAAATCGCGTCATCAGGTATTCAAAGGAACGGGCGTTGCGGAAGGCAAACTTCAGCCGGCGCGCGATCAGGCTCTTGGCGATGCCGGGCGGGCCGAGCAGGAATACGCTTTCGCCGCTCAGCGCCGCGAGCAGGCACAGGCGGATCGCTTCTTGCCGCTCATAAAGACCGCTCTCCAGCGCGCTGCTGAGGCGGGAAATTCGTTCTGCCAGAAGGGATGATGGCGTCATATAATTGTCGCATTGTCCGAGAGTTAGCCAATCTTGGTCGATAATCCGATGATAAACCACCATTATTTTTAGTGGTATAGCTTATTGATTAGTAATATTTTTCTAAGCTGTGTCGGATATCCGGTTCACATTTTGTTTATTTTTCGGCTCTGATATAAGGGTAGGCAAGGCGTATAAATGGTGCATACTGTGCGGCTTTCTGGTGGGCGTGACGGATCTTTGAGCCCGTATTTTGCCTGATGCGGATGCATCGCTAACGGATGTTCTGATAAAGAAACGAATTATGAGCGCAGAGCATAAGCAGTCCTTATCGGCGGTAACCCTGGCGGCCATCGGCGTGGTCTACGGTGATATCGGCACCAGCCCTCTCTATACGCTGAGAGAGTGTTTCTCCGGCCATTACGGCTTCGATGTTCGTCCAGACGTGGTTTTCGGCTTCCTGTCGCTGATTTTCTGGATGCTGATCGTGATCGTTTCCCTCAAATATCTCACCTACGTGATGCGCGCGGACAACGCCGGCGAGGGCGGTATCCTGACGCTGATGTCGCTGGCCGGGCGCAACACCTCGGCGCGCACTACCGCCGTGCTGGTGATACTGGGCCTGATCGGCGGCAGCTTCTTCTATGGCGAGGTGGTGATCACCCCGGCTATCTCGGTGATGTCGGCGATCGAGGGGCTGGAAATCGCCGCGCCTGCGCTTGACGCCTATATCGTGCCGCTCTCCATTCTGGTACTGACGCTGCTGTTCGCCATTCAAAAGCACGGCACCGGCAGCGTTGGCAAGCTGTTCGCTCCGGTGATGCTGCTGTGGTTCATCGTGTTGGCGGTGCTGGGCGCGCGCAGCATCATTTCGAACCCGGAAGTGCTGCAGGCGCTGAACCCCAAATGGGCGCTCAACTTCTTCATGGAATATAAGAAGGTATCGTTCTTCGCGCTGGGGGCGGTGGTGCTGTCGATCACCGGCGTCGAGGCGCTGTATGCCGATATGGGGCACTTCGGCAAGTTCCCGATTCGCCTGGCCTGGTTCACCGTGGTGTTGCCATCGCTGGTGCTCAACTACTTCGGCCAGGGCGCGCTGCTGCTGAAAAACCCGGAGGCGATCAAAAACCCGTTCTTCCTGCTGGCACCCGACTGGGCGCTGATCCCGCTGCTGATTCTGGCGACCCTGGCAACGGTTATCGCCTCGCAGGCGGTGATTTCCGGCGTCTTCTCGCTGACTCGCCAGGCGGTGCGTCTGGGCTATCTGTCGCCGATGCGTATCATTCACACCTCGGAAATGGAATCCGGCCAGATCTATATTCCGGTGATCAACTGGACGCTGTACATCTCGGTGGTGCTGGTGATCATCGGCTTCGAACACTCCAGCAATCTGGCGGCGGCGTACGGCATCGCCGTCACCGGCACCATGGTGCTGACCAGCATTCTGGTCACCTCGGTGGCGATCAACAACTGGCACTGGAATCGCTTCCTGGCGATCGGCATCGTGACCATCTTGCTGATCATCGACGTGCCGATGTTCTCCGCCAACGCCCTGAAGCTGTTCTCCGGCGGCTGGTTGCCGCTGACCTTGGCGCTGGTGATGTTCCTCATTATGACCACCTGGAAGAGCGAGCGTTTCCGCCTGCTGCGCCGCCTGCATGAACACGGCAACTCGCTGGAGGCGATGATTGCCTCGCTGGAGAAATCGCCGCCGGTGCGGGTGCCGGGTACCGCGGTGTTCATGTCGCGCGCCACCAACGTCATTCCTTTTGCGCTGCTGCACAACCTGAAGCACAACAAGGTGCTGCATGAGCGCGTGGTGCTGCTGACGCTGCGCACCGAGGATGCGCCTTACGTGCACAACGTGCGCCGGGTGACCATCGAACAGCTGTCGCCAACCTTCTGGCGGGTGGTCGCCAGCTACGGCTGGCGCGAAACGCCGAACGTCGAGGAGGTGTTCCACCGCTGCGGGTTGGAAGGGTTGCCGTGCCGCATGTCGGAGACCTCGTTCTTCATGTCCCATGAATCGCTGATCCTCACCAAGCGGCCGTGGTACCTCTATTTGCGCGGTAAACTGTTCGTCGCCCTGAGCCGCAACGCGCTGCGCGCGCCGGATCAGTTTGAGATCCCGCCGAACCGGGTGATCGAGCTCGGCACGCAGGTCGAGATTTAACCCGCCTGATAAGGGGCTCAGCATGGCTGAGCCCCTTTTGTTTGTGCTTTGTCCGTGCGTGAACGAAACGTTTCGATAGCGATCACACTTCTGCATTGTCCCGGTTGCCTTCCCCTGCCGTTTTTTTAAACTCCCCCAGAGAGCGAAACGTTTCGCTGGCGGAGTGAGAAGATGAAAAAAGGCGTATTACTGAATTCCGACGTGTCTGCCGTGATTGCCCGGCTGGGGCATACCGACCAGCTCACCCTGTGCGATGCGGGCCTGCCGATACCGACGGAAACGCAGCGCATCGATCTGGCGCTGACGCAGGGCGTGCCGACCTTCATGCAGGTGTTCGCGGCGGTCACGCAAGAGATGCAGGTAGAAAGCGCCATCCTGGCGGAAGAGATCGTGAAACAGAATCCGTCGCTCCACGAGGCACTGTTGGCTGAACTGACCGCATTGGGTCAACGCCAGGGCAATACCATCAGCGTGCGCTATATCAGCCATCAGGCGTTTAAAGCGCAAACCGGGCACAGCCGGGCGGTGATCCGCAGCGGGGAGTGTTCGCCTTATGCGAACGTGATCCTGTGCGCCGGCGTAACTTTCTGAGGCGCGTATGCAACCTTTACTGCAACTGAAAGGGATTGATAAAGCCTTTCCCGGCGTGAAGGCGCTTTCCGGCGCTGCCCTCAGCGTCTATCCCGGCAAGGTGATGGCGCTGGTGGGAGAAAACGGCGCCGGGAAGTCCACCATGATGAAAGTGCTGACCGGCATCTACCAGAAAGACGCCGGCAGCCAGTATTTTCTCGGTAAAGAGGTGGCGTTCAACGGGCCTAAGGATTCGCAGGAAGCGGGCATCGGCATTATCCATCAGGAGCTGAACCTGATCCCGCAGCTGACGATTGCGGAAAACATCTTCCTCGGCCGCGAGTTCGTCAACCGTTTCGGCCGCATTGACTGGAAGCGCATGTACGCCGAGGCCGATCGCTTGTTGGCGCGTCTCAATCTGCGCTACAGCAGCCACCGACTGGTGGGCGAACTGTCGATCGGCGATCAGCAGATGGTGGAGATCGCCAAGGTGCTGAGCTTCGAATCGAAAGTGATCATCATGGATGAACCGACCGATGCGCTGACCGACACCGAAACTGCCTCGCTGTTCAAGGTGATCAACGAGCTGAAGGCCGAAGGGCGCGGCATCGTGTATATCTCGCACCGCCTGAAAGAGATTTTTGAAATCTGCGACGACGTGACCGTATTCCGCGACGGGCAGTTTATCGCCGAGCGGCCGGTGAGCGAGCTGCAGGAAGATTCGCTGATTGAGATGATGGTCGGCCGCAAGCTGGAAGAGCAGTACCCGCGCCTGGATTTGCCGCGCGGGGAAAAACGGCTGGACGTCAGCCACCTTTCCGGCCCCGGCGTTGAAGACGTCAGCTTTACGCTGTACCGCGGCGAGATCCTCGGCGTGGCCGGGCTGATGGGCGCCGGGCGCACCGAATTGATGAAAATCCTGTACGGCGCCGCCCCGCGCAAGGCCGGCACCGTCAGCCTGGACGGCCGCGACGTGGTCACCCATTCGCCGCAGGACGGGTTGGCGAACGGCATCGTCTATATCTCGGAAGACCGCAAACGCGACGGCCTGGTGCTGGGCATGTCGGTGAAGGAAAACATGTCGCTGACCGCGCTGCGCTATTTCAGCCGCGCCGACGGCAGCCTGAAACAGGCCGACGAGCGGCAGGCGGTGGGGGATTTCATCCGGCTGTTCAATATCAAAACGCCGTCGATGGAGCAGCCGATCGGTCTGCTTTCCGGCGGCAATCAGCAAAAAGTGGCGATCGCCCGCGGCCTGATGACCCGGCCGAAGGTACTGATCCTCGATGAGCCGACGCGCGGCGTCGACGTTGGCGCCAAAAAAGAGATCTATCAGTTAATCAACCAGTTCAAGCAGGAAGGGCTGAGCATCATTCTGGTGTCTTCGGAAATGCCGGAGGTGATGGGCATGAGCGATCGCATTCTGGTGATGCACGAAGGGCATCTCAGCGGCGAGTTCCCGATTGAACAGGCCACCCAGGAAGCGTTGATGGCGGCAGCCGTCGGCAAGCAATACGGCGTAAAGCAGGAGTAATCAGATATGAGTTCCCAGACTATCGCAGCTAAGCGCTGGTTCAGTAAAGAGTGGCTGTTAGAGCAGAAGTCGTTGATTGCGCTGCTGGTGCTGATCGCCGTGGTCTCTTCCATGAGCCCGAACTTCTTCACCCTGAACAACCTGTTCAATATTCTGCAGCAGACCTCGGTGAACGCCATCATGGCGGTGGGGATGACGCTGGTGATCCTCACCTCCGGCATCGATCTGTCGGTAGGATCGCTGCTGGCGCTGACCGGCGCGGTGGCGGCGTCGATCGTCGGCTTTGAGGTCAACGCGCTGGTGGCGGTGGCGGCGGCACTGGCGCTGGGCGCCGCGGTTGGCGCCTGCACCGGGGTGATCGTCGCCAAAGGCAAAGTGCAGGCCTTTATCGCCACGCTGGTGATGATGCTGCTGCTGCGCGGCGTCACCATGGTGTACACCAATGGCAGCCCGGTCAACACCGGTTTCACCGACGTGGCCGACACCTTCGGCTGGTTCGGCATCGGCCGCCCGCTGGGCGTGCCTACGCCGATCTGGATCATGGCGATCGTGTTCATCGCCGCCTGGTATATGCTGCATCATACGCGCCTGGGCCGCTATATTTATGCCCTGGGCGGCAACGAAGCGGCGACCCGCCTCTCCGGCATCAGCGTCGATAAAGTGAAGATTATCGTCTACTCGCTGTGCGGCCTGCTGGCGGCGCTGGCCGGGGTGATCGAAGTGGCGCGCCTGTCGTCGGCGCAGCCGACCGCCGGCACCGGCTATGAGCTGGACGCCATCGCCGCCGTGGTGCTGGGCGGCACCAGCCTGGCCGGCGGCAAGGGCCGCATCGTCGGCACGCTGATCGGGGCGCTGATCCTCGGCTTCCTGAACAACGGCCTGAATTTACTGGGTGTTTCTTCCTACTACCAAATGATCGTGAAGGCAGTGGTGATACTGCTGGCGGTTCTGGTAGATAACAAAAGCAACAAGTAACCTCCCCCTACAGGAATCACGATGATGAAAATGAAAAAACTGGCAACCTTAGCTTCCGCCATCGCGCTGAGCGCCACCCTGAGCGCCAATGCCATGGCCAAAGACACCATCGCGCTGGTGGTGTCCACCCTCAACAACCCGTTCTTCGTCTCGATGAAGGACGGTGCACAGCAAGAGGCCAACAAGCTGGGCTACAACCTGGTGGTGCTGGATTCCCAGAACAACCCGGCGAAAGAGCTGGCCAACGTGCAGGATCTGATGGTGCGCGCGCCCAAGCTGCTGCTGATCAACCCGACCGACTCCGACGCGGTAGGCAACGCCATCAAGATGGCCAACCAGGCTAAGATCCCGGTCATTACGCTGGACCGCGTGGCGAGCAAGGGTGACGTAGTGAGCCACATCGCTTCGGATAACCGCGTGGGCGGCAAAATGGCCGGCGACTTCATCGCCAAGAAAGTGGGTGCCGATGCCAAGGTGATTCAGCTGGAAGGCATCGCCGGCACTTCCGCCGCGCGTGAACGCGGTGAAGGCTTCAAACAGTCGCTGGATCAGAATAAATTCAAACTGTTGGCCAGCCAGCCGGCCGACTTTGATCGCACCAAGGGGTTGAACGTGATGCAGAACCTGCTGACTGCGCACCCGGATGTGCAGGCGGTGTTCGCTCAGAACGATGAAATGGCGCTGGGTGCGCTGCGCGCGCTGCAAACCGCCGGAAAAACCGACGTGATCGTGGTAGGCTTCGACGGCACCGCCGACGGCGTGAAAGCGGTCGAAAGCGGCAAGCTGGCGGCGACCGTGGCGCAGCGTCCCGATCAGATCGGCGTGATCGGTGTGGAAACCGCCGATAAAGTGCTGAAAGGCGAAAAAGTGCCGGCGACCATTCCGGTCGATTTGAAACTGGTCACTCAGTAAGTCATACCAGCGCCATCGGAACGGGGCGTTTACGATGGCGCGCAATTCAGGAATCAATGCGATGGAAACAGGTAAGCTGGTGGTTCTTGGCAGCATCAATGCCGACCATATCCTCAATATTGAACAGTTCCCCCACCCGGGCGAAACGGTGATCGGGAAACAGTATAAGGTGGCGTTTGGCGGCAAGGGCGCGAATCAGGCGGTGGCGGCCGGGCGCAGCGGGGCGGAGATCGCCTTTATCGCCTGCGTGGGCGCTGACGACATCGGCGAACGTGTCCGCCGGCAGCTGGCGAGCGATCGCATTGATACCCAACCGATTGAAGCCATCGCCGACAGCACCACCGGCGTGGCGCTGATCTTCGTCAACGCCGAAGGCGAGAACGTGATCGGCATCGATGCCGGCGCCAACGCCGCGGTGACGCCGGATTACCTGGCGCGCTACCAACAAAAAGTGATCGATGCCGACGCTTTGCTGATGCAGTTGGAGTCGCCGCTGGATACGGTGATCGCCGCCGCCCGCCTGGCGAAGCAGCATCACACGCAAGTGATCCTCAACCCGGCCCCGGCGCGTGAGCTGCCGGACGAGCTGCTGGGCATGATCGATATGATCACTCCGAATGAAACCGAAGCCCAGCGCCTGACCGGCATCGCCGTGGACAACGACGCCGATGCGGCGCGCGCGGCGCAGGCGCTGCACGACAAGGGCATCGCGACGGTGATCATCACCCTTGGCAGCCGCGGCGTGTGGCTGAGCGAAAACGGCAACGGCAAACTGGTGCCCGGCTTCAAGGTGCAAGCGGTGGATACCATCGCCGCCGGCGATACCTTTAACGGTGCGCTGGTCACTGCCCTGTTGGAAGGCAAGGTCATGGCCGATGCGGTGCGTTTCGCCCATGCGGCGGCGGCGATCGCCGTGACCCGCCCTGGCGCGCAGCCTTCGGTGCCGTGGCGTGAAGAGATCGACGCCTTCTTGCAGCAGCAGGGGTGATCCTTTGGCCACCATGAAAGATGTCGCCCGCCTGGCGGGCGTTTCAACCTCTACCGTTTCGCATGTGGTCAACAACAATCGCTTTGTCAGCGACAGCGTGCGCGACAAGGTCATGGCGGCCGTGGAACAGCTGAACTATGCGCCTTCCGCGCTGGCGCGCAGCCTGAAGCTCAATCAGACGCGCACCATCGGCATGCTGGTGACCGCCAGTAACAACCCGTTTTATGCCGAAGTGGTGCGTGGCGTGGAGCGCAGCTGCTATGAACGCGGCTACAGCCTGATCCTGTGCAACACCGAAGAAGACGCCGCGCGCATGAACCGCAGTATGGAGACGCTGCTGCAAAAGCGCGTCGACGGTTTGCTGCTGATGTGCACCGAAAACCACCGGCCATCGCAAGATGCCCTGAGCCGCTACCCGTCACTGCCGATCGTCATGATGGACTGGGCGCCGTTCGAGGGCGCCAACGACATTATTCAGGATAACTCGCTGCTGGGCGGCGAGATGGCGACCGATCATCTGATCGCCTGCGGTTACCGCAAGATCGCCTGCATCGCCGGCCCGCAGGATAAAACCACCGCCCGTCACCGACTGGAAGGCTATCGCAACGCGATGCGGCGCGCCGGATTGCCGGTTCCGCCAGGATATGAAGTGCATTGCGACTTTGAGTTTGAGGGCGGCGTGAACGCCATGCGCCAACTGCTGGCGCTGGACGAGCCGCCGCATGCGGTGTTCGCCGGTAACGACGCGGTGGCGGTGGGCGTTTATCAGGCGCTATATCAGGCCGGGCTTTCCGTGCCGCAGGATATGGCGGTGATGGGCTACGATGACATTGAGTTGGCGCGTTATCTGGCGCCGCCGCTGAGCACCATTCATCAGCCGAAGGATTCGTTGGGCGAACTGGCGATCGATGCGCTGATCAATCGCCTGCAAAACCCGGAGCGCGCGCCCCAGGTGCTGGTGCTGACGCCCGAGCTGGTGGAACGCGCCTCGGTGGGCCGCCGTTAACTGGCCGCCTTCGCTTCTTTCTTGCTTTCCTGGCCGCTGATCAAATTGCGGCCATCCTTCCTTCTCAGCAACATAAACACCAGCGCCGACGCCACGGTGACGATCCCCATGGTGACAAAGGTGTAATGGAAGTGGTCGATCATGGTGCCTAACGACAGGGATTCGTAAAAACGCAGCACCGCCGCGCTGATTGCCACGCCGAAGCTGATGGACAGCTGCTGGGTGACCGCCAGGACGCTGTTGCCGGCGCTGGCGTTGGCGTCGTTCAAATCCGCCAGGCTGATGGTGTTCATGGCGGTGAACTGGGTGGACATCGCCATGCCCAGCACGAACAGCGGCAGGATCATCAGCCACAGCGGCATGCCCGGGCTTTGCAGGGCGAACTGGGCGATCAGCACCCCGATGATAACGGTGATGCCGACCAGCGTTTTACGGTAGCCGAACCAGCGCAGCACCTGAGTGACGGTGGATTTCGCCATCAGCGAACCGATGGCGGTCGGCGCCATCATGCAGCCGGCGACGATCGCCGTATAACCGAATCCCACCTGCAGCATGAGCGGCATTAAAAACGGCACGCAGCCGGTTCCCAGCCTGGAGGCGACGTTGCCGGCGATACCGACCGAGAAGGTGCGGGTTTTGAACAGGTCGAGACCGATCAGCGGCTGAGGATGGCGGCGTGCGTGCGCGATATAGCCGAACAGCATCACGAAGCCGCTGAGCAGAATGCCCAGCGAAACGTAGCTCGCCAGCACCCGCTCGCCAAACAGCTCCAGCCCGGTAGAGATCAGCACCAGGCTCAGGCCGAACAGCATAAAGCCAAGGAAATCGAAGCGGCGCTTGGGCGTGGTGAAGTCCGGCATGTACTTGCGCGCATAGAAGATGCCGAGCAGGCCGATAGGGATATTGATCAGGAAAATCCAGTGCCAGGTGGCGTAGGTGACCAGCCAGCCGCCCAGCAGCGGCCCGAGAATCGGCCCGACCAGGCCGGGCATGGTGACGAAGTTCAGCACCGGCAGCAGTTCGCTGCGCGGGTAGGCGCGCAGCAGCGCCAACCGTGCAACCGGCATCATCATCGCGCCGCCGATGCCTTGCAGCACGCGAGAGGCGACCAGCACGCTTAACGTAGGGGACAGGGCGCACAGCAGCGAGCCGAGGGTGAATAACGTCACGGCGAAGATGAACACGCGGCGGGTGCCGAAGCGGTCCGCCAGCCAGCCGCTGACCGGGATCAGCATCGCCACCGTCAGCGTGTAGCTGATGACGGCTGATTGCATCGCCAGCGGTGAACGCCCCAGGCTTTGGGCGATCGCCGGCAGCGCGGTGTTAAGGATGGTGGCGTCCAGCGCCTGCATAAAGAACGCCATTGCGGCGATCCACGGTAGTCCTGCCATACTGCGCGCGGATTGGGTCATGGTCGGTCCTGGTTAAATGGTCGTCTGTCCCTCGTCTCTTTCTTCTATATATAAGCGGGGAGCGTGTCTAGTCTTTCTCTTTCAGCAGCACCTGGCAGGCGACGAGCGCGCCGGCGCTGTCTCCGGCGAGTATCGCATCGACGATAGCCTGATGATGGCGCAGCTTGATCACTTCATTGCCGGTGATGGCGCGGAAGTAGCTTTGGTACACCGAACTGAACAGGTTGGCGAACGAGGTCAGGAACGGGTTGCCGCTGGCCTCGTAGATGAGCTGGTGGAATTGGGTATCGACCTGGATCCAACGCTCGCGATCAAACTGGGTATGCAGCGCGCGCATTTCCGCCATCAGCTCCGCCAGCAGCTTGGTTTGCTGCGGGCTGGCGTGGTTTGCCGCCAACGCGCAGGCCTGCGGCTCCAGCGAAGTGCGCAGGATAAGGAAGTGTTGCATCACCTGATCGAAGTTTTCCCGCGTCATCCACCAGGTCAGTAAATCCTGGTCGAGAAAATTCCATTGGCTTTGCGGCATCACGCGGGTGCCGATACGTGGGCGCGGCAACAACATGCCTTTGGCGGCTAACATCTTTACCGCTTCGCGTACTGCGGTGCGGCTGACGCCGAATTGCTCGCCCAGTTCCATTTCACCGGGCAGGATGCTGCCGGCCTGATAATCGCCCGCCAGAATTTGTTGGCCGAGTTTCTCTGCAAGCAGATAAGAAAGATTGCGTTGGGCGGCCTGTTGTTGTGCATTTAGCGGCATGGCTGCGGGTCCTTACTGACATCGTTATTTCTATTTTACTCCAGTGATCGCCAGCTTTTATGGCTGTTTGCCGGAAAAAGTGACATAAATTCGTCGCTTTTTCGCCCTTTTGTTGAAAAAAC
>NZ_JBBBDV010000015.1:0-126690 GCF_037137105.1 Serratia sp. TMDUHS_CL
CTTTTGCAAGGCATCGTGGCCCTTGGCGGCCCGAACGGCATCTTGCTAACCCCGGAACCGACCAGTGAGACGGGGCGACAGCTACGGCTATTCCTTGAACCCCGTTTCGAAGCCATTGAGCAAGACGGCTTGGTGGTTCGTGAGAGCCTGACCAAACTGCTCTCAGAAACGGGCATGACGGATAGCGGCGACAACATCAAGGCGCTCAAAGCCAGCCTGCTGCGCATGTCGAACGTCACCATCCTTGTGACGAAGGGACGGCGGCAAGCCGCGTTCCACCTGATGAGTCATGCTTTTGACGAGACGGACGGCAGGCTATGGGTTGCCCTGAATCCGCGTATTGCCGAAGCGATCCTGGGGCATCGTCCATATGCCCGTATCGACATGGCGGAAGTGCGGGTGCTACAGACTGATCCGGCACGGCTGATGCACCAACGGCTATGCGGCTGGATCGACCCCGGCAAATCCGGGCGCGTGGAACTGGACACGCTTTGCGGCTATGTCTGGCCAGATGAAGCCAATGCCGAAGCTATGAAAAAACGCCGTCAGACTGCCCGGAAGGCACTGGCCGAACTTGCCGCCGTGGGTTGGGTAGTGAACGAATACGCCAAGGGAAAATGGGAGATCAAGAGGCCTGGCCCCACGGCAACTGCACCCGTTTACCGTCGTAACGTTCCCTTGTTACCGTCGTAACGCTCCCCTTCTGCCGTCGTAACGTTCCCCGTCCCAATTTGGAAAACCCAGACGGTGCGCTGCTTTGCGGGCAGTTTGGGAAATCCATCCAAGATTATCTAAAGATAATCCATCATGCGCGGTGCAGCTCGCGCCTTGAGGGCGCGTTCTGACCTTGCCAATAAAGCCCTGGCGGGCTTTATCAATCGGCCATAGGCCGATGGTTTAACGCCAAGAAGAGAAGGCGGCTTCAGTGGCCGCTGAAACGCCTTGTGAGAGGGGAAAACAACCCGGAGTCCCTTATTCCATGAGCTGAAGCAGAATCTGCGTCTAACGGTGCTGGAGGGCCGCTGTGTGCACTTGTAGTTATCTGTACTGAAACCTTGGCTCGAAACGTGAAATGGCTAAGCAGTGCCCATTCGTTCGGTAAGAATAATAAGAAGATTATTATTCTTATTATTACCAAGCAGGAATGAGCCGTGTGTGTTGGACGCCCATAACCAGTAACCTGCGTGAAGGTGTCAACATCAGGAAAGGTTGCCCCTCAAGTATCAATACGTCGCCTTAGTGGTATGACGGGAGGGGAGGCAAATTTCTTGTGTTCATTGACACTTGAGGGGCGGGTTATGCCCTTCTTTTTTGGCGTCCAACTCGCCCCATCGGGGCGAATGGTTTGTGTCGATTGTTGGCATTTTAGGTTCCGATTTAAAGCCGATTGAGCAGCGATTTTGAAGCGACTATGTCGATTGCAGGCCGATTTGGTGACGATTACGGTTATGTTGCCAAGAATCGGTGTTTGTTTGACGATAAAACGCTTTACGTTCGATATGCGCTAGATTTTCAATAGTGGGTGAAATGCGGGCAGGATGGGTGAAGTTAGCTAACCGGCAAGCCGGTTATCTATCTTCACTGTCCCTTATTCGCGCCGGGGGCACTCAACGGGAATCCTGCCCTGCGGGGCTGATCGGCTACCGCCGGTTGCAAGAGTATAGGTCTTGCTATTTTTAATATCTTTGATAGCATGGTTGTCGGGTACACCAAAAGGGTATTGATATGGCAAATGTGCTTATCAGGAATTTACCCGCCGAGGTGCACCGTGCGTTGAAAGTTCGAGCAGCGCTCAACGATAGGAGCACCGACGCGGAAATACGCGAAATACTGACGGCGGCAGTACAGCCGCTAGAGCTTGAAGAGATTGGCCGGGAAGTTGGCTTGTCCGAAAGCGATAAAAAAACAGAGTAGTTTTACGTTTGTAAGTCCGGGCCTCAGCGCCAAGGGCAATACCGATCAGCTAGTGGCGTAGCTCTTCGATGAAACGTTGCCGAGAACAAGCACAACGCTTGGTCAAGGCAATGCCTTCTTTTCATCGACGGAGTACGACCATGAAGTCCAAAATTTTAGCGGCTAAAAAAACCGCTCTAGCCGTTGCACTCGCAACCGGCTTTATCACCACTACCACCGCCCCTGTGCAAGCTGGTATCCCCGTCATCGACGGCGGCAACCTGGCCCAGAACATCATGACGGCCATCGAGTCGGTGGCGCAGACGCTCAAGCAGATTGAGCAGTACCAGACCCAGTTGCAGCAGTACGAAAATCAGCTCCAGAACACGATGGCCCCAGCCGCGTATATCTGGGATCAGGCGCAGACTACGATCAACCGGCTGATTGCCGCGCAAAACACGCTGGCCTATTACGAGAACCAGCTAGGCAGCCTGGATCGTTACCTGGCCAAGTTTCAGGACGTGGCCTATTACCGCAGCTCGCCATGCTTCAACGGCAGCGGCGGATGCACGCCGGCCGAAAAGGCAGCGATGGAAGAGAACCGCCGCCTGGCGTCAGAGTCGCAAAAGAAGGCCAACGATGCCCTGTTCCAGACCGTTGCCGACCAGCAAAAGGCTTTGAAGGATGACGCCCGTACCCTGGAGCGGCTGCAAGGCGCGGCCCAGGGTGCAACTGGCCAGCTACAGGCCATCGGCTACGCCAACCAGCTCGCCAGCCAGCAGGCCAATCAGCTCTTGCAGATTCGCACCATGTTGACCGCCCAACACAACGCGGAGGCAGCCCGGATTGCAGCAGAACTCGATGCCGAGGCGCGAGGTGATGCCAGGGCCGAGCAAATGCGTACCTGGACGTTTCGCCCGAGTCCGGCAGACAACTACTAGGGAGGCGGTGAGATGAAAAAAATCTTTTTTACTACCGCGGCTACGTTGCTGTTGTTGGCTGGATGTGAACAGGAAAGGATGCCCGAACCAAATGCGGCGACGTGTGCCCCCGATGCGTTCCAGGCAGCACTGAATGAAATGCGCAGCGAAGCGAACCGAGAGGCCTTTACCGAGGAATGCAGAGCATTCCAGAAGGCCAAGCAGATGCGTCAGTGGGAGTTCAAGCCCAGCCCTAAAGATGATTATTGAGGTGGTCGCCATGAGAAAGAAAATTGCTCTAGGTGGCTTGATGATGGTCGCCACAATGGTGCTGGCTGAACCTGCAATGGCGCAGGAGCTAAGTAGCAGCGGTGTTATGAATGATGTGCTCAAGCGTTTTCATGATGCTGCCGCAACATGGGGGCCAGCTATTGAGTCCGCTGCATCGCGTTTGTTCTGGACGCTGGTTGTGATTTCGATGGTCTGGACATTCGGCATGATGGCTTTGCGCAAGGCCGACATTGGCGAGTTCTTCGCGGAGTTCGTTCGCTTCACGATCTTCACCGGCTTTTTCTGGTGGTTGCTGACGAATGCGAACCAGGGCATGAATATCGCCGGTACGATTGTTCAGTCATTGCAAACTCTGGGCGCGCAGGCGGGGGGACTTTCCAATAGCAATCTTGGGCCCTCCAGCATCCTTGATCTTGGTTTCGAGTTATACAACCGCACAGTACAGGCCACCTCGGAGCTGGGATGGCGGCAGATGGCAACTGCTCTGGTCATGGAGCTAATGGCCCTGGCTGTTTTGTTTGTCCTGGCGTTGATTGCGGTCAACCTGTTGCTGTTGCTCGCATCAGCCTGGATTCTGTTGTATGCCGGTGTGTTCTTCCTTGGCTTTGGTGGAAGTCGTTGGACTTCCGACATGGCGATCAATTACTACAAGACCGTGCTGGGCCTGGCCGCACAGCTTATGGCAATGGTGCTTCTGGTTGCGATTGGCAAAGAGTTCATCAATCACTACTACACGCAAATCAGCGAGAACATGGCATCCCAGGAACTGGCCGTGATGTTGGTTATATCGGTCATCTTGCTTTTCTTGGTCAACAAAGTTCCGCCGATGATTTCTGGTCTTGTGTCTGGTGGTGGTATTGGCGCAGCCGGTGGAATTGGAAACTTCGGTGCGGGTGCGGCAGTTGGGGCGGCGGTGACGGCGGCCAGTATGGCAACTGGCGGCGCTGCCCTGGCAGGTAAAGCGGTTATGGGTGCCGCAGCCGGTGCAGCCGGAGGTGCAAGTGCACTCCAAGCGGCTTTTCAGAAAGCATCAGCGAGTATGGAAACCGGCGGTGACATGTCCAGCATGGGGTCAGTTGTCAGCAGTGGCGGAAACGGTGGTGGTGAAGCGGGTACTGCTGGCAGTAGCCCATTCGCCCAAGCGGCTGGCTTTGGTGACAGCGGCAGTAGCTCAAGCGGTGGCGGCTTTGCCAAGGCCGCGAAGCTGGCCACAGGCACGGCCTCCGAGTTAGCCAAGGGTGTCGGCTCTCAAGTGAAGCAGGGATTCCAGGAGCGAGTGAGCGAAACCACAGGCGGAAAACTGGCTGCTTCGATACGCGAAAGCATGGAGCCGAAAGAAGCAAGCCAATCTGGCCAGTTCGAGGGCAATAGCTTGGGCGCCGATTCTGGCCCAGATAGTAACGAAGTCAGGAGTTAGCACGATGACGACATCAACATACATGGCCGCATTGGCGGCCCTGGATGAAGCGCCAAGGGAAGAAGTCAGCCAGGTATTTATTTCGCCGCTGGGTGATCAATCGACCGAGGTCGATGCAGAGACAGAAACAGCCGCTTTTGTATCACGGCCAGACCCTATGAGAGAGAGCGAAACTAAGCCGATAAGTATTGAGGTTAATGGCGGCAGGAATGAGCGGTCAGCATTCGCGGAGGCGGCGGGGCTGTACCTGTAGGCGCACCGGGCTGGCCACAACCAGCCCGGCACTTTCAATCAACACCTACTGGAGAGGTGAATTATGACAACACAACATATTATCGAACCAGGGCAAGCAGTGCATCAAGCAGCGGCTATTCTTTCTTCTTTGGAGTACATCAACCAAGCGGAAGCGCGGAGCCTTGGGCCATTGGCCGAAGCCGTCGCTAATGCTTTTATGGTGGTGTACTACCAAGCTGAAACGGGCCGGGCGACACAGGCTGATTTTCAAGAAGCAATGAACGCCTTGCGCCAAGCGTGCAGCTAATGACGAAAGGGCGGCCACTCGAACTGGCCGCCTTTTTCAATCTTCACTGTTTGGCCATTCCCGACCCACAGACGGCGCATCCATCCATTCGCGTTCCTCCGGCGGCAGCGGGTAAGCCCCGGATGCTTCCGCGTCGGCCAGTAGTTCGGCCAGTGTGTAGCGCACCCGACCAGTGGAAACGGCGCGGGCCGGGTCGGCCTTCTCATGCAGCCTGTTCTCTAGGTTCTTTGGGTCTGTCATCGGGCGACCTCAGCAAGCATGGATACTAGGTGTTCCAGGTCAGTGATCGAATGCGCCAGGAAGCGGCCGGCGCGGCAATCTGCAATCATTTCCTCAGTTTTTTCCTACTCATGTTCAACCTCGTTCGTACCAGCTCTTCGAGCGATTCACCACGCGCACGACCAGCAGCATCACCGGCACTTCGACCAGGACGCCGACCACGGTTGCCAATGCAGCGCCGGAGTGCAGACCGAACAAGCTGATGGCGGCCGCCACGGCCAGCTCGAAGAAGTTGCTGGCACCGATCAGGGCCGAAGGACAGGCGACAGAGTGCTTTTCCCCCGCCCGCTTGTTCAGCCAGTAGGCTAACCCGGAATTGAAGAACACTTGAATCAAGATCGGCACGGCTAGCATGGCGATCACTAACGGCTGCCGGATGATGGCCTCGCCCTGGAAGGCGAACAGTAGAACCAACGTCAGCAGCAGCGCGGCCATCGACCACGGCCCGATCTTCTGCATGGCCCGTTCAAAGGCGGCCTGTCCTTGCTTGAGCAGATGCCGCCGCAAGAGCTGCGCCAGGATCACCGGCACGATGATGTAGAGCACGACCGAAATCAGCAGCGTGTCCCAAGGCACCGAGATCGAGGACATGCCCAGCAGCAGGCCGACGATGGGCGCGAAGGCCACGATCATGATGGCGTCGTTCAGAGCCACTTGCGAGAGCGTGAAAAGCGGGTCGCCGTTGGTAAGGCGGCTCCACACGAACACCATTGCCGTGCAGGGCGCGGCGGCCAGCAAGATCAAGCCCGCGATGTAGCTGTCCAGTTGATCGGCCGGCAGGAACGGAGCGAACACTTGTCGGATGAACAGCCACCCCAGCAGGGCCATCGAGAATGGCTTGACGGCCCAATTCACGAACAGCGTGACGCCGATGCCGCGCCAATGCTCTTTGACCTGGTGCAGCGCCCCGAAGTCGATCTTGACCAGCATCGGGACGATCATTACCCAAATCAGCAGGCCCACCGGCAAATTGACCTGGGCCACTTCCATGCGGCCTATGGCCTGGAACACGTCAGGAAGGCCCTGGCCGAGCGCAACACCGGCGACGATGCACAGGGCCACCCACAGCGTCAGGTAACGCTCGAAGCCGCTCATCGGGGCCTGGCGCGGCTTCGCGGCGATGGCCTGTGCGCCGGCGCTCATGCTTCCTGCTCGGTCTTGCCGATGTTCGCCAGCTCGCGCTTGATGGCCGTCTGGTCAAGCATTTTGAGAGGCAGATTCACGAACAGGCGGACGCGGTTCATCATGTGCCGGAAGGTTTGTTCGAAGGCCCGGCGCTTCTCGGCGTCAGTGCCTTCGACGGCGGCCGGGTCTTCAAATCCCCAATGCGCCGAGATCGGCTGACCAGGCCACACCGGACACATTTCGCCGGCGGCGTTGTCGCAGACGGTGATGATGAAGTCCATCTTCGGTGCGTCGGGCGTGGCGTACTCGTCCCAGCTCTTGCTGCGCAGATTCTCGGTCGGGTAATTCACCGACTCCACCTTTTCGACGGCGAAGGGATTGACCTTGCCGGTTGGGTGACTGCCGGCGCTGTAGGCGCGGAAGCGCCCTTGCCCCATCGTGTTGATGAGAGCTTCGGCCATGATGCTGCGCGCCGAATTGCCGGTGCAGAGGATGAGGACGTTATAGATTCTTTCGGTCATGATGTTTCGCTTTCTGGTAGTGGCTGGGGAGCAATGGCGATGGATGAAAGATCGGTGGCCTCGTCGATGACGTGGCCGGCCGCTTTCCGTTCGGAATAGCGGTCTGTCAGTGCTTCACGGTGCGGCCGTACCAGCGCCGTGAAGCGCACCAGTTCTTCCATCACATCGGCTATTCGGTCGTAGTACGGCGAGGGCTTCATGCGGCCCGCCGCGTCGAACTCTTGGAACGCTTTGGCGATACTCGACTGGTTCGGAATGGTGAACATTCGCATCCAGCGGCCGAGCAGACGCAAGGTGTTCACGGCGTTGAAGCTCTGCGAGCCGCCGGATACCTGCATCACGGCCAGGGTGCGGCCTTGGGTCGGCCGGATGCCGGCCATTTCAAGCGGCAGATGGTCAATCTGCGCCTTCATGACACTGGTAATCTGACCGTGGCGTTCCGGGCTGCACCAGACTTGTCCCTCTGACCACTCGGACAGGGCGCGCAGCTCCTTGACGGCCGGGTGATCGTCGCTTTGCACTTGATCGGGCAACGGCAAATCGGACGGGTCGAAGATGCGTGTTTCTGCGCCAAAGAATTGCAGCAGCCGGGCCGCTTCCTCGACGGCCAGCCGTGAGAACGAGCGGGCGCGCAGCGAGCCATACAGCAGCAGGATACGCACCGGCGGGGCGTCGGGTGCCAGCCCGAGCGCCGGGCGCTCGATGGCAAAGGATTTGTCCAAAGCGGGCAAAGAATCGGGGTCGGAAAGATGGCGAAGTCTCATGCCAACACCTTCCCGGCTTCCGTGGTGCAAGACAGGTTGCACACCTGGCCGCCGCAGCAGTTTTCCGTGAGAAAGGCCACCAGGTTAGTGGCCGTCGAAAAGTTCGCCTCGTAGATCACAAATCGGCCTTCTTGCCGCGACGTGACCATGCCGGCGTGTGCCAGCTCTTTCAGGTGGAAGGATAGCGAAGACGGCGGGATGCCGGCCGCTTCGCTGATTTTTCCGGCGGCCATGCCGGCGGGGCCGGCCTGGACGAGAAGCCGGAACACCGCGAGGCGCGATTCTTGAGCGATGGCCGCCAGGGCGGCTACAGCATTTATCGTTTCCATGTTTCAATAATAGTCGAAATATGGAGTGTGCTCAATAGCTCATTTAAGCTGTAAAAATGAGCTAGGCGCATTTAGATCGATATGTGATAAATTGGCCTGCCAGTTTAAGATGGGTGCATTTGAGTATGCCCAAAGGAGCCCGCAAGTATGCGCAGGACGAAGCCAGTAGCCGCGCCGATGGTGGCGCGGGTCTATCTGCGCGTCAGCACCGACGCGCAGGACTTGGAACGCCAAGAGGCGATCACTACGGCCGCGAAGGCCGCCGGCTACTACGTCGCCGGCATCTACCGTGAGAAGGCATCCGGCGCACGCGCCGACCGGCCTGAGCTGCTGCGCATGATCGGCGACCTACAGCCCGGCGAGGTGGTCATTGCCGAGAAGATCGACCGCATCAGCCGCCTACCTTTGCCCGAGGCCGAGCGCCTGGTGGCCTCGATACAGGCCAAAGGCGCACGCCTGGCCGTCCCTGGCGTGGTCGATCTATCCGACCTGGCGGCCGAGGCCCAGGGCGTCGCCAAGATCGTGCTGGAAGCCGTGCAGATCATGCTTTTTCGCCTGGCCTTGCAGATGGCCCGCGACGACTACGAGGACAGGCGCGAACGCCAGCGCCAAGGCATTGAGTTGGCCCGCCAGGCCGGGCGGTACAAGGGCCGCCGTGCTGATCCGAAGCGCCGCGCCCAAGTTGTCGCGCTGCGCAAGTCCGGCTACAGCATCAACAAGACCGCCGAGCTGGCCGGGTACAGTGCGGCCCAGGTGAAACGGATATGGGCCGAGGTCAGCCAGGCCGAAGCGAAGCAGCACGGCGCGTTCGTGGAGGACGCATTGACGGAAGCCGATGCCCTGGCCGCTGTCGGCCAGGATGAGCGCCAGGAGGAAAGGGCATGAAGAAGCCGAACCAAGACGACGAGCCGTTTTTCATCACCGAGGAGATTGCGGCCGAAATGATCGCCGGCGGCTATGAGTTCGAGCTGCCGCCCATTCCTTGCACCATCCGCCTACGCGACGTGCTGGAGCGCATGACCGATGCTGAGCTAGCATTGCAGCCGGGCGAGATCGCCGACCAGGAGCGTGAACGCTGCCGGCGCAAGCCGTGTTCAACCTCATGATCTGGTCATGGTATTTTTCATGGCACTGAGCCTGATAGTTCTTGCAAATTGTTGTCACTAAAGGGTTTTGTGTGCTTGTTTACAATCGAGTGGGAGTGACGGGCACTGGCTGGCAATGTCTAGCAACGGCAGGCATTTCGGCTGAGGGTAAAAGAACTTTCCGCTAAGCGATAGACTGTATGTAAACACAGTATTGCAAGGACGCGGAACATGCCTCATGTGGCGGCCAGGACGGCCAGCCGGGATCGGGATACTGGTCGTTACCAGAGCCACCGACCCGAGCAAACCCTTCTCTATCAGATCGTTGACGAGTATTACCCGGCATTCGCTGCGCTTATGGCAGAGCAGGGAAAGGAATTGCCGGGCTATGTGCAACGGGAATTTGAAGAATTTCTCCAATGCGGGCGGCTGGAGCATGGCTTTCTACGGGTTCGCTGCGAGTCTTGCCACGCCGAGCACCTGGTCGCTTTCAGCTGTAAGCGTCGCGGTTTCTGCCCGAGCTGTGGGGCGCGGCGGATGGCCGAAAGTGCCGCCTTGCTGGTTGATGAAGTACTGCCTGAACAACCCATGCGTCAGTGGGTGTTGAGCTTCCCGTTTCAGCTGCGTTTCCTGTTTGCCAGCCGGCCCGAGATCATGGGGTGGGTGCTGGGCATCGTTTACCGCGTCATTGCCACGCACCTGGTCAAGAAAGCGGGCCATACCCACCAAGTGGCCAAGACGGGCGCGGTCACCCTGATCCAGCGTTTTGGATCGGCGCTCAATCTGAATGTTCACTTCCACATGCTGTTTCTCGACGGTGTGTATGTCGAGCAATCCCACGGCTCAGCGCGTTTCCGCTGGGTCAAGGCGCCGACCAGCCCAGAGCTCACCCAGCTGACGCACACCATCGCCCACCGGGTGGGTCGCTATCTGGAACGGCAAGGCCTGCTGGAACGGGATGTCGAAAACAGCTATCTGGCCTCGGATGCGGTGGATGACGACCCGATGACACCCCTGCTGGGGCACTCGATCACTTACCGTATCGCTGTCGGTTCACAGGCGGGGCGAAAGGTGTTCACTTTGCAAACTCTGCCGACCAGTGGTGATCCGTTCGGTGACGGGATTGGCAAGGTAGCCGGGTCCAGCCTGCACGCCGGCGTGGCGGCCAGGGCCGATGAACGCAAGAAGCTCGAACGGCTGTGCCGGTACATCAGCCGCCCGGCGGTATCCGAGAAGCGGCTGTCGTTAACACGAGGCGGCAACGTGCGCTACCAGCTCAAGACGCCGTACCGGGACGGCACCACGCACGTCATTTTCGAACCATTGGATTTCATTGCAAGGCTGGCCGCCCTGGTACCGAAGCCCAGAGTCAACCTAACCCGCTTCCACGGGGTGTTCGCACCCAACAGTCGGCACCGGGCGTTGGTCACGCCGGCAAAACGGGGCAGGGGCAACAAGGTCAGGGTGGCTGATGAACCGGCAACACCAGCACAACGGCGAGCGTCGATGACATGGGCGCAACGGCTCAAGCGTGTTTTCAATATCGACATCGAGACCTGCAGCGGCTGCGGCGGCGCCATGAAAGTCATCGCCTGCATTGAAGACCCTATAGTGATCAAGCAGATCCTTGATCACCTGAAGCACAAAGCCGAAACCAGCGGGACCAGGGCGTTACCCGAAAGCCGGGCGCCACCGGCTGAGCTGCTCCTGGGTCTGTTTGACTGACGAGCCTGAAGGCCAACGATACCAATCAAAATGCTGCGTTCACAGCGCCGCGGCAGGGATCCGCCGTGCTGGTTGTCGGAAAAGGAGCCGCTAGTGGGAAAGAGGAGGGTAAATTTTCAGCGTTGCTGGCTCCCCGTCAGCCGGATTGGGTTGCATCGCAGGGGTGTCGAAAGAGTCAACTGCGGTCCAAAGCTGTTGGACTTGGGTGAAAAGGGCGTTTATTCTTCCTATACGTTGTCGGCAGCGGGCCAAAAAGGAATACGTCCATGCCCATCGAGGTGAAACCGGCTGTGAGCGCGGGTTCAAGCATATAGCCCGACAGGCGCGTATCCTTGCCGATCACGACACGATGGCGGTGGTCACCGCGACGAAAGACACGGCCAGCCGCCATGCCGACGCGCAAGGCGGTTTCCGCCGTCATCGCGCCTTCGTTGGCTTTGCCACGAATACCGTCTGTGCCGAAATATTTGCGCACCATAAGGTCGATTATCCTGTCGTCGGGTCGCCCTCAAAGGGGACATGCCTGCTGAACCGCGAATATAGAGAAATATCCCGAATGTGCAGTTAACGAATTCTTGCGGTTTCTTTCAGCGCCGCCAATACCGCCAGCCCGTCGCGCAAGGGGCGCGGCTCGTGTGTGCGGATGAAGTCAGCTCCACCTGCGGCGGCGGCAAGCTCTGCAGCGAGTGTCGCGGCCCCGACATCCCCCGGACCACGGCCTGTGAGCGCGCGCAGAAAGGATTTGCGCGAAACAGACAGAAGCACCGGCAAATCGAAGCGCAGCCGCAATTCATCGAACCGCGCCAGCACCGAGAGCGAGGTTTCGGGAGCAGCCCCCAGAAAAAACCCCATGCCGGGATCAAGGACAAGGCGGTTGCGTTTGATACCGGCACCCGTCAGCGCCGCGATGCGCGCGTCAAAGAACGCCGCAATGTGATCCATGATGTCGCCAGCGGGTGCCTCGCGCCGATCTGCCTGCCCGTCTTGCACCGAATGCATAACGACGAGTTTGGCAGATGATTTCGCCAATTGCGGATAGAACGCAGCGTCTGGAAAACCGCGAATATCATTGAGATAGGCCACACCACGCGACAAGGCATAGGCTTGCGTCGCGGGTTGATAACTGTCGAGCGAGACGGGAATGCCATCTGCCTTGAGCGCGTCCAGCACCGGCGCGATACGCGCGATTTCTGTGTCGGACGAAACAGGCGCGGCGTCGGGATTGCTGGATGCCGGACCGAGGTCGATCACATCTGCCCCCTCGGCCATCAGCTTACGCGCCTGCGCAATGGCTGCGTCTGGCGCCAGATACCGGCCTCCATCGGAGAAACTGTCCGAGGTTATGTTGACGATGCCGAAAATGATGAGCGATTTATTCATGGGGGCTTCTATAATAATAATAATCGAGCATGAGTCTCATACGGATGCTCGGGTCGAAAGGGAATCCCCAGGCGAGTAACCTGTTTGCGGTGATCCATTAGCTGCAGGAGCAGAAGAGCATACATCTGGAAGCAAAGCCAGGAAAGCGGCCTATGGAGCTGTGCGGCAGCGCTCAGTAGGCAATTTTTCAAAATATTGTTAAGCCTTTTCTGAGCATGGTATTTTTCATGGTATTACCAATTAGCAGGAAAATAAGCCATTGAATATAAAAGATAAAAATGTCTTGTTTACAATAGAGTGGGAGTGATTGGACACTTCCCGCAGCCTGTTCGTAACTAGGCCGTAGTGACTGAAACCCTCTGTTTTTACAGAGGGTTTTTCTTTATATGGCCATATCTTTTCTGCCTGTTGTCAGCCATGAGGTAAGTTATGGGTAAAGCCGAACATTGTTTGTGGTCTAAATATGGCCTATATTCAAACCTTGGTATGATTGATAGCGCTTGGGGGCACAGATGAAAGTAGAGACCATCAGCTACGTTAAAAAAAACGCGGCCACGCTCGATCTCTCTGAACCTATCTATGGGGGATCGCATCACCCGTCCTGCTCATCATACTTGCGCTGGCACTCCTGAATCGCCTCAATATTCCCTAACGTCCAGTCGAACAGTATCGAGAACGGCCCCTGCAGGGATTTGCCGAGCGGCGTCAGCGAATACTCGACGCCAAGCACCCGCCCATCCAACACTTTGCGATGCACCATGCCGTTGCGTTCCAGCTTGCGCAGGGTCTGGGTCAGCACGCGTTGCGTGACGCCATCCAGACGGCGCTTGATGGCGTTGAAACGCTGCGGCTCGCGCAGCAGTTCCAGCACCATCATGGACCATTTATCTGCAATCTGGTCGAGCACGATGCGGCTCGGGCAGTCGGCGCGGTAAACAACATCGGTCTTATCCATCGGTATCCTCCTGCATCCCTGGGATGCTTAAGGTGCGTAATTGACGCCAGGTATGCAAAGTATACCATTTGAAACACGGCGCGAATAACCCGCACTTGTACCCCAGGTAAAAGGACATTGAGATGACAGATACAGATTTCAGCAAACTCAGGCTGTCTTATGCGCACGGCGTGATGACGATCGCTATCGATAACCCACCGGTAAACGTGCTTGATGTGGCGCTGATGTCGGAAATCAGCCGTTTATTGCTCGCGGTGCGTGACGATCCGGATACGCGGGTGTTGGTGTTCCAGAGCGCGAACCCAGCGTTCTTTATTGCTCACGTCGACATGACCTTGATCGATGAGCCGCACGCTTTCGACGAACTGGCGAGCAACGCGCCGGAGGGGCTAAATCCGTTCCAGGCGTTTGGCGAACTGCTGCGCAGCCAGCCGCAGGTCACTCTCGTTAAGCTGGCCGGGTTGGCGCGCGGCGGCGGCGCCGAGTTTGTGGCGGCGGCCGATATGGCTTTCGCGGCACGGGAAGCGGCGGGGCTGGCCCAGTGCGAGGCCTTGATGGGCATTACGCCCGGCGGCGGTGCGACGCAGTATCTGACGAGCCGAATGACGCGCGGCCGCGCTCTGGAGGCGATCCTGGGTGCCGATCTCATCGATGCCGCTACCGCAGAACGCTACGGCTGGATTAACCGCGCCTTGCCTGCCGCCGAGCTTGATGATTTCGTCGATCGGTTAGCGCGCAACATCGCGGCATTGCCAGAGGGCGTGATTGCGGCGGCCAAACAGGCGATGCCTGCGCCGGATCTGCAGGCCGGTTTTTATCGCGAGCACGACGCCTGGGCGGGATTGTTCGCACGCCCGGCCGCGGAGCGGTTGATTCGCGGCGGGCTGAAGGCCGGTGCGCAAACCCCGGAGGGGGAGCGTAACCTTGAAGGCCTGCTGCGTCATCTGGCCCGCTAAGATGCCGCCCCCCACTGCGTCAGCAGCGCATGCAGCCTGGCCGGCTCCAGCGGTTTGCGCAGCACCAGATAGCCTTCCTGCTCGGCCTCTTGCAATATCTGCGAGTTGAACTCGCCGCTGACCATGGCGCCACTCACGTCCGGCAGACGTTCGAACAGCGTTTTCAGGATGTCGAAACCGCTCTCGCCGGAGCGCAGGCGCTGGTCGCACAGCACGGCGAACGGCGTAAAACCGTCCTCGACAATGGCGAAGGCTTCCTCGGCGGAGGCCGCGCAGCGCACGGTGATGCCCCAGGTGCTCATCAGGCTCTCCCAGGCGGAGGTCACCAAGGGATCGTCGTCCACCACCAGGCAGGCGCCGCGCAGCGGCGCATAGCGGATAGGCGTGGCGGTGTTGTCGTAGGCGGCTGCGGTTTCCGGCGCTTTGTCTTCGCCGCTGTATTGCGTGAAGCGCATCCAGAAGCGCGAACCTTTGCCTTCGACGGAGTGCATGCCGTACTTCACCTTCATCAGTTTGGCGCAGCGCGCCACCACCGCCAGCCCCAGCCCGTGGCCGGCGCTGTCGATTTTCCACGCCAGTTCGGGGCGGTAGTAAGGGGAGAAGATTTTGCTTTTCTCTTCGTCGGCGATGCCCACGCCGGTGTCCCACACTTCCACCAGGCACTCGGCGCCGCGCGGGCGGATAGCGATCAACACGCCGCCCTGTTGCGTGTAGCGCAGGGCGTTTTGGATCAGGTTAATCAGCGATTGCCGCACCAGCAGCGGATCGCCCATCACGCTGATGCGCCGTTTGGGCCGCCAGGTGCGCAGCGCCAGGGCGCGGCTGTTGGCCTCTTCGCGGAACAGGGTGATCACCGAGTCGAGCAGGGCGCCGATATCCACATGGGTGGCGGCGGTGCGCACGTTGCCGGATTCGATCTTGCTGAGATCGAGCAGTGAATTGAACATCAAATGCACCGAACGCACGCTCTGCTGCAGATCCAGCAGCTGCGGCGTCAGGCTGTCGTCGCGGTTTTTGTGGATGATGGCTTCGATCAGAAAGCCCATGGCGTGCACCGGCTGGCGCAGATCGTGGCTGGCGGTGGTCAGGAACTGGTTCTTGTCCAGCAGCGCCTGTTCCGCTTCCTCTTTAGCCTGGCGGAACTGCTCCGCCAGGCGCGAGCTTTGTTCCTCGAGCAGCGCCTGCTGGATAAAGAACGCATGCGAGGTTAACGCGTGGCGGTAAATGGCGAAGCCGTACAGCAAGTTCAGCATCAGCACGATGAACATCACGTCTTCCAGCCGGCAGATGATGCCGAGGTTCAGCAGCCCCCAGGAAGCGAAGAAAAAGCGGGTAAAGGTGCTGATAACCGGCGTCAGATGCGTTGCGTTGGCGGCGACGATCGCGGCGATGCTGATATTGAGCAGCAGAAAAAAGTCAAAGTTATGGGTCTGCGGCGTAATTAAATAGAGTGATGAGATCCCCAACCCGTGAATAAACGCCACCTTATTAATGCGCGGCAGCCAGCGGCGCAGCACGGCGTCTTCATCATTTTCTTTGGCCTCATGCAGGTAGCGGCGGTGCCATATTCGGATCGCCACGGCGCATAGCAGGTAAACGATGATCCAGGTAATGGTTGGGCCGAGTTCATCACCCAGCAAATAAATCCAGATGGCGAACGGGATGCCGACGAAAGGCACGGCGGTGAAACTGAATACCAGCCGCATGAAAGTGTTGTCCAGCAGGCGGATCTGCGCGCGTGGGGAGATACCATCATTTTGTAAATTCTGGAAAAACCTCATGACGACGGATCCCGTTTGCCGTGCAACAGCGTGATGGCTTCTACCCGGCTGTTGACGCCGATCTTTTTCAATATATTGCTGATATGTTCTTTGACGGTAGGTTCGGAAATAGAGAGTTGCGTCGCGATTCTTTTATTTGGTAGGCCGCGCAACATCATGGTTAATACGTCGATTTGCCTCGGCGTTAAATTGAATTTATTTAAATGGTCATGGCTGCTTTTAATAGCGGATTCATTTCCCTCCGGGAACCACTCCTGATTATTATTCAGCGCAAAAACCGCCCTGGCGAATAATTCAGGTGGCTCGTTTTTTAATACGAATCCGTGCCCGCCGGCATTGTGCACTTTCTGCCAGATATCGTTATTCTCGTCGCCGCTGACCACTAAAATCCGTACCTGCGGATAACGTTGTTTTACTTCTTTGAGTAATTTCAACGCGGTACCGGAAGAGAGCCAAAAATCAATCACCAGTAAACGCGGCGGGCCATTTTCCCTAATATGACGGTAGCAATTCTCTTCATTGGTCACCACATGCGCCTGTTTGAATCGGCAATGCGTGCTGAGAAAATTAGCGATGCCGCTTGCTACCAATGGATGGTCATCAACGACCAACGCATAATCCTGCCCCAAAGGATTCTCCTTTCGCCTTCACAGTTCAGATAAGTCTGATGAATTATTATCAACCCTCCCTACTTTAGGAGGGTTTTTTCGTTTAGGAAAGGGAAATATATTATTCGAGGATTTGGATAAGAGAAAACATAAAGCCAATCGATAATTTTAAATGATTGGTTATAAAGGATAATTTATGAAGAAACCACTTATCGCTTTAACCGTGACGATGATGATAGCCGGTTGTTCCACCCTGAAAACCGATCAGGCCATTCCACTGCTGCAGGCGGAAACCGCCAAAATGCTGGGCCTGGGCTCATCGGACGAAATTACCGTGACCAACGTCAATGGTGCGCAGCCGGATGCGCTGGGCGGCCAAAAACTTTCATATCGCGCCACCACGGAAAAGGGCCGTATTTTCGATTGCTCGTCGCTGATGATGCCGGGAATTTTAGGTTCGTCGCCGTCGCTGAGCGCGCCGACCTGTACGCCGGTGGTCACGCATAAATAATTCGCTTTGGGGGCGGTATTGCCGCTTCCTGGTTTTCCATCGTCGGAGCGTCAGCGCCGGGGGGCAATAAGCTTTTGCTTCGACGATCACTAAACCGGCGTGCGCGAAATAACGCCTCACACTTCCTCTAGCGCAGTGAGTTTACCCATAACAATAAATTTCGCGCCATCATGCCAACGAGTACGGAGATAGCCCGTGAATGACAAGACATCGCACCCTTTAGCGGTTAAAACACCGCTTTCCAAACTTTACCTCGCTCTATTTTCCGCGCCGCTGTTGATGCTGGCGCCCGCCGATATCGCTCGCGCAGACGATGCTATTTTTGACGGCGACTCAAAAATTACCGAATCATTGGCCTACACCGGGGACGTTTACGTCGGCCGCAATCAAAGCGGCAACCTGCTGATCGAGAATGGCAAGATCAGCGCCTATAACATCAATATCGGCCGGATGTTCAACGGCCAAATTCATGACAGCCTGGTCACGGTTCGCGGGCCGAACGCTGAGCTGAACGCGGTGAACGATCAGTTCGTGCTGCGCGGCGGCCTGAATCTGGGGCGGGGCACCCTGCGGGTTGAGGACGGCGCGCTGGCCAGCGCGAAAGAGATCGTGGTCGGCACCACGCGCGGCTACGACAGCCACCTGATCGCCACCGGCGCCGGTTCCCGCGTCACCAGCAATTTTCTCAGCGTCGGCACCGACTTAGGGGCGCGATCCACGCTGGCAATTGAAGACGGCGCGGTGCTGAACACCACCTTTGACGCGCGCATCGGCAATGGCAGCGGGCCGGGCGAGACCGATACGCTGAGCCCGAAGGCCACGGTCACGGGGGCCAATTCCCAATGGAACGTTGGCCGCGCGCTCACGCTTTACGGCGATCTGGACGTGCTGAACGGCGGCGCGGTCAACGTCGGTAATATTCAGGTGGCGGGCGTCTCCGGCGCGCGTAAAACCGCCGAGCTGACGATCGCCGGCAACGGCTCACGGTTTACCAGCGGCAGCAGCGTCAACGTCGGCGATTACGGCAATGGCGTGTTGGCGGTCATGGACGGCGGGACATTCTCCGCCGGCGGCAACGAAGTGGTGCTGGGCAAGACCGGTTCCGGTTCTAACCGCGGCGCGCTGATTATCGGCAGCCGCGGCAATATGGATACCGGCACCGGGTTGACCGAGCCGACGCTCGGCGCGGCGGGCGCTGCAGGCACTATCGATGCCCAGACGGCGATCGCCCTGCGGGGCGGATTGTTCCGCAGCTATGTGTATTTTAACCATACCGACGGCAATTACGTCTTCAGCAACAAGATGAGCGGCGAAGGCGAGGTGATCAACACCGCCGGGCACACGACGCTGAACGGCGATCTCACTGGGCTGCAGGCCAACGTCACCGCGCGCGGCGGTAAGCTCATCATCGCCAGCGACATCAATACCCAGAAAGAAGACGATATCTTCGAGATCCAAACCCTCAGCGCCGAAAACGGCGGCACGCTGATCCTCAACGCGACGGCGGGTTCCGATGTCAATAACGGGCAGGGCTACAGCAGCGCCGCGTCGATCAAGGCCGGTGGCACATTGGGCGGCAACGGCACGCTGGGCCAGACCGAGATCCAGTCCGGCGGCCATATTTCGCCCGGCGACGGCAATATCGGCACGCTGACGCTGAAACGCTACCTGAATTTTATCGGCGAATCCTTCTATGACGTCGATATCGCCGGTGACGGCCGCAGTGACCAACTGCTGGTGGCGGGCAAAACCACCATCAGCGATCGGGCCAAGGTGCAGGTCACGGCGCTGGATCCGCAAACCAGCTATAAAACCGGCCAAAGCTACCGCATTTTGACCTCGGACGGCGGCATTGACGGCCAATTCGCGGCGGCGGTCTCCAAGTCTGCCTTCCTCGATGTGGCGTTGAACCACAGCGCCAACGCCGTGGATCTCACCATCGCGCAGAAAGACACGGGCGGTGAAAATCCAGGGGGCGAGAATCCGGGGGGGGAAAACCCAGGCGGTGAGAATCCAGGCGGTGAGAATCCAGGGGGCGAGAATCCGGGCGGTGAAAACCCAGGCGGTGAAAATCCGGGGGGCGAGAATCCGGGCGGGGAAAACCCAGGTGGTGAAAATCCGGGGGGCGAGAACCCAGGCAGCGGCAAGCCGGGCATTTTCCAAACGGTGGCCGAAAGCGGCAACCAGTGGAATACCGCCGGTGCGCTCTCGACGTTGGTGCAGAACGGCCCTTCGCTGGCGCTGTACAACTCGCTGCTGCTGCTGAGCGCGCCGGAAGCGCGCGAGGCGTTCAATCAGCTGTCCGGCGAAGTCTATCCGTCGATGCAGTCTAACCTGATCGCCGGCAGCACCCAGCTGTTCAACGTGCTGAACCAGCGCATGCTGCGCCTGTTCGACAACGACAGCCTGCCGATACCGCCGCTGGCGATGTCGCTGGTGCAACCGGCGCAGGCGCAAAACAGCGGCGTCTGGGGGCAGACCTTCAGTTCCTGGGGCAGAAACAGCGGCAACGGTAACGTGGGCAAGCTGGATGGTAACACCACCGGCTTCCTGTTGGGGGCGGATCGCAAGCTGGCGGACCATAACGTGCGCATCGGCGGCTACTTCGGTTACAGCCGCGGTGACTACGACGTCGACAGCCGCCGTTCCAAGGCTGATACCGACAACTACCACCTCGGCCTGTATGCGGCGGGGCAGCAGGATGCGTTCTCGCTGCGCGGTGCGCTGGGTTACACCTGGCACAAGATCGAAGGCAAGCGCAACGTCGATTTCAGCGGCTTCTCGGATCGGCTGAAGTCGGACTACGATGCCAACTCATTGCTGGCGTTCACCGAAGCGGGTTACCGTTTCGGCCAGCCGGAGATGAACGTCGAACCGTTCATTAACCTGAGCTACATCCGCCTGCATACCGACAGCTTCCAGGAGTCGGGTGGCGCGGCGGCGCTGAGCGTGCGCAATGAAACGATGAACACCTTCTACTCCACGCTCGGGGTGCGCGGCGTGACCGAGCTGCCGAAGAACGTCAGCCTCTATGGCTCGCTCGGTTGGCAGCATGCCTACGGCGATAAGAACACTTCATCGCGTATGGCGTTTGCCGGCAGTGACGCGTTCGTCACTCAGGGCCAGGCCGTGGATGACAACGTGATGGTGGGCGATATCGGCGTGAGCGTGAAGCTGTCGCGCGCCGCGACGTTGGATGTCGGCTATCAGGGGCAATTCGGCGCCGATACCCGCGTTAATTCGGTCAACGCCAACCTGCGCTGGTCGTTCTGATTTTTCCTCTAGACTTCTCTGGTACTTGCAGGCCCGCTTGATGCGGGCCTTTTTTATGGTGAGGGCTCAGTGGCGGCCTGTGGCTGACTTTTATGATGAAAAAGCCCACGCAAAGGCGCAATGCCGCTCACTTAAGCCTGAGTGGCATTTTTTTATCCAGCCTCTGGGGGTTCTGTGCAGGGGAATTGCCGTAAATGTCCCGCATTTCTCTGCGGCCAATATGAACGGCAATTGGAGGGGCCGATGGCGCGGCCCCTCCACCCGCGCCTTCGCTTAACACCATCTGTCCGCTACGCGGAAATTACTCGGCCCATCCTGGGCCTCGCCCCTTCGGGGCCGCTGCAAGCAGCGTTCAAATCTGCTCCCGGCAGATTTGTCCTCGCCGTCGGGCGGGTCGGCTGCGACAAACGTCCCTGTTAGTCTCGCCTCAACCGGCCTTCCCTGGCCGGTTGACCCTGACAACGCCGTCTTGCTCGGCAGCCGGTGATGCGCGCTAAAGGTCAACACCTGAGCTGGCTGCTACCGGGAAATCTGTCGCTTATGAGCTTCTGGTAGAGAAGTTGGAGATGAGCGCGGTGCTGGGCGCCCTTGAAGACGCCGAACGCAGGCATAGCGCATTAGGCGAAACCGCCATGGACGGCGGTTTCAGGTGAGACAGGCAGGGACGCCTGTCGCAACCGGCCTCAATGCGGTATGGCGGAGGGAGGGGAGTTGGCAAAGCCAACCGTCTGATAGGGCAAAGGCGCGGGTTGCCAGGGGGCGCGCCTTCGGCCCCTGGCTCGGTCGAGGTGCGTGAGCCACATGGGGCATCTCACTTTTATCGACCGAAAATGTCACGAACGCCTGCAGAAAAACGCTAACTGATCAGCATTGCGCACAACGGCGGGCTTGGCGAGAAGCGCGAGCGGGGGTTAACGCCCTTTTTTCTTGCGCCCTGGCTGGGTAAAGCGCTTACGGCCGGCCGGCGCAGCGGCTTTGTCGGCGCTTTTGGGGCCGCCGGCACTCGGTTTTTTCGCCGCGGCGGATTTGGCCGGGGCCTTCTTCGCCGGCTTGGCCTCGGACGAGGAGCCTTCAATCAGTTTGAACAGCTCGATCAGCTCGTCATCGGTCAGATCGCGCCATTCGCCCAGCGGCAAGCCTTTCAGGCTGACGTTCATGATGCGCGTGCGTTCCAGCTTGGTGACCTCGTAGCCGAAGTGTTCGCACATGCGGCGGATCTGGCGGTTCAGCCCCTGCACCAGCGTGATGCGGAACACGAACGGCGCCTCTTTTTTCACCTTGCACTTTTTGGTCACCGTGCCCAGCATCGGCACGCCGGCGCCCATGCCGCGAATAAACTCGTCGGTCACCGGCTTGTTGACCGTCACCAGATACTCTTTCTCGTGATTGTTGCCGGCGCGCAGGATCTTGTTGACCAGGTCACCGTGGTTGGTCAGAAAGATCAGCCCCTGCGAATCCTTGTCCAAACGGCCGATCGGGAAGATGCGTTTGCTGTGGTTGACGAAGTCGGCGATGTTGTCGCGCTCGCCGTCTTCAGTGGTGGTGACGATGCCGACCGGCTTGTTCAGCGCGATCAGCACCAGATCTTCTTCATTGCGCGGTTCGATCAGCTGACCGTTAACCTTCACGACATCCCCGGCAAATACCTGAGCGCCAACGGTGGCGCGCTTACCGTTGATGAAAACGTTGCCCTGTTCGATGTATCGATCGGCATCGCGGCGTGAGCAGATACCGCTCTCGCTAATGTATTTGTTCAGACGAATGGATGAGTTGGTCAGCATGGGATCTCCGTAAAACGCGGACTATACATTACCCGGATGACGCTGCGAAGCGAATCATGCAGGGGGAGCTGGATAAGGGTATCCTGACCGCGGCTACTACAAAGGTATTTGCAATATGTTTTTTTCGTTTAATTAATTATAGAAAATCGATGAGGGTTTTTCTGCAACTTATTCAAGTTATAAATGGATTGTGCCAAATTAAACCATTTAAGCGTTCATGTATAGATTCATTTTAGAAAAGCATTAGGATATTGATAAATTCAAGGAGGGATAAATGAGCGCATTAGCCGAGGAAGGGACGTTACAACGTATGACCATGGGGGAAATTAAATTGGCTCGCCATATATATGGAGGCTCAATTATATATGGTCGTGTATGGATACACTGTGATAGCTATTTCCCGTTTGGCTTACAAAACAGAAGTTATGCCATGGCACCTAATGGCGAGTTATGGTTACGGAGGGAACTCTATAAAGACGATTTTTCTGATAACACGGTTCTGATAGAAGAAAAACATCTTTTCATCCATGAGTTGGGGCATGTATGGCAGCATCAGCATGGACAATGGGTAAGAATGCGTGGGTTGTTTTGTTGGGCGGCTGAGTACAACTATCGTCTTGATAAGAATAAAATTACTGATTACTCGCTGGAGCAACAAGCTTCGATTTTTGCTGATTACTGGCTGCTGTTGGTTTATGGTATTGAAACGTGGCGTTATTATCAACGTCCTGGACGAGTGGGCAAGTACAGGGGAACCGATAGTTTGCGTGACATTCATGCACTTTATCAAAAAATTATTAAGGGATGAGAGGAGCATGAAAAAATATTTGGTTCTATTCACGGCCTGCCTCCTGGTCGGCTGTCCGGGGCCTGGCGATAAGCTGACTCCACGCTTCCCCGCCGTCGTCACTGCCAAAGATAACCATGTCTGCATTCTTTCTTCTATGAAGGCGGGAGATAATATTCGCTTCGTTCAGATTTATAGCGAATCAGGCGATAAGCTCATTAAAGCTATCGATAATGACGTTTTCTTCGTTGAGCCGGGGAGGTGCATGCCGGTATTCGACTATGCTTTTCGGCCAGGGAAGCGTTATTCCGTCGCCTACGATATACAGACACCCGAAGGTTCGCATTTGATTACCGCCGCATTCATGGTTGTCTCCGACGAACGGGGCAACCTGAAGGTTAACCATTAACGCATGTTCTTAGGTTTAGTTTGTTGGACTGCGTTAGGTTGTAGAATGAAAGGCTATGAAAAAACTTGCCTTGTTGCTCGCTAACGCATTGGCTGTTGTTGGGCTGGCTGTGCTGACAATAAAGCTTTTTCCTGTACCCAGGCTAAACCAGAATCAAACCGCTTGGCTGATTGACGCCAGTGGGTTTTTCCATTTTAACGATACGGAATGGTTTGGTGCGCTCGTTTTTGGCGCGGTTTATCTGCTGGCCGGGTGTCTGGAATGGCTCTTTATCCGCCAGGTTTTTCAGCGGGTGAGCTGCGGGCACCGCCACTAACTCTCATCACCGTTCCCCACCTTCACCACCCGGGTATTCAGCGGGGTGAGCGTCTGCCCGGCGCTGCCGATCGGCGTCAGGCGCGGGACGGGGCGGCCGCTGTCGCTTTCCACCAGCGTTGAGTGCGCTTCTCCCTCGGCGAACAGATGATCTTCCCCCCACTGGCGCAGGCCGACGATCACCGGAAACAGCGCGCGGCCTTTCTCGGTCAGTACATATTCCTGATAGGCGCTGCCATCTGCGGCGGGCACGATCTCCAGCACGCCGTGCGTCACCAGCGCGCGCAGGCGGGTGGCAAGGATATTCTTCGCCATCCCCAGCCCTTTTTGAAATTCGCTGAAGCGGGTGACGCCGTCGAAGGCGTCGCGCACGATCAGCAGCGACCACCAGTCGCCAATCACATCCAGCGTGCGCGCCACCGGGCACGGCGCGTCTTCCAGGCTTTTACGTTTCACGACGGTTATCTCCAGCTGCATATTCTGGTTGCATTATAAAACCTCTACACCTAAAGTTCATTGTGTTTAATAATGAAACCAGATTGAGGTGTGCAATGAGCGACAAACTGCTGGATCCCTCCTGTGCGGTGCTGGGGCGCCTGCCGGCCCCCTTGGTGCTGCTGTTGGCCGCCGCCAGCGCCTTCAGCGTGGCCAACGTTTACTATGCGCAGCCGCTGCTGGACGCTATCGCCCATGATTTTTCCATCAGCCTGGCGGCGGTCGGCATGGTGATCACCGTGACCCAACTGGGCTGTGCGCTGGCGCTGCTGTTGGTGGTGCCGTTGGGGGATCGGCTGAACCGGCATCGGTTGCTGGCGGGGCAACAGCTGGGGCTGATCGGCGCGCTGCTATTGGTGGGCTGGGCGCACAGCGCGCCCTGGCTGCTGGTAGGGATGTTGCTGGTAGGCTTATTGGGCACCGCCATGACGCAGGGGCTGATCGCTTACGCCGCAGCCCTGGCGGCGCCGCAGGAGCGCGGGCGGGTGGTTGGTGCGGCGCAGGGCGGAGTGGTGCTGGGATTGCTGCTGGCGCGCACCCTGTCCGGCGCGCTGGCGGACGTCGGCGGCTGGCGCACGGTGTATTTCTTCTCTGCCGGGGTGACGCTGGTATTGCTGCCGATCTTGTCGCGCCTGCTGCCTGCGCCGCGCACCGCTCCCAGTACGCTGAGCTATCCCGCGCTGCTGCGTTCGATGCTGAGCCTGTTGCTGCATGACCGCACGCTGCAAATTCGCGGCATGTTGGCGCTGCTGATGTTCGGCGCTTTCAGCCTCTTTTGGAGTTCGCTGGTGTTGCCGCTGAGCCAGGCACCGTTCAACTTCACCCATGCCGCGGTGGGGGCGTTCGGCCTGGTCGGCGCGGTGGGCGCACTGGCGGCGGTGCGCGCCGGGCATCTGGCGGATCGCGGGCTGGGGCAGGCGGCCAGCGGCGTGTGTCTGCTGCTGTTGACGCTGGCCTGGCTGCCGCTCGGTTTGCTCGGCAGCGGCCTGGTTTGGCTGGTGGCGGGCATCGTGCTGCTGGATCTGGCGGGGCAGGCGATCCACGTGCTGAACCAGAGCATGATCTTCAGCGCGCACCCGCAGTCGCACAGCCGGCTGGTGGGCTGCTACATGCTGTTTTACGCCGTCGGCAGCGGGCTGGGTGCCTTTGCCGGCACCCATATGTACGCCTGGGCGGGCTGGAGCGGCGTCTGCTGGCTGGGGGCAGGCGTCAGCCTGAGCGCGCTGCTGTTTTGGCGGCTGACGCTGCGCGGGATGCCGCCCTCATCGACGGCGGTGGAGCAGTGAAAGCTGGAAGCCCAGCGCACCGCACAACTGCTGAGGCGCGGTGAAGCCGCTTTCCGCCAAGAGGAGACGGCTGCGCGCCGCCGCCATCGGGTGCCAGTTGCGGCGGGTGCGTTCGATCACCTCCTGCGCCTGCGCCGCCGAGTGCCCGGCGCTTTGCAGCCAATGTTGGTAGTGGCTGACGGGCAGACCCTCCGGCTGATAGTCGAACAGCAGCAGCAGTGCTGCGGGGGAGAGGCGCTGCGCCAACTGCTGCAGGAAATCCAGTTTGGCGCCATCGTCGGCGATAAAGTGCAGCACCAATGAGCACACCGCCGCGTCGTGGCGGGTTTGCGGCGCTTGTTGCAGCAAGGTGGGCTGGAAGCTCACCCGTTGTGCGTAACCCGCGGCTTCGGCCTTGGCGCGCGCGGCCGCCAGCATGCCGGCGGAGGGTTCCACGGCGCTGAAACGCCAGCTGGCGTTGGCGGCGGCCAGCGCCTCCAGTTCACTGCCGGTGCCGCAGCCGGCCAGCAACAGCGTGGCGTCATTCGGCAGCGTCTGTGCGAGCGTCGCCGTCAGCAGCGCCTGGGCAAACTGATAGCCGGGCACCAGGGTCAGAATACGGCGATCGTAGTCCGCCGCTGCGGCATCGGGGAAGCGTGTATCCGTTTGGTGTTGCATAACCTTCCTTGCCAAGTTCATTGAGAGAGACAAGGAAGGTTATGCTTAAATGATAATGAAATCCATTATCATTAATGAGTTCTGTGACGGGAAAGGCGGCGTTAGCGGGCCGGCGAATGCATCAGGTAATAATCTTCTTCGCCGTCGTTGCCGGTAGAGATGATGCGCCAGCCGTGTTTGCGGTAGAACGCCAGCGCCTTTTCATTCTTCACCAGGCATTTCAGCGAGCCGGTGGCGGTGAAGGTAGCTTCCGCCGCCTGCAGCAGCGCACTGCCGACGCCGCGCGGCGGCTGATGGGGATCGACATACAGGTTATGAATGAAGTTGTCTTCGCGGTAGACGGAGACGAATCCCAGCAGCACGCCGCCGTCTTCCGCCACCCAAATCGCTTCGCCCAGCGTCGCGCCGTCGAAATCTTCCAACTGATAGTTTGAGGTATCGCGCCAGCCGAACGCCGCCTTGCGCGACGCCAGGTACAGCGTGCGCAGGAAGGGGCGATCGGTCTCTTGATAGGGTCTTATCTGCATGGCATCTCCCGGTGGTTTGTGCTCACTATAGCGCATTGCGCGGCGTATGCCTGCCGAGCCAATTTATTCGCTTGTTTGTCCGCGCCGCCGCTGGCATGATCCCCTGCAGGGATTAACGCAACGTTGATCACAACCTATTGATTTTCATGACTCGGGGTGCCCTTCTACGTGAAGGCTGAGAAATACCCGTATTACCTGATCTGGATAATGCCAGCGTAGGGAAGTCACGGCCGCCCAGCCGGCGCCGCCTTCTTGAACGCCGGTTGGGAGGAATATGATCGCTCGACCTGATGCACTACCCGGCGCGCGCGCCGCGGCCTGTCTGACCCAATTCCAACAGCGGCCTCCGCTGATCCACTGCCTGACCAACGAAGTGGTGCAATCGCTGACCGCCAACGTGCTATTGGCGCTCGGCGCCTCCCCGGCGATGGTGGTGGAGCCGCAAGAGGCGGCGCAGTTCAGCGCGCTGGCCGATGGCCTGCTGATCAACGTCGGTACCCTCAATGCGCTGCGCGCCGAATCGATGCGGGCGGCGGTGGCCGCCGCCAATCGGGCCGGCAAGCCCTGGACGCTGGATCCGGTGGCGGTCGGCGCGCTCTCCTACCGCACCGCCTTTGCTAAACAGCTGCTGGACGAGAAACCGGCGGCGATACGCGGCAACGCCTCGGAAATCATGGCGCTCAGCGGGTTGCTGGCCAGCGGCCGCGGGGTTGACAGCGGCGACGATTCGCTGGCGGCCTTGCCCGCCGCGCGTGAGCTGGCGCAGCGCAGCGGCGCGGTGGTGGCGGTCACCGGCGCGGTGGATTACGTCACCGACGGCCAACGCGATTGGGCGATCGAAGGCGGTTCCCCACTGATGACGCGGGTGGTGGGCACCGGCTGCGCGCTGTCGGCGGTCGTGGCGGCGTTTTGCGGCCTGCCGGGCGATCGCCTGGACAACGTGGCGACCGCCTGCCGGGTGATGTCCCACTGCGGCGGCCTCGCGGCCAGGCACGCCGGCGGGCCGGGCAGTTTTACGCCGGCGTTCCTCGACGCCCTGTATCAGCTGCGCGGGGAGGATCTGTGATGAAACGTATTAACGCCCTGACCATCGCCGGCACCGATCCCAGCGGCGGCGCCGGTATTCAGGCCGATTTGAAGGCCTTCTCGGCGCTCGGCGCCTACGGCACCTCGGTGATCACCGCGCTGGTGGCGCAGAATACCCGCGGCGTGCAGTCGGTGTATTACATCGATCCGGCGTTCGTCGCCGCGCAGCTGGACTCGGTGTTCAGCGACGTGCGCATCGACAGCGTCAAGATCGGCATGCTGGCCAACGCCGACATCGTGCAGGCGGTGGCCGAGCGGCTGCGCCATTACCGGCCGGAGTTCGTGGTGCTGGACACCGTGATGCTGGCGAAAAGCGGCGATCCGTTGCTGGCGCCGGAGGCGGTGGCGTCTATTCGGCGCGAGCTGTTGCCGCTGGTGTCGATCATTACGCCGAACCTGCCGGAAGCGGCGGCGCTGCTGGCGTGCGCGCCGGCGGAAGATGAAGCGCAGATGCGCGAGCAGGGGCGGGCGCTGCTCGCGATGGGCTGCCGGGCGGTGCTGATGAAGGGCGGCCACCTGAGCGAAAGCGAGAGCCCGGACTGGCTGTTTACCGCAGAAGGCGAGCAGCGCTTTACCGCGCCGCGCGTTGCCACCCGCCACACCCACGGCACCGGTTGCACGCTCTCGGCCGCGCTGGCGGCGCTGCGCCCGCGCCATGCCGACTGGGCGGCGACGGTAGCCGCCGCCAAGGACTATCTGCAACAAGCGCTGCAACAGGCGGACACGCTGGAGGTGGGGCACGGCATCGGGCCGGTGCATCATTTCCATGCCTGGTGGTGAGTCAACTTTTTGCCGCAACCGTGGTCTGACTAGTTCAGGCCCGGTTTTATGGGCGAAACCTGATTTAACCTAGGGAGAAGGACTATGGCGGGACACCAGGCGCTGCGTTGCGCCCTCTTCGGCGCACTGCTCAGCTTCAGCGCGGGCAGCTTTGCCCAGCAGATCGTCACCACGTCGGATTTGATTCAGCAGCCGGGGTATCAGGCCAGCTGGCAAAACATGGTGAAAGGCCAGGCGCGGATGCCGGGCTGGGCGCGTAAGGGCGTCGGCACCTCAACGCCGGCGCAGAATCTGAACTGGAAGGGCAAAGAGTATCTGGTCGGCAACCTGTGCAAGCCGCACGACTGCGGCAACAACTTTTTGATCGTGGCGTTCAGCGCGGACAAATCCCAGGCCTGGGGCGTGCGGGTGGCAGTGGAAGATCGGCCGGAAGCCGTCGATCATCCGAAGAAGTATGCCAAGTACCAGTGGCTCGGCAAGCCGAATGACGACATGAAGGCGCTGCTGAAGCAGCAGTTCGAGAACAATCCTGATTGGAAATGATCAGACCGGGGGCGCCGGTGATGGCGCCCCCGGCGTTGATCAGCCGATGCCGGCCTGATGCAGATCGTGCAGGTTGAGCGCCCCCACCAGCACGCCGTCCATATCGACCACCGGGGCCGCGCTGATGTGCTGTTCGTGCAGCGCTTCCAGCGCCTCGCCGGCGCGCCACTGCTCCGGCAGCCGATAGCCGGGGCGGGTGATCGCCGGGCTGAGCGGATCCTGCAGGCTGTTGCCCTTCACCAGCCAGCGGCGCAGGTCGCCGTCGGTAAACACGCCCACCACCCGCTGCTGCGCGTCGCAGACCGCCACTAACCCGAGCCCGGTGCGGCTCAGCTCCAGCATCGCTTCCATCACGTTGGCGCTTTCGCTCACGCGCGGCAGGCGATCGCCGGTGCGCATCAGGTGATGCACGCGGTTCAACAGGCGAGCCCCCAGGCTGCCGCCAGGGTGCGAGCGGGCGAAATCTTCCGCGTTGAAACCGCGCTGGCGCATCAGCGCCATCGCCAGAGCATCGCCCATCATCAGCGTGTTGACCGCGCTGGAGGTCGGCGCCAGCCCCATCGGGCAGGCTTCGCGCTCGACGCCGATATCCAACACGCAGGCCGCGGCCTGCGCCAGCGGCGACTCTTTGCCGCCGGTGATGGCGATCACCGGAATGCTGTTCTCCGCCAGCAGCGGCAGGATCAGATCCAGCTCTTTGGCGCGGCCGGAGTAGGAGATAAACACCACCACGTCGTCGGCGCCGATCATGCCGAGATCGCCGTGCAGCGCTTCCGCCGGGTGCACGAAGAACGACGGCGTGCCGGTGCTGGCCAGCGAGGCGGCGATTTTCTTGCCGATGTGGCCGGATTTGCCGATGCCGGAAATCACCGCTTTGCCACGGCAGTTCAGCAGCAGTTCGCAGGCGCAGACGAAGTTGTCGTCCAGGCGCGCCAGCAGGCGTTGCGCTTCGGTCAGCTCGATCTCCAGCGTTTCGCGGGCGAAGGCGAGCAGGGCGTTGGCGTTACTCATCGGGGTCTCCTACCAGAAGGATATTGATGCCTTTCGCCTGCAGGGCGGCGAGGTAATCGGGGTTGATGTCTCTGTCGGTGATCAGCGTGTCGACGGCGCTGAGTTCGCACACCACGTTCGGGCTCTTGCGGCCGAATTTCGAGGAGTCTACCAACAGAATAATGCGGCCGGCGGCTTCGCACATCGCTTTGCTGACGTTGTGCACTTCGTTAAAGGTGGTGACGCCGGCGTTGAGATCGACGCCGTCCGCGCCGATAAACAGTTTGTCGAAGCTGAACTGCTGAAACGCCGATTCGGCCAGGCTGCCGTGGAACGAGGCCGATTTTTTGCGGTAGGTGCCGCCGGGCATCAGGATGGTCTGATCGTTGTCCAGCTCCACCAGCGCGTTGACGATGGTCAGGCTGTTGGTCATCACCGTGATGTTATTGAACTGCGCCAGGTGCGGCACCATCTGCAGCACCGTGCTGCCGGCATCGAAGATCAGCGAGTCGCCGTCGGCGATCAGCGCCACGGCGGCGCTGGCAATGTGGCGTTTTTTCTCGGTATTGATATGGGTTTTGCGGTCGATCGGCTGATCGCCGTCGTCGCGGCTGAGCACCACGCCGCCGTAGGTGCGGATCACCTCGCCTTCTTCTTCCAGCAGGGTGAGATCCTTGCGGATGGTGGTGCCGGTGGTGGAGAAATGCTCGGCCAGGGCGTCCACTGCCGTTTTGCCATGCCGCTGCAGATATTCAAGGATAGCGGCCTGCCGCTGCTTTGGTTTCATCGCGATTCCCGTTCACAAGAGTTGGGCATTTCCCCTCGCTGAATAATTCACTATGAAAGGTAATGTCTTTTAATGTGAAAATATCACGATTTGGGTTCAATCGCTAACGATAGTGCAGACTGGCATGCGCGATCCTCGGGGAAGATCACATCCGGGCGCAAATCCCGCTGATGCAAACCGTGCAATCGAGGCAGCGGGCGGGGCCGGGCGAAAACGGTCAGGCCGCGCAGCAACAGACTGCCGCACACCCGCCGATCGGCGTCGAAGGCCAGCGCCAGCACCACTCGCGGGCGGAAGCGGCCGCCGGAACGGCCGACGCCGACGGCGCCCAGCCGGCACAGGCCGTCGAAGGCGCGGTTGAAGCGCTGCAGTTGCCACCAGCCGAAGGCGATTTGCAGCAGCCAGGCCAGCAGCGCGAAGGCGATCAGAGCTTGAGTCATGGGGTTCTCCTTAGGCCCCCTTCCGCGGAAGGGGGGCGTCGATGGCGTCAGAACATCACCTGGCCGCCGGTGATGTTGATCGATTGGCCGGTGCAGTAAGAGGCCTTGTCGCTGGCATAGAACAGCAGGGTGTTCAGCACGTCCTGGTAGTCGCAGCCGCGCTTCAGCGGCACTTTGTCGATGTAGTACTGTTCCACCTGGTCCGGCGCGATGCCCAGTTTTTGCGCGTACTGCGGCAGCAGCGACTGGAACATCGGCGACTTCAGCAGGTTGCCGAGCATCAGCGAATGCACGGTAATGCCGTACTCCGCCAGATCGAGCGCCAGCGACTGCGTCAGCCCCACGCCGCCGAACTTGGCGGCGCTGTAGCCGGAGTTGTGCTTGCTGCCGACCTTGCCGGACTTGGAGTTGATCTGAATGATGCGCCCGGCGATGCCGTCGCGGATCATCAGGCGCGAGAACTCGCGGGCGCAGAGGAAATAACCCACCAGGTTCACCTGCAGCGAGCGATCAAAGTCGCCCAGCGGGAAATCGGTGATCGGCGCCGCCTTGGCGATGCCGGCGCTGTACACCAGCAGGTTGGCCTGGCCGAACGCCCGGTCAACCGCCGCCGCCAGCGCGATCACGCTCTGCTCGTCGGTGGCGTCGGCCTGAAAACCGCAGGCGCTGCCTGCGCCAAACGCTTCGTTGATCTGCTGTGCCACCTGATTGGCATTGTCGGCGTTCAGATCGGCCACCGCCACCCGATAGCCGGCCTGCGCCAGCCCGCGGGACAAAAAGGCGCCTAACGTTTGGCCGCCGCCAATCACTACAGCTACTTCAGACATGGTCTACTCCTTATGCGATAAATGACAGCGTGCTGCCCAACGGGATATCGGTCGGCGTCGGGCCGGATACGTGGATCGAGCCGGGGAATTCGGCTTCGGCTTCACCGTCGAAGCGCACGGTGATGTGGCCCAGCTCGCGCAGGTTCTGTGTGGCAACGCTGCCGACGGCGGTGATGGCGTAGCGCCGCTGCGCCAGCTCCATCACGCCGCCGACCTGCAGCTCACCGGCGGTCGCACCGTGGCGGTGGATGAAGCAGAACTCTTCGATATCCGCCGGCGCGCCTTCACGGAAGGTGATCAGCATGTTGTCCAGCAACGCGTCGCGGGCGCAGCCACCGATCTGCGTGATGGTGGTGTGAAAAATGGTGTGCATAAACGTCTCCCTGGAAATCAGCTTATTGATAAATGAAGGCCGAGGCGGCCCAGGCGATCAACACCGTCGGCGCGCCGGTCAGGAAGCGGCCGACCAGCACCGAGGGCACGCCGACCCGCACGGTGTCCTGTTTGGCTTCCGCCAGCGACAGGCCGACCGGAATGAAGTCGCAGGCGGCCTGCGCGTTGATGGCGAACAGCGCGGGCAGCGCCAGCTGCGGCGGAATATGGCCGAGGCCGATCTGCACCCCGACCAGCACGCCGATCACCTGGGCGATAACCGCGCCGGGGCCGAGGAACGGCGACAGCAGCGGGAATGAGCAGATCAGCGCCAGCGTCACCAGGCCGATCGGGCTGTTGGCGAGCGGCGTCAGGCCGTGAGCGATAAAGTCCCCGAGGCCGGAGGCCATGATGATGCCGATCAAGGCCGAGACGAACGCCATAAACGGCAGGATGGTCTTCAGCACGGTGTCGATGGTGTCGCGCCCGGCCTGGAAGAACACCGCCACCACCGATCCCATGCCCATGCCGACCTTCGCCAGCAGCCCGTCGCTTTGCTCGGTGATCTTCTTGCTGGTGTCGTAGTCGCGCGCCTTGGGTGGCGCTGCAACGGCGGCGGGTTGGCTATCTGCCGCTTCGATTCGGCTGATGTTGTGGTCGCGCACGCCGGAGACATAGATGTCTTCGAGGATAAACTGCGCCAGCGGACCGGACTGGCCGGTGGCGTGGATGTTGACCGTCGGAATGCGGCGTTTCGGGTACAGGCCGCAGCGCAGGGTGCCGCCGCAGTCGATCACCGCCACGCCGATCTCTTCCGCCGGCGGCTCGCCCTCTTTGAAACCGTCGACGGCCGGCCAGCCGGTCAATTCGCTGAGGCGATCGACGATCGAAGGCCGGGTGCCGGCGGTGATGTACACCACTTTCTTGCCGGGTTCTATCGGCAGCTCCAGGGGGCCACCCCAGCCGCTGGCGCCTTTTTCAATACGGATATAAGCACTCATGCTGCACTCCACGAATTAAAGTTGCACCTGGCGATCCAGACGGATGCCCATCTTGCGTTCGAACAGGCTGGTGGTCAGATCGGTGACCCAGCCGCGGAAGAAGTTGGTGAACAGCCCCACCAGGAAATAGCTCACCGCCAGCGGGCCGAGCGGCAGGCCGAGGGTGGTCAGGCCGCTGGCGATGCCGAGGTAAACGAACAGCTCGCCGGGGTTGATGTGTGGGAACAGGCCGTTCATCGAGTGGCAGCTGTAGGAGGCCGCCGCGTAGTAGCTCGGCTTGTATTTCTCCGGCATGAAGCGCCCCAGGCTGAGGGTCATCGGATTGCAGAAGACAAAGGTGCCGATCAGCGGCAGCAGCAGATAACGCGAGACGGGGTTGCCCGCGCAGCGCTGCGCCAATCGTTCGATACGTTCCTGGCCAACAAATTTGATCAGCGCGTTCATGATAACCAACAGGCTGATCAACAAAGGTAAAATGCCGGTCACCATGCCGACAAACACTTCACCGCCTTTCTGAAACAGGCCGATAAACCACTCGGCGCCGTGGGTGATTAGCTCAATCATTATGTTCTCCTGTAATGGACTGATATGGCCTGGAGCGAACGGCGGCTCTGTCGCCATGGGCCTTACAGTAGTCACTTTGTTGGGCTATTTGTTTTAAATAGATCACATTTTGAAAGATAAATATTTTATTTTGAAAGTTTAAAATGAAAGAAAAAGAAGGTCTGTGGCATGAGGGGGAGAAAGCGGGCACAAAAAAGCCCGGCTAGCCGGGCTTTGGGACAGGTGGTCCGTCACATCAGGCGATGGTGACCTTCTTGTCCAGGTAGGCGTCTTGCACAGCGTTGATCAGCGCCACGCCGTCTTTCATCGATTTCTTGAACGCCTTGCGCCCCAGGATCAGGCCCATGCCGCCGGCGCGTTTGTTGATCACCGCGGTGCGCACCGATTCCTGCAGGTCGTTCTCGCCGGCGGCGCCGCCGGAGTTGATCAGCCCGGCGCGGCCCATGTAGCAGTTGGCCAGCTGGTAGCGCACCAGATCGATCGGATGATCGGTGGTCAGCTTGGTGTAGACGCGATCGTCGGTATAGCCGAATTTCACCGCGCGGTAGCCGCCGTTGTTTTCCGCCATTTTCTGTTTGACGATGTCGGCGCCGATGGTGGCGGCGATGTGGTTGGCCTGGCCGGTCAGATCGGCGCTGGAGTGGTAGTCCACGCCATCCTTGTTGAACGCCGGATTGCGCAGATAGGCCCACAACACGGTGACCATGCCCAGCTCATGCGCGCGCTCGAAGGCGATCGAGATCTCTTCGATCTGGCGGCGCGACTGCTCGGAGCCGAAGTAAATGGTGGCACCGACCGCCACCGCGCCCATGTTGAACGCCTGCTCGACGCTGGCGTACAGGGTCTGGTCGTACTGGGTCGGGTAACTCAGCGTTTCGTTGTGGTTGAGTTTGACCAGGAACGGGATCTTGTGCGCGTAGCGGCGCGATACCGACGCTAGCACGCCGTAAGTGGAGGCGACGCAGTTACAGCCGGCTTCAATCGCCAGCTCGACGATGTTCTTCGGATCGAAATACAGCGGGTTGGCGGCGAACGAGGCGGCGGCGGAGTGCTCGATGCCCTGATCGACCGGCAGGATCGACAGGTAGCCGGTGCCGGCCAGGCGGCCGTGGTTGAACAGGGTTTGCATCGAACGCAGCACGCTGTTGGGACGGTTGTTATCGATCATTACGCGGTCGACGAAGTCGGCGCCCGGCAGGTAGAGATTCTCGGCGGGGATAGTGGTACAGCGGTGTTGCAGCAGATCTTCCGCTTCCTTTCCTAGCAACTGCACAATATCAGTCATGATTCACTCCCGATTAAGCTTCTTCATACACCGGCAATGCAAGGGTTTTTGACCACCGGCGAAGTAAAAAAGCGGTGATTGAAGCTGTAAAGCGATACTACCGAACTTGATCCGGCAAGGACAAACAATAGATGCGATTGAGAGGAAATGCCATTGGCGAGGCCAAATACGCGGGGACGATCGCCCCCGGCGCGCTAAGCGATTGATTATTCGATCTCGAACCACTCGGTGTTCTGCAGGGCGATCGGGGTGATGGAGTAGATCATCTCCTGCAGGTGATCGTGGATGGCGCGCTCCGCCGCCTCGGCATCGCGCGCTTTCAGCGCCTCGTAGATGCGGTAGTGCTGCTTGATCAGGCTCTCCGGCGGCGAGACTTCGCTCAGGCTGAGGAAACGCACCCGATCCATGGTGGCCTTGATGGTTTCGATGGTCTCCCATGCCAGCGGGCAGTCGGCGAACTGGGTCAGCAGCTGGTGGAATTCGTCGTCCAGCGCCAGAAACTCGCGCGTCTGCCCGTTCTGCGCCGCCAGCGCCTGACGGTGCAGGTTATGCTCCAGCGTCATCAGCTGCGCCGCGGTGGCGCGCTCCGCTGCACGGCGCACGATGGCGCATTCCACCGCCTGACGAATAAAGCGCCCGTCGGCCACGCGCTTGGCGGAGATTTTCATCACGAAAGTGCCGCGCTGCGGCAGGATCTGCACCAGGCCGGCCTCCGCCAGCTTGATGAAGGCTTCGCGCACCGGCTGGCGCGAAACGCAAAAGCGCGTGGAAATCTCTTTCTCGGACAACAGGGTGCCGGGGGGGATGGTGCAGTCGACGATATCCTTGCGCAGGAAGCGATAGATCTGCTGGTTGACCGGGACGTTGTTGGTGAGACTGTACGTTTCAGACATGGCGACAATCAGGCATCTGGCTGGAATTCGAATGCCACCATACTAGCAGATTATTGGTTGAGGGCGGGGGGATAAATCCACCCGCCGGGTAGGGTAACTCAGTGATGCCAATCCTGATATTCCTGCTTGCGCCGCCCCGGCGCGGTTTCCGGCATCAGGCTCAGGCCGATGGCCGACACCACGCCCAGCACCATCATGTACCCCGCCAACCCGTAGTAGTGGCCGCCGGTCACCTGCAGGATCTTCACCGCCAGCAGCCCCAGAATGCCGCTGCCGATCAGCGATCCTATCTGCCAGATCAGCGCGATGCCGCTGCAGCGCACGCGGGTGGGGAACAGCTCCGGGAAGTAGGAGGCCTGTGGCGCGTAGCACATGCTGTGGCCGAAGGTCAGCACCACGATCATGGCGATCTGCGTCACCCAGAAACTATCGAGGTTGATCGCCATAAAGAACGGCACGATGCACACCACCTGCAGCAGCGCGCCGGCGATGTACACCGGTTTTCGCCCCAGCCGATCGGAGAGGCGGCCCATCAGCGGAATGGCGAAAATCTCCAGCAGCACCGCCACGATCATCGCCTCCAGCAGAATGGTCTCGTTGAGGTGGTTGGCCTTGCCGTAGGCCAGCACGATCACCGTGAACATGGCGAAGGCGCAGGCTTCAATCAGCTTGGCGCACACCCCTTTGCCGATAAGGCCGGGGTAGCGGCGGGCCACTTCCACCACCGGCCGGCTCTCCACCGCCTTGGTGGCGCGGATCTGGGTAAACACCGGCGACTCGTCGATCTTCAGGCGAATAAACAGCCCGACGATCACCAGCAGCAGGCTGAGCAGGAACGGAATGCGCCAGCCCCAGTCCAGCATCTGCGCCGGCGACAGCACGGCGGTCAGCAGCGCAAACAGCCCCGATGGCAGCAGGAAACCGGCGGGCGCGCCGATCTGTACCCAGCTGGCGTAGAAGCCGCGCCGCGGCGGCGGCGCGTATTCGGCGGTCATCAGCACCGCGCCGGCCTGTTCGCCGCCGACGCCGAAGCCCTGCAGCACGCGGATAAAGATCAGCGCGAGCGGCGCCCAGATGCCGATCTGCTCATAGGTGGGCAGCAGGCCGATGCAGAAGGTGCCGAGGCCGACGATCAGGATGGTGATCACCAGCGCCTTCTTGCGGCCGACCTTGTCGCCGATGTGGCCGAACACGATGCCGCCCAGCGGGCGCGCCAGGAAACCGACCGCGTAGGTGGCGAAGGCCGCCAGCGTGCTGATCAGCGGATCGGCGCTGGGGAAAAACAGCTGGCCGAAGAACAGCACCGCAGCGGTGCCGTAAGCGAAGAAATCATAGTATTCGGCGGCGGTGCCGATGGCCGAAGCGCTGGCGACGCGCCGCAGCAGCGGTTGATTGCCGGTATTGACGGCGTTATGCGTGGTGACGGTCATCGGAAACCTCCCGGTCGGTAAGCGGCAGAGCGGCGACGGCGGCTTTGGCCCCCAGGCTCAGCAGTTGATGATAAGCGTGGCTGACGGCACGGACGAAGTCAGGCGAGTCGGGCAGATCCTGGCCGAAGACGCTGTCGAGCTGCAGCAGCGCCAGGACGCGGGGCCGGCCTTCCTCGCTGCCGGCGACCAACGCGGCGATGGGGTCGCGCAGCGGATCGCTGATGGCGATCGGCGCGCCTTGCTCATCGCGGCCGCCGACGTAGCGCATCCAGCCGGCGACGCCCAGCGCCAGGCAGTCGAAGCGGCTGCCGCGCGCCAGATGCCAGCGGATCGCGTCCAGCAGCCGCTGCGGCAGCTTTTGCGTGCCGTCCATGGCGATCTGCGCGGTGCGGTGCTTCAGCGCGCGGTTGCGGAAACGCCGCAGCAGCGAGTCGGCATACTGCGCCAAATCGACGTTCGGCACCTGCAGAGTTGGTGCCTGTTCCGCCAGCATCAGGTGACGGGCGGCGCGGACAAAATCCGCGTCCTGCATGCAGTCGCCGACGTGCTGATAACCGGCCAGATAGCCGAGATAGGCGAGGAACGAATGGCTACCGTTCAGCATGCGCAGCTTCATCTCCTCAAACGGCAGCACGTCGCTCACCAGTTCGGCGCCGACCTTTTCCCAGGCCGGTCGCCCCTGGGGAAAGCGGTCCTCAATGACCCACTGGCTGAACGGCTCGCAGGCCACGCCGACCTCATCCTCGACGCCGCCCAGCCAGGCAAGCAGCTGCCCGCGGGCTTCCTGCGTCATCGCCGGCACGATGCGATCCACCATGGTGGAAGGGAAGGCGACCTCTTGACGCACCCAGTCGGCCAGCGCCGGATCCTGCCGCTGCGCCAGGTCGAGCAGCACCTGGCGCGTGACCCGGCCGTTGGCCGGCATATTGTCGCAGGACATCACGGCGAACGGTGGCAGCCCGCGTTCACGGCGCAGGCGCAGCGCCGCCAGCAGCAGCCCCGGCGCCGACTGTGGCTGTGCCGGATGGGCGATATCATGCGCGATTGCCGGGTGTTCCGCCATCAGCCGGCCGCTGGCAGGGTGGTGGCAATAGCCCTTTTCGCTGATGGTCAGCGAGACGATGGCGATCTCAGGCTGCGTCAGGGCCGCCAGCACCGCCGCCAGCCCGTCGGTTTGCAGGTGCAGCGCCTGGCGCACCACGCCGATGACCCGGCCCCGCCAGCCGTCGTCGTCCATCTCCGCCACCGAGAACAGCAGATCCTGTTGCCGTAGGTCGGCGATCTTTTGCCGGCCGTGCTGCATGCTGATTTCGCAGTAGCCCCAGTCGCTGCCGTGCTCGCTGGCCAGCCTGTCGGCGTACATCGCCTGGTGCGCGCGGTGAAACGCGCCGAAGCCGATATGCACCATGCGCGGTTTCACGCGCTCACGTGCGTAGCCGGGCCGAATAATGGCGGCCGGCAGAACGCGGTGGTCGGAAAGTCTCATGTTCAATGTCCCTGGAGAGGTAAGCAAAGGGGCGAAGCCGCCCCGCCTGGCGTTATGGTTTTAAGATTTGCACGCCCGCCGTTGCGCGCGGCGCCTTGATCACCAGCAGCACCAGCAGCGCGCCCAGCGCGGCGACGCCGCCCGCCAGCATAAAGGCGCTGTCGAATTTGCCGGTGTTCTGCACGATGTAGCCGGTGACGATCGGCCCGATGATGCCGGAGACGCTGCCGATCAAATGAATGAACCCGCTGGCGCCGCCGACCCGGGATTTATGCACCACGTCCTGGATGATCGCCCAGTAGAGGGCGCCGGTGATGTAAAGGAAGAAGATCGACACCGACATCAGCATCACCGCCGGCACCACGCTGCTGACGGTGCCTGCCAACGCCACACACACCGCCGCCGCCATCAGGCTGGTGACCAACACGATCTTGCGCGACAGCAGCAATTTGCCGGTGATGTTGAAGATTTTGTCGGAAATATAGCCGCCGAGCGCCAGCCCGACGAAGCCGACGATCCACGGGATCATCGTGGTCAGGCTCATCTCCTTGATGTTCAGGTTGTGCGCCTGCACCAGATACGAGGGGAACCAGCTCAGGAAGAAGAACAGAATGTAGTTGTAGCAGAAGAAGGCGAAGGCGGTGACCAGAATGATCGGCTGCTTCAGGTAGTAACCCAGCCCGTGCGCTGCGTCACTCAGCGCGCTTTCCTCGCCGAGGTTTTCCTGTTTCAACCGCGCGATCAGCACCCGTTCTTCGGCGCTGATGCGCTGGCTTTTCGCCGGGTTATCCGCCACCACGAAGAACCACACCAGCATCCAGACGATGCCGATGGCGCAGATGATCATAAACGCCGGTCGCCAGCCGAACGCCAGCGCCAGATAGCCGACGATCGGCCCGGCCACCGCGCCGCCCAACGGCGAACCGGCGCTGAGCAAGCCCATGGCGGTCGCCGCCTGTTTCTTCGGGAACCAGCCGTTGATCATCTTGTTGGCCGAGGCGCAGATCGGCCCTTCGGCCATGCCGAACAGGACGCGCAGGATCAGCATCGAGTAAAAACCGGTGGCGATCGCCGTCATGCCGCAGAAGAGGGACCACAGACCGACCGCCACGCCCAGCACCAGCGTCGGGCCGAAACGGTCGACCGCCAGCCCGCCGACGAAGTTGAAGATGGCGTAGCCGAAGAAGAAGCTGCCGAAGATCAGGCCGAACTGTTCGGCGTTCAGCATCAGATCCTGTTCGATCATCGGCACGGTGATCGACAGCGCCACGCGATCGAGGTAGTTGATCATGTAGACCATGAACAGCAGGAACACGATGGTCCAACGCAGGTTTTTAAACATAAAGCACTCCACTGGGTGTCGTTTTAATCGTGATGCTTCGTTGTTTGCACGGGCGGCGGGGGCCGCCCAATGCCCCGATGCGGCCTTGGCGTTACTCGAACTGCAGCAGCACCTTGCAGCAGGTGCGCTGATCCCGCTCGAACATCAGCATCGCCCGTTCGACGTCGCCGGCGGGCACGCAGTGGGTGAGCAGCCGCTGCGGGTCTAGCTTGCCGTCCGCCATCCAGGCGATCACCTGCGGGAAGCGTGCGCTGTTCAGGCGCGAGGAGAAGATCGACAGCTCCTTGCTGGTGATGCTCTGCTGGGTCAGGGTGCAGGCGTCGCCGGAAAAGCCCATGATGCCGATGCGCGCCGCCGGCGAGGCCAGCGCGATCGCCTCCGGCAAAATGGCGGGGTGGCAGGCGGCATCGACGATCAGCGTCGGCTGAATGCCGCGCTGCTGCAGCGCCTGCGGCAATGCGGCCTCGGCGTTGTTGAACGTCTCGTCGGCGCCGTTGGCGCGCGCCATGTCCAGCCGCTCGGCGATGCGATCGACGACCCACACCTGCTTGACGCCGTACACGCCTTTCAGCGTCTGGATCACCGTGAGCCCCATCGGCCCGGCGCCGTAGATCAGCGCGATGTCGTCAGGACGCGGTTGCAGGTGGGCGGTGATGTTGGCGGCGATGCTGAAGGGTTCGATCATCGCGGCGTGGCGATCGCTGATGGCGGGCGGAACCGGATAGGCGTTGCGCGCCGGTACGCAGGCGTAGTCGCTGAAGCCGCCGTCGCGGTGCACGCCGATCACCTGCAGCGAGGTGCAGACGTTGGGCCGGCCGACCGAACAGGGATAGCAGTGGCCGCAGCTCACCACCGGATCTACCGAGACGCGTTCGCCGAGGCGCGCCGGATCGACGCCTTCGCCCAGCGCATCGATCAGGCCGAAGAACTCGTGGCCGATCACCCGCGGATAGCGGGCGAACGGGTTATGGCCGTGATAGATATGGACGTCGGAGCCGCAGATGCCGGCGAATTTCACCTTGACCCGCACCTCGCCGGCCGCCGGCTGCGGCAGCGCGCGCGTCTGCAGCGCCAGGCGCCCGGGCTGTTCGATCACGACGCTGCGCATGGTGTTTACCAGTTCCATAAGGTGCCATCCTCCAGACGCGCGACCGGCAGGTAGGCCGGTTCATACGGGTAACGGGCCGCCAGCTTCTCATCGAACTCGATGCCGATGCCCGGCTTGTCGCCCGGATGCATATAGCCGTCGTCGAACGTCCAGCTGTGCGGGAACACCTCGAGCATCTGCTCGGAATAGCCCATGTATTCCTGCACGCCGAAATTCGGCACCCACAGATCGAAATGCAGCGCTGCCGCCATGCAGATCGGCGACAGATCGGAAGGGCCGTGGGAGCCGGTGCGCACCTGATACAGTGAGGCGAAGTCGGCGATGCGCCGCATGCCGGTAATGCCGCCCGCGTGCGTCAGGGTGGTGCGGATGTAGTCGATCAGCTGCTCTTCAATCAGCTGTTTGCAGTCCCAGATGCTGTTGAACACCTCGCCGACGGCAATCGGCGTGACGGTATGCTGGCGGATCAGGCGGAAACAGGCCTGGTTTTCCGCCGGCGTCGGATCTTCCATCCAGAACAGGCGATACGGCTCGGCGCTTTTGCCGAAGCGCGCCGCTTCGATCGGCGTCAGGCGGTGGTGCATGTCGTGCAGCAGGTGCTCGTTGAAGCCGAACCTGTTGCGCACCGCATCGAACAGTTTGGGGGTGAAATCGAGGTATTTTTCCGTCGACCACAGCTGCTCTTCCGGCCAGTCACCCTTGGTGGCCGGCTCGTAGGCCTGGCCTTTCCCCTTGGCCATGCCGTAGGTGGTTTTCATGCCCGGCACGCCGCATTGGACGCGGATCGCCTTGAAGCCTTGTTCTTTATGCTTGGCGTAGTCGTCGAGCACCTCGTCGATCGAGTGGCCGGTGGTGTGGCAATACACCATCACCCCCGAACGCGACGCGCCGCCCAACAACTGGTACAGCGGCATGTTGGCGGCCTTGGCCTTGATGTCCCACAGCGCCATGTCGACGGCGGAAATGGCCGACATGGTCACCGGGCCGCGCCGCCAGTAAGCGCCTTTGTAGAAGAATTGCCAGAGGTCTTCGATCCGCTGCGCGTCGCGGCCGATCAGCTGCGGGCAGAGGTGATCTTTCAGGTAAGAGGCCACCGACAATTCACGCCCGTTCAGCGTAGCGTCACCGAGGCCGACGATGCCGTCATCGGTGGTGATCTTCAGCGTGACAAAGTTGCGCCCCGGGCAGGTGACGAACACCTCGGCGTTGACGATTTTCATAACCTTCACATCCTGTAGCTGCGGAGAGATAGCGCGAAAATACGCCATGAACTAACTACCATACAAGTATGAATTAATGAATTTGCCGGAGAGGATCACATTTGATCGCGAGCGGAAGCGGGTAAGCGGAGGGGGAAGAAGCGGGGCGCAGCGGCTGCGCCCGACAAGGTCAGCCCAGCAGGGCGCAGTTAGGCGGCAGGCGGCATTCGATGGCCTGTGGCAACACTTCGATGCGGAAATGACGGCCTTTGAGCGGCTCGCCGTCGAGGTTGAAAGTCATCTCATGCGGCGCGTCGATCTCGAGCCACGGCAGCGCTGCACTGAGGATGCTGTTGCTCTCTTCGTCGTTGAACAGGGCGGCGACCAGCGCCGGCAGCAGTTCATCGGCGATCAGCAGGCGCAGCTGCAGCAGGCCGTCGTTGATCAGCGCGCTGGGGCACAGCTCCTGGCCGCCGCCGGCCTGTTTGCCGTTGCCGATGCCGATCACCAGCGCGTCGCCGGCCCAGCGGAAGTCCGGCCCGCGAATTTCACAGCGGTCGGCCTGCAGCGTATCCATGCGCAGCAAGCCGTGCACGAAGTAGGACACGCCGCCCAATGCCGCCTTCAGCTTCTCCGGCGTTTCGGTGGTGATGCGGGTGCCGAAGCCGCCGGTGGCCATGTTGATGAAGTAGCGCTCGCCGTTAACCTTGGCCAGATCGATCGGCACCGAGCGGCCCTTGATCGCCAGCTGCAGCGCCTGTTCCGGCGACGGGGGAATATTGCAGGCCATGGCGAAATCGTTGGCGGTGCCGAGCGGCAGGATGCCCAGCACCGGCCGGTTGTGCGCCGGCAGTTGCACCAGCGCGGCCGCCACTTCGTTGATGGTGCCGTCACCGCCGCCGGCGACGACGGTGCCGACGCCGAGCTGTGCGGCTTCCGCGACGTAGCGCGCGGCGTCGCCGTGCTCCCAGGTCACGCGCACGTGCAGCGTGATGCGTTCTGCGCGCAGGCGTTTGACCGCCTGACGCAGCTCTTCGTTACCGGCGCCTTTGCCGTTGAGAATAAGCAGGGCGGGCGCATGTGAGTGTTGAGGCATTGCCGATCTCCTCCGGCGGAAAACCAAGAATGCCTCAAGATAAACCAGCTGCCGCCACCAGGCCATCAGAATATTCAGCTAATTCTGGTTATTCCCCGGCGTTCAGTGAATATGAAGCAAGGCGAATTTATCTGAATTTTACGCGGAAATAAGCCAGGTTTTAAAGACGAGAGGATTAATCGCTGTAGCGTTATTTATATATCGAAGCGGCGTGATTATTATTATTAAAACGGATAACGAGAATAAGTTATGGAAATAGGCGCAGCGAAAAAAATAGGCGAGCCCATAAAGAAAAAGCCAGCCCAAGGGAGATTGGGCCGGCTAAGGAGGTGGTTCCTAGTATTGCTATGCAAATATTTTCGTTGTTCGTTTTAAGCAGCGTGATAGTAACCAAGCTGCGCGCACATTGATGTGATCCAATTCTAATATTTGCTAAAAATCGCCGCCGAATGACGGCGATTCATTTTTATGCCCCGGCGCTATTTTCTTCCGCCAAATTGCGGATCAGCAACGCATAATTGAGATCGATATCCTGCGGGATCGGCAAATAAACGATATGGCCGTTGCCCGGCGCCACCTCAATCGGCTCGCCTTTCTTATTTTGCATGCTTTCGAGGGTGAAGACCACGTTGCCGCCCGGCGTCATCATCTCGACGCTGTCGCCGAGTGAGAACTTATTCTTCACGTCGACCTCCGCCCAGCCATCGCGGCGCACGCCGGTGAATTCGCCGACGAACTGCTGGCGCTCGGAGAGCGAGGAGCCGTAGTCGTAATTCTGCTGCGCTTCGTGCACGTGGCGGCGCAGGAAGCCTTCGGTGTAGCCGCGGTGCGCCAGGCCTTCCAGCGTGGTAAGCAGGGTCGGATCGAAGGGTTTGCCGGCGGCCGCGTCGTCGATGGCGCGGCGGTAGACCTGGGCGGTGCGGGCGCAGTAGTAGAAGGACTTGGTGCGGCCTTCGATCTTCAGCGAGTGCACGCCGAGCTGCGTCAGACGCTCCACGTGCTGGATGGCGCGCAGATCCTTGGAGTTCATGATATAGGTGCCGTGCTCGTCTTCGAAGGCGCTCATATATTCGCCTGGTTTTTGCGCTTCAGACAGCATGAACACCTTGTCGGTCGGCGCGCCGATGCCCAGCGTCGGCTCGACGGTTTGCACCGGGATCGGCTCGTGCAGGTGCACGATATTGCCGGTGTCGTCCTCTTTGCCTTCTTCAGCCTTATACTGCCAGCGGCAGGCGTTGGTGCAGGTGCCCTGGTTGGGATCGCGCTTGTTGATATAGCCCGACAGCAGGCAGCGGCCGGAGTAGGCCATGCACAGCGCGCCGTGGACGAAGATCTCCAGCTCCATGTCCGGCACTTCGGTGCGGATCTCGGCGATCTCTTCCAGCGACAGCTCGCGCGAGAGGATCACGCGGGTCAGGCCCATTTGCTTCCAGAACTTCACCGTCGCCCAGTTAACGGCGTTGGCCTGCACCGACAGGTGGATGTCCATCTGCGGGAAGGCTTCGCGCACCATCATGATAAGGCCGGGATCGGACATGATCAGCGCATCCGGGCCCATATCGATAACCGGCTTCAGATCGCGCAGGAAGGTTTTCAACTTGGCGTTGTGCGGGGCGATGTTCACCACCACGTAGAATTTTTTGCCCAGCGCATGGGCTTCATTGATGCCCTGCGCCAGATTCTCGTGGTTGAATTCGTTGTTGCGCACCCGCAGGCTGTAGCGCGGCTGGCCGGCGTAAACCGCATCGGCGCCATAGGCGAAGGCGTAACGCATGTTTTTCAGCGTTCCGGCCGGGGAGAGAAGTTCCGGTGTAAACATAGTGTGTCTCGGTCTGATTTCAGGTCAGTATACCTCTGTCTTTCGAACTGCAGCGTTGTTGGCTGCATTCGCTCACTCCAGTCACTTGGTTGACCAAGCTCCTGGAGACTCACGAACTTGCCGCCTAGCTGCCGTATGAAAGCCAGTGGGTATATCGCGCCCCAGATGGCGCAGTAAAAGCGGGGGATTGTAGCCGCAGCGCGGCAAGAAATCAGCAGTTAACCGGATTTATTCAAGGGAGATTGATCCCGGTCAAACGGAAAACGCGCGATGGCGGCCACCGCGCGGGCGACACGGGGGATCAGGCGCTCAAATCGCGGATATCGGTGGTCGGGCCGTTTTTCATCACCGACTGGATACCGTTTTTGGCTGCGCTTTCGGAGCTGTACATTTCGCTGACGCCGATCACCTGATGGTTCTTGGCCTTCAGCACAAAATAGGGCTGATTGCTGGTGCTGTGCTTCAGTTCAAACTGCGCTTCGTGCGGCGCATTGGTCTGCACCGAGGCGATGCCGTTCTCCGCCGACGCTTTGCTGGCGTACATCTCGCTGGCCAGAATGATCTCGCCGTTACTGGCTTTCAGGTTGAAGTGGTACTGTCCGTTCTTTGCTTTTTTCAGCTCGTAATGACCGATTGCCATGGTTCTTCTCCTGTAGGTTCCGATTCGTGATGTAAGTGTAGCCAATCGCTTGAAAATCGGCGGCTAAACCTCACAGCAGCTTAGTCTAAAAAATGCGCAGTTTTCTTGCGCCGGCGCGGAGTTTTCATCCGAGAATCCCGGCGCCGCACGGGAAGCTAAGGGAAGGCGTGGTGATTGCGCAGTGCGCCGCATAATGACAATTACGTGGTTTCATCGAGCAGCATTGCGCGTTACCGTTTGCCCGCTACGTAAAGGTGAGTGAAAAGTGAGCGATACATCTTGGCATCGACACGCTACAGGCATATGCTTTGGCCTATGCCTGCTGTGGAGTGTTGAGATGGAAAGAATCGCAAAGCTGTTTAAAAACGGCAGAAATCAGGCGGTGAGGTTACCGGTGGAATTTGAATTTGATACGGATCGTGTCTATATCCGTCGCGATCGGGAGGGAAACGTGATTTTATCCAAATATCCGGCAAAGCCGGACAGCTGGGCACCGCTGCTGAGCATTATCGCCCAAACGCCGGTGCCGCAAGAGTTTCTTGGCGCGGAAGATCGTCAGCAAGGGGTTGCAGACCGCGATCCATTCTCAGAGGAAGAGTAGGCGATGTACATGTTTGATACCAATACCGTCAGCCACCTGTTTCGGCAGCATCCGCAGGTGCTAAGCATCATGGAAAAGCTTCCGCCTTCTGCCGTGTGTATTTCCAGCGTCACGGAGGCGGAACTGCTTTACGGTGTCGCTAAGCGGCGGAACAAGGCGTTGCAAAGCAGTGTCGAGGCCTTTCTTGCCGCGGTGACGGTCTATGCATGGGATAGCGAGGCCGCCCGCTGCTACGGTGAAATGCGCGCGAACATGGAGAGAAAGGGCAAAATCATGGGCGCGCTGGATCAACTGATCGCCGCTCACGCGCAGAGCCGTGGCGCGACGCTGGTGACCAACGATCGCGCATTCGCCATGGTGCCCGGGTTGGCGGTTGAAGACTGGACGCGCTGTTTTCCCCCTAAACCCCATTCACCAGCCGGCAGGGCTCGGCTTCCCAGCGGTAGCCCACGCCGTATACCGAGCGAATAAAGGATTTTTCCCCGTCGATCAGTTCCAGCTTGCGGCGCAGGTTTTTGATGTGGCTGTCGATGGTGCGATCGGTGACCACCCGATAGTCGTCATACAGGTTGTTCAGCAGCTGCTCGCGTGAAAACACGTTGCCCGGCTGGCTGGCCAGCGTTTTCAGCAGGCGGAATTCCGCCGGCGTCAGATCCAGCAACTGCCCCTGATAGCTGGCCTGGAAACGCGGCTCATCGATGTGCAGCAGGTCATCTTCCCGCGCGCTCTCCTGCGGCCGATAGCTGCGGCGCAGAATGGTTTTCACCCGCGCCACCACTTCGCGCGGGCTGTAGGGTTTGCAGATGTAATCGTCGGCGCCGATCTCCAGCCCCAGCAGGCGATCGATCTCTTCGATTTTCGCCGTCACCATCACGATAGGCACGTCGCTGAAGCGGCGCAGCTCGCGGCACACCGTCAGGCCGTCGGCACCCGGCAACATCAGGTCGAGCAAAATCAGCGCCGGCGGATGCTGGTGCACGGTCGGCACCACCTCGTTGCCGTTGGTCAGCCAGCGGGTGGCGTAACCCGCCGCCTGCAGATAGTCCACCAGCAGCTGGCCCAGCTTGGGCTCATCTTCAACAATCATGATCTGCACGGGGTGATTCTGAATGTCCATCAGGGCGCCTTATTTTTTATCGGGGTAGCAAATTCTACTGTAATGCGCACGCCGCCTAAAGGCGAATGCTCGGCGCGGATTTTCCCGTCGTGGGCTTCCACGATGTTGTGGCAGATCGCCAGCCCCAGCCCGGAACCGCCGCTGGCGCGGTTGCGTGAACCTTCCGCCCGGTAGAAACGTTCGAAAATGCGCGTCAGCTGCTGATCGCTGATGCCCGGCGCGCTGTCCTGCCAGTAGAGGAACAGCCGCCCTGGCTGCAGCTCGGCGCTGATTTCCAGCCGGCCGCCGGCGTCGGTGTAGCGCAGGCTGTTTTCCAGCAGGTTATTGAACAGCTGGTTCAGGCGATCGGGATCGCCGAACAGCGGCGCCTGGGCCGGCAGATGCGTAACGATCTCCAGCCCTTTGGCGCGGAAGCGTTCGCGAAAGGCGGCGACGGCGATCTGCAGCAGGTGCACGCAGTCCACCGACGATTTGCGATAGGCCAGCGCACCGAGATCGGAAAGCGACAGCTGGTGCAGATCGTCGACCAGTTTAGTCAGGGTAGACACCTCGGCCTGCAGCGAACTGAGCGACGCCGGCGTCGGCTGGCGCACGCCGTCCTGCAGCGCCTCCAGCTCGCCCCGCAGCACCGCCAGCGGCGTGCGCAGCTCGTGCGAGACGTCGGCCATAAAAGCGCGGCGCATCTGTTCGTTTTTCTCCAGCGAGGTGGCCAACTGGTTGAAGTCGTGCGCCAGCCGGCCCAGTTCATCCTGGCTGCTGACCGCCACGCGGGTGGTGAAATCGCCCGCCGCCAGGCGATGGGTGCCCGCCACCAGGCGCTTGACCGGGGCCAGCATGCCGCGCGACAGCAGCCAGGTCACCGCCGCAGCCAGCAGGGTAGAGAGCGCGACGATGATCCAGCTGGTGCGCCGCTGCTGGCGATCGAAGTTGATGTCGGTGTTGCGCGTCAGGCGCTCGACCGGGGTGGTGATCACCCAGCCGACGATCTCGTTGTTGTAGCGGATCGGGTGGCGCGGGCCCTCTTTCGGTACCGGCCCGGAGTGGCCCACCAGGCGGTTGAACTGGCTGTCCACCACCCAAAACTGGGTGCGCCAGCCCTTGGGCGGCAGGTTGTGGCTGCTGTCGCTGTTCTGTTCGAACGAGCGCATGATCTGGTAGATCACCTGATCGTTGTTGCGCAGGAACACCCAGTTGCCGTGGTGGCTGTACTGTTCCTCCAGCGCTTCGCTCAGCATGTTGATGCGCTGCTCGTTGCTGTGTTTGATGTAGTCGATAAAGCCGCGTTCAAAGCTGACGCGCACCCCCCAATGCATGGTGATCAGCACCAGCATGCAGGTGGCGAAAATGGCCAGGAACAGTTTCCCGGTAATGCCTATCTTCATTGCAACCTCGTTGAACCGGTACCCGGCTCTTTGGTCAGCGTGCGGTTGGGCGCGCTATCGGCCGGCACGCGGGCGAAGGCCAGTGCGGGCAGAGCGATAATCAACGCCATACAGCAGTAGCTGTAAATAAATGCGCTGTGGATGGCCGGGCTGTCGGCCACCACCTGGTGATGGGCGAAGCTGCCGATCAAGATGCCGGCGACGCTGACGCCAAGGCTCATCGACAGCTGCATGACCATCGACAACAGGCTGTTGCCGCTGCTGGCCAGCCGATCCGGCAGGTCTTTCAACGTCAGGGTGTTCATCGCCGAGAAGCGCAGCGAGTTGACCATCCCCTGGAAGAACAGCACCACCGGCAGCAGCCACAGCCAGCCGAGCATCGCCGCCAGCAGGAAGCTCAGGCTGACCAGCGCCAGCAGCAGCGTGGCGGCCACCAGCACGTTGCGGTAGCCGAAGCGGTTGACCACCTGCACCACGATGCGTTTCATGCCCATGCTGCCGATGATCATCGGGATCATCATCAGCCCGGCGTGGAACGGCGTGAAACCCATGCCCACCTGCAGGAACAGCGGCGTCATGAACGGCAACATGCCGCTGCCGATGCGCCCCAGCAGGCTGGCCAGCAGCCCGATCTTGTAAGTCGGGGTGCGCAGCAGCCGCAGCGAGAACAGGGCGCGGCTATTGCCGTAGGCATGCCAAACATACCCCAACAGCGCCGCTACGCCCAGCGCCACCAGGCCGGCGATGGCGCTGCCGGAAAGCCCCATCCCCTTGTGGCCGTCGAGCGCCAGCGTCAGCGACGCCATGCCGATCGCCAGCAGGATAAAGCCGCTGAGGTCGAAGCGTCGGGTTTGCATTTGGTAGTTGGGCATCAGCAGCAGCGTGGCGATGGCGCCTACGATGCCTACCGGAATATTGATCAGGAAAATCCAGTGCCAGCTGGCATATTGCACCAGAAAGCCGCCCAGCGCCGGCCCCATCAGCGGGCCGATCTGGCCCGGCAGCGTCACGAAGGTCATCGCCGCCATGTACTGCTCGCGCGGCACGATCTTCATCACCGTCAGGCGGCCGACCGGCACCATCATCGCGCCGCCGATGCCCTGAATCACGCGCGAGGCGATCAGCTCGTTCAGGGTATCCGAGCGGGCGCAGAGAATGGAGCCGAGGGTGAACAGCACGATGGCGCTGAAAAACACCCGCTGTACGCCGACCTTGTCCGCCAGCCAACCGCTGGCCGGCAGCGTCACCGCCACCGTCAGCACATAGGAGACGATCACTGACTGCATGCGCAGCGGGTTCTCCCCCAGGCTGGCGGCCATCGAGGGCAGGGCGGTGTTGACGATAGTGGTATCCAGCGTCTGCATAAAGAAGCCGAATGCCACTATCCAGAGTTGCCAGCGTACCGTGGCGGCGTGTTTCATCAGCATCGGTCGGCCATTAGTGTGGCAGCGGGGCCAGTTGCTTGTTGCGGCGGAACTTTGCCTGCAGCCGGTCGAAGTAAAGATAGACCACCGGCGTGGTGTACAGCGTCAGCAGCTGGCTCATCACCAGGCCGCCGGCGATGGTGATGCCGAGCGGCTGGCGCAGCTCCGCGCCGTCGCCGCTGGCCAGCACCAGCGGCAGCGCGCCGAACAGCGCCGCCAGCGTGGTCATCATGATCGGCCGGAAACGCAGCAGGCTGGCCTGAAAAATTGCCTCTCGGGCGCTGATGCCGCCGTTGCGCTGCGCTTCGAGCGCGAAGTCGACCATCATGATGGCATTTTTCTTCACGATGCCGATCAGCAGCATGATGCCGATCAGCGCAATCAGGCTGAACGGCGCGCCGAACAGCTCGAGCGCCAGCAGCGCGCCCACGCCCGCGGAAGGCAGCGTAGAGAGGATGGTCAGCGGATGGATATAGCTCTCGTACAGCACGCCGAGCACGATGTACACCGTGGCGATCGCCGCCAGGATCAGGATCACCTGCGATTTCAGGGTGTCCTGGAACACCTGGGCGGTGCCGGCAAAGGCGCCGCGCACCGTAGGCGGTACGCCGAGCTGGGTCATGGCGCGGGTGACGGCGTCGGTGGCGTCGCCCAGGCTGGCCCCGAGCGGCAGGTTGAACGAGATGGTGGAGGCGGCGGACAGCCCCTGGTGGTTGACCGCCAGCGGCGTATTGGCCGGCTGCCAGTGCGCGAAGTAGGAGAGCGGTATCGCCTTGCCTTCGCTGTTGATGATGAACATTTTGTCCAGCGAACTCACGTCCTGGGTGTAGGGCGGCGCCACTTCCATCACCACCTTGTATTGGTTGAGCGGCTGATAGATGGTCGAGATCTGCCGTTGGCCGAAGGCGTTGTTCAACAGGTTGTTGGCGTCGGACACCGAGATGCCGAGGCGCGACATGGTGTCGCGATCGTAAATCAGATCCATCTCCGAGCCTTTATCCTGCTGATCCGAGTTGACGTCCGCCAGCTCCGGCAGGGCGGCCAGCGCGGTGCGGATTTTCGGCTCCCAGGTGCGCAGGGCGCTCAAATCGTCCGACAGCAGCGTGTACTGATAGCTGGCGTTGGCCTGCCGGCCGCCGACACGGATATCCTGCACCGCCATCAGGAACAGGCTGGCGCCGGGCTCTTTCGCCAGCTTGGCGCGCAGTCGAGCGATCACCTGCTGCGCGCTCTCTTTGCGTTCGGACAGCGGTTTAAGCGCGATGAACATCGAACCGCTGTTGGTGCGCGAACCGCCGGTGAAGCCGGTGACGTTATCCACCGCCGGATCGTCGCGCACGATGGTCATGAAATCCTGCAGTTTCTGGCGCATGGCCTGGAACGAAATGCTCTGATCGGCCTGAATCGACCCCATCAGACGGCCGGTATCCTGTTCCGGGAAGAAGGTTTTCGGGATGCTGATATACAGCCAGACGTTCAGCGCCACCGTCGCCAGCAGGATCGCCAGCACCCATCGGGCATGGTCGAGCACCCAGTGCAGCGAGCGGCCGTAGCCCTGCTGCAGTTTCATCAACAGCTTGCCGAAGCCGCGCACGCGCTGCTGCGCGCGTTCCGTTTGCGGGCGCAGCAGGTAGGCGCACATCATCGGCGTGAGCGTCAGCGAGATGATCAGCGACAGCCCGATAGACACCGACAGGGTAACGGCGAACTCGCGGAACAGGCGCCCCGGCAGCCCCTCCATCAGCAGCAGCGGAATAAATACCGCCACCAGCGACATGCTCATCGAAAGCACGGTAAAGCCGACCTCGCGTATCCCTTGCAGCGCCGCCTGCAGCGGCTTGATGCCGGCTTCCACGTGGCGGGAAATGTTTTCCAGCACCACGATGGCGTCGTCCACCACGAAGCCGGTGGCGATGGTCAGCGCCATCAGCGACAGGTTGTTGAGGCTGAAACCGCACAGATACATGGCGGCGAAGGTGCCGATCAACGACACCGGCACCGCGACGGCGGGGATCAGCGTGGCGCGGCCGGAGCGCAGGAAGGCGAACACCACCAGGATCACCAGCGCGATGGCGATGACCAGCGATTGCTCCACTTCCGCCAGCGAGGCGCGAATGGTTGGCGAGCGATCCTGCGCGATGTTCAGCTTGATCGAGGCCGGAATGCTGGCCTGCAGATCGGGCAGCTCGGCGCGGATGCGATCGACGGTGGCGATGATGTTGGCGTCCGGCGAGCGGCTGACCACCAGCAGGATCGCCGGTTGGGCGTTGGTCATCCCGGCGTTGCGCACGTCCTGCACCGAGTCGATGACGTTGGCGACGTCGCTCAGCCGGACGGCGGAGCCGTTGTTGTAATGCACGATCAGCGGCTTGTAGCCCTCGGCCTTCTTGATCTGGTCGTTGCTCTGGATCTGCCAGCGCTTGTCCTGGCTTTCGGCCGAGCCGAGCGGCGTGCGCAGGTTGGCGTTGCTGATGGCCTGGCGCACGCTGTCCAGCGATACGCCCTGGTTAAACAGCGCGGAAGGATTCAGCTCCACCCGCACCGCAGGCAGCGAGCTGCCGCCGACGGTGACGTCGCCGACGCCCTCGGTCTGGGCGATTTTCTGCGCCAGCTGGGTGGAGGCGAAGTCGTAAAGTTGCCCCTGGCTGTAGGTGTCGGAGGTGAGCGTCAGGATCATGATCGGTGCGTCCGACGGGTTCATCTGCCGATAGGTTGGGCGGCTCGGCATGCCGGAGGGCAGCAGGCTTTGCGCGGCGTTGATCGCCGCCTGCACGTCGCGCGCCGCGCCGTTGATGTCGCGGCTGAGATCGAACTGCAGGATCACGCGGGTGCTGCCGAGCGAGCTCATTGAGGTCATTTCGTTAACCCCGGCGATGCGGCTGAGCGCGCGCTCCAGCGGGGTGGCGACCGAGGTCGCCATGGTTTCCGGATCGGCGCCCGGCAAGGTTGCGGTGACGGAGATCACCGGGTAGTCCACCTGCGGCAGCGGCGCGACGGGCAGCAGGCTGAAGCCCAGCGCGCCCGCCAGCGCGATAGCCAGCGTCAGCAGGGTGGTGGCCACCGGCCGGAAGATAAACAGCGAGAAGAATTTCACGGTGTCTCCCGCGCTTCTTCTTTGGCGTGGGTGTTGCGCGCCAGTTTATCAAACAGCAGGTAAATCACCGGGGTGGTGAACAGCGTCAGGATCTGGCTCATGATCAGGCCGCCGACCATGCAGATGCCGAGCGGCCGGCGCAGCTCCGCGCCGACGCCGGTGCTGAGCATCAGCGGCAGCGCGCCGAGTAGGGCGGCGAGCGTGGTCATCAGGATCGGCCTAAAACGCAGCAGGCAGGCCTGATAGATGGCGTCATAGGGCTTCATGCCCTGCTCGCGTTCGGCGGCCAGGGCGAAGTCGATCATCATGATGGCGTTTTTCTTCACGATGCCGATCAGCAGGATAATACCGATGATGGCGATCACGTCCAGCTCGCTGCCCGCCAGCATCAGCGCCAGCAGCGCGCCGACCCCGGCGGTCGGCAGGGTGGAGAGGATGGTGACCGGATGGATGAAGCTTTCATACAGCACGCCCAGCACGATATACATCGCCACCACCGCCGCCAGGATCAACCACAGCGTGCTGCCGAGCGCCGCCTGGAAGGCCAGGGTCGCGCCCTGGAACTTGGTGGTGATGTCTTTCGGCATCGCCAGGGTCTTCTCGACCTGGGTAATGGCGTTGACCGCTTCTTCCAGCGAGTAGCCCTCCGCCACGTTGAAGGAGACGGTGGTCGCCGGGAACTGATCGAGGTGGTTGATCGCCAGCGGCCCGTTGCGCTGTTCAATTTTGGCGAGGGTATTCAGCGGCACCACGGCGCCGGTACTGCTGGTGAGGCGGATATCGTTCAGCGCCGCCAGCCCCGGCGTCGCCTGCACGTCATGCTCCAGCACCACGCGGTACTGGTTGGCCTGGGTGTAGATGGTGGAGATCAGGCGCTGGCCGAAGGCGTTGTACAGCGCGCTGTCCACGTCGCTCATCTGGATGCCGAGGCGTGACGCCGAGTCGCGATCGACGTTGATATAGGCCTCCAGCCCCTGATCCTGCCAGTCGCTGCTGACGTCCTGCAGCTCGGGCGTCTGCCGCAGCTCGTCGACCAGCTGCGGCACCCATTGGCTGAGCTGCTCGAGGGACATCGCCTGCAGGGTGAACTGGTACTGCGTGCGGCTGACCTGGGTGTCGATGGTCAGATCCTGCACCGGTTGCAGATAGAGCTTCAGGCCGGGCAGTGCTGCCGCCTTCTCCTGCATCCGGTCGATGATGGTCTGCAGGCTGTCGCTGCGTTCGCTCAGCGGCTTCAGGTTGATCTGCAGCCGGCCGCTGTTGAGGGCGGCGTTGGTGCCGTCGACGCCGATAAACGAGGTCAGGCTCTCTACTGCCGGATCTTGCAGCACCTGCGCGGCGACCTGTTGTTGCAACACCGCCATTTTGCTGAACGACACCGACTGCGGCGCTTCCAGCGTGCCCTGGATCAGGCCGTTGTCCTGAATCGGGAAGAAGCCTTTGGGGATGAACAGGTAGAGCAGCACGGTGACGGCCAGGGTGCTCAACGCCACGCACAGCGTCAGCCACTGGTGGGCGAGCACGACTTTCAGCCAGCGGCCGTAGCCGGCGATCACACGTTCGAAGAAACGTTCCGAGGCAGCGGAGAAACGGTTCTGCTTGCGCAGCGACTCATGGCTCAACAGGCGGGCGCACATCATCGGCGTCAGCGTCAGCGACACCACGGCGGAGATCAGTATTGCCACCGCCAGCGTCACGGCGAACTCGCGGAACAGGCGGCCGACGATGTCGCCCATGAACAGCAGCGGGATCAGCACCGCCACCAGCGAGAAGGTCAGCGAGATGATGGTGAAGCCGATTTCGCCGGCCCCTTTCAGCGCGGCGTCGAGCGGTTTTTCGCCTTTCTCGATGTAGCGCGAGATGTTCTCGATCACCACGATGGCGTCGTCCACCACGAAGCCGGTGGCGATGGTCAGCGCCATCAGCGTCAGGTTGTTGATGGAGAAACCGAGGAAGTACATGGCGGCGAAGGTGCCGACCAGCGACAGCGGCACCGCCACGCTGGGGATAATGGTTGCCGGCACGTTGCGCAGGAACACGTAAATCACCATCACCACCAGCGCGATCGCCAGCAGCAGCTCGAACTGCACGTCGCTGACCGAGGCGCGAATGGTGGTGGTGCGGTCGGTCAGCACTTTGACGTCGACCGACTTGGGCAGGCTTTTAATCAGCGTCGGCAGCATTTCGCGAATGCTGTCGGCGGTGGTGATGACGTTGACGCCGGGCTGGCGCTGAATGTTCAGCACGATCGCCGGCTGCTTGTTGGCCCAGGCCGCCAGCCGGGTGTTTTCCGCACCCTGTTCGACGGTGGCGATGTCCTGCAGGCGGATCGGCGCGCCGTTTTTGTAGGCGACGATCAGCCGCCGGTACTCATCGGCGGACTTCATCTGATCGTTGGCGGACAGGGTGACCGAGCGGGTCGGGCCGTCCAGGCTGCCTTTGGCGGAGTTGACGTTGGCGGCCGTGATGGCGGTGCGTACGGTTTCGCTGTCGAGCCCGTTGGCCGCCATGGCCGGCGCGTTGAGCTTCACGCGTACCGCCGGGCGCTGGCCGCCGGAAAGGGTGACCAGGCCGACGCCGGTCACCTGGGAAATTTTTTGCGCCACGCGAGTTTCCACCATGTCTTCCACCTGCGTCATCGGCATGGCGGTGGAGGTCACGGCCAGCGTCAGGATCGGCGGATCGGCGGGGTTAACCTTGCTGTAGATCGGCGGGTAGGGCAGATCGGTCGGCAGCAGGTTGGTGGCGGAGTTGATCGCCGCCTGCACCTCCTGCTCGGCAATATCCAGCGACAGCGCCAGCTGGAATTGCAGGGTGATCACCGAGGCACCGCCGGAGTTCTGTGACAGCATCTGCTTGAGGCCGGACATCTGGCCGAACTGGCGCTCCAGCGGCGCGGTGATGGCGGAGGTCACCACGTCCGGGCTGGCGCCGGGGTACAGCGTCACCACCTGAATGGTCGGATAGTCCACTTCCGGCAGGGCGGAAACCGGCAGCGCGCGGTAGCCGATGATCCCCGCCAGCAGGATCGCCACCATCAGCAGCGTGGTGGCGACCGGGCGCAGAATAAACAGGCGGGACGGGCCGCCGCCGGGGTTCGGCGTCATCACCTGCATCAGGCTTTCTCCCGCTTGGCGTGCGGTGCGGCGTTGCCGCCGGCCGCTTTGGTTTGCGGCGTCACCACCTCAACCTTCATGCCCTCCGTCAGTTGGTCGATGCCGTCGGTCACCACGCGTTGCCCGGCGTTCAGGCCGCTGGCGATGACCACGTTCTGGCTGTCTTCAATGCCGACGGTGACCAGGCGTTTGCTGACTTTATTCTCATCGTCCATCGTCCAGACGAAGTTGCCTTCGTTGCCCATCTGCACGGCGGCGGTCGGCACCACGATGGCGTTTTGCAACGTGGCGACTTTCAGCCGCGCATTGACGAACTGATTGGGGAACAGCGCGTCGTCCTGGTTGGCGTACTGCGCCTTCAGCTTGATGGTGCCGGTGGTGGTGTCTATCTGGTTATCCAGGCTGAGCAGATTGCCCTGCGCCAACAGGGTCTTGTTGGTGCGCCCCCAGGCTTCGACGCTGACCGGGCCGGCCTTTTGCGCCTTCATGATGTCGCTGATGGTGCTTTCCGGCAGCGTGAACACCACGTCGATCGGATGCGTTTGCGTGATCACCACGATGGCGGTGGAGCCGCTGGTGATGTAGTTGCCCATATCGACCTGTTTGAGGCCCACGCGGCCGGAGATCGGGGCGATGATTTTGCTGTAGGTCAGCTGCAGCTGAGCGCTGTCCACCGCGCCCTGATCGGCCTTGATGGACCCTTCGGTCTGCTGCACCAGCGAGGCCTGCGTGTCCAGCTCCTGGCGAGAGACCAGATTGGTTTTCACCAGTTGCTGGTAGCGAGCCAGATCGCGCCGGGCGTTGGCCAGCGTCGCCTGATCCTTCGCCAGCTGCCCCTGAGCCTGGGTCAACTGGACCTGGAATGGCCGGGGATCGATTTCCGCCAGCAGATCGCCGGCTTTCACCTGCTGCCCTTCGGTGAAGTGCAACGTCATCAGTTGGCCGTCGACCCGGCTGGTGACGGTAACGGTATTGGCGGCGGTGACGGTGCCCAGCCCAATCAGATAGCTCGGCACGGATTGCTGCGTGGCCGTGGCCACCTGAACCGGCGACAGATTGCCGCGGCGTTTGCCACCGGCGGCCGCTCCTTTGGCACCGCCGGCAGGGCGGGCTGCCGCCGGTGTTTCAGCGGCCGGCGGCGCGGCGTTGAAATGACGCCAAATCAGCACGGCGACAATGGCCACGATGGCGGCAACCAGCAGGCGCAGCATCAGGGAACGACGTTGGGGTTTTGCATTCATGGCGGCGAAAATTCTCTCCAGAGGACAACCGTGCGGGCACGCATTGCCACAAAAGTGACACTCCTTACAGAATACTAGTTTAGCTAGCCAAAGCGGCATAAAAATGAAGGAAATAAGGAGGAACCGTCAGCATTTTCCGAATAAGTTAACGATTGTTGCCTACGCTGTTTATAAGCGTTGGGTTTTAACTTATAGCCAATGCGTTTTAACGACTTTCTGTACTTGGCGCTAATAATTAACGAGCGAATTATTTAACCCATGGAGCCTCTATCAATGAGCAAAAAACAACTGGGCCGTTCGGGCATTCAGGTGCCGGCGTTGACCTTCGGCGGCAACGTGTTCGGCTGGACGGCGGATCAAGCGACCTCTTTCAGCCTGTTGGATGCGCTGGTGGACAATCAGCTCAACTTTATCGACACCGCCGACGTTTATTCCAGCTGGGCGCCGGGCAATCGGGGAGGCGAATCGGAAACCGTCATCGGCGAATGGCTCAAGAAGAGCGGCAAGCGCGACCAGGTGATCATTGCCACCAAGGTGGGCAAACCGATGGGCGAAGGCAAACAGGGGCTGTCGCCGCGCTATATTCAGCAGGCGGTGGAAGACTCGCTGCGCCGCCTGCAAACCGATTATATCGATCTTTACCAATCGCACGACGATGACCGCGATACGCCGTTGGAAGAGACGCTGGCGGCGTTCGATGCGCTGATCAAAGCCGGCAAGGTGCGGGCGATTGGCGCCTCCAACTATCAGGCGGATCGCCTGGAAGAAGCGCTGCGGGTGAGTGAAAGCAACGGGCTGGCGCGCTACGAAACCCTGCAGCCGGAATACAATCTGTATGCGCGAGAAGGGTATGAAGCCGAGCTGGAAGGCGTGGCGCAGCGCCATGGTCTCGGGGTGATCAACTTCTTCGCGCTGGCCAGCGGCTTCCTGACCGGCAAATACCGCAGCAAAGCGGATGAAGGCAAAAGCCAGCGCGGCGATCGCATCGTCGAACGCTACCTTAACCCGCGCGGCTTCCGCATTCTGGCGGCGCTGGATCAGGTGGCCGGTAAGCACGGCACCTCCCCGGCGCAGGTCTCGCTGGCTTGGCTGATTGCGCGCCCGAGCATCACCGCGCCGATCGTCAGCGCCACCTCGTTGCCGCAGCTGGATGAGTTGGTCAGCGCCACCCACCTGACGCTGGATGCGGACGACATCCAGGCGCTGAACCACGCCAGCGCCGGGTAAGGCGCGTTACCCGGCGGCGATTTTGCTCTATGCTGAAGGGGTCAACATGGCCCATTCAGGAAACCGCAATGTCTGGTGATACCATCAACGACCTCGCGACGCTGGAACAGCTGTACGGCAAACCCGGCGCCCCCTCGGTTTTTAAAGAAGTCAGCTATATCCACCCGGCGTACCGCCCGTTTATCGAGGCGGCGCCGTTTGCCGCCCTCTCGACGGTCGGGCCGGACGGCATGGATGTCTCGCCGCGCGGCGATCCGGCCGGTTTTCTCCACATCGAAGACGAGAAAACCCTGCTGCTGCCGGATCGGCGCGGCAATAACCGCATCGATAGCCTGCGCAATATTCTGCACGACAACCGGGTGGCGCTGCTGCTGCTGATCCCCGGCATTGGCGAAACGCTGCGGATTAACGGGCGGGCGGAGATCGTGGTGGCGCCGGCGGTGCTGCAGCGCTTCGCCCACCGCAATCAGCTGCCGCGTTCGGTGTTGCGCATTCGGGTGGAGGCGGTGTTCTTCCAGTGCAGCCGGGCGATCTTGCGTTCGGGACTTTGGGAAGAGGGCAGCCGCCTCGAACGTTCGGCGCTGCCCAGTCCCGGCCATATTTTGGCCGCGGTGAGCCAAACGCGCTTCGACGGTGAGGAGTACGACCAGGCGCTGCCGCAGCGGCTGAAGGATACGCTGTATTAATCGCCGCGGCGTTCGCGCCACGTTTGCCGGTTCAGCCGGTACAAGACATGTTTTTGCAGCGGGTGCCCCGCCGGCAGGCGCGGGTGCAGGAAGGTTTCGCCGTCAAAGTGCATGCCGATGCGCTCCATCACCCGGCGTGACGGCTGGTTGTTTTCGGCGGTGAAGGACACCACTTCCGGCAAGTGCAGCGTGTCGAAGGCGCACGCCAGCGCAGCGCCTGCCGCTTCAGCGGCGTAGCCGTTGCCCCAGTGGGCCGCCGCCAGCCGCCAACCGATCTCCACGCAGGGGGAGCAAGGCAGGTCGTCGCCCGGCCGCGCCAGCCCGACAAAACCGATAAAGGGCGCGCCGCCTTTCACTTCCACCGCCCATAGCCCCCAGCCATGTTGCTGCATGAAGGCGCGGATGCGTTCGGCCTGCGCGCGGCTTTCTTCCGCCGTCATCGTCGCCGGGAAATAGCGCATCACCTGCGGATCGGCGTTAAGCGCGGCGAAGGCCGGCAGATCGTCGTCGCGCCAGGGGCGCAGCCGCAGCCTGTCGCTGTCGAGGGTAAGGATGGTGGACATGATGCATAGCCTCCAATGAGCAAGGGCGCGGCGAGCCGCGCCCTTGGGCCGTCAACGGAACAGCGTTTGCGCCCAGCGCGCCAGCCCGGCGGTGACCGAGCCGAAGTCGTTGCCGCCGACGATCGGAATGCCCGGCAGCTGCTGTTGCAGCGCGGCGCGCAGCAGCGGCGAACGCGCGCTGCCGCCGGTCAGGTAGATCACCTGCGGCGCGGTCTGGCTGCTGGCCAACGCGGCACTGACCTGCTCCTGGATGCGCATCAACGGCTGCGAGATGGCGTCGGCGAGCTGATCCTGGCTGATGTTTTCCGCCAGATCGGCCTGCACGAAGCTGAGCGGCGCGCTGATAGCGGTTTGGCCGGACAGGGCTATCTTACTCTCTTCGGCCGCGCGCACCAGTCGGTAGCTCAGGCGCTGCTGGTACACTTTCAGCAGGCGTTTGACCTTTTCCGGCTCCGCCGCGTCGAGGATCAGATCGCGCAGCACGCGGCCGTTGGCGGCGCTGTAGAAGTCGTTTTGCGCCGGTACGTCGTTGGTCGCCACCGCGTTCCAGTAAGGCAGCGCCGGCAGGGCGATGCCTTTCCCGGTTTCGCCGCCCAGGCCGAACAGCGGCATCAGCTGTTTGAAGGCCAACATGATGTCCAGATCGTTACCGCCGACCCGGCAGCCGCTGTGGCCCAGCAGGCTCTGCTGACGATCGGCGCGGTCGCGCCACTGCGGGCCCATCAGCAGCACCGAGCAGTCGGTAGTGCCACCGCCGATGTCCACCACCAGCACGGTTTGCTCTTCGCTCAGCGTCGCCTCGAAGTCCAGCCCTGCCGCCACCGGCTCGAACTGGAATTCAATCTCTTTGAAACCGGCGCGTTCGGCGGCGCGCTGCAAAATGCCCTGCGCCTGCCGGTTGGCCTCTTCGCCGCCGATGCCCTGGAAGTTGATCGGTCGGCCGATCACCGCTTGATCGATACCGGCCTGCAGCACGTTTTCCGCCTGGCGTTTGATGTGGAACATCATGGCGCAGACCAGGTCTTCGAACAGGGCGATCTGCTGCGGCTTCAGGCCGTTGGCGCCGAGGAAGGACTTCGGCGAGCGCACGAAGTACACCTCTTCCGGATCTTCCATGTAGTGCGCCAGCGCCTGCAGGCCGAACAGCACGCTGTCGCCGCCGACCGGAATGTCCTCTTCGCGGTTGTAACTGATGGCGCGGCGCAGCAGCTGCTGGTTTTCTTCGCTGCCGGTCGGTACCTGCCAGTGGCGGTGCAGGCACTCGCTCACCGCTTCGCGGGTCGGCGCGCACAGCATTGAAGGCAGATACGGCTCGTTGTTTTCCAGCGTCAGTAGCTCGGGGCCGTGGTCGCGCATCACCGCGACGGAACAGTTGGCTGTCCCATAGTCGAATCCAATAAACATCTCTTTTTTGTCCCCATGCCAATGAAGGGGGGCGACTTTACCCGAGACGGGGCCGGTGGGCAATGCGCTGATGCGCGAGTGTCGAAAAATTTAGCGGGCGCGGCATCGGCATGCTTAACTTAATGTCCGAATTCCGCACGTCAGCGCGCCAGCCGAGCCCCATAATGCAGAAAAAACCGAACCCGAGCGTTGCCATGAATACCCAACAGCAAGCGTTGTACGACGCGCTGCGCGCGCGTGACCGCAAATTCGACGGCCGCTTTTTCGTCGGCGTCTCTTCCACCGGCATTTATTGCCGCCCGGTGTGCAGCGCCCGCACGCCGAAGCTGGAAAATTGCACCTTCTATCCGAGCGCGGCGGCGGCCGAGCTGGCGGGCTTTCGCCCCTGTCTTAAATGCCGGCCGGAACTGGCGCCCGGCCTGGCGCTGATCGATCTGGGCAACCGCTATGCGCAGGTGGCGGTGCAGCTCATCGAGCAGGGCTATCTGTCCGAACACAGCTGCGAAGCGCTGGCGGCGCGGCTCGGCATTTCCGATCGCCACCTGCGGCGTATCTTCGCCGAGCAGTTTGGCGCTTCGCCGATCGATTACGCGCAGTCGCACCGGCTGCTGCAGGCCAAACGCCTGTTGGCGGATACCGATCTGCCGCTCAGCGAAGTGGCATTCGCCGCCGGTTTCGGCAGCCTGCGGCGTTTCAACGAGCTGTTCAAGGCGCGCTATCGCCTGATTCCGTCGGCGCTGCGCAGCGGCGGCGCGCGCGGTGAACGGGCCGCCGCCAGCGGCCTGGTGTTCCACCTGGGCTATCGGCCGCCCTATGACTGGGATCGCATGCTGAACTTCTTGCAGGCGCGCGCCGTGCAGGGCGTAGAGCGGGTCGAGGGCCGCCGCTATCTGCGTTCGATCTCAGTCAGCCAGGGCGGTACGGAGTATTGCGGCTGGCTCAGCGTGCAGCCGGAAGAAGCGCGCAACCGGGTCAGGGTAGAGATCGCGCCGGCGCTCAGTTTGGTGACGACGGAGGTGCTGCGCCGCATACGCTTGCTGTTCGATTTGGACGCCGCGCCGGATCGCATCAATGAGGCGCTGGGTTCGCTGGCGGCCGATGCGCCGGGGCTGCGCTTGCCGGGTTGCGTAAACAGCTTCGAGCAGGCGGCGCGTGCGGTGCTGGGGCAATTGGTCAGCGTGAAAATGGCGGCAACCTTCGCCGGGCGGATGGCCGAACGTTGGGGAGAACCGCTGGCGGCGCCGCACGAGGGCATCACCCACGTTTTCCCTAGCGCCGAACGGGTGGCGCAGCTGCAGCCCGAAGCACTGCGCCTGCTCGGGGTACAGCTGAAGCGCGCGGCGGCGCTGATCGAGATCGCCCGCGCGCTGGGCGAAGGGCGGCTGCAGCTCGATAACGTGCTGGATATCGAACAGGGCATCAAGGCGCTGACCGCGCTGCCGGGCATCGGCAGCTGGACCGCCAGCTATATCGCCATGCGCGCCTGGTCGTGGCCGGACGTGTTCCTGGCCGGCGATTACCTGATCAAACAGCGTTTCCCCGGCATGACGCCGCGCCAGATCGAACGCTATGCCGAACGTTGGCGCCCGTGGCGTTCTTACGCCACGCTGCACCTGTGGCACAACGACGGTTGGGCGCCGGAAGGGGAGGAGTGAGGCGCACTCGGGCTAGCGCGGGGCGTCGATCAGCTGCAGCAGGCGGCTCATGCCTTCGCGCATCAGGAACGCCAGCAGCTTTTCCCGCTCGGCCGGCGTCAGATGGTAGTAATACTCGATCCAGACCCGAATAGGATCCTGGCGTTTGATGTCGTAGTCCGGATGGTCGGCCTCGCGTAAGGCCGACAGGCTGCGCGCGCCGAACGGCAGGCTGTCGATATGGTATTCCAGCGCTTTACCCTGCACGCCGCTGCGGCGGCGGCTGACCCAGCCTTCGCGTCGGGCCATCAGATTGACCCCTTGCGGGGTCGAGGGCAACCCCGCTTTCCCCATCAGTTCCCTGGCGGAAAACCATTTCTTTTCCATAGTCCCTTATCCCTGAGCTATCACATGTCGAGGAAAATCAACGGATACGTCGATGTCCGCATGGGAGCTTCATCTTACTTAATCGTTTAAGCTTCAGGTGTTATTTATATCACTAATCTCGTATTGGTTAACATAATGTGAAAGATGAGAGGTGCGGCGCCGCCCGTGAGACGGCGCCGGCGAGGGAAGGCGTTAGCGGATGCCGAAGTAGCCGTCGCTGAGCAGAACCGCCAACGGCTGCTCCAGCGCCACCTGGTCGCCGTCTGCCAGATCGACGCCGACATCGCGCAGCGCCTGCAGCGTCACCGGCTGGTGGGCCGGCCCGGCGAGCGTTTGCGCCTTGATCCGATGCGCCGCGCCGTTGAGCATCGAGACCATCAGCTCATCCATCTGGTTGCAGTGCAGGTTGGTGATAAAGCGTTCATCGATGCGAATGATGTCTATCTTCTGATCGCCCAGCTCATCGAAGGCATTGATGTTATGCCCAAAGCCATTGACGATCAGTCGGCAGCCCAGCTGCTGCAGTTCGCGCAGACACGCTCGGCACTGCGCGGCGTGTTCCAGCACCACGGCTTCATCAACGCTGAACAGCTGTGCCCGCGGCGGCAGCGAGGAAGCGCGCACCGTTTCCGTCAGGAAGCGTTGGAAGTCGGTGTTCAGCAGGCTGTCGGTAGCCAGCGGCAACGCGAGCGACAGCCCCTTGCGCTTGATGTCGTCGGCGTACGATACCAGCAGCTGCGTCACCGCCCAGCGGTCGATGTCCGGCATCAGGCCGTACAGCTGCGCCGCGGCGATGAACGCCTCGTGCGGCAGCGGCCGATCGTCCGGTGCCATCACCTGCAGTTTCACGTGGTGAAACGCGGCCGACAGCGGCGTTGCCGGCGGCGCGACCGCGCGGGTCAGCAGCCGCAGCTGCCCCTCGCTGATGATCGTCTGTACCTCCTGTGGGTTCAGCAATTCATGCTGCCGTTCCAGCATCTGTTTTTGCCGCGTTTCGTACAGATAAACCTGGCCGCGGCCGTGGTGCTTGGCGGTGTAGCAGGCGATGTCGGCCTGGGCCAGCAGTTCGCTGCTTTTGGCGTCGCCGCCGATGCGCGTGATGCCGGCGCTGGCGCCGACGCGATAAATTTTCCCTTCCCAGTAGAACGGATGCTGGCTGATTTGGCTGACTACCTGTTGCATCAGCGATTTCGCCTGCTCCAGCCGGCAGTCGAACAGGATCAAACCGAACTCGTCGCCGCCTAGCCGAGCCAGGCAGTCGCTGTTGCGCAGCTGATGCCGCATCAGCTGGGCGATGTCCCGCAGCAAGGCATCACCCGCCGCGTGGCCGGCGGTGTCGTTTACCGCTTTGAACCGATCCAGATCGAGGAACACCAGCGAATGCGGCGACGACGGTTCCCCGCCGGCGGCGATCGCCGCCTTCAGCTGCTTCTCGAAGCGGGTGCGGTTCGGCAGGCCGGTCAGCGCGTCGTGCGAGGCGCTGTAGCTGAGTTTTTTCATCAGTTCGCGCGAGGCGGTGACGTCCTGCAGCACCATCACCGCGCCCATGGTTTCGCCATCGAGGGTTTTCAGCGGTGAGACCGACTGCTGCACGTCGAAATAACGTCCGTCGCGGCTGTGCAGCACCAGCGCGTAATCCGCCGGCCACTGCCGCGGGTATTGCGTGAGGTTTTCGATTTCCGGGCCGTCTTTGCCGTTGGTCAGGCGCACCACGCCGGCGACCGGCATGCCGATCGCCAGCTCGAGCGGCCAGCCACACATCTGCTCGGCCACCGGGTTCATAAAGGTGATGCGCAGGTGGCTGTCGGTGGAGATCACCCCTTCGCCGATGGCGTCGAGGGTGATGTGCAGGCGCTCTTTTTCTTCGTGCAGCGCCTCGGCGAGGATCTTGAGCTCGGTCATGTCGATATTGGTGCCGATCATGCGCAGCGGCTGGCCCTGGTCGTCGAGGATCACGTTGCCCTGGCCGCGAATATGGCGCAATTTGCCGCCGCGCGTGGTAATGCGAAATTCCATAACGAAAGGCTTGGGAGCGGCCAGCAGCGCGGCCAGCTCGCGATCGGTACGCTCGCGATCTTCCGGCACCAGCAGGGTGCGCCACAGCGCCAGCGTCGGCGTTTGGTCGGGATTGAGATCGTAGAGTTCGAACATGCGCTGATCCCAGGTGAAGTTTTCCTGGCTCATCACCCATTCCCAAATGCCGACGCCGCCCACCTGGTTGGCCAGCGTAATGCGCTCCACCAGCCGGTTGTTCTCCGCCTCGCTGCGTTTGAGGCCGCTGATGTCCTCGACCTGAGAGATGAAGTACAGCGGTTGCTCTTCGGCGTCGCGCACCAGCGAGACGGCCAACAGCGCCCAAACGGTCTGGCCGTCGCTGCGGATATAGCGTTTCTCCATGGTGTAGCTGCTGATGTGGCCGTCGAGCAGATCGTGCAGCTGGCTGAGATCGGCGTTGAGGTCGTCCGGGTGGGTGATGGCCTGAAACGTCAGGCGGTGCAGCCCTTCCGGCGTATAGCCGAGCAGTTTGCACAGTGCCTGATTGACCTGCAGCCATTTGCCCTCCGGCGACACCAGCGCCATGCCGATGGCGGAATACTCCAGCGCGCTGCGAAAGCGGCTTTCGCTCTCGACGATGTGCTGTTTCTCCACCCGGAAGGTGTGCATCACCATCGCCATCGCGTGTGCCGGGATCAGGATCAGCAGCATCGGCAAGTACAGGCCAAGCTCACCGAAGACGTGTGCAGAGGCCTGCAGGTGCAGCACGCCCAGCGAGATCAGCACCGTGATCAGCAGCAGGGTGCAGAAACAGACGGCGAAGGCTTCGAAGCGCGGCAGCGCGATGGCGGCCCACAGCAGCGGTAGGATGACGAAGGTGAACGGGAACGGCAGATAGGTCAGCGCCAGGTAGCTGAAGGCCAGGGAGCCCATCAGCGTGAGCAGCAGTGGGTAGGGGTTCAGCGCCGCCAAGGTGCGGCGGTGATAGGTGAGGCCGAGCGGCGCCAGCGACAGCACCCCTATCGCTTCGGAGATGAACCAGATGCCGAACGATTGCCAGAACGTTTGATCCGGCGTGGGCGAGAGCCCGGCGGCCAGCAGCGCGCTGAACAGCGGGGTGAAGATCACGGCGCACACCACAAAGCGCAGCCAGCAGCCCAGATCGCTCAGCGGATCGTTCGCCGGCAGCGTGCGGCGCAGCAGCAGGGCGCAAACCGCCGCTTCCAGCAGGTTGATGGCGGCCAGCTTGACGGGAGTGGCGCTGACGCCGAACAGCAAGAAGCTGGCGAGCACGATGCCGAGGCCGCTGGCCAGCAGCGGCAGGCCCCAGTGGCGCGGGGCGTGGCGGTACAGCACGGCGATCGCGGCGGCGGTCGGGAACCACAGCGGCGTGAAGTGGCGGGCTTCGCTGGACAGCGACAGGCTCAGCAAGGCGAGCAGAAACGTCGCCAACGCCACTAACAGGGAATGCGTCAGCATGACGCCTTTGTGGGTGCCGAACGTGTTCGGCGCGCTGATCTCCATAGACACCCTTACCGATGGCCTCTGTCAGTGATTGGATTCATGACGTGGATGAATTAAGACGATTTATTGGCAAAGGGTAGTACAGCGCGAGAGGAAAACCTACCGGGAAGGCCGACTTTGCTGCGTTAACGCAAACCCGGCGACAGAATGACGAAAAAGCCGGCGCGGGGCCGGCTTTTGGCGTATTACAGCAGGAACAGGGTGGCGAGGCCGAGGAAGATGAAAAAGCCGCCGGTGTCGGTCAGCGCGGTGATGAGCACGCTCGAGCCGACCGCCGGATCGCGGCCCAGTTTGAGCATGGTCATCGGGATCACCACGCCCATCAGCGCCGCCAGCAGCAGGTTGAGCAGCATCGCCAGCGTCATCACGCCGCCCATCGCCGCGTCGCCGTACAGCAGCCAGGTGATCACGCCCATGATGCCGCCCCACACCACGCCGTTGATGATGGCCACCCCCAGCTCTCTGAGCATCAGGCGCGAGATGTTGCCGACTTCGATCTGGTGCAGCGCCAGCGCGCGCACGATCATGGTGATGGTCTGGTTGCCGGTGTTGCCGCCGATGCCGGCGACGATCGGCATCAGCGCCGCCAGCGCCACCAGCTGGGAAATGGTGTGTTCGAACAGGCCGATCACGCGCGAGGCGACGAACGCGGTGCAGAGGTTGATCGCCAGCCAGGCCCAGCGGGTCTTGACCGCCTTGCTGACCGGGGCGAACACGTCTTCTTCCGGGCTTAAACCGCCCATGCGGCGCAGGTTGGTGTCGCTCTCTTCGTTGACGGCGTCGACGATCTCTTCGATGGTCAGGCGGCCCATCAGTTTGCCTTTGGCGTCAACCACCGGGGCGCTGATCAGGTCGTAACGCTCGAACGCGCCGGCCGCTTCATCGGCCTTGTCTTCGGGCTGAAAGGTGGCGGGATCGCTGTCCATCACTTCGCGCACCGGGATCTCCGGATCGTTCAGCAGCACCGCGGTCAGCGGCAGCTCGCCCAGCAGGGTGTTTTTGCGGTCGGTGACGAACAGTTTATCGGTGGCGTCGGGAATGGTTTTGCGCATGCGCAAAAAGCGGTGGACCGCGCCGAGCGTGACGTCTGGCCGCACCGTCACCAGTTCGAAATCCATCATCCAGCCGACGCTGTCTTTGGCGTACTGGCTCATCTCGCGCACCTGGGCGCGCTGCTCCGGCTCCAGCGAGGTCAGCAACCGGCCCATCAGGTTACGCGGCAGGTATTGCGCCAGGTAGGCCTGTTCGTCGACGTCCAGCGTTTTGATCGCTTTGAGCAGGTCTTTGTCGCTCATTTCCTCGATCAGGCTGTCCCAGACCGGCTCGGCGACCTCCACCAGCGTCTGGCCGCGCTTGCTGTTGCCCACCAGCCGCCACAGCGCCATACGTTCATCCTGCGGCAGCGCTTCCAGCAGGTCCGCCAGGTCGGCGGCGTGCATGTCGTCCAACAGGCCGGTGATTTCCGCCGTCTGGTTCAGCAGTTCGCTTTGGCTGAGGGCGTGCTCATCCCCTGGCCGGCCGAGAATGCCGTCGACCAATTCCTTATTGTTCAACAACAGAGTGAGAATGCGCTGGCGGTGTTCAGCGACTTTTTTGACGTTATGGGTTGCGGCTGACATGGTGTTCCTTAACGGGCGCTCGGCGTTCCTGACGCAGGCTCATTAAAAGATAGAGCATAGCGAGTGCCGGAGTCATTTTTATGAAACGGACGGGGCGCGGCGGTTATTCAGAGGAGGCGTCCTGTTGCGGCGCGCTGACTTCGGCGGCGTTTTGCGCAGCGGCCTGCTTTTTTTCCTGATGATGAGGCACCGCCACCACGGCGGCGTACAGCAGTCGGCCGACTAAAATGATAAAGCTGATAAACAACACTATCTTCGTCATCTGTCCGGTGGTTTTCTTGCGCATATATCACCCGGTATGCCGGTATCCTGTGTTATTCGCTCGAGAATTTGTAACCGGATTTTAGGCGCTGATGACAAAAGTTGTCCATTTTTTTCCGGCGTGCGGCACGGCGCATTAGGGTTTCGTTTAGGTTGACGGGGCGAGGGCGGAAAGAAAAACCCCCTGTCTGGCAGGGGGCGGGGGGGATCAGGCGGAGCGCTGTTCGTCTTGCGAGCCTTCTTCATCGATCAGCAGCTTCCAGCCGACGACGTCGTTCCAGTAGGCCTGCTCGCGCTCGAAATCCAGCTGCACCAGGTTGTTCTGCGCCAGGTAGCCGGCCGGGAAGCGCAGCGTCCAGTGGTTGTCGTCGGTGGTCAGGCGCAGCGTTTCCGGCGTGGTGGTCGACTGACGCTGGTTGTTGAGCAGGGTGCTCAGACGCAGCAGCTGGATCAGCGGCAGGTAGTGTTTCTTCTTGAACAGGTTGAGGCGCGGCAGCTCTTCCAGCTTGATCGCCTTGCGGTGGAAGCGCACCAGCGCCGCCAGCAGCAGTTGCTGTTCCTGGTTGAAGCCAGGCAGGTTGGAGTTTTGCAGAATGTAGGCAGAATGGCGGTGCATGCCGCTGTGGTTGATGCTCAGCCCCACCTCGTGCAGCATGGCGGCCCATTTCAGCAGGGCTTCCAGCTGCGGATGCGCCAGCTTGGTGTTCTGCGCCATCCACTGCGAGTAGAGCAGCTCGGTGGTTTCCAGCACCCGCTTGGCCTGCTCGCGATCGATGTTGTAGTGATCGGCCAGGCTCTTGGCGGTGCGGCTACGGATGTCCTGGTGGCGGAAACGGCCTTCCATTTCATACAGCACGCCTTCGCGCAGCGCGCCGTCGGACAGGCGCAGATCGCGGATCGCCAGCGCATCGAACACGCCGCACAGGATAGCCAGCCCCGGCACGAACACCGATTGGCGATCTTCCGACAGCCCCGGCAGGCTCAGTGAACTGAAGCTTTTGAACTGCAGCACCTGCTCGGCGAGCATTTCCAGGCGATCCAGGGTGATGAGACCGTCTTTTTCCCCCATCGCCACCAGCACTTCGTGGGCGGCCTTGATGGTGCCCGAAGCGCCCAGCGCATACTGCCAGCCCTGAATGCGGTACTGCCAGGCCAGCGTTTCCAGCTTCTGCGCCGCCGCCAGCCGCGCGCGGCGGAAGTTGTTTTTGCTGATCTCGCCGCCCGGGAAGAACAGCTGGGCGAAGCTGACGCAGCCCATGCGGCGGCTTTCCGCCAGCAGCGGCTCGAAGTCTTCGCCGATCACCAGCTCGGTGGAGCCGCCGCCGATGTCGATCACCAGCTTGCGGCCTTTCTCCGGCTGAGTGTGCTCCACGCCCATGAAGATCAGGCGCGCTTCTTCCTGACCGGCGATGATTTCGATCGGGTAGGGGATCACTTTGGCGGCGCGCTTGAGGAACACTTCGGCGTTCACCGCCTGACGCAGGGTGTGCGTCCCGACGATGGTGACGTTATCCGCCGGGAAGCCTTGCAGCCGTTCGGCAAACAGCGCCAGGCAGGCCAGGCCGCGCTCTATCGCCTCTTCACTGAGTACGTTGTTGCTGTCCAATCCGTCGGCGAGATGCACCCGCTGTTTTAAACGGCCCAATACCTGTAAGGCGCCGTTGACGACGCGGGCGATCACCATGTGGAAACTGTTCGACCCGAGGTCGATGGCGGCGATTTCCTGCGGTTTGTTCGTTGCAGTGTTTTTTAGCGGCATAGTTGCTGGCCTACTGTCCTGGTTGTTCCAGAGCTTTTAAATACTCGTAAATAGCCACCTGGGCACGCACTTTGCGGCGGTTGCCGCGCGGCACGTACTGGTTGCTCAGTTCTTTATCCACATAACGGGCCTTGACCGTATCGCTGAACAGGATCTCCAGGATGTCCAGAACGCGCTGTTTCAGCGCCGGATCCAGCAGCGATACCGCCACTTCGATACGGTAATCTATGTTGCGGGTCATCCAGTCGGCGGAGGACAGATACACCCGTTTGTCACCTTTATTGTCGAAAACGTACACCCGATCGTGTTCCAAAAAGCGATCGACGATGCTGATCACCTGAATATTGTCGCTGATCCCCGGCAGGTTGGGAATCAGGGAACACATGCCCCGCACCAGCAGGCGGATCTTCACGCCGGCGCCGGACGCGGTATATAACCGATCTACCAGCCCTTTATCCACCAGATTATTTATTTTCAACATAATGCCGGCCTGTTCCCCGGCCTGGGCGTTGGCGATTTCGTTGTCGATCAGCTCATACAGCTTCAGGCGCGAGTTCTGCGGCGACACCATCAGGTTGTCGAAGGTGACCGGCCGGTAGGGGTTCTCGATAAAGTTGAATACCCGGCGTACCTCGTTGGTGATGCGTGAGTCGGCGGTCAACAGCGAATAGTCGGTGTAGATGCGCGCGGTTTTTTCGTTAAAGTTGCCGGTACCGATATGAGCATAGCGCACAATGTCATCGCCTTCACGGCGCGAAATCAGGAACAGTTTGGCGTGGATTTTCAGGCCCGGCGCCGAGAAGATCACGTGTACGCCGGCTTCGGTCAGGCGCTTCGCCCAGTGAATGTTGGCCTCTTCGTCGAAGCGCGCCTGCAGCTCGACCACCACCGTGACCTTTTTGCCGTTGTGCGCGGCGTGGATCATCGATTCGATGATGCGCGAATCTTTCGCCACCCGGTAGATGTTGATCTTGATAGCCAACACGCTCGGATCGAACGACGCCTGGCGCAGCAGCTCCAGCACGTGCTCGAAGGTGTGGTACGGGTAGTAGAGCAGCACGTCTTTTTCGCGAATGGCGTCGAAGCCGTTGCGGAAACCGTCGAACCAGATGTGGCGCAGGCGCGGCAGCGGCTTGTTGACCAGATTGGCCTTGCCGACGTTCGGGAAACTGATGAAATCTTTGAAATTGTGGTAGCGGCCGCCGGCGATCACCGAATCGTAGTTGGAGATGCCCAGCTTGCCGCGCAGCAGCTCCACCATTTCGTTCGGCATGTCGCGCTGATACACGAAGCGCACCGGCTCGGCGGTCAGGCGCTGTTTCAGGCTGGAGGACATCAGTTCCAGCAGGCTGGATTCCATTTCGGTGACCAGATCGTACTCCGCGTCGCGGGTCATTTTCATCGAGTAGGCGTTGAGCGCGTCGTAGTCGAAGAAGCCCTTGAAGATATCGTCCAGGCAGTAGCGCAGAATGTTGTCCAGCAGGATCATCGGTTTACGGCGGCGCGGCGCTTCCGGCGGCAGATTGACGAAGCGCGGCACCTTGTCGGACGGGATCTCCAGCAGCGCATAGTCGATGCGCGCGCCGCGAATGATCTCCACCGCCAGGTAGGTGTAATCGTCTTTCAGGAACTGCACCAGGTTGGTGTCGTGGTTGATCAGGATCGGCGTGATGTGCTGGCGCAGATGCTGTTTGAAATATTGCCGCAGCCAGATTTGCTGGTTCTCGGACACCTGGCGTTCGTTGATCAGGAAGATCTGATTGCGCGCCATTTCCAGCAGCAGATCGTTGTACAGGCCGTCGAACTCCTGATCGGTTTTCAGCACCTTGGCCTGGATCTTTTTCAGCAGGTGGCGCGAGGCGCCGGCGGAGCCTTGCTCTTCGCTGATCAGGATGCGCCGTTTGAGATCGGCGAAGCGGACTTTATAGAACTCGTCGAGGTTGTTGGAGTAAATGCCCAGAAAACGCATACGTTCAATCAGGGGATTGCTCTTATCTGCGGCTTCCTGCAACACGCGTTCATTAAAGGATAACCAGCTTAGTTCTTTTTCGATGTAGAGCTTTTCCTGACCCATTGCCACTCCAGTTCAAATTTAGAATAGGATCCGGGACGCAGCGCCCGGATGCCGCTCTAGTGTCCTTCATCATTATTGCGAGAGATTGACAGGAAAGTCCAACATATCCATTGCGTTGGCGCGCGGCGTTTTTTGGCGGCAATAAATTTTCGCCGATGCAGGGCGCAGGGGGGTGGAATGAGCAGCATGAAATGAAGGTTGGCAGGCTTATTCTTGGTGATATTAAGCGTGTTTGCGTTCATTTTTCAGCAATATATCAACGCCATATTGTCTGTTTGTAGTGTAAAAAACCTGGGTTATGGTGGGTAACTTTGTCATGCAAACGTCATAAAACTGACATAAGATGCCCGGTTATCTTACGGCGCAAGCCCGATTACATCAGCGACAGCGAGACACATGACACAGACGACGGCCAATCAACATCCCCGAGATCGCATGCGCGGGCGCATCGACCGCGGCGTGCAGGCGGCAGTAACCGCCAGCGGGCTGATGGTGCTGATGACGTTGATGCTGATCTTCGTCTATTTGCTGTTTGCCGTGCTGCCGCTGTTCAAACCGGCCTCGCTCGGCCAGGCGCAGCCACTGCCGATCGCGGCGTCGGCCCCGGTGCTGGCGCTGGGCATGGACGTGCAGCAGCGCGTCGGTTACCGCATCGACGCGCAGGGCGCGGGGCAATTTTATCGCCTGACGCCGGCACCGAACGGCCAGCCCCAGGCGCCGCTGGCGCAGCAGACGCTGCTGGCCAAACCGGCGCTGCTTGCCCAGGCCGCCGGAGAGCGCGATCTGTTTGCGCTGGCGCAGGCCGACGGCCGGTTAGTGGTGACGCGCGCGGATTTCGCGACGGCGGAAAACGGCCGGCCGCAGTGGCTGTTCCCGCTCGGGCAGCAGCCGTTGGCGCTGGATCCGCAGCGCAAGCCGCTGAAACGGCTGTCGCTGGCGGATGCCCATCGCGGGCAGTATCTGCTGGCTGGGGTGACCGACGATCGGCGGCTGGTGTTCGGCCGTTTCAGCCCTGACCGGCCGCCGCAGTTCAGCGAGCGGCCGCTGGAACAGGATGCAGAACAACTGGTGCTGACGCCGGATGGCCGCCAGCTTTACCTGCTGACCGGCAACCGGCTGGCGCGTTATCAGATCGACGGCGCGCAGCTGCAGCTGCGTGAAACGCGTACCCTTGGCGAACATGCTCCGTATCAGATGACGGCGCTGCCCGGCGGCAGCGCGCTGTTGATCAAGGGCGCCGACGGCAATCTGCGCGAGTGGTTCGAAGTAGAAAAAGAGCAGCGCTGGCGCCTGACGCCGGTGCAGCATTTCGACCATGGCGCCGACGGGCAGGAGCTGACGGTGGCTGAGCCCTATCGCCGGGTGTTCGCCACCCTGCGGCCCGATGGCGGCTTCTCGCTGTTCTCCACCATTCAATCGCAGCCGCTGCTGAATACCCGTTTGGGCGCCGAGGTGCAGCAGATGGCGTTTGCGCCGCGCGGCGATGGCCTGCTGCTGGAGAGCGCGCAGGGCTGGCAGCGCTATGCGCTCGACAACCCGTATCCGGACGTTACCTGGCGTTCACTGTGGGGCAAGGTGTGGTATGAGAACTACCCGCAGCCGGCCTATGTTTGGCAGTCCACCTCCGGCGAAGACAGTTACCAACCCAAATTCAGCCTGATGCCGGTGATCTTCGGCACCTTCAAGGCGGCGGCTTACGCGATGCTGTTCGCTATTCCCCTGGCGCTGGCCGGCGCCATCTATACCGCTTACTTTATGACGCCGGGGCTGCGGCGGGTGATCAAACCGGCTATCGAAGTGATGGGCGCGCTGCCGACGGTGGTGATCGGGCTGGTGGCCGGCATTTGGCTGGCGCCGATCATCGAGCAGTATCTGTTGGCGGTGCTGGCGTTGCCGCTGCTGCTGGCGGCGGCGGTGCTGCTGTGCGGCGCGTTGACCCATCGCTTTATGCCGCGTTGCCGGCCGGGCGTCGATCTGCTGTTGCTGTTGCCGCTGCTGGCGTTGACGGTGTGGCTGGCGCTCAGCCTGGGGCCGCGGCTGGAGGTGGCGCTGTTCGGTGAGCCGCTGCATTTCTGGCTGGGGGATAATTACGACCAGCGCAATGCGCTGGTGGTGGGCGTGGCGATGGGCTTCGCGCTGGTGCCGATCATCTTCTCGCTGGCGGAGGACGCGTTGTTCAGCGTGCCGGCCACCCTGAGCCAGGGCTCTTTGGCGCTGGGCGCCACCCAATGGCAGACGGTGATCAAGGTGGTGCTGCCTTCCGCCAGCGCCGGCATTTTCTCCGCGCTGATGATCGGCTTTGGCCGCGCGGTGGGGGAAACCATGATCGTGCTGATGGCCACCGGCAATACGCCGATTATCGACGGCAGCCTGTTCCAGGGGCTGCGGGCGCTGGCGGCCAACATCGCCATCGAGATGCCGGAGGCGGTCTCCGGCAGCAGCCATTACCGCGTGCTGTTCCTGACCGCGCTGGTGCTGTTTGTCTTCACCTTCGTGTTCAACACGCTGGCGGAGGCGGTGCGCCTGCGGCTGCGCAAGCGCTACACGCCGAATCAGGAGGCACCATGAAGAACTGGGTGAAGAGCGGCTCGCCGTGGATTTGGCTGACCGCCGGTTCGGTGGCCGTCAGCCTGTTGGCGCTGATCGGCATTCTGTTGCTGCTGGCTGGGCAAGGGATGCGTTATTTCTGGCCGAGCCCGGTTTATCAGTTTGAGCTGAATCAGAACGGCGCCGGGCCAGTGACGGTGATCGGCGAGCTGTACCAGCAGCAAAGCATTTCGCGCCGCCAGCTGACGGAAGCGGGCGTGGCGCCGCCGGGCGAGGCGCAAAGCGTCGAACGCTATCTGATCAAGGTCGGTAACCGCGAGCGCGAGGGGCAGGATTTTCGCACGCTGCTGGCCAGCGACATCCGCAGCCAAAGCACGCCGCGCGGCCTGCTGGTACTGGAGCGCGACAGCCACGGTACCGCCTACGGCTATCTGGCGGGGCTGCTGGAGGATGGGCAACCGCTGACCGGCCGCAATCTGGGGCAGGCGTTGCAGCAGCGGCTGCCGCAAATCGCCGCGCTCTCGCGCCAGGCGCACGACATTCAATTCCGCGATATGGCGCGCATCAATCAACAGTTTGACGCGCTGCGGCTGCGGGAAAAGCGCCTGCAGCGCGACGATAAGCTGGACGCCCGTGCGCAGGACGCCATCAAGGCCGAGCGGCTGGAGTTACAGCGGCAATACCAGCTGCTGTCCGAACGCCTGACGGGGCTGAACCGCGATCGCCAGCGCGATGCGCTGCTGCTGCGCGACATGCACGGCCAGACGTTGACCATTCCGCTCAGCCAGGTGCGCGATGCCTGGTACCCGAACGCCATGAACACCACCGAGAAGCTGGCGCACTGGGGCGAGCAGGTGAAGAAGTTCCTCACCGACAGCCCGCGTGAGGCGAACACCGAAGGCGGGGTGTTCCCGGCCATTTTTGGCACGGTGTTGATGGTGATCCTGATGTCGATCGTGGTGATGCCGTTTGGCGTGATCGCGGCGGTATATCTACACGAGTATGCCGGCAACAATCTGCTGACGCGGGTGATCCGCATTGCGGTGGTCAACCTGGCCGGCGTGCCCTCGATCGTCTATGGCGTCTTCGGCCTCGGCTTTTTCGTTTATATGATAGGCGGCACGCTCGACCAGCTGTTCTATCCTGAATCCTTGCCCAACCCGACCTTCGGCACGCCCGGCGTGCTGTGGGCGGCGCTGACGCTGGCGCTGCTGACGTTGCCGGTGGTGATCGTCGCCACCGAGGAAGGGCTGTCGCGCATTCCCACCTCGCTGCGGCAGGGCTCGATGGCGCTGGGTGCCAGCCGGGCCGAGACGCTGTGGCGCATCGTGCTGCCGATGGCGGCGCCGGCGATGATGACCGGCCTGATTCTGGCGGTGGCGCGCGCCGCCGGGGAGACCGCGCCGCTGATGCTGGTGGGGGTAGTGAAATCGGTGCCGGTGCTGCCGGTGGACGAGATTTTCCCGTATCTGCACCTGGAGCGGAAGTTTATGCATTTGAGCTTCCAGATCTACGATATGGCATTCCAGAGCCCGAGCGTAGAGGCGGCGCGGCCGCTGGTGTTCGCCACCGCCTTCCTGCTGGTGACGATCGTGGTGAGTTTGAATCTGGCGGCGATGGGTATCCGCCATTCGTTGAGGGAGCGGTACCGAGCATGGTCGCAGTAACAATGACGCTATTTTTGGGGAGTGCGTAATGGGTTTGATGACGCCAGGCAGTTTGCCCCGGCTGGATGTCCAGCATCTCGACGATGAACAGACCGCGCTGGCGGTCAACGGCCTGAACCTGTTTTATGGCGATAAACAGGTGCTGCACGATATTTCGCTGCGTATCCCGAAGCACCGGGTGACGGCCCTGATCGGTCCCTCGGGCTGCGGTAAATCGACGCTGCTGCGCTGTTTCAACCGCATGAACGATCTGGTGGACAACTGCCGTATCGAGGGCGAGCTGCAGCTGAACGGCGCGGCGATCTCCGGGGCACAGATCGACGTGGCTGCGCTGCGGCGGCGGGTGGGCATGGTGTTCCAGCGGCCGAACCCGTTCCCGAAATCGATCTATGAAAACGTGGTGTATGGCCTCCGGCTGCAGGGCGTGCGCGACCGGCGCTTGCTGGATGAGGCGGTGGAGCGTTCGCTGCGCGCCGCCGCGCTGTGGCATGAGGTGAAGGATCGGCTGCGCGAAAATGCGTTCCGCTTGTCCAGCGGCCAGCAGCAGCGCCTGGTGATCGCGCGCGCCATCGCCATCGAGCCGGAGGTATTGCTGCTCGACGAGCCGACCTCGGCGCTGGATCCGATCTCCACGCTGACCATCGAAGAGCTGATTTCCGCGCTGAAACAGCGTTACAGCGTGGTGCTGGTGACGCACAACATGCAGCAGGCGGCGCGCGTCTCTGACTACACCGCGTTTATTCATCAGGGGCGGCTGGTAGAGTACAACGACACCGACGCCATTTTCACCTCGCCGCGCCAGCGCCGCACCGAGGATTATATTACCGGGCGGTATGGTTGAGTTCTGGGGGCGTTGCATACGGCGCCCCTTTTCCCGTTTTTGTGTTTCCTCCGATTATTCTCGCTAACACGGCAAGCACGTCTTTTCACTGGCTACATTAATAAAAATAATTCTCATTTGCATGGACGGAGCCAGCGAATTGTTTATAATTCGCCAATCTGTGTAAATCAGTGTAAATGGATGTGTTTGAATGTGTGCATGGAGGCTTGGCGCCTGGTCGCTATTATTAGCGCTTTGCAGCTCGGCGTGGTGCGCGGAAATCACCAGCCCTGCCGATCGCGACAGCATTACCCAACAGCAGAAATCGTTGCTGGAACAGGCACAGCAGCAACGCGAGGCGCTGCAAAATAACGTTGAACTGCCGGCGCTACCGCTGCCTGAGCCGGCCACCGCAGGGGCGGTTTGCCAACCGGTGCGGCAGATCGTTTTTCAGGGCGCCGAACATCTTTCCTGGTCGGTAAAAGAAAGCCTGGCCCGCCCGTATCAGGGGCGCTGCCTGACGCTGGAGCACATCAACCGTCTGGTGCGCGAAACCACCAATGCTTATCTGCAACGCGGCTATGTCACTTCGCAGGCCTGGCTGCAGGAGCAGGATATCTCCCGCGGCGTGTTGACCGTCAGCGCCAGCGAAGGGCGAATCGAGTCCATCACGCAGGGCGGCGAGCAGACGCTGGCGTTGAAGATGGCGTTTCCCGGTCTGGTTGGTGACGTATTGAATCTGCGCGATATCGAGCAGGGCATGGAGCAGCTCAACCGCCTGCCGTCACAACAGGTGACTATCGATATTCAACCTGGCGAACAACCCGGCTTTTCCAAAGTGGTTTTGCTGCGCGGTGCCACGCGCGCACCGGTCTCTTTCTCTTTCGGCGCCGATAACAGCGGCCAGAAAAGCACCGGCACCGGGCAGATGAACGCCGCCTTCTCGCTGGATAATCCGCTGCGTCTCGCCGATCAATGGTCGCTTTCCGCAGCGCGCAATAACGATTTCAGCCCGCATCATCGCAGCCGCAGCCTGAACGGCAGCGTCACCTTACCCTATGGCTATTGGCTGTTCAGCTACCAGTACGCCTGGAACGATTTTTTCCAGCAGGTGCCGTTCAGCGGTGCCGCTTACCGCTATCAGGGCAATAACCAGACCCAGCGTCTGGGCGCCAACCGCACGTTGCTGCGGGATGGCAAACGTAAGCTGGCCGTCGATATCGGGCTGGCGCGGCGCACCACGGAAAATAAGCTGGCGGGGGAACGGTTGGGCGTCAGCAGCCCGACGCTCAGCATCGCCAGTCTGGGCCTTAATTACAGTGCGGTCGCGGGCGGCGGCTATATGACGCTGAACCCGACGGTAAGCCGCGGGCTGCGCATGCTGGGCGCTACCGCCGACGATCCGGAGCGCGACGGAGCGCCGCGCAGCGAGTTCCGCAAGCTTGGTCTCAGCGCCAGCTATTTCTATCCGCTCGCCCCCTCTCTCTACTACCTGACCTCGGCCTACGTACAAACCAGCGCAGACAACCTGTATGCCGGCGAGCGCATTTCCATCGGTGGGCAATACTCGGTGCGTGGCTTTAAAGAGCAGTACCTGACCGGCAATCGCGGAGCCTACTGGCGCAATGAACTCAACTGGCAATGGCAGACCTTGCCGGGGCTGGGGGAGCTCTCTTTGACCGGCGCGTTAGACGCCGGCTGGCTGCGGGGGCGCGCCGGGCAGATCGACGGTGGCAACGTCGCCGGCGCGGCGCTGGGTGCCACGTTAAGCGGCCGTTGGTTCAATCAGGCGATCACCGTCGGTAAACCGCTGACGCACCCAGACAGCCTGCAACCGGATCGTTGGGTGGCCTACTGGCAAGCCACCGTCACCTTATAACGCCAGCACACAGCAGGAGCGCCTCGGCGTTCAAAACAACATCCTTTCGAAGGAATGAATATGGATAAGCTCAACCCTCCGTTGGCGCGGGGCGCCAGCTATTTGCTGATCTACCTGACGGCTTTCCAGCCGTTGCACCCGGCGTTTGCCGCCGGCATTACCGCTGCCAACGGCAATACGCAGGTGGTTATCAAGCCGGGCGACGTGCCGGTGGTGAATATCGCCACGCCGAACGGTGCGGGCATCTCGCACAACACCTATAAAGATTTCAACGTTGGGCCACAGGGCGCCGTATTGAATAACGCCACGCACGGCGGCAAAACGCAGCTGGGCGTGGAAATCTACAGCGCGCAGGGCAACACCTACCTGAAGGGAAAGCCGGCGGAGTTGATCATCAACGAGGTGATCGGCGGCAGTCGTTCCGAGCTTCAGGGCAAACTCGAGGTATTCGGCAACAAGGCCAACGTGATGATCGCCAACCCGAATGGCATCACCTGCGACGGCTGCGGCTTTATCAACGCGCCGGGCGTGACGTTAACCACCGGCAAACCGCAGTTCGACAAGCAGGGCGCGCTGGAAGCGCTGGAGGTGAAAAAAGGCGGCGTCACCATCGGCGGCAAAGGGCTGGACGGCAGCGGCGCCGACTATGTCGATATCATCAGCCGCGCCACCGAGCTGAACGGCAAAATCAATGCGCAAAATCTGTCGCTGACCCAGGGCGCCAACCGCATTAGCTTCAAGGACGGCAGCATCAAACCGATCGCCGGTGAAGGCGCTAAGCCCCAACTGGCGGTGGATACCAAAGCGCTGGGCGGCATGTACGCCAACAAAATCCGCCTGGTGGCCAACGAGGATGGGGTGGGGGTGAACCTGAAAGACCTCACCAGCAAACAGCGGGATATTACGCTGAGCGTTAACGGTAACCTGGTGCTTAACGGCACCACGCACAGCAAAGGTGACCTCAATGTCAGCGCCAAGGGATTGCACATTACGCGGGGTGCTGTCGTGCAGGCGGACGGCAACGCCACGTTGGCGACGACGACGCTGGTGAATGACGGGCAAACCAGCACCAGTGGCGATATGCGTATCTTTGGCGACCATATCCGCAACGCGGGGGAAAACGCCAAGCTGCACGCCAATAAAAATATGTGGATCCAAAAGGATGCGCAGGGCAACAAGGCTAAATCCGTCGAGAACCGTTCGGCGAAAATCCTGACCAACAGTGGCGATTTGGTGATACGCACGGAGAGTTTGAACAATGTGAGGCAAGAGGTTCAAGCCGTTTGGAAAAGTACTCCCGGTAACTCCAAAGCGTTCAATAAATCCTTGGTGGGAAGTTATTACGACTCGCGGCAAGGTGTTGACGCTATTGTGCTGTTGGAACCTGAACTGAAGGACTTTGGCATCGGCAGTTGGTTTGGCGAAATTAACCTGTCGAAAGGCGACAAGGTTAATGTGGGGAAAGACGAGTATCTCCTGGTGAAATCACAGGCGCCGGGAGTGATAAATTCAGGCAACAACGCTTATATCAACGCGACAACGCTATGGAACGATCAGTCGAATATCAGCGCGGCCAAAGATCTGATCCTGACGGGGAATGATTTTACCGTAAAGAGCATTCAACTCGGTCAGAAAGATCGGTACTGGCGCCTGGGAACGAACACGTTTGGCGTTGGGGAGTTTGCCCGTGACGAAGATGCGCCTCCCGGAGATTGGGATCTGCTGTATGTTACGGAAAAAGCCCCTTATACCAAGCAGCAGGAGCTTGTTGTCTGGCAAGCAAAGGGGCAGCAACAATCATCGATTACCGCCGGCAATAATCTCACTGCGGATTTTAAAAATAAGATAGAAATCAGTACACCGACGCCGGCGGGAAATCAGCTTAGTGAAGTGGTGGCTTCGGGGCGGCCTGACTCGCTGGCAGCTCACAATATTGTGCTGCATGCGGGGCGCGTCATCAGTACCGATAAAATAAACGCGCGTAACGACCTGACTGTGGTTGCCGACGATGTGTTTTACACCGACGGTGCTGAGCTGACTGCCGGCAAGAATCTGAACGTTGCAGCAGTGAATGAGCTGGATGCCCGTCAAAGCTATCTGAAAGGACATAATGTCACTTTGACCAGCCGCAATGGCAACGTCAAAGTGCACACTGTACCTAGCCCGCGCTATTTCGGAATCGATGGTGCCCGCTGGCTGAGCCAATTGAATGCTGCCGGGGACTTAACCTTAAATGCCGGGCAAGGTATTTATCTACGTAACACGCACTTCGCGCCGCAAAGCCAAAATATTGCAATGACAGCGAACGGCACGGTTTCGATTGTCAGAAATGACGAGGCGTTGGATAACGACCGCTTAACGCAGAATTTATCTCCTGAACAACGACAAACGCAGTTCAACCAGCTGCTGAATGCCGGACAGTTGAACGCCAGTGGTTCAGTGCTGCTCAACAGCGGCGGTTATCTGGCGCTGCGCGGGACGCACATTAAAGCAGGCAAAGATGTCACGCTGTTGGCCGGCCATAATGCCGATCTGAACTATCGTGAATTGGGGGGGCAATTTAGTCGCTTTTTCCCCTCTTCTCGCACGCCTGAACTGGGTAGCCGGGTACACGCCGGCGGCAATTTACTGATTAACTCGGCCCGCGACATTGGCACCCAGGGCGGCGCGCTTTCCGCTAACGGCAACATCACGCTGTTGGCAGGACAAAATATGTGGTTATCGAATGTTGCCTATTCCGCTATCGATGCCGCCAACGACAACAACAAAGACGAGCGCCATGTGGTCACCGCCCTCAGCGCCGGGAAAAACCTGACCGCGTCGGCGAACAACCAACTGCTGACTTACGGCGCCAAGCTGACCTCCGGCGCCAACATGACGCTGACTTCCGGCAGCGATATGCGCTTCGAGGCGGTGCAAAACCACACTTACCGTGAGGGCGGCAACGAATTTACCGAAACTCGCACCCAGCAAGGTACCGAGCTGAATGCCGGTGGCCTGATGACGGTGATTTCCGGCGGCAGCATTCTGTTCCAAGCGACCAAGCTGGTGGTTAAAGGATTAGGGGCGAACTGGAAATCACCGGTAGCGGTGACGGATTGGGGAAGCCGGATAGCCATTGCCGAGCAGCAGCTTCGAAATACGCAGCAGCAAATTAATCAGGCACTGCAGGCAAAAACAAATGCTGAACATATTGTTACGCAAAGAATTTCGTTCGTTCAGCAAGCAGAGGCTGCCGTCAGAGATGCTGAGGAAAGGCGGGATGAGTTTATGCGTAATAACCCACCTCACGAATATGGCAGTGGTTGGTCTGCTGAAGTAGGGAGTTGGGATAAATTCGTAGCACAGCGTGAAGGAGAACTTAGTGCTGCAAGAAGTAGTCTGGCTGCTGCTCGAAATGATGTCACGCAGGCAGAGCAGCGAATTAATCAAGGCAACAAAACAAAAAACGAGGCACAAAACCAGCTGACCGCTGCGCGCCAGGAAGCCCAAAGCAAAGGCATTGACGAGGCCAAACAAAAAGCTCAGGTCGACGCCCACAACCAGGCTGAAGCCATGCGCGCCGGCAATATGGATATCGCCGCCAAGGGTGGTTATCTCTACGCTCAGGCGATGGAGGAGTCCAGCCACTACGAGAAAAAGGAAACCAAGCGCAAATGGTGGGGCAAGAAAACCGAGGTTAAGCAGACCCGCCATGACGTGACCAACAAGGTTACCGAGTTTACCGCCGCCGGCAATATCACGCTGATGAGCCGCGACGACAGCACCTATGAAGCCAGCAAAATCGCCGCCGGGCAAAACGCGCGCCTGACCAGCTCCCGTGGCCAGGTTAACTTCCGCGCGGTGAAAAACACCTCTTTCGAACAGACCGTCAGCAATTCGAAAGGCTTCTTTATCAAGCAGGCCAATAAAGGATACGAAGACAATAAGTGGGTGCTGCCGAGCATCCATACCGGTGGCGCCTTGACCGTAGAGGCCGCCAAGGGCGTCAGCGCCGATGTGAAGGTGAAAAACGGCCAGGCGCTGCAAAGCGCCATCGACGCCCTGGGCAATACGCCGGGCACCACCTGGGTCAAAGATCTGAACAAGCGCAACGACGTGCAGTGGAGCAAGGTCAAAGACGCTTACGATAGCTGGGATTACAAGAGCCAGCACCTGAACCCGGCGGTGGCGGCGGTGATCGCCATCGCAGCAGCGGCGGTGACCGCAGGCAGTTCATTGGCGGCCACGGCGGCCTCCAGCGTTTCCGGCGCCGTGGGCGGCGGGGCGGTAACCAGCGGCGCGGTCACGGCCGGGATGTCTTCGCTGGCCTCCCAGGCGGCGGTGGCGCTGGTGGAGAACCAGGGCAACCTGTCAAAAACCCTGCAGGCGCTGGGCAGCAATGAAAACGTCAAGGCGACCGCCACGGCGATGGCGATCGGCGGCGCGCTCAACGGCTTCGACAGCGCGATGGGCTGGAGCAAGGACGCGGCGGGCAAACCGCTTAACCCGAACAACGTCAAACTGCCGCAGCTGAGCAACGGCGATTGGAGCAAGGTGGCGCAGCGGGTGGCCGGGCAATCGGTTATCAGCTCCAGCCTGAATACCGCCATCAATGGTGGCAGCTTCAAAGACAACTTGACCAATGCGCTGCTGGCGAACATCGGCAGCCAGGTTCAGGCCGAGGGCGCCAACCTGATTGGGGATAACGGCGACGTTCTGGGGGCGGACGGGAAGTCAGTCAGCCATGCGGTTGTGGCAGGCATCGCTGCGGAAATCGGGCGCGGCGACGGTAAAGGGGCTGCTGCCGGGGCGCTGGCAGCGGAGCTGGCCGGCGTCGTGATGCAGAGCACGCTGTTTGAACCGGCCAATCTCAACGAAAAGGAACGCCAGCTCTACCGTCTGCAGGAAGCGTTAAACGGCAATGAAGTAAAAGAGCAAACGGCACGAGTGATCGGGGCTTTGACCGGGGCGTTGACAACGCATACGCCGGAAGGCGCCTACAGTGCTGCGGACAGCGCACAGTCGGTTTATCGCTACAACATGACCGAACATATGTTGATGCAGTATGCGCTGGATAATCAGAAAGATATTTTGGCCGCTGATAAAGGTGATGTTGCTGCGGCAAAACGTGTTGTGGCTCGCCGAGAGGCTGCCGCAATAGTGGCGACCGTAGGTGGCGGCGGTCTGGTACTTACTGCGGGGGGAATGACGCTGGTGGGAGCTGCGCCAGAATTGGTTCTGGCTGCACGATTGGCAATTGCCGGCTGTAAAACCAACCCCGCGCTTTGCCTGAACCAGGCCGGTATTTATGCGGCAGATATTGTGACACCAGAGGCGATTATTGGTACTGGCGCCGTAACCACCGGCAGCACATTGATTCTGGGGAAAACCGAAGACAGCGTGAGGAAGTTGAGCCGACAGCTGGTGAACGCTTCCGATGAACTATACAAAACAAAAACGTTCAACACTCAGCCGGTTGCCGATTTTATCAAAGGAGAAACGGCAGCCGGGGCGAATCTGTCGACTAAAACGGCAGATTATCTACGGGACATGCAGAAGGTTAACACTAACCAGTTGGTCAAGGTGTTTGACCCGAAACAGAACGAAAGTAAGCTGAATGTGTTTGGTCAGCAGTTCGAGCAGGTTATGGGCGAAGGTGGAAGCAATAAATATGGAACAACCAAGGTTTTTGCGACAGGAAAACTGTCAAGACAAGAAATCATCGACTACGCTCAGTCGCTAGCTGGAACGGTACCATTGGAAGAGAAGAAAACTCCGAAAGGCATGGTTTACTTTGCAAAAAAAGATGGAATGGTTATCAATCTTAGAGATTTTTCCAAAAGTGAGGATAGCACAAAGGCTCGATGGACGATTGAAATTATAAAAAATGAACAACTCAATAATCTACAGGGAAAAGTTAAAAAACCTATTGAAATTAAATTTAGGTAACTCATATGAAAATTACAGCTGAGGAATTTCTCGAATACAAGAATGCCTTAGAAGGTCATTCGATGAATGCTATCTGGCATGTGACTCTACCAGAGTGTTATGGCGAGGAACCAAGTTTTAGTCAAAGAAAATCATTTTTCTTTCAACTATTACAGATGCTACTTGAAGATGGGAAAATTAGGTTGGCTTCTCATGGTAAGTATCTTCGAGGCAGCACTAGTGAGCAAATATCGCTATTTAAACATGTTTTCCCCAAAAATCAGGAGGAAATGGATGCCGATGCCTTCGACGGATTCTGGTTTCTGACAGAGGAATGCCCCGGCGGCATCGTCTGGATCCATGACAGCGGCTACGAAGATTGGACCTGATCCGCACACAGAAACGGCTCTTCGCAGCCGTTTCTTTTTTTTAACGTCCCCGCCTCGAAACCCGCAACACCACCCCCACCAACAGCAGCGCGGCCCCCGAGGCATAGAGCGGGAACCAGCGCGTCCACCAGAGCGGGGAAAATAGCGGGGTGCTATTGGGATCTGCAGGCGCGTAGCCGCTATAGGTATTCAGACCGGCGGCGATGGCGAGCATCGCCAGGCCGATAAAAAGCAGCAGGTTTGAGACGGTTGTCATGGCATTTTTCCTTTGTAGAGGCAGAGGGTAACTCTTACTATCACTATTAATTATTGTTCGATTAATTATCTCGGATGAATATTATTTATTTCCGCATTCATCAGGCTATTTCCTGACGATAAAATAACATCCATTAATACTAGTCGCTTATTTTCCAATAAAAAACCCGCTTTCGCGGGTTTTCACTTTTTTCTCGCGAATTGTCACTTCACCAGCGGCTTATCATTGGGCGTTTTGAACTTCGCCAGATATTGCGGCTGGAAGATGCACATGCGCAGCACGGTGCGGTATTCGCCGTTGACGAAGAACTCGTCGATCAGCTCGCCTTCCACGTTGAATCCCAGCTTGCTGTAGATGTGGATCGCCTTCGGGTTCTCCTTGTCGACGATCAGGTACAGCTTGTACAGGTTCAGCACCGAGAAGCCATAGTCCATTGCCAGACGGGCGGCGGTGCTGGCGTAGCCTTTGCCCTGGTGGGCGGGATCGATGATGATCTGGAACTCTGCGCGGCGGTGGATGTGATCGATCTCCACCAGCTCCACCAGGCCGACCTTGGCGCCTTCGTGCTCGATGATAAAGCGGCGCTCGCTCTGATCGTGGATGTGTTTATCGTAGAGATCGGAAAGCTCGACAAAGGCTTCGTAGGGTTCTTCAAACCAATAGCGCATAACGCTGGCGTTGTTGTCCATCTGGTGGACGAACGACAGATCGTCCCGTTCCAATGGGCGTAACCTGACGCTGGCAGTGCTGGACATGTGGGCTCCTCTGTGCCGTGAAATTGTGCAAAGTATAACTTCACAGAATGGATGAAGGCGAAAAAAAACGGCGCCGCATGGGCACCGTTTAGGCAAGGTTCAGGCTGCGCGCATCAGTCGGCGGCGTGACCCTGCTCAGGCAGGCGTTCGCCGTCCAGCCAGGCGGCGCCATCGCGCATCGCCAGGCGGCCGTCGACGAACCAGCTCACCACCAGCGGATAGATCGTGTGTTCCTGGGTTTGCACCCGTTCAACCACGTCATCCTCTTCGTCGTCAGCGAAAATCGGCACCTTGGCCTGCAAAATCACCGGGCCGCCGTCGAGCTGTTCGGTCACGAAGTGCACTGAGGTGCCGTGTTCGCTGTCGCCGTTGTCGATGGCCTGACGGTGGGTATGCAGCCCCGGATATTTCGGCAGCAGGGAAGGGTGGATGTTCAGCAGGCGGCCGGCATAACGCTGCACGAACTGCGGGCTGAGGATGCGCATGTAGCCGGCCAGCACTACCAGATCGGGCTGGTACTGGTCGATAGCATCCGCCAACGCGGCGTCGAACGCCGCGCGATCGGCGTAAGCCTTGGCATCCAACGCCTGGGCGGCGATGCCGGCCGCCTCGGCGCGCTGCAGGCCATAAGCCTGCGCCTTGTTGCTGAACACCGCCACGATCTCGGCGGTGATGCGGCCCTGCTGGCAGGCGTCAATCAGCGCCTGGAGATTGCTCCCCTGGCCGGAGACCAACACCACGATCTTTTTCATCAGTTGATGACCACTTGTTGTTCGTCGGAAGAGGCGGTCAGTTTACCGATTTTCCACGCTTTTTCACCTGCTGCGGTCAGCAGCGCGATGGCCGCTTCCACTTCGGCTTCCGGCAGGGCGATGACCATGCCTACGCCGCAGTTGAAGGTGCGGTACATTTCATGACGGCTGACGTTACCGGCCTGCTGCAGCCAGGTGAACACCGCCGGCCACTGCCAGCTGGCTTCGTCGATCACCGCCTGCATGCCTTCCGGCAGCACGCGTGGAATGTTTTCCCAGAAGCCGCCGCCGGTGAGGTGAGCGATGGCGTGGACGTCCGCCTTCTCGATCAGCTCCAGCACGGACTTCACGTAAATCTTGGTCGGCGCCAGCAGGTGGTCGGCCAGCGGTTTGCCTTCCAGCTGGGTAGCGGTCGGATCGGTGTTGCTCACTTCCAGGATTTTACGCACCAGCGAGTAGCCGTTGGAGTGCGGGCCGGAAGCGCCCAGGGCGATCAGCGCGTCGCCGGACTGCACTTTGCTGCCGTCGATGATCTCGGATTTTTCGACCACGCCGACGCAGAAACCGGCCACGTCGTAATCTTCGCCGTGGTACATGCCCGGCATTTCAGCGGTTTCGCCGCCCACCAGCGCACAGCCGGACTGTTTGCAGCCTTCGGCGATGCCGGTGATCACGCTGGCCGCGGTGTCCACATCCAGCTTGCCGGTCGCGTAGTAGTCGAGGAAGAACAGCGGCTCGGCGCCCTGAACCACCAGATCGTTGACGCACATCGCCACCAGATCGATGCCGATGGTGTCGTGGCGTTTCAGATCCATCGCCAGACGCAGCTTGGTGCCCACGCCGTCGGTACCGGAAACCAGCACCGGCTCGCGGTATTTCTGCGGCAACGCACACAGGGCGCCAAACCCGCCCAGACCGCCCATCACTTCCGGGCGACGGGTCTGTTTAACTACACCTTTGATGCGGTCTACCAATGCGTTGCCTGCATCGATATCGACACCTGCGTCTTTATAGCTGAGAGAGGTTTTGTCGGTCACTGCGCGATTCCCCACGACGGTTTGCGGTTTGAAAACTGTGCTTCCGATGTTGATTCCGGAATAAGGCGCGGCAATTCTAACAGCGCAGGCAAACGTTTGCGAGCGGCTTGTGAACCGGCTCCGCTTTTTCGTCATCTATACTGATATTCAAACTTTTGTTGATCCCGATCGGGCTATTGTGGGTGGCGCGGCGAAAAAAAGGAGGTATAATCCCGCGATTTTTTTGGCCGCAACCACCTTAATAGGAGAAAAATGATGAAGATCGTTGAGGTGAAACACCCGCTGGTAAAACACAAGCTTGGCCTGATGCGCGAAAATGACATCAGCACCAAACGCTTCCGTGAGCTGGCCTCAGAAGTGGGTAGTTTACTGACCTATGAAGCGACCGCCGATCTGGAGACGGAAAAAGTCACCATCGAAGGCTGGTGCGGGCCAGTTGAAGTGGATCAGATCAAAGGGAAAAAGATTACCGTAGTGCCGATCCTGCGCGCAGGCCTGGGCATGATGGAAGGGGTGCTAGAGCACGTGCCGAGCGCGCGCATCAGCGTGGTGGGCGTTTATCGCGACGAAGAAACCCTGGAGCCGGTGCCGTACTTCCAGAAGCTGGTTTCCAACATCGAAGAGCGCATGGCGTTGGTCGTTGACCCGATGCTGGCCACCGGCGGTTCGATGATCGCCACTATCGATCTGCTGAAGAAAGCCGGCTGCCACAGCATCAAGGTGCTGGTCCTAGTGGCGGCGCCGGAAGGCATCGCCGCGCTAGAGAAAGCGCACCCGGACGTTGAGCTGTACACCGCCTCCATCGATCAGTGCCTGAACGACAAGGGCTACATCGTGCCTGGCCTGGGTGACGCGGGCGACAAAATATTTGGTACCAAGTAAACATTTGAGCCGACTTAACGAGTCGGCTTTTTTTTGACTAAAACCTATAAAACCAATAAACCGAGGAAAAGCACACATGACCCGTCGCGCCATCGGCGTCAGCGAGCGCCCGCCGCTGCTCCAGACCATTCCGCTCAGCTTCCAGCACCTGTTCGCCATGTTCGGCGCCACCGTGCTGGTGCCTATCCTGTTCAAGATCAACCCGGCGACCGTGCTGCTGTTCAACGGCATCGGCACGCTGCTGTATCTGTTCATCTGTAAAGGCAAGATCCCGGCCTACCTCGGTTCCAGCTTCGCGTTTATCTCGCCGGTGCTGCTGCTGTTGCCGCTCGGTTATGAAGTGGCGTTGGGCGGTTTCATCATGTGCGGCGTGCTGTTCTGCCTGGTGGCGCTGATCGTGAAAAAGGCCGGCACCGGCTGGCTGGACGTGATGTTCCCGCCGGCGGCGATGGGGGCGATCGTCGCCGTCATCGGGCTGGAGCTGGCGGGCGTGGCGGCCAACATGGCGGGGCTGCTACCGGCGGAAGGTACCAGCGCCGACTCGACCACCATCACCATTTCGCTGGTGACGCTGGCGGTCACGGTGCTCGGCTCGGTGCTGTTCCGCGGCTTCCTGGCAATTATCCCGATCCTGATCGGCGTGCTGGTGGGCTATGCGCTGTCGTTCTTCATGGGCGTGGTGGATTTGACCCCGATCCGCGAGGCGCACTGGTTCGCGCTGCCGACCTTCTACACCCCGCGCTTTGAGTGGTTCGCCATCTTCACCATTCTGCCGGCGGCGCTGGTGGTGATTGCCGAGCACGTCGGCCACTTGGTGGTGACCGCCAACATCGTGAAAAAAGACCTGATCCGCGATCCGGGGCTGCACCGTTCGATGTTCGCCAACGGTATCTCGACGGTGTTCTCCGGCTTCTTCGGTTCCACGCCGAACACCACCTACGGCGAGAACATCGGCGTGATGGCCATCACCAAGGTCTACAGCACCTGGGTGATCGGTGGCGCGGCGGTGCTGGCTATCCTGCTGTCCTGCATCGGCAAGCTGGCGGCGGCGATCCAGGCGGTGCCGGTGCCGGTGATGGGCGGCGTTTCGCTGCTGCTGTACGGCGTGATCGGCGCCTCGGGCATTCGCGTGCTGATCGAGTCCAAAGTGGATTACAACAAGGCACAAAATCTGATTCTGACCTCGGTGATCCTGATCATCGGCGTGAGCGGCGCCAAGGTGCATATCGGCGCGGCGGAGCTGAAAGGCATGGCGCTGGCGACCATCGTCGGCATTGGCCTGAGCCTGCTGTTCAAGGTCATCAGCCTGTTCCGCAAGGAAGAAGAGGTGCTCGACGCGCCGGACGAACCGGCGGGGCAGAAGTAACGAAAAGGGCAGCCCAGGGGCTGCCCTTTTTATTCGTGTTTCTGCATTATATCCGTTGGGATAAAGTAGCTGATAGCATTAACAACATCGGTTAAAAGGAAAGAGGGTATGGAGTACTACGGCTATATTTTGCTCAAATTTGTGATTGGCTTTGTCATTGTTATCACCCACCTGAATCTGTCGGGAAAGACCCAGCTATCGCAGATGACCCCAGTGGATTTTATCGGTAACTTTGTGCTCGGGGGCATTATTGGGGGCGTTATCTATAGCGACAGCATCCCTTTGTACCAGTATGTCGTTGTATTACTTATCGGAGTAGGACTAATTTCTCTGTTGAATGCAATCAGTAAACATTGCAACTTCTTTCGTTCGGTCACTATAGGCAACCCGATACCAATTATAAAAAACGGCCGCTTTTTGATGGAAAATATTTTAGCCAAGAAAAATAAAATCGACATCTTGAACGTTTCCTCACAGCTGCATGCGCAGGGGATTCACGCCTTTCAGGAGATTGTCTATGCGCAAATTGAGCCGGGCGGTCAGATAACTGCGGTATGCGAGGGAAATGAACTGCCTTCAGTTATCATTATGAAAAATGGCAGGGCCAGGCCTTATGAGCTGCAGGAGATTAGTAAAGATGAGGAGTGGTTGAACCAAACTATCCGTGAACATGGCATAGAGCCGAAAGATATTTTTATTGCTGAGTTTTGGGACGGTAGGACAGCATTCATTCTTAATGACGGACGTATAGTTAAATAGTGAAAAAGGGGAGCCTCAGCTCCCCAATGTCATAAATGTCATATTAGCTGCGAATTTTGCGGTACACGAACAGCACCACGATGGCGCCGATAACCGCTACCACGAAGCTGCCGAAGTTGAAGCCGTCAACCTTGCCGTAGCCGAAGAAAGTGCTGATATAGCCGCCGACTACGGCGCCGATGATCCCCAGCACAACGGTCAGGATAAAGCCGCCGCCGTCTTTGCCGGGCATGATCCACTTAGCCAAAATACCGGCGATCAGGCCGAAGATAATCCAGGAAATAATCCCCATTTACTGCTCCTCTCTTGGTGGCTGAGTATGGCTTACTGCTGGGTGGCCGGCTGCGTATTGCCGTTCACCGCCGCATCGGTCTCTTGTTTCAACTCTTGCGCTTTGTTTTCGGCGCTGTTCTTGATGGCTTCGGTCTTCGCCTTGGCCTGCTCGGTCAGATCGTTAGCGCCGTTGATGGCGTCGTTTTTGATGGCCTTGGCCTGATCCACCAGCTGCTGGCTTTGTTTGCCGGCGTCATCCTTGATCGCGGCGGCCTTGGCCTTGGCGTCGTTGGTGATGGCGTCGGCCTGCTTGGCGGCTTCATCTTTAATTGCCGAGGCTTTGTCCTTCAGCTGGTCTGCCTGCGTGGCGGCCTCTTTTTTGATTTCATCCGCCGTCGCTTTCGCTTTGTCCGTCAGATCGTCCGCTTTTTTCTGGGCGGCGTCTTTCATTTGCTCGGCGCTGTCTTTGGCTTTATCCAGGTTGGCGTCAACCTTGGAAGAGTCATCACAGCCGGCAACCAACAACCCGATAAAGGAGGCTAACAGCACTTTATTCCATACTTTCATCGTCTATATCCTTGCAGAAACCTTGTTGATGGTGATTGCGTTTTGCCTACCTATACTAGGTCAGGTTTTACTTAAATTACAAATTTAACCTGCTTAGGCATGGGGTTAGGGTTTGATATCAGATTATTCTTGCCGGTGAGGGAGCCGCAATCGATTAAACGGCGCTAAGGCATTGCTCACTATTGCGGCATAAGATCCTGCCGGTTCAACAGCGCCCGTTTTCTGTGTTAAACTGCCCGCGTTTTTCTGCCAGTTTTGGTTGAGGTGCTTCTCTGAATACGCCGGCACAGCTTTCACTGCCACTTTATCTTCCCGATGATGAAACTTTCGCCAGTTTTTATCCGGGCGAGAACCCATCCCTATTAGCCGCGATCCAATCCGCCGTCCGTCAGGAACATGGCAGCTATATCTATTTTTGGTCGCGTGAAGGCGGCGGGCGCAGCCATCTGCTGCATGCGGCCTGCGCCGAGCTTTCGCAGCAGGGGGAAGCGGTGGGCTATGTGCCGCTCGACAAACGCGCTTACTTCGTGCCCGAAGTGTTGGACGGCATGGAGCAGCTGGCGCTGGTTTGCATCGACAATATCGAATGCATCGCCGGCGACGAAGAGTGGGAGATGGCGATCTTCAACCTCTACAACCGCATCCTGGAAACCGGCCGCACCCGTTTGTTCATCACCGGGGATCGCCCGCCGCGCCAGCTGAACCTGCGTTTACCGGATCTGGCTTCGCGCCTGGACTGGGGGCAGATCTACAAGCTGCAGCCGCTGTCGGACGAAGAAAAACTGCTGGCGCTGCAGCTGCGCGGCAAACTGCGCGGCTTTGAGCTGCCGGAAGACGTGGGCCGCTTCCTGTTGAAACGGCTGGATCGCGAGATGCGCACGCTGTTTATGACCCTCGATCAGCTCGATCGTGCCTCGATCACCGCCCAGCGCAAGCTGACCATCCCGTTCGTTAAAGAGATCCTGGGGCTGTAGCGGCTACCGCAAAAGAAAGGGCGCGACAGTCCGCGCCCGAATTCGAATTTATAAAATCTCCAGCACCTGCTCCGGCGGCCGGCCGATACGCGCCTTGCTGCCTTTCACCACGATCGGGCGTTCGATCAGTTTCGGGTTCGCCGTCATCGCCGCCAGCAGCTGTTCTTCGCTCAGACTGTCGTCCGCCAGCTTCAATTCTTTGTACAGATCTTCTTTTTTGCGCATCAGATCGCGCGCGGATGTGAAGCCTAATTCTTTCAACAGCTTTTTCAGCTCATCGGCCGACGGGGGCGTTTCAAGATACAGCACCACCTTGGGATCGACACCGTGCTGCTCCAGCAGCGCCAGGGTTTCACGGCTCTTGGAGCAGCGCGGGTTGTGATAAATCGTGACGTTTTTCATGGCGTTCATTCCTTGTTGAATCAGCTGCGCTGGTATTGGCGGAAGCGCTGTTGCAGTTGGCGCAGCTGGTCGATGCGCGCATCGTAGCGCGCCTGTTTCAGGCTGCCGAGTTTCTGCAGCGAGCTGGCATTGCTGAGCAGGCCGATGGCCTGATCGAGCCGGCCGGTCAGCGCCAGGCTTTCGGCGCGGGCCGACAGCTCTTCATCACGCAGCCCCTGGGCGGCGCTGGCCTGCGCCAGCAGATCCCAGCCGTTCGGATCGTCCGGATGGGCAAAGGTATAGCGGTTCAGGATCTTCGAGGCCTGCGCTGGCTGGCTGCCTTCGACATAGGCATTGGCCAGGTTGAGCTGCAGCACCGGGTTGTTGCTTTGGGCGGAGTTGGCCGCCTGCAGGCGGGCGATGGCCTGTGGCGCGCGTTTCTGGCCGAGATCGATGTCAGTCATCAGGTCGATCAGCCAGACGTTTTTCGCATCCTGCGCCAGCATTGGTTGAATGATGTTGCGTGCGTCGTCGTATTTTTTCGCTTCATAGAACAGGATGGCGCGGCCGTATTTGGCGGCCGCCTGTTCGCGCACGTTGCCCTTGCTGAGTGAGCCGAGCAGCTCTTCGTTCAGGCCATAGCCTTCCGAGCTGTACATGCCCAGTGCGCGCACCTTGGCCATCAGGTAGTCCTGCGAAGACTGCACGATGTGTTTCGGCATCTGGTTGGCGCGGTTGCGCGCGTCGGAAAGGCGGCTGTCCGGCAAGGGGTGCGTCAGCAGCATTTCCGGCGGCTTGGAGGCATAGCGCGACTGATCCGAGAGTTTTTGCAGGAAGTCGGGCATCGCTTCGGGATCGAAACCGGCGCGCTGCAGCACCTGAATGCCGATGCGGTCGGCTTCCTGTTCGTTCAACTGGGTAAAACTGATCATGCCCTGCTGGGTGCCGGCCAGGGTGCCGCTCAGCGCCGCCATGCCCATGGTCGGGTTGGCCATCGCCAGCAGGATGGAGCCGAGTGCGCCCACCCAGGTCAGCGGGGCGTTGCGCTGCTGGTCTTCCATTGCGCGCGCCAGGTGGCGCTGGGTGACGTGCGAGATTTCGTGCGCCAGCACCGAAGCCAGTTGGCTTTCGTTGTCGCTGACGCGAAACAGCGCGGAATGCAGCACCACGTTGCCGCCGAAGAAGGCGAAGGCGTTGATCTCGTCGTTGCGCACCAGATAGAAATGGAACGGCGTGCGCACCGAATAAGCGCTGGCCACCAGTCGGTTGCCCAGCTGGTTGATGTACTGGCTCAGCAGCGGATCGTTGATCAGCGGGGCGCTGGCGCGCAGTTGGCGCACGTAGAAATCGCCCATCGCCAGCTCTTGTCCGATGCTCAGGGTGCCGCCGGCGGAGGTGCCCATATCCGGCAACTGGTCTTGGCTTTCCGCCTGTGCTGGCGCCAGGGCGGTGGCGTTCAGCGTGCCGAGCAGCAGCACCGCTAACGCGGTTTTGGTCAACCGGTTGGTCATAGTCAGGCGTTTCCCTTAAATAATTATTTCTAAGACGTCAGCAGCAGACAAGAGTTCTTTATTCCCACGGCGCAATCCGCGCGAAAGTGCGGCGGCTCACAAACCGCGGCGGCGGCACCCATCACATCATAGTCAGCCGCAGCCGACAAGGAAACGTTAGCCGGGCGCGGATCGGGCAAAAAAGTTTTATTTTTCATTTTGAAGGGCGCTTTCTACGTCGCCGGCGGCGTGCATTGTCAATAAAACGCGGACAAAGTTGATCCGTGTTTTATTGACAAGATAAACGCAGACTCATATAGTCTGCGTTATTGAAGGTTCATTGACGGTCGAAAACGGACATATGGCGTACATCACAACCAGCGTTGAATATGGCATCCACTGCCTGCTGTGGCTGGTCGGCGATAACCAGCGCGCGCTCAGCAGCCGCGAACTCGCCGAGCTGCAGGGCATCTCCCCCAGCTTTCTGGCCAAGATTTTCCCCAAGCTGGAAAAGGCGGGGATCGTCGTCGCCAGCGAAGGGGTGCGCGGCGGCTACCGGCTGGCGCGCCCAGCGGATGAGATCAGTTTTCTGGCGATCATCGACGCCATCGAAGGGCACAAGCCGCTGTTCGATTGCCAGGAGGTGCGCGGGCGCTGCGCGGTGTTCGATGATTCCCCGCCGGATTGGGCGGTCTCCGGAAAATGTGCCATCCACGCGGTGATGCTGCAGGCGGAGAAGGCGATGCGCGATGCGCTGGCGGCGCAGACCCTCGGCGCCGTCGCGGCCCGCTTTGGCCGCAAGGCGCCGCAGGGCTTCTTTGGTGAGGTCAACCTCTGGCTCGATGAGCGCATGACGGAACGCACCGCGCGCAGCGGCAAAACGGCGCGGGCCAAAACCTAACCACCGCCTTTCCTTAAAGCCAAACACACTTTTTCCCGCCTCTTCGGAAGGGGCGGGCGGGCCTTCTGTACCCTGCCACGGGAGCGGAACGGCATCGTTCATCCGAAAAAACTGCGGGCAGCCTTATCGCCCGGTTAACCCTGTATGAAGGAGTCATCCCATGACGCAGAAAATAGTGATTGCCGGTTCCGGTTTTGCCGGTTTTTGGGCCGCCGTGTCCGCCATGCGCGCCATTACCCTCGCCGGTAAGCATGACGATATCGAGGTGCTCATGGTTTCGCCGACGCCAACGGTCACCATCCGGCCGCGCCTGTATGAAGCGGTGTTGGAAAACATGAATCCGGACATTTCCGCGCAGCTCGCCGCCGTCGGCGTGCACCACCTGGCCGGGGCGGTAGAGCGCATCGATGCCGCCGCCAAGACGCTCACGGTGGCGCAGGCGACAGGGGGATCCCTTGAGCTGGCCTACGACCGCCTGGTGTGGGCCACCGGCAGTCGGCTCTCCGTGCCTGCGGTACCGGGCTTTGCCGAATACGGTTTCAACGTCGATACGCTGGAAAGCGCGCAGCGTTTGGATGCCCATATCAAAGCGCTGGCGGCCAAACCCTCGACGCCGGCGCGCAACACCGCCGTGGTGGTGGGCGCGGGGCTGACCGGGCTGGAGAGCGCGGCGGAGATGCCGCAGCGGCTGCGGGATGCGCTGGGCAAAGACGAGAACGTGCGTGTGGTGATCGTCGATAGCGCCCCGGAAGTGGGCGCCGGAATGGGCGCGGAGCCGGGGGCGGTGATTCGCCAGGCGCTGGCGGAGTGCGGCGTGGAAGCGCGAGCCGGCCTGCGCGTCTCGGCTATCGACGCTGAGGGGGTGATGCTGTCGAACGGTGAGCGTATCGCCGCCAACACGGTGATCCTGGCGGCGGGCGTGCGGGCGCATCCGCTGACCGAACAGATCCCCGGCGAGCGCGACGGCAGCGGCCGGGTGATCGGCGACGCCTTCCTGCGCGCGCCGGCGGCGGCGGGCATTTTCGTGACCGGCGATACGGTGAAGGCGGCGACCGACGATCTCGGCAATCACAACTTGATGACCTGCCAGCATGCGATGAGCCTTGGCCGCGTGGCCGGCTACAATGCGGCGGCGGAGCTGGCGGGGTTGCCGACTCACCCGTACAGCCAGCCGAAGTATGTGACCTGCCTGGATCTGGGGCCCTGGGGCGCGCTGTATACCGAAGGCTGGGAGCGCCAGGTGCGCTTTACCCGTCAGGAAGGCAAAAAGATTAAGCAGGAGATCAACACGCAGTGGATTTATCCACCGGCGGCGGATCGCGAGGCGCTGTTTGCCGTCGCCAATCCGGATTTCGTGATTGTGCCTTAAGGAAGTCAAAACGGGAGCGGCAACGCTCCCGTCGTCATTTTCCCAGCGGCAGGAACGAGCGCTCCGGCACCACGGTTTTCATCACCAGCGTGGAGCTCAGGCGCTGCACGCCCGGCAGAGCGGAGAGTTTCTCGTCGTAAAGCTGTTGGAAAGCGGGTAGATCGCGGGCGATCACGTGCAGCAGATAGTCCGGATCGCCAAACAGCCGCTGCGCCTGCACCACCTGTGGAATGTCCATCATGGCGTTTTCGAAGGTTTCAACGGCGCGGCGATCGCCTTCGCGCATGGTGACGAACACCAGGGCGGAAAAGTTATAGCCCAGGCTGCCGGGATCGAGCTGGGCGCGGTAGCCCCTGATCACCCCGGACTCCTCTAACGCCCGCACCCGGCGGTGGCAGGGAGAGACGCTCAACCCGATCCGCTCGGCCAGTTCGGTCACCGACAAACGCCCGTCGGCCTGCAGTTCAGCAAGAATCTTGCGATCAATCTTATCCATTTGGAAAAATTTCCCCGCTTATGCCGGTTTCAGGCAAGTAATTGAAAGCACATTTTAACGCCTTGAGGATATTCTTGCCATCTGTTGAACGGTTTTGACGGCCGCCGCGGCAGGCGGAGGCCGTTCTTCTTCCAAGAGGAAAGCGCAATGGTTCTCTGTTCGGTGTGGCGCGGCGTGTTTGAGAGGGCGCCGGCATGACGCTCGCTCTGTTCGCCGCTTTTTGGGCGGTGTCGATTTTGTTGGTGATCACGCCGGGCATGGATTGGGCCTATGTGATCTCGGCGGGCATTCGCGGGCGGGTCGTGGTGCCCGCCGTTGCTGGCTTGCTGTTTGGCCACCTGCTGATGATTGCGATCGTCGTGGCGGGCGTCGGCGTACTGCTGGTCGGCAACCCGCTGACGCTGACGGCGCTCACCTTGCTGGGGGCGGCTTATCTGTTGTGGATCGGTTTCAACATGCTGCTGCACCCGCCGGTGCCCGGCGCCGGTGAGGATCAGCGTTCCGATTCCTGGCTGCGCTGGGCCGGCAAGGGCGTGTGCGTCAGCGGGTTGAACCCCAAGGTGTTTCTGCTGTTTCTGGCGCTGCTGCCGCAGTTTACCGACGCCCGGGCCGAATGGTCGGTGCCGATGCAGATGCTGGCGTTGGGCGTGGTGCATTTGATCAGCTGCGGCCTGGTGTACCTGCTGGTGGGATTCGGTTCGCAGTCGGTGCTGCGCACGCGCCCGCAGGCTGCGAAGGGGGTGGGGCGCATCTCCGGCGCGGCGATGATCGTCATCGCCCTCGGGCTGCTGGCCGAGCAGGCGCTGAAATAGCGCCTTGAAAGGCCCGCTTGTGCGGGCCTGGCGGTATCAGGCTTTGACGGCGAGCAGAACCGATGAGGCTTTGATCAGGGCGATGGCGCACGAACCGTTCTTCAGCGCCATCTCCTGCAGGCTTTCATTGGTGATCACCGACGTTAGCACAAAACCGGCATCCGCTTTGAGGTGCACGGTGCTGTTGACCGCGCCGTGCTCAACCGCAATCACTTCCCCGGCAAACTGGTTGCGGGCGGAAAAACGCAAACCGCAATCCTCCGTCGCCAGGATCACCCACGGCGCTTTAATCAGCGCGACGGCCTCTTTACCGATGGTTAATCCCAGCGACTGTTGGCTTTGTACCGTGACGATGGCCACCAGTTTTTCACCGCCCTGCAGGGTGATCTCCACTTCGTCATTGACGGCGCCTTTGGCGACGGCGGACACGGTACCGGCTAACTGGTTACGGGCTGAAACGGGCATAGATTCTCCTTGAAAGGGGCAAACGGTAAAATTTGTCGCCAGCATGGGCCCTAACCGCCGCGATTGCCAATGTCGCGGGGGAAGAGTGTGAACTGGGGCGGCCTTGCTGAAAAATTAACGCCGGTAGATGTCCGGTCGGGCGATCTGCCACACAAAATCGGGACAGTTGATGGCGGTATAGCCCACTTTTTCATAGAGCCAAGGGGCGGTGCTGGTGACCAGCATGATTCGCCGCAGCGTCGCCATCAGCGGATGGGCCTGGCAGCATTCCGCCAGCCACAGGCCCAACCCGCCTTTTTGATGCGCCTCCAGCACGTAAACGTCGCACAGATAGCCGAAGGTGGCGTAATCGGTGACCAGCCGGGCGAAACCGATTTGTCTGGTGCCGTGATACAAGCCGAAGCACAGGCTGCGGGAGAGGGACTGGCGAACGGTCTCTTTATCAATGCCCTCCGCCCATGACGAACGGGTCAGAAATGCATGAATGGCGTCAATATCCAGCAGGCTGGGCTCGGTGCTGACGAGATAGTCAGCACGCCGCCACTCCAGTGGGGCAGGGATTGTCATGAGGGCTCTTCTCCTGTGCAAGCGTTAAGGTCTGGGCCGCCGTTCAGGCGTGCAGTTCGGCGACCGTCATGGTGAAAATCAGCGTGTCTTCGCCCTCGTTGGCGTAACGGTGCGGGCTGTCCGTTCTGGCGACCGCCGAATAGCCTGGCGTAATCCTGAGCTCGGTTTGTTCGACGGCAAGGCTCAAGACGCCTTGTTCAACGTGCAGCAGCTCGAAGGTGCCCACCGGATGGCCGCCCGATGCATAGGCTTCCCCCGGCGCCATTTCCCAGCGCCACAGTTCTATCATGTTTGGGCCGCGGGTGCCTGCCAGCAAGCGGGCCGAGCCGCCGCGATCGCCGTGCCACAGCGTGGGAATGTCTTGGCTTTCAATCAGGTAGGCGGCGGGGGCGCGGGTCACGTTGACGATGTCCGCCACCGACAGGCCCAGCGCTGCCGCGAGTTTGCACAGGATGGCGATGCTGGGATTGGCGCTGCCTTTCTCGATCTCCACCAGCATGCCCTTGCTGACGCCCGCCCGGCGCGACAGTTCGTCCAGCGACAGCTTTTGGCTTTTTCGCTGCTGTTTGATGCGGTGCGACACCGCTTCGCTGACGGTTTGCACGTCGGCGCCGAACTCGGTCGGTCTGTTGACTTTTTCGCTCATCGGTCAATATTATGAAATAAAATGGTCAATATAGGATTATTCAATGATTTTAGTCGATCCGTCAATCGATCCGGCCGTCGCTGCGCTGGCGCCTGGATTCCGGGCGTTAAGCATTACCGTGGCCGCGGCTCCCATAACCAACCCGGACGTGGGGGCGCTGGCGTTGGCGCAGGCCTGTCGCGCCCTCGGCGAGGAGGACGCGCCCTGGGCTGAGGCGCATCTCTCGGCCTGGCGCGATGTCTTCATGCGGTTTGGCGCCAAACCCAAGCGTACGCCCTGTTCCGCCGATGCCTTGCGCAAGCGCGCGCTGCGCGACGGCACGATGCCCAGCATCGATCCGGTGGTCGATCTCTACAACGCCGTCAGCATTCGTTATGCGGTGCCGGTGGGGGGCGAGAATATCGCGGCTTATGTCGGCGAGCCGCGGCTGATCGTCGCGGAAGGCAGCGAGCTGTTCGATACCGTCAAGGAGGGTGCGGTGATCCATGAATCGCCGGAGGCGGGGGAGGTGGTCTGGCGCGACGATCGCGGCGTGACCTGCCGCCGCTGGAACTGGCGTCAGGGCGTCAGAACCCGGCTGAGCGCCGAGGCCGAACGGATGTGGTTCATCCTGGAGAGCCTGCCGGCAATGCCGTTGGCGGCGCTGCATGCGGCGGGCGACGAATTGATTGCCGGTTTACGACAAATGATGCCCGGCGTTGCGATAGAGCAACGGCTCATCGGCTGCACCTCGTAACCGGCCTCAGCACTGGCGGCGGACCAAACCGGTGATCAGATCCAGCGCGTCGTCCGCCGCCGCGACTTCGCTCTCGCTAAGTGCCTGCCGTTCGATAAAGCTCTCGATGGCTTCCAGCAGGGAGAAAACGCTGATTTCGTCTCCTATCTTCACGACTTCGCAGACGCCGCGCCCAATGGCCAGGCAGATGGCTTCATCAAATTCAAACGGCTTGTTGTTCATCTCTCCCCCTACGGCGTTTGAGATTATGCCGGTTATGCTACCGGTTTTTGGCCGGCGGCGGTCTGACGAAAATCCCATTTCTTTTCGTTGATGCTTACGGGCGTACGATCGCGTGTATTGGGGAAATTCTGATTTCCTTACGGCAGTCAGATTTCCCTTGTGACCGCCGTGGCGGCGCGGTATTGTCGCCAAATGACGACAATACCGCCTCATTGTCCGCATAAAAAATTTATGACGTTATCATCCCTTCATCCCGCTGCCGTGCGGGATTTTTTTATGAGGTTTATCTCAAAGTGCGGATAACCTCGACGCGATCGCTTGCCATGTTCTGGGAATAATCCTAGCTTGAAATAGTCATTTAGGGTTAGCAATCCCTCATGACCTCCTTGTAATACTTGATGCACCAGAACGTCTTCTCCCCCGCCCAGGCGGGGGTTTTTAATGACGTGCATCGGCAAAGGCCGTCAACGTAGAACCGACAGAGTTCGTGACGATAATCACTTTAAGCATCAGGGGACGGGACAATGAAAAATGATTTGGCGGCGGCAATCGCGATTGGCTGTGTGCTGTTGTTCGCACTGGCGGTCGGTTCGCCCCTCTCCATCAGCGCCTCGCTGTAATCTGCCGCGGCCCCGTTCGGGGCCGTTCACCCAGTCTGTCGCCGCGTCTGCGGATTTTTGCGCCAATCGTTCGCCGGCGCGATAAATTCAGCCAAATCGCTGTTGATGTATGGCCAACTTTGAGTACTCTGAGTGCTTTGCACACCCGCGTGCGCCCGTTCTATCTATGCTTTAATCAGGCCCATCACAGGAATCGCCATGCCCGCCCGCCAAATCTCGAGGAGCCCGCTCTGATGCTGGAGATGTTATTACAGTGGTACCGCCGCCGCTTCACCGATCCGCAGGCTATCGCGCTGCTGGTGATCCTGGTCGCCGGCTTCCTCATTCTCTATTTTCTGCACGGCATTCTGACCCCGTTGCTGGTCGCCATCGTGCTGGCCTATCTGCTGGAGTGGCCGACCGCGCGCCTGCAGCGCATCGGCTGTTCGCGCACCTGGGCGGCGAGCATCATGCTGCTGGTGTTCGCGGGCGTCGCCATGCTGCTGGTGTTCGTCGTCGCGCCAACCGCCTGGCAGCAGGGCATCAATCTGATGAGCGATCTGCCGGGCATGCTCAATCAGTTCTATAACTTTGCCGCGACGCTGCCGAAGCGTTACCCGGCGCTGGTGGATGCCGGCATCATCGACATGATGGCGGAAAACCTGCGCAGCCGGCTGTCCGGCATGGGCGAGTCGGTGGTGAAATTCTCGCTGGCGTCGCTGGTCGGCCTGCTGACGCTGGCTATCTACCTGATCCTGGTGCCGATGATGATGTTCTTCCTGTTGAAGGACAAAGAACAGCTGCTGAACGCGGTGCGCCGCGTGCTGCCGCGCAATCGCGGCCTGGCGGGGCAGGTCTGGAACGAGATGAATCAGCAGATCACCAACTACATTCGCGGCAAGGTGCTGGAGATGGTGATTGTCGGCGTGGCGACCTACCTGGTGTTCGCCGTGCTGGACATGCGCTACTCGCTGTTGCTGGCGGTGCTGGTGGGCTTCTCGGTGTTGATCCCCTACATCGGCGCGGTGCTGGTCACCATTCCGGTGGTGGTGGTGGCGCTGTTCCAGTGGGGCGTAGGCGCCGATTTTTGGACGCTGATCGTCGCCTATCTGGTGGTGCAGGGGCTGGATGGCAACCTGCTGGTGCCCATTTTGTTCTCCGAAGCGGTCAACCTGCATCCGCTGGTGATTATCCTGTCGGTGATCGTGTTCGGCGGAATGTGGGGCTTTTGGGGCGTGTTTTTCGCCATACCGCTGGCGACGCTGGTGAAGGCGGTGATCCATGCCTGGCCGGATGAACTGCGGGTCGAAGTGGAAGACAAGGCCGACTGACAGGGAAGAAACGAAGCGCAGCAGGCCGCTGCGCTTCGTGAGAATTACTGCTGCAGGTAGCTCAGAACGATGTCGTGGTGATTGGTGGTTTTGAAATCATCAAACACTTTCTCAATCTTGCCTTTGCCATCGATCAGGAAACTGATGCGGTGAATACCGTCGTAGGTCTTGCCCATGAAGGTTTTCTCGCCCCATACGCCAAACTGTTGCGCTACCTGATGATCTTCATCAGACAACAGCGTGAAGTTGAGCAGCTCCTTTTCAGCGAAGCGCGACAGTTTTTCCGGTTTGTCGGTGCTGATGCCCAGCACTTCGACGCCGACCTTTTTCAATTCGTCCATGTTGTCCCGCAGGCCGCAGGCTTGCACGGTGCAGCCCGGCGTCATCGCCTTCGGATAGAAATAGACCAATACTCGCTGTCCCTGGAAGTCGGCCAAATTAATTTCCTCACCGTCCTGGTCAGGCAAACTAAATTTCGGCGCTGTGTCACCGGCTTTCAATGGGCTCATCACTACTCTCCATCTTTCTCGTCATGCTGTGGATAGTTCACCACGCTAATACTGCCTTGCGCGTTCAATTCTGTACATAGGCGATGGAAGGCTTGCTCAATATTTGAGGCGTCCCGATCGCCGGAGCTGTGGGCGGTGATTTGGATATACAGCTGCGGCGGCAGGTCGCCGTCCGCCGGCTGCGTGCGCGAGACCAGTTCGGCGATATTCATCTGGCTGGAGTCGAACAGATCGGTAAAGCGTTCGATGATGTGCGGCGAGTCCTTCACTTCCACCTGCACCCACACCGTGGCCGGCATCGGCGGCCTTTCGTGCGAGTTTGTGCGCTTCATCACGATCAGCAGATCCAGCTCCGCGCCTTTTTGCGGCAGGGTGGATTCGATCAGGGTGATGGCGTTCCAGCTGCCGGACAGCAGCATGATGAACGTGAACTCCTCTCCCAGCATGGCCAGACGGCTATCTTCGATATTGCATCCGCAACTGCTGACGTGGCGGGTGATGGTATTGACGATTCCGGGGCGGTCGGCGCCGAGCGCGGTAATCACGAGATAGTGTTCGTCTGACTGAGGCAAAATAGCGCTTCCTGTCGTGCTTAATGGGGTTACCATGGTAAACATAAAAAAAACCGCCTGCCAAGCGCTTACAACGCGGTTGTGCGCTTGCTTTTGGATAGGCAGCAAAAGTACCATGAGTGACTTGTTTGTGGAGGGGACGGCCAATGTTTACGGGAAGTATTGTTGCACTGGTTACGCCGATGGACGACAAAGGTGCTGTCGATCGCGCGAGCCTAAAAAAATTGATCGATTATCATGTAGCCAGTGGCACCGCGGCGATCGTTTCCGTAGGGACCACCGGCGAGTCCGCAACGCTTGCCCATGACGAGCACGTTGACGTGGTGCTGCAGACGCTGGAGCTGGCCGACGGCCGCATCCCGGTGATCGCCGGCACCGGCGCCAACGCCACCGCCGAAGCCATCGCGCTCACCACCCGCTTCGCCAATACCGGCGTAGTGGGCTGCCTGACGGTGACGCCGTACTACAATAAGCCGACGCAGGAAGGGCTGTACCAGCACTTCAAGGCGATCGCCGAGAGCACCGAGCTGCCGCAGATCCTGTACAACGTGCCTTCGCGCACCGGCTGCGACATGCTGCCGCCGACCATCGCTCGGCTGGCGAAAATCAAGAATATTGTTGCTGTAAAAGAAGCGACGGGGAACTTAAGTCGCGTTAGTCAGATCCAAGTGCTGGTTGACGATGAAGACTTCATTTTGCTGAGCGGCGACGACGCCAGCGGGCTGGACTTCATGCAACTGGGCGGCAAAGGGGTGATTTCCGTGACGGCCAACGTGGCCGCGCGCGAGATGGCGGAACTTTGCGCGCTGGCGGCGCAGGGCAAATTTGCCGAAGCGCGCCGCTTAAATCAGCGCTTGATGCCGTTGCATCAGGATCTATTTGTAGAAGCAAACCCAATTCCGGTGAAGTGGGCCTGTAAGGCGTTGGGATTGATGGCAACCGATACGCTGCGTCTGCCAATGACGCCGTTGAGCGAAGCCGCCCGCCCGGTGGTGGAGCGCGCGCTGAAAAGCGTCGGCTTGCTGTAACTCTAAGGGAAATTTGATGGCTTATTCATTGCAAAAGTCGACGGTAGCAAAAGTAGTGGGCATCTCTTTGGTGATGATGCTGGCAGCCTGCAGCAGCGATCAGCGCTACAAGCGCCAGGTCAGCGGCGACGAGGCTTACCTCGACGCGGCTCCGCTCAAGGCGCTGAACGCGCCGTCCGGCATGATCCTGCCGGTGCAGAGCGGCAACTATGACGTTCCCGCCACGACGCTGCAAGGCAACGTCGGCAAGCAACTGGACATTCGTCCGCCGGTGCAGCCGTTGGCGCTGCTGAGCGGTTCACGCGCGCAATACGCCGGCGACAGCGGCACGCTGCTGCTGGAAAACAGCCCGCAGAATCAGAACCTGTGGTCGCGCGTGGTCAGCCTGCTGCAGGCGAAGAACATCGCGATCGCTTCCCGCCAGGACGCCGGTCAGACCCTGACCACCGACTGGGTGAAGTGGAACCGTCTGGACGAAGACAACCAGTACGAAGGCCGTTATCAGATCAGCGTGCAGCAGCAGGGCTATCAGCAGGCGCTGGTGGTGAAAAGCGTTGGCCTGCAGCAGCAGGGCAAGACCGAACAGGTGACCGATCAGTCTGAGATTCAGCGCTACAACGGCATGATGATCAACACCCTGATCGAAGGCCTGGACAAGCAGGACAACCTGGCGAGCAGCCAGACCGCCAGCCGCTTCGGCGCGCTGGACGTGCAGAGCGGCGCCGATGACACCGGCCTGCCGATGCTGGTGGTGCGCGGCCCGTACACCGTGGTGTGGGATCGCCTGCCGGCGGCGCTCGAAAAACTGGGGATGAAAGTGGGTGACCGCAGCCGTCCGCAGGGCACCGTCGCCGTGACCTACAAGTCCCTGAGCAGCAGCGATTGGGATGCGTTGGGCGTCAAGGATCCTGAACTGGCGGAAGGCGATTACAAACTGCAGGTCGGCGATCTCAACAACCGCACCAGCCTGCAATTCATCGATCCGAAAGGCAAACCGCTGACCCAGTCGAAAAACGACGCACTGGTGGCGGCATTCCAGTCTGCCTTCAGTAAAACCAGCGTTAAATAATCAAAAAGGGGCTTCGGCCCCTTTTTGTTTTGTCGATACGGTATCGTTTGCGTCGCAGGTTTGGCACAATAGTGTCCGGCACGCCAAAGAATTCATTAGGTCAATTCTATACCCCCTAATTTCGGGCCGCGCTCGGGAGACAACGGGGATACATCACTGGAGTAAGTAAGATGCAAAAGCTAGCTGAGCTGTATCGCGGAAAGGCAAAAACCGTTTACACCACCGAGAATCCCGATCTGTTGGTGTTGGAGTTCCGCAACGATACGTCAGCACTGGATGGTCAGCGCATTGAGCAGTTCGATCGCAAAGGCATGGTGAACAACAAGTTCAACCATTTCATCATGAGCAAACTGGAAGAAGCCGGCATCCCGACCCAGATGGAGCGTCTGCTGTCCGACAACGAAGTGCTGGTGAAGAAGCTGGACATGGTGCCGGTGGAGTGCGTGATCCGCAACCGCGCCGCCGGTTCGCTGGTGAAGCGTCTGGGCATCGAAGAAGGCCTGGTGCTGAATCCGCCGCTGTTCGATCTGTTCCTGAAAAACGACGCCATGCACGATCCGATGGTCAACGAATCCTACTGCGAAACCTTTGGCTGGGTGAGCAAAGAGCATCTGGCGCGCATGCGCGAGCTGAGCTACCGCGCCAACGACGTGTTGACCCAGCTGTTCGACGACGCGGGCCTGATCCTGGTCGACTTCAAGCTGGAGTTCGGCCTGTTCAACGGTGAAGTGGTGCTGGGCGATGAGTTCTCGCCGGACGGTAGCCGCCTGTGGGACAAAAACACCCTGGACAAGATGGACAAAGACCGTTTCCGTCAAAGCCTGGGCGGCCTGATCGAAGCCTATGAAGAAGTGGCGCGCCGCATCGGCGTGAAGCTCGACTAAGCATTGGCACCGCCATTCGGGGCGATCCGGCCGGATCGTCCCGCTATTCTGCGTTTTTCCAGAAAATTTCTACATTTCCTCCGCGGCAGACCATTTATAATGATGGATGCGAGATGACTAAAACCTATCCCACTCAGGCTTGAAGCTGCCTTTGCGCTTACGATCGCGGCGCAACTTCAACGAGCAGGGGAAATATCTGGAGTATATTTATGCGTTGGCAAGGGCGTCGGGAAAGTGACAATGTTGAGGATCGTCGCGGGCAGTCTTCAGGTTTGGGCGGCGGTGGCGGCGGTTTCCGCGTGCCGGTGCGCGGCAAGGGCGGCATCGTCATTTTGGTGGTGGTGCTGGTGGCCGGCTATTACGGCATCGATCTGTCGCCGCTGTTGAACGGCGGTAACGTCGCACCGCAGGGTCAACAGCAGAGCGCCAACATCAGTCCGAAAGACGATGAGCTGGCCAAATTCACTTCGGTGGTACTGGCCTCCACCGAGGATAACTGGAAAGAGATTTTCCAGCGCATGGGCAAAACCTATCAACCGCCGAAGCTGGTGATGTATCGCGGCGTCACGCGCACCAGCTGCGGCACCGGCCAGGCGGCGATGGGGCCGTTCTACTGCCCGGGCGACAGAACGGTGTATATCGATCTGTCTTTCTATCAGGACATGAAAACCAAGCTGGGCGCCGGCGGTGATTTTGCCCAGGCCTATGTGGTGGCGCACGAAGTCGGCCACCACGTGCAGAACCTGCTGGGCATCGAGCCCAAGGTGCGCCAGATGCAGCAGGGCGCCAGCCAGGCGGAAGTGAACCGTCTGTCGGTGAAAATGGAGCTGCAGGCGGACTGCTTCGCCGGCGTGTGGGGTAAATACGCCGAGAAGCAGCAGATGCTGGAAGAGGGCGACCTGCAGGCGGCGCTGAATGCCGCGCAGGCGATTGGCGACGATCGGTTGCAGCAGCAGAGCCAGGGCCGCGTCGTGCCGGACAGCTTCACCCACGGCACCTCTCAGCAGCGCTATACCTGGTTTAAACAGGGCTTCGACAGCGGCGATCCCAATACCTGCAACACCTTCGCATCCCGTTAACGCCTCAAGTGCCGGAGCCTGACTCCGGCATTTTTTTCGGATTGAGATACAGCCTTATGTTACAGGCAGCGCAACAACTCATGCGGCGACAGGGCATCCGGCGCCTGCTGGTGCTCAGCGGTGAGACCGACTGGTGTCGCGAACAGGCGCAGCGGCTGGCGGCGACGCTGCCGGGCGACTGGCCGTGGGTGGGGGAAAACCCGCCGCCCGGCCTGACGGCGTTGGCGAGCGGCGCAGTGCGCCAACTGCTGGGGCAGGAACGGCTGCACGCGGTGTTCGACGCCGGTCAGTCGCTGGACGTTGAGGCGTTGGCGGCGCTGTGCGGCGCATTGCGCGCTGGCAGCTGGCTGTTGTTGCTGACGCCGCCCTGGCGGCAATGGCCACAGCAGCCGGACGGCGACAGCCTGCGCTGGAGCGATTGCCCGCAGCCAATTACCACCCCGCATTTCATCCACCACCTGCAGCAGCATCTGGCCGACGACCGCGAAGTGACGATCTGGCGGCAGGATGAGCCCCTGACGCTGGCCGCGCTGCCGGCGCGTGAGGATTGGCAACCGCCGGATGGCCGGCCGACCGAGGAACAGCAGGCGATCTTGACGGCGCTGCTGCAGGCCGAATCCGGCGTGTGGGTGCTGACCGCCGCCCGCGGCCGCGGCAAATCGACGCTGGCCGGCATGCTGGTGGCGCAGTCGCCGCTGACCTGTTGGATAACCGGGCCGAGCCGCGCCGCCACTGAGGTGGCCGGGGAATGGGCGCAGGGGCGCGCGCAGTTTTGGGCGCCCGATGCCTTGCTGGCGCAGTGCCGGGAGGGTGACGTCAGCGCCGTGGGGTGGCTGCTGGTGGATGAAGCGGCGGCGATCCCCGCGCCGCTGTTGCAGCAGCTGATCGGCTATTTCCCGCGCGTGCTGCTGACCACCACGGTGCAGGGCTATGAAGGCACCGGCCGCGGTTTTCTGCTGAAGTTTTGCGCCGGGCTGCCTTCCTATCAGGCGTTGAGTCTGCAACAGCCGATGCGCTGGGCGCAGGGGGATGCGCTGGAACGGATAACGGACAATGCGCTGTTGTTCAACGAGCTGCCCGCATGGCCGGCGGATGGCCAGACGATCGATTACAGCCAGGCGGAGCAGCGCGAATTGTGCGCCGATCCTCAGCGGCTGGCGCGTTTCTATGCTCTGCTGAGCAGCGCGCATTACCGCACTTCGCCGCTGGATTTGCGCAGGCTGATGGATGCGCCCGGCATGCATTTCGGGCTGGCGCAGGCCGGGCAGGAGGTGGTCGGCGCCGTGTGGCTGGTGGACGAAGGCGGCTTGAGCGCCGAGTTGGCGCACGATGTGTGGGCCGGCCGCCGCCGGCCGCGCGGCAACCTGGTGGCGCAGTCGCTGGCGGCGCATGGCGGCCAGTGGTGGGCGCCGACGCTGCGGTCACGGCGTATTACCCGCATCGCGACGCTGCCGGCGTTGCGGCGGCAGGGTATCGCGCGTCAGCTGGTCGAGCGGCAACGCCGCCAGGCGCAGGGGCTGGATTTTCTGTCGGTCAGCTTTGGCTATACCGAGCCGCTGTGGCGCTTTTGGCAATCCTGCGGTTTCGAGCTGGTGCGCATCGGCAGCAAGCCGGAGGCCAGCAGCGGCTGCTATACCGCGATGGCTATCTTGCCCCTGAGCGAGCAAGGAGAGGCGCTGCGGCACGCTGCGCACAAGCATCTGGCGCGCGACTGGCCCTGGCTACGGCAGCGCATTGAACTCGCGCTGGCGATCCCGGGCGACGACGGCGACACGCCGCTGGGCGAAGAGGATTGGCGCGAGCTGGCCGGGTTCGCTTTCGCCCATCGGCCGCTGGAGGCCAGCCTGGGGGCACTGCAGCGTTTGCTGTTGGCCAGCAATCTGCCGCTGCCCGCGCTGCGCGGCCATCTGCAACGGCGGCAATCCCCGGCGGCCTGCGCGGAGCTGGCGGGCGTCAGCGGCCAGAAAGCCTTGCTGCGCCACTGGCGGCACGAAGCGGCGCAGGCGCTGGAACAGCTGAATGCGCAGCACTGCCGCTACTGGCGCGACTGGACGCAGTCGTTGCAATAAATTGAATAACTCGCTCAATAAAACCCGATTTTCCCGATTTCTCAACGGCGTATAGTCACTGTCAGCGGTGAGGCGACGACTGTCGCCGCACCAGGTTGGGTTACTATTAAGGAGTCATCGATGAAACATGAGCATTTCGTTGTCCAAAGCCCGGCGACCCCGGCGGCGCAGCTGATCTTGCTGTTTCACGGTGTCGGCGACAACCCGGTGGCGATGGGGGAGATCGGCAGCTACTTCGCCAAAGACTTTCCTCAGGCACAGGTGGTGAGCATCGGTGGCCCCGAAGCGTTCGGCAACGGCGCCGGGCGCCAGTGGTTTTCGGTGCAGGACGTGACTGAAGAGAACCGCGCGGCCCGCATCGCAGACGTAATGCCGCAGTTTGTGGCGGTGGTGCGCCATTGGCAGCAGCTGAGCGGCGTAGGCTATGCCGGCACGGCGCTGGTGGGGTTCTCGCAGGGGGCGATCATGGCGCTTGAGGCGTTAAAAGCGGAAACCCGGCTGGCCGGGCGCGTGGTCGCGTTCAGCGGGCGTTTCGCCCAGCTGCCTGAGCAGGCTTTCGGCGACAGCGTGGTGCATTTGATCCACGGTGAAGAGGACGCGGTGATCGCGGTGCAACACGCTCACGCGGCGGCAGAAGCGCTACGGGCCGGCGGCGCCGATTTTACGCTGGACGTGGAAGAGAACGTCGGGCATGCGATCAATCAGGGCATGATGAACGCCGCGCTGGAAAGGCTGCATTATTATGTGCCGCAGCGCTACTGGGACGAGGCATTGTCCGGCAAGCGCGGCGAGCTGATCGCCTTTCGCTAAAAATTCAGGGCGCCGATGAGCGCCCTGATGTCATTTCTTTTTCGGCCAGTCGTCTTCATCATCCCACTGGGCGTTGTTGTCGCGGTGCGGCGGTATCTCCGGCTTGTTGGCCAGATAGCTTTTCACGTCGACGCGGCGCAGTTCCTTAATGCCGCTGACGACCATTCCCACCAGAACCAGCAGGATAATCCACCAGTAATCAGCTAACCATTGCATAGCTACTCCTTTCCTTCACTGCGTATAAAACGCGAAAAAATCGATGGCAGATGGCGTTCGAGCCATTCGGCACCGGCGACCTCCCTATCTTGCCAGGCCGCCAGCAACAGCGCCGGGGTCAGTAAATGCTCGGCTTCTTGCGCCAGCGGCCGGTAGCTCAGATGCCACGGCTCTACCGCCACGCCGCCGCTGTCTTCGGTAAAGGGGCGATAGAAACCGAACTCGGCCATATGCGCCGTCAGCCATTGGTTGAGCGGCGCAAAGTAACCGCCTTCTTCATATTCCCACGGCTCCAGCTGCAGCTTTTGCCCTTCCGGCAGCAGCGACGGGTCGTACACGTCGAGATCGCTGCCCCAGTGATGGCGGCTGGCGCCCGGCAGGGCCGACCAGCGCAGGATCGCCTCACAGCGCTCGGCGGCGGACAGCGGCGCAACGTCTATCGGGCGGCTGTCCTTATCTAATACTGGCCGCTGGCCGCAGAATTTGCCATTCCAGATAGCCAACTGCCGGTCGAAATCGCGGAAGGTGCTGGCGGGCTGGAGATCGAATCCCGCCTCACGCGCCGCCTGCTGCATCGCCAGAAAGGCGTTGACCGCCTGCGGCTGCAACCGGTGGTTCCCGCTCAGCGGCGCCAGGTGTTCGGTTGAGCGGCCGGTGAGCATCTCTGCGTTGATCATGCGACCAATTGCTCCATGATGCGTTGATACATGCGGCTCAGCAGCTGCAGATCCGCGGCGTTGACACATTCGTTGACCTTGTGGATGGTGGCGTTGACCGGCCCCAGTTCCACCACCTGCGCGCCCATCTGCGCGATGAAGCGGCCGTCGGAGGTGCCGCCGGTGGTCAGCAGCTGCGGCGTCAGTTCAGAATAGTGCTCGACGGCGTTGACCACCGCATCCACCAGCGCGCCGCGCGAGGTGAGGAACGGTTGGCCGGACAGCCGCCACTCGATGCTGTAATTCAACTGGTGGCGTTCCAGCAGCTCTTCCACGCGCTGCTTGATCATCGCATCGGTGAGTTCGGTGCTGAAACGGAAGTTGAACTGCACGTAAAGATCGCCTGGGATCACGTTGTTGCTGCCGGTACCGGCCTGCACGTTGGCGATCTGCATGCTGGTCGGCGGGAAGAACTCGTTGCCGCGATCCCATTCGATCGCCACCAGTTCATTCAGCGCCGGCATGGCACGGTGCACCGGGTTGTCGGCCAGGTGCGGATAGGCGACGTGCCCCTGCACGCCGTGAATGTGCAGGTTGGCGGTGATGGAGCCGCGTCGGCCGTTTTTCACCACGTCGCCGACGCGCTCGGTGCTGGACGGCTCGCCGACCAGGCAGTAATCCAGGCGCTCATTGCGCGCCATCAGCGTTTCGACCACTTTAACCGTGCCGTGGGTGGCGCTGGCCTCTTCGTCGGAGGTGATCAGAAAAGCCAGGCGGCCCTGGTGATTCGGGTTGGCGGCGACAAAGCGCTCTGCGGCCACCACCATCGCGGCCAACGAGCCTTTCATGTCTGCCGCACCTCGGCCATACAGCATGCCGTCGCGGATCGCCGGTTCAAACGGCGGGTTATCCCAACGCTTTTCATCGCCGGTCGGCACCACGTCGGTATGCCCGGCAAACGCCAGGGTTTGCCCTTCGCCGCGCCAGGCCCAGAAGTTTTGGGTGTCTTCGAAGTCCATCGCCTCGACGGTGAAACCGATCGCCAGCAGGCGATCGATCATCAGCTGCTGGCAGCCTTCGTCATTTGGGCTGAGGGAAGGGCGTTTAATCAGCTGTTGGGCCAGTTCGATAACCGGGCAAGTCATACGGCGACCTCGGCGATAAATTGCTGGTAAGCGTCGGCGTTGAAACCGAGCAGGGCGTGGCCGTTGCCGTCGTCCAGCAGCGGGCGTTTGATGATCGCCGGCTGCGCCAGCATCAGCGCGATGGCGGCGTCGGCGTTATCGCAGGCGTTGCGTTGCGCTTCATCCAGCTTGCGCCAGGTGGTGCCGCGAGTATTGAGCAGCGGCTCCCAACCCAGTTGCGCGATGAAACCGCGCAGCTGCTGTTCGGTCAGGCCGTCGGCGCGGTAGTCGTGAAAATGATAGGCCACGCCCTGATCTTCCAGCCAGCGGCGGGCTTTTTTGATGGTGTCGCAGTTTTTGATGCCGTACATCGTCAGCGTTGTCTGTTGCGGTTTGTTTGCCATGGCGTAAAGCTACCTGTCTCGTCGAGTCGATACTGAGCGGCGGGCGCGATCTTTGGCCCTCTCGCCGCCCGGCGATAGCAGAGATAATGCCAGTAAAGCGGCGGCGAGATCCAGACAACGATGCGGGCGAGGTGCGATTGGGTGCCTGGGAGAGGGAGAGGCAACGTGGCGGAGCGGCGGCCTTCGCCGGCGGTGCTCTCGAAGAGATGCCGGCGAAGGCGTTCAGCCGCAAATGCGAATCTGAAGAAGAGGGCGTTACTCTTTATTTATTCTTATGTTTAAACGATCGGTTAAACAGCGCACGCGGGTAATGTGCAATAGCGGTTTTATCCGGCTGGCGCCGAGTTTTTTCATTATTCGTGACTTGTAATGATTGGCGGTTTTATTTCTGATATTCATGGCACTGCTGATATCGGCCAGCGATTTTCCCGTCGACCATTCCGAGAGGAAAAGTGACTCACGCTGGGACAGTTGCGGCGGCTCGGTATAGTGGCTGTAACGTTTATATAAGTCGCCGATCAGGTGGCTAAAACGGCTCAATGATATAAGGTTTGATAATATAATGGTCTTTCTGTCGACAATCACCATTTCATGCGGGCAGTCAGTGATAATGACTATTTTGTAGGTGTTGGGGTTGGCATATTCATCGCGGTAACGCGCTTCAAAATTGGCGATGGTGACATCGATGAAGCAGACTCTTTTGCGGCTAAAGCCGGCCGGTGCGCGTTTTTCCGCCCAGGTTTGCTTAATGAGTTGTCGGATGCCGACGCTGGTATAGGCACAATCGCTGAAAATATCAATTTCCATTTTATTATAGTCCTTTACTTTCTATTTCCCGGTGAGGATCGATATCTTAAAACATAAAAAAAGAAACAATCTAAATAATTTCACATTGAACTTATCCTGTCGCGTAGGCGGAGGCTCTCTCTCGGCGGCGGCAAATAAGGAAAGTCTCATATACTAACATGATTTATAAAGAGTAAATCTGCTTTTTAGCCGGCCCTTTGGCCGGAGACGGTTTAATAGAATAGAAATCCTCTATTAATACTCAGGTTATTAAAAGGAATTAACATAGATGTCACCTATCACAAAAGTAAATTCGATCGTTTTTATCGATACTTGTAGCGTGGCTGATTTCGTTAATGGGTTAATAACTAAGATATTTCTTGTTTTCTTGCCGCGATGGCGGTTTTATTTTGAACGGTGGAAAGACAGTCTATGAGTTTATGCGGAAATTCGGTTTAAAATTGAGATAAAGATAAATCTAAACAAAGAAAATGCGATGTTTTGAGCGACGAACAGCGCGTAATGTGGGCGGTTGATACGGAGAGCTGGCGTGAAAGAATGTCATATCGAAATTTCCGATCGGGTAACGCCGGAAATAACGTCTTGTATTGCGGAGGGGTTGGACCGTTTTAATGATCAACAGATCGGCTACGGCGATCGTCTGCCGCTGGCGGTGGTGGTAAAAGATCCCGACAGTGGGGAGGTTCTGGGGGGAATTACCGGGCGTTCATCGTTAGGGCTGCTGTTTCTCGATCTCTTTTATCTGCCGGAAGCACTGCGCGGCGCGGGGCTGGGCAGCGAACTGTTGCGCCGCTTCGAACAGGAAGGCCGCCGGCGCGGTTGCCTTTCCGCCGTGTTGTACACCATCAGCTTTCAGGCGCCGGACTTTTATCAACGGCATGGCTGGCAACGTATGGGCGAAGTGCCTTGCTTGCCGCCGGGGACTAGCCGTATCTTTATGAGCAAAACCCTGTGAAGCGCGTTTAACGCACGTAGCCTCCCTGTTGAAGGCGCTGCAGGGAGGCGCCGTCCGCATACACCATGCCGGTGGTCAAATCGTGAAAGCCGTACTTTTTATAAAAGGCCAGCTTTTCCGGGACGGAATAGATGAAAATCTTGCCGAGCGGCGCCAGGTCTTGCATCACCCGATCCATCAACCGGCGCCCCAATCCCTGTCCCTGAAAGCGCGGATCGATCGCCACGTCGGCCAGGTAAGCGACCGAGGTCAGATCGCTGATGGCGTGCGCGGTGGCGATCAGCTCGTCGCCGATAAACCCCCAATAGCAAAACTGGCTGTGTTGGTAAACGCGACGCAGGGTGTGTGGATCGCGCTTGCCCAGTCCGGCTGCCTCCAGCAATTCGCACAGCCGCTGCCAGTCGATGGCGCGGCGGTTCAGATCGGTGACAATTTCCATCGTTTTCCTCTAACCAATAACATTGAGATCGGCGGCATAGTGCCGAATGGCGCGCTGATAGCCGCGGATGTCGGGGTCTGACGAGGTGTCCGCCAACAGCAACAACAGATCGGCCACGGCCCGTTTATTTTCGCCCAGGTTGTACAGCGCCATAGCGCGAAACAGCATCAGCTCGTTGGCGTGCGGGAACTCGGTCAGGCCGTCGTCGAAAGCCCGTAGCGAAGCCGGGTATTCTCCCAGGGCGCGGTAGGTGCTGCCGAGGCCCAGCCAGGCCTCGCGGCGCTGGGCGGACGGCAAATCGCGGGCTAGCGCCGCGAGGTAGCAGGGAATGGCCTGTTGCTCCAGACCCTGTACGTCATACAGGCAGGCCAGCTGAAAGTGCAGCATCGCCGCTTCCGGTTCTGCCGCCAGCTGCCGTTGCGCCAGTGCAGTGGCTTCCTGATAGCGGCCCTGCGTTTTCAGCTGTGAAAGAGACAAAGAGGTGGACATGATCGGCGCTCCATTGGCGTATTTTTATACCTTTTACACGCTATCGTGGAGAAATTGATATCACAAGGGAATAGCTGCACTGAGTATTGATCAGATAAATACGAAAATGTGCGCTAACCCCGGTTTCCGGGCCCGGCATCGTTCCCGTTTCCCTTCACATGGTCAAAAAACAGGCGTAGAATCCGCTTCGTCAAATAATTGAGGTTGTAAAGTATTATGGTTGATCGTGAATTAGGAAACTGGAAAGACTTCATTGATGAGATGTTGGGCAACTGACACAGCGTTGAAGCAGATGGCAAGGTTGAGTCATTGGAGCGTCACTGAAACACCTTGGGAACGAGATTATCGTTCGAAATAAAGCAGCATCGGTTCACCCGACGCTGCTTTTTTTATATCCCGCGGCTCACTCCCCGGCGGCCGTCGTATTGCCTGCCGGATGCGCTTTACCCGGGAAACGGCGGCGCACCAGCACGAAGAACAGCGGCACGAAGAAAATGGCCAGCAGGGTGGCAGAGATCATGCCGCCCATGACCCCGGTGCCGACCGCATGCTGGCTGCCGGAACCGGCGCCGCTGCTGGTGGCCATCGGCAGCACGCCGAAGATAAACGCCAGCGAGGTCATCAGGATCGGCCGCAGACGCATGCGTGACGCATCGAGCGTAGCGGACATCAGATCCTGCCCTTTATGGTTCAGCTCATTGGCGAACTCGACGATCAGAATGGCGTTTTTCGCCGACAGCCCAATGATGGTCAACAGACCAACCTGGAAATAAACGTCGTTCTCCAGGCCGCGCAGCCAGGTGGCGGCGACCGCGCCGATCACCCCCAGCGGCACCACCAGCATCACCGAGAACGGGATCGACCAGCTCTCATACAGCGCCGCCAGGCACAGGAACACCACCAGCAGCGAGATGGCGTACAGCGCCGGCGCCTGCGAGCCGGACAGCCGTTCCTGATAGGACATCGCGGTCCATTCCAGGCCAAAGCCGGTCGGCAGTTGGCTGACCAGTTTCTCCATTTCCGCCATGGCAGTGCCGGTGCTGACGCCGTTGGCCGCCTCGCCGACGATCTCCAGCGCCGAGCTGCCGTTATAGCGCTCCAGCCGCGGCGAGCCGTACTCCCAGTGTGAGGTGGCGAAGGCCGAGAACGGCACCATGCCGCCCGCGCTGTTGCGTACATACCATTTGTTGATGTCATCCGGCAGCATGCGGAACGGCGCCGCAGCCTGCACGTAGACTTTTTTCACCCGGCCGCGGTCGACGAAGTCGTTGACGTAGGTCGAGCCCCAAGCGGTGGAGAGGGTGTTGTTGATGTCGTCGATAGACACGCCCAGCGCCTGGGCCTTGCGCTGATCGATATCGATTTGCAGCTGCGGGCTGTCGTCCAGGCCGTTGTGGCGCACGCGCGACAGCAGCGGGTTTTGCCCGGCCAGCTGCAGCAGCTGATCGCGCGCCGCCATCAGCTTGGCGTGGCCGAGCCCGGCGTGGTCTTCCAACTCCATATCGAAGCCGGAGGAGTTGCCGAGGCCGGTGATCGCCGGCGGGCTGCTGGCGATCACCCGCGCTTCGTTAATCTTGTTGAATGCCAGCGTGGCGCGATCGATGATGTCGAACGAACTGTTGGCGCCCGAGGTGCGCAGATCCCAGTCTTTCAATCGCACGAACAGGCGCGCCACGTTCTGGCCGTTGCCGCCCGGGCCGGAGCCGATGATGGCGAACACCGACACCACATCCTGTTTCTCTTCGGTCAGGAAGTACTGCTCGACCTTTTCCACCACCTTAGAGGTTTGCTGCAGGGTGGAGCCCGCCGGCAGCTGCACCTGTACGGTGAAGATACCGCGGTCTTCCTGCGGCAGGAACGAGGTCGGCAGCTTGATGAACAGCAGCGCCATGCCGCCGAGCAACAGCAGATAAATCACCATGTAGCGGCCGCTGGCGTGCAGGATCCGCCCCACGCCGCGCTCATAGCGTTCGGCGTTGCGGTTGAACATGCGGTTGAACCAGCCGAAGAAGCCGCGCTTGCCGTGATGGTGCCCCTTGGCGATCGGTTTGAGAAGCGTGGCGCACAGGGCCGGGGTCAGGATCATCGCCACCAGCACTGACAATACCATGGCGGAGACGATGGTAATGGAGAACTGGCGATAGATGGCGCCGGTGGTGCCACCGAAGAACGCCATCGGCACAAATACCGCCGACAGCACCAGCGCGATGCCGACCAGCGCGCTCTGGATTTGCCCCATGGATTTGCGCGTGGCCTCACGCGGTGGCAGGCCTTCCTCGCTCATCACGCGTTCGACGTTTTCCACCACCACGATGGCGTCGTCCACCAGCAGGCCGATCGCCAGCACCATGGCGAACATGGTGAGGGTATTGATACTGAAGCCGCAGGCGGAAAGGATGGCGAAGGTGCCCATCAGCACGACCGGCACGGCGATGGTGGGGATCAGCGTGGCGCGGAAGTTCTGCAGGAACAGGTACATCACCAGGAACACCAGCAGGATGGCTTCCAGCAGCGTTTTCACCACGTCCTTGATCGAGGCTTTGACGAACGGGGTGGTTTCATAGGCCACCTTGGCCTCCAGCCCGTGTGGGAAGTACTGCGACAGCTCGGCGATCTTGTCCTTCACCAGCTGGTCGGTCTGCAGTTCGTTGGCGCCGGAGGCCAGCTTGATGTTCATGCCAGCGGCCTGCATGCCGTTGTAGCGGCTGAGGTAGTTGTAATTCTCGCCGCCCAGTTCGACGGTGGCGACGTTGCCCAGCGTCACCAGCGAGCCGTCCTGATTGACCCGCAGCGTGATCTGGCGGAACTGTTCCGGCGTCTGGAGCTGCGACTGGGCGTTGATGGTGGCGTTCAGCGCCTGCTTGTCGACCGACGGCGTGCCGCCCAGCTGGCCGACTGCCACCTGGGCGTTCTGCGACTGAATGGCCTTGACCACGTCCTGGGTCGTGAGCTGGTAGCTGTTGAGCTTGTTGGGATCGAGCCAGATGCGCATGGCGTATTGCGAGCCGTACACGTCCATGCTGCCGACGCCGTTGATGCGGCTGAGCGGATCCTGCAGGTTGGAGACGATGTAATCGGCGATGTCCTGCTTGTCCATGCTGTTGTCGGTGGAGACGAACGCCACCATCATCAGCGTGGTGTCGCCGGATTTCGACACCGTGACCCCCTGATTCTGCACCGCCTGCGGCAGACGTTTGATCGCCGCCTGCAGCTGGTTTTGCACCTGCTGCATCGCCTCGTTGGGATCGGTGCCGGCTTCGAACGTCAGCGTGACGGTGGCCTGGCCGGTATTGGTGCTCTGCGACGACATATACATCATGTTGTCGAGGCCGGTCATATTCTGCTCAATGATTTGGGTAACGGTGTTTTCCAGCGTTTGCGCCGAAGCACCTGGGTAAGTTGCGCTGATGCGCACGTTCGGCGGCGCCAAATTCGGGTATTGTTCTACCGGTAGGGAAGAAATCGCCAACGCCCCGGTCAGGCAAAGAATAATTGCCAGCACCCAGGCAAAAATCGGGCGATCAATAAAAAAATTGGCCATGCAGCGCGAACCTCGTTATGACTTGTTCTATCTTTAAAACGCATCAGAATTATGCATTTCAGCGGCAGGGAAGGATTCCGGCGCTATTGCACTTTACTCGGGATAGCCGAGGAAAGCGTGGAGAAAAAAAGGAGATAGTGTAAATAACGGTAGCGGAAAACGGCGTGGGTGTACTGGCGTCGGTAATTGTACGCTATTAAGACATTTTTATTACTATCAAAGGCCTTGCGCATCTCTTCGCCGCAGGGAACCGGAAAGTAAAAACTGGACTTACCTTACAGCAGGAGCTTGGCATGGGAATTAACCCGGTATTTGCCCGTCGGCTTTATTTGTGCTGGCTGATCAGCCACAGTGAGCGGCCCAATGTGCCGCGGTTGATGGCGCTGACCGGCTGGCCGCGCCGCACGTTGCAGGATGTGCTGAAGGCGCTGCCCGGCATGGGCGTCGAGCTGCAGTTCGTGCAGCAGGGCGTGCGCAACAACGACGGTTTTTATCAGTTGGAAAGCTGGGGGCCGTTCAACAAGAGCTGGGTGCACCAGCATCATCAGGCGCTGCTCAGCGCCATCGAGTAAGCTGCCCCGGCGCATTGGCCGGGGCGGGGCGATCATTGACTTTTGTGCTCCAGGTACATCACCGTCGCCGCCACGCGAGAACGCACGTCCAGCTTGCGCAGTATGTTGCGGATGTGCACCTTCACGGTTTCTTCAGAGATATGCAACTGCGCCGCCACCTGCTTGTTGGACAGGCCGCGCGCCACCTCTTGCAAGACGTCCAGCTCGCGTTCGGTCAAGGCGGCGAAGGGATCGCGTTGCTCGCCGCGCGCCAGCAAATAGTCGGCTATGGCGTCGCTTATCACGTTCTGCCCTTCGGCGGCGGCGCTGATGTGTTCCAGCAGCTGTTCCGGTTCGCTGTCTTTCAGCAGGTAGCCGTCGGCGCCGGCGTCGATCAGCGCATACAGATCGCTGCGGGCGTCGGAAACCGTCAGCACGATGATGCGCGCGTCCACGCCTTCGTCGCGCAGAGCCCGCAGCGTATCCAGCCCGGACATGCCCTTCATGTTCAGATCCAACAAGATCACGTCCGGCGTGTGCTGCAGTGCCAGCGCAACCGCCTCACTGCCGTTGCCGGCCTCTGCCACCACGCCAAATCGCGCATCCAGTCCCAGCAGTTGTTTGATGCCGCGCCGCATCAACGGATGATCGTCAACGATCATGACTCGGTATTGCTTCATCACCATGAAATATGCTCCCTGTAGCAAGTAAAGCCACTCAAACGCGCCCTGGGGCGTGCTTCACAGTGGGACTGTCTCTTCAAAAATAGCGGCAATCTTCGCCGCAAACCTCCCCGGGCGGCCTTCTGCCCGGCGGCAGCCGTAACGCAAAGTGAACAGCCGCGAGGTCAGGGCGGGAATGTCAGGCAGACCGCCGTGCCGCCGCCGCTTCTGCGCCGAATGTGCAGCGTTCCTCCCAATCGCGCCGCGCGTTCGCTCATGATGGTCAAGCCGTAGTGCCCTTCCGGTTCCTCCAGACTGGCGATGCCGCAACCGTCGTCGATAATGCTGAATACGTTGTCACCTGCGGCGTTGACTTCGCAACACAGGATTATTTCGTTCGCCCCGGCGTGCTTGACGGCATTGAGCACCGCCTCGCGCACGATCTGTAGCGCGTGCACCTGCTGCTGGGCATTGAGCGCCTGCGAGGGCAGCCGACAGTGTAACTGAATCCGCGCGGTGGTTAGCGCCTTTAATGGCTGCAACAGCTGCTCCAGCGCGGCGTTCAGGTCCGCCTCCTGAATATTGAGACGGAAGGTGGCCAGTAATTCCCTCAGTTGGCGATAGGCATCGGCCAGCGTGCGATCGAAATCGTCGATAATCGCCTGCGCCGCCGGGGCATCGGTGGCGCGCCTGAGCAGCGTAAGCTGAATGCGCAGGAACGACAGCGTCTGCGCCAGCGAATCGTGCAGCTCGCGGGCGATGGTCGCGCGCTCCTCCATCAACAGCAAATATTGGTGCTGCTTTTGCGCCCGGTTGAAGTAGACGCCGCGGCCCAACATGTTGGCCAGGCTCTGCATCAGATGAGGATGCGGCGGGTGCGCCTCGGGCTGCCAACGCAGCTCGCCCAGCGGTTTGTCGCTCTGGGTGATCGGCAGCGTGTTCCAGGCCTGCGTCGGCGCCGCTTCCCCTTCGCTCAGTTGCCACTGGCCGTGGTCGTCCGCCACGTTCAGCCGGATGCAGCGCAGCCGTTCGCTTTGGCGCACGATGCGCAGCACATTTTCGAACGCCTGCTGATCGATCTGGCGCTCGCTCAGCGCCTGCGAACAGCGATAAAGCACTTCCAGCGTTTCGTTGGCCTGCTGCAGGCGCTGGGTCTTCTCCTGCACTTTCAGCTCCAGCGACTGATAGAGCCGGGCCAGCTCGTCCGACATGGCGCTGAAGGTTTGCGACAGCACGCCGAGCTCGTTCGGCAGCGCCACGTCCAGCTGCGGGTGGCGAAAATCACGCTGTTGCACGCGCTGGCTGGCGTCGACCAGATGCTGCAGCGGCGTGACCACCTGGCGGCGCATAAAACGAATGCAAAACAGCACCAGACCGATGATGGCGGCGTAACCGAGCACGCTGACGGCGGCCACCAGGGTGAGTTTCAACTCGGAATAGCGCTGCAGGGCAGAAACGAAATGATCGACGCGGTTGACGTAGCCGGCGACCTCCGCCCGGTAGGCGGCCGCCTGCCCGCCGCGGATCTGGCGCTCCATCGTTTGCCATGCCCGTTGCAGCGCCAGATAGTGATTCCGCACCTCGGCCGGTACGTAAAACCGCGCCAGCTTTTGCAGCGCCGGCGCCTGTAAAGATTGCCGGTACTGCTGCAGGTGCAGCTCCAGCTCCGGGCTCTGCTGGTCGAGATCGAAGGCCAGCCGGTAGCTTTGCATGCGCAGCGAACCGGCGATATTGATCGCTTCGGCGTCGCTCTGGCTGCCGGCGACGGTGGTCAACGCCAACCCGGTGGCGAGCACCGACAGTATCACGATGCCGAACAGCGCTCTGGCCAGGCTGCCGGTCACGGAACGTTTAACAAGCAATCACGGATCCTTCTCTCAGGTGAGGCGCTTCGCCAGTTTCATTCGAAAGCAAAACTATAACTTTTGCAACTAAAATGCACCGCGATTTGTATCAAGTTGTCAACAAAACGGGAACAATTGTCGTCGTATAATCAAATGAATAGCGAAATGCCCGCCGATGTTCAGCGGCGGGCTGGTTTCCTCCGGCGATTTGTCTTTAGCGTGGATCAAATCTTGCGCAAGGCTCCTCGTCGGCGGTTTTTGTCACTGTCGGTCAAGGCGTCGGCAGATGCATCGCGGCAACCTGTTTCGCCGCAGCATCGCTGAAGCGCAACCCCCAGCGGGTAAAGTACTCGCGCAGATCCTGCCCCGCCTCCCGGCTGTAGACGACCACGCTGAAGTCGATGACCTTCTGCGGCGTGCCGAAGACGTATTTATATTTATCCTGCATGGTGTTACCCGGTGCCGCGAAGGCCTGCTTCAACCGTTCCTGATTGATGCGCGGGAAGAAGGATTCATCATAAGCATGCAGCAGATGGGTAAAGAATCCCAGTGCGAGATCGTGCTGCTGCTTCGGGAACTCATCGTAGCGCACTTCCGAAGCGAGGAACTTACGCACCGCATCCCGATCCCACTCTTTGTCTGCCCCCAGTTTGCAGGTCGGGCCATAGTCAAAATCGTTACGTTCCGACAGCATGCGGCAGGCCAGTACCGAATAGCGGTTGACCTGCACTTCGGGGAATACGTTGTATTCCCACTGCGGCTCGTTCTCGTGCCCCAGTTCGTGCCAGAGCCCCCAGTGAGCGGCATTGGCGCGGGTGGTCTTGTCGGCGAAGAAACCGACGTTGACCGCGCCCTCGCGGTATTCCGCGCTGCAGCATTTGCTGTAGTTGAGGAACAGGGAGCCCTGTGACGCCGTGAACATCTCGTGGGTACCATCCATGCCGTTCACCGCTTCATACAGCGCGGCAATGCTGAGGCTTTCCCCCAGCGATTTATTGATGATCTCCTGCGTTTTGTCGGTGATTTTCTTCGGTACGAAGTGATTGGATTTACCGTCATACAACACGACGCCGCCCAGGATGCTGGCGCCGGCCTTCTGTTGCTCCCAGTCGCCTTGCGTATTTTGACCGAGAATGTGCAGGTTGCTGTCGCCACCGCCGCTCACCTCAAACCGGACCAATTCGCCGTTTTGCTGTTTTTGCGGATGGCTGCAGCCTAAGGCCAGTACGCCGGTTTGCGCGAAGGTATAAGTGGTCTCCTTGTTGGCATCAAGCTTTCGTTTTTCCGAGTAGATGCTGTCGACATTATCGAAACGGGCGCTGGTCGCCGCAAAACATGAGCTGCCTGCCGGAATGGCCCCGGTCTTGATCGTGACGCTGTCGCCCTGATTCCCCAGCGTGCGGGTATAGAAGAAAATTCCGCGCGCCATGCTGCCATACAAGGAGTTGTACCAACTGGCGGCGTGAACGATCGGCAGCCGGTAGACATTTGGCGTGTCTGACGGGTACATCTGCATGGTGCGCTTGAGCCAATACAGCGGCGTGCGGGCATCTTGCGAGTCCGCCAGCGCCTGTTCGGCGTCTTGATTCAGCGCGTCCAGGCTGGTGCCGATGTAACGCAGCGCATCGTTGAATCCCTCCTGCTCGGCGTAGGCTTGCCACCAGGGGGCTTCCTGGGCGGTACACTGGCCGAGGTTTTGCCAGGGTTCGCCGACCCAACCGGCTACGCCGGGGATATGGTGCTTTTCTGCCCACCATTTATTGGCGAACAGCGCATTGTCCTTGATGACCTGTGTGCCTTTGATGGCGTAGGTTTTAGCCGTCCATTCCGGCACGTTGGCGCAGTCCGCCGCGTGGGCGCCGGCGCTGGCCATCAATAAAAGGCTTAACGGTAACAAGCAGCGATGAGTCAGTTTCACGTTGGTTTTCCCTAAAGAGGCGTTGAAAAATAAAGTAGGCGCGTGTTATTAGGATGATATTGGCGCTCTTCCTTATGGTTTTTTTTCAGGTTTTCCGCTACTTAGATGTACTTACTTTAAGATGATTTCAGGTTGGGTTACCGTTGGGAGAGATGATGTTTTGTTGCAAATCGTCTGCCGCGGCGCGGCGCAATCGCGGTATGATCTTCAGGTTGCTACTCAAGGGAAAAGGGCATGTCGTCGAAAATTGAGAATGTGAAGAAAGAGCTGCTGTCGGACAACTGGTATGTGCTGCACAAGTACACGTTCGATCTGAAACGCAAAAACGGCGGTTCGGTGCAACAGGTGCGTGAGGTCTACGATCGCGGCAACGGCGCCACCATTTTGCTGTACAACCGCGCCAAGGGCACGGTGGTGCTGACCAACCAGTTCCGCATGCCGACCTATGTCAACGGCAACGAAAGCGGCATGTTGCTCGAGGCCTGCGCCGGCCTGCTGGACGCCGATTCGCCGGAGCAGTGCGCGCGCCGCGAAGCGGTGGAGGAAACCGGCTTCCAGGTGAGCGAGGTCAAGAAAATCTTCGAAGCCTACATGTCGCCGGGCGGCGTGACCGAGATCGTGCACTTCTTTATCGCCGAATACCATGACGATGAGCGGCGCGCGGCCGGCGGCGGCATTGAAGATGAAGATATCGAAGTGATCGAACTGCCGTTCAGCGAAGCGGTGGCGATGATCGCCGACGGCCGCATTAAAGACGGCAAGACCATCATGCTGCTGCAATATTTGCAGATTCATCGGGTGATGGCATA